>JBLMYQ010000024.1:0-65162 GCA_050258375.1 Deltaproteobacteria bacterium | reverse complement strand
AAACACGGCACTATTGAAAAATTGTTTTCAATTTTTATGCTATACATTTCTTCATAATAAAGCTTTAGCTTATTAGATACAAAGTTGAACATTATTCTATCGTCGTTCAAAAATCTCCTATTAAATATATATCTGTCTATCCTTTTAAAATAATCTGCCCTTTTAATGTTAGTATCCTTTAATTCTTCATATGGAACTCCTCTGATATCACAATAGACCTTTAAATTATTAAAAATTCTGCTTGCAAAGCACCCTAAAAAGCATGCTTCTTGAGCTCTGCAGTGAATTAATATTGCAGACGTAAAAATTTTAAATATAGATACCACTATAAGGAAGGGTATGATTGCCAGATAGATAGATAGCAAATTCTTATAAGCAATATAGGGTATAAGTATCTTCTTTACTTTTTTATCCTTTAAAAAATTTATTAGTGTAACCAGCTTGTTTTTATTCCATTTTATGTTAATTGGCTGAAAACAAATTATACAAGCATTAAAGTTCTTTGATATATCACTATTAATAAGCTCATACACCTGTGATTTAAAAACAGTTGAGTTTATGCCTTCAAGTGTAAGGTACAGGCATTTTTTCTTCATATATTCCTCCTTTTTTTATTTCAATAGATTTATTTTTTGAGTATATAAACATTAGGATAAAGGCATATTCCAGCTTGGTAAAAATATGCGCAGACAACAGGGATGAAAATAACAATGCTAACAGAATAGTAAAGTCTGCCTTACTGGTTCTGTAAGCTTTAACTATTAGCTGTATAAAAAACGTTACTATAATTATTGAGGTTAATATATTTGTCTTATAGAATAAAGTTAACCAGGCATTGTCAGCAATATTGAGCTTTAGAATAGGAGAACCGTTATATAATTGAAACATATAAGTTGCTCCCAGTCCGCTGCCGATGATTGGGCGCTCCTTTATTTTTTCCACAACAGCCGTATTGGTATATAGCCTATATTTGAATGATGTATCATTCATAGGGGTAAAAAGCTTCAAATACCTATCGTTATTATAAAAATGCAAGCCCATAAATAGGCAAAAAGCGACTATGACAAGAAAATAATATGAAAGAAACTTTAACTTAAAATTATGATGATAACCTATTTTAATTACTGTTGATAGGATAAGCGATAAGAAAAACATAATTAGGATTTGTCTCGAACCACTTACGAATATGCTGTATGCAGCCATTAGCCACAAAAAAGCTTCTGCAAATACATTTATTTTAAATATTTTCCCTTCTTGTATTCTATAAGCTATAACAGGAACCCAAAGTGCTATTGAAAGAGGACCAAAAATTCTTAAAATAATATCTCCTTGTCCAACAATGTCATCTTTCAACCCAATTCTACTATTATAAAAATTATAAACAGCTCCATGAGGGAAAACATTCATCATAATATATATCATGCTTCCAGTTATTGCAGCCAAATACATCAGCCTTTTTGCCTTACTGTTTTCAACCAAATCTTTATAATAAAACGAAATATATAAATAAAAGAATACAAATTGAAGTACTAATCTGAAATCTGATAGCACATAATCATTTCTGTTATATATTCCGATAAGAAAATCAGTGAGCAGAGCAATTAAGAGTAAAAAATAATATTTACTTATTTTTATAGATTCCATTTTCTGTTTATTAATAATAAAAGTAAATAGCATGAAGTATAAAATATATCCGACATAAATCACATCAAAAATCGAGAATCCATAGAAACTTAATAGCCTCCGTGAATAATAATCATTCCCTAAAAAAAGGAGCATAAAAAGAAATAATATATTTAACCGGTTAGCCTTTTTCTCAATCAATTCAATACTTTCCTTTCAAATAGCTTTTTATAAATGCTTGCATATGTTGTGAATTTAATCTCCTGCGGGTATTTTTCTTTTACCGCCTGAAGGTACCTATCTACTTCATTTAGTGAAACGTGATTTATTAATTTTGAATGCCCTATGATTGAAACAAATATATCGTTTTCACTTTGACACGCCCTTTTTAAATAGTGCTCGGTTAATTTCATTAATTGTTGGCTAGCAGCTCTATCGTAAGTAAATATAATAGGCTTAGTATTTAGACCATATTTAAATAGCTTTTTTATCCTGCTTTCCCTTGCACTGTTTATATAGCTTCCCATTAAAGCTTTGCTGTTTCGGTATTTATATTTTGTTATAAACAATAGGTAAAGTCTTGTAAGCATTAAGCTAAAAAGGTTTGAATTTAAACTGCCTATAGGTATTTCGAATAAGGAATCAGCATAATCCGAAGAATCAAAACAAAGTCCTTTTTCTTTATCAAAAAACCAATTAACGCTGTTTGCTTGGATTTTTCTAAAATCGTAAAAAAGGATTCCATCATCAAAATATCCATCTTTAAAAATGGTTGAATCAATCCTTATGCCGTTTTCCAATAAAGCACCAATTACTTTTTGCTCAGGCTGAAACGACCATCCCCCTGCTCGAAAGGCTACTAAATTACTGCTATAATCCGGAGCATTTATCAAATCCTCAAGACAGCATACGCTTTCTCTTACCATCTTACTTATATCTTCTTTACTAAAATCAGTTAGCTTATATTTTGACTTATCAAACAACCAGGAGTTATTATTAATTACTGCCGTCTTCCAATGAGGATGTATATGCAGCTGTATATCATGCCCTCTTGAATATAAATCATTAAGCTGATTTTTGACCTTTTCGGGAAACTCGTTTATACCCAGCTGCTTATATCTTTGAAAGCACAGTACGTCGGCAAAAATACTCATTTTAATGTCATATGCTTCTAAAACATGTACCAGCTCATTGGTTGTTTTTATAAGAATTTCTTCCTCAGTGAATTTGTTCTCTCCAAAGAAGATTTCATAATCGTTAGAAAATATTAAATTTAACATACAGCCACCCTTATAAAATGTTTAAATATTTATGGCTTTCCTGATCAATTATGTCCTTTTGCCATTTCTTCTTTACTAAATGCTTCGCAAGCGTATACGCATTGTGCTGAAACTCATTCAGAACACATTTAAACATATATCCTTCTTTTATCTGCGCTCCGAATCTTTCTTTGAATCTTTGCATGGTATAATACTTGCTATCCTTATCTGGGTCTAATCTAGCCCCAACAAAATCATATACCCTTACATTGCTTCTTTTCATATAAAGTATCGCCATCCAATGCAGTAAGTTCATTGCACCGGGTTCAGGTGAATCAATACTTCCGCCATACATGTAATAACACCTTTGAGAGTTGTAGAAAAACAAGGCTGCCCCTTGTACAGCGTTATCCTTATAGGCTGCAAATATTATGCTCTGTGAGTTTAATGTTCTAATTAAATCTTCAAAATAGCTCTTCTCATTTAGAAACATATTTGATCTTCTGTAAGTATGGCTCAATACATAATATAAATCATCAATCAAATCAACCTGCCCACGCCTTATCTGTACTCCATTTCTTTCTGCACGCACTATGCTGTTTCGATGCTTTGAATGAATATTATTAAGCAGAGTATCCTCTTCTAAGCTTAAATCCAATTCATAGGTACCGAAAGGAATATACTTGGAGTTGCTTGGTATTACTTCTAAAATTGCAGTAGTGGCTGTCTGGTTAATACACATTAATTTAAATTTAGTTTTCAAGATATTTATTACATCATCCAAAAAAGCTCTTTCACTATAGTCATCTAATCTGTCCAGATTTCTCCTATATACTTCGCTGTATATCCTTCCTACTTTATGGAAAGGCTTTTTAAATATCTCAATAGGTAAAATGAAATCTTCATTAAAAAAGTAATAATATTGTCTATTGAGCTTATTAATAAAGCTTGCATACTCTCTTGACATAAAAACATTTGCATTTTTCAATTCTTCCTTTACATTTGGAGGTAAGTATTGATATTGCAAAAAATTCAACATATCCTTCATCTCCTTAAAATAATCCTATTGTTTCGAGTAAATATTCTTTTTCTCTTAATGAAAGTGGAATCTCTATAATTGAATTTTTTATCTTTTTGGCATTATGGCATTTTTGAATTGCTTCTGCGCAAATCAATTCATATCCTGTCGAATAAAAAACAGCTTTACGTTGCAATATTTTACAAATCGCCTGATACCTTGACGCTTCATCGATACATATTACAATTTTATTGGGACTCGACTCTCCTCTTATATTCTTAATTAACCTTATGTAAGGTTTATCAGCTAAAGCCAAACTAATTTCTTCATATAATTTCTTTCTTTTTACATTGCTATCTTCAAAGCTTTTAATCAATTGAAATCCAACATTAGCATCTATTTTTCCCATGCTTCTTTCCAGTACTTTTTTATTACTGTTTATCAGCTGATTAAGTTTACTTAGGAGTTTAATAGCTAATTTTTTATTTTGGTTCTTTTTTAGGTTTACCCTTGTAAAAAGAAACACATAATGCTGAATCATTTGGGATATAAAGCTGCTGCGTTTCAAATTAAAATCATTTGTGTTATCTGCCCAGAAGAACGAGCCTCCTGATGAACTGATTTGCTTTCCAACACCAAATGACCAAAATCCCGCATTCCCAAATGTACCGACAAACCTGTCATTTAGCTTTGCATCAAAAGCTTGTGCTGCATCATCAATTATTTTTATCTGTCCCCCTACTTCTTCAATAATTTCTGTTAAATTTGCAGGATTCCCGTATAAGCTAGGTACTATTACCGCTTTTGTTCTACTAGATATTAATTGCTTTATTGAATTCTTAGATATATTTAAATCCTGCATATCAATATCAGCTGCAATCGGCTTAATTTTAAGCATTTTTATCGGTATCAGCAGTGAGCCGCAGCAATAACAGGGCAATATGACCTCATCTCCCTCTTTAATGTTAAATGCTTTTAAAATCATATAGAGCGAGGTTTTCCCAGACGAAGTAAAATTTAGATTCTTGTTATATTTATTTATACATTTTAAAAATTCACTTTCGTAATCCTCAAAAAAGTCTACAGCCTCCGGCCATTCCGGATCAAATTTAACAATCCTATAAGCTTTCATTTGTATTCCTTTCAATCTTTAAATCGTAAATCAAAATCTGCTAAATACCATTTTCTTAACTTCATCAACCAAATTCCGGTTAAAAGATAAAATCAGGGCTGTATAAAATATTAGTCCTATCAATACTTGAAAATAAAACACACTATCTAGTGAAACTAACGCTATGCCTGTTCCACATATAAAAACTACAATAGCCATTAACCCACTTGTCCATAATGCCGGCCAGATACTGTTTAAATATCCGGTCAGGCACTTACCTAATACAGCCCTAATCAGTACCAGATATATTAGTACCGCATAAATGCTCTGCAGTATTAAAAATGCTGCAGCAGCTCCCAAGGTTCCTCCAAAGTGAACGCCCAGATATATACCCGGAATCTGGGTAATCATAAGCATTACATTCCATTTGAAGCCTAAATCTGCACGACCTTTTGCAAGAAGAAGAATACTTACGGGATTACCTATTGAACGCAGCAAACCCATAAGTGCCAGTATTTGTACAAGTGGGATACTAGGAATCCACTGCTTTCCAAAAATCAAAGGAATAGCATACGGAGCTGTAACAAGCAGTCCCATCAGCATAGGAAAGTTAATTAGGTTAAGCAGCTTTAGCATTTTAAAATATCCATGCTTTAAACATTCTAAATCACTTGAAACTTTAGCAAAAATAGGAAACGCTACTCTATCAACTGTTGGATTAATTTTGTTTACAGGAATTGCAATTAAATTAAATGCCATTGTATAATAGCCTAAAGCTTCTGCCCCCAGCAGCTTTCCTATAAAGATATAATCCCAATTTGAATTCAGGTAATTTATACTGCGCTCCCCCATCTGGTAAAACCCAAACTCTACATATTCCTTGATACCTTTATTGCTGTAGTAAAAGCTTGGCTGCCAGATTTTCAGACCCATTGCCACTAAGGCAAAGGTTTTAGCAGCAGTCTTTGATAATTGACCCCAAACTAATGACATTACCCCATTACCTAAGAAAGCACAAACTACAGATACGATTAAACCTGCAATCGCTGACCATATTTCCACTTTTGCCAGCCAGTTGAACCTTAGCTCCTTCTGCATAAGCACCTGAAATTGCTGCCCCAAAGAAGCAATTGGGAAAGTGAGGGCTACCCAAAACATCAGTCCCATGATTCTAGGCTCGTTATAGAATCCTGCAATTAATGGAGTACATGACCATATGAACAGGAATACCGCTATACCAGTTATTATATTTAACCAATAAAGGCTTGAAAGTTTATCCTGAGTATTATCCTGCTTGTATATCAACGCATTTGATATACCCATATCTGCAAACATTGAAGCAAATCCAATTACGACCATAACCATTCCCATAAGCCCAAAATCAGAAGGTTTTAGCAATTGTGTCAATACGATTAACTGAATCATCTGTGTTACTGTTGAAATAATGGTAGATATTGTTGTCCACTTTGTTCCTGTAACTGCTTTTCGCTTTAGACTTTTAAGTACATTAGTATCCAACTTTTCACCTCTTGCTTTTCTTAAAAAGTTATTCCAATGAACGGCTTTATATCCCTGCACTTTAAATACCTATTAAGTATTTTTTTACATTTAATTCCATTTTGTCAACAGTTTTGTATTTTAGCATATTTTCCATAATTTTACAATAGAAAATATATATTTTTATTATGTAGTTATAAAAAGCCGTATAAACATAAAAAGAGCCATCTCTTATAAAGAGATGGCTCTTTTTAAAATCAGATTAGCTTAAACAATATTTCCAATCCCTCTTCAAATCCCATCTTAATTTCATATCCTAACAGCTTCTTAGCTAAGCTGATATCTGCCTGGGAATGCTTTATATCTCCACTTCTTCCCGCTTTATATTCAGGCTTTATGTCTCTTTCAACCAGCTTTCCAAGTATTTGCACCAAGTTATTAAGAGATATCCTGTCTCCACCTGCAATGTTAATTGCTTCGCCATGCCCAACTTTTTCTGATTCTATTGCAAGTAAGTTTGCTGATACCACATTTTTTACATAAATAAAATCTCTCGTTTGCTCTCCGTCTCCATATATAATTGGAGCTCTTCCCTCTCTTATACAATACATAAAAATTGATATTACTCCAGAGTATTCAGACTTTGGATCCTGTCTAGGACCAAATACATTAAAATACCTAAGGCATACCGTTTCAAGCCCGTACAGCTTATTGAAAATTCCTGCATAGGTTTCTCCTGCAAGCTTTGAAGCTGCATACGGGGAAAGTGCCTGCATACACATATTTTCTTTCTTCGGCAGTATTTCTGAGCTTCCATAAACCGCAGCCGAAGAAGCAAGAACTACACGCTTTACCCCAGAATCCCTTGCTGCACATAAGACATTAAGAGTTCCTCCAAGTATTACTTCATTGCTTTGTATTGGGTCTCTTATGGATGCCTGAACAGAAGCAATCGCTGCCTGATGCAGCACAAAATCCACTCCCTTGACAGCCTTTTCAACAGCCTCTTTATCTCTTACATCTCCATTTATTAATTCGATATCGCTAAGGATATCCTTAAGGTTTTCTTCACTCCCTGAAGAAAAATTATCAAACACCCTTACCCTGTGACCACACCTGATTAGCTCTTCTGATAAATTGGAGCCGATAAAACCGGCTCCTCCCGTTATTAAATATAGTGACATATCAATATCAATCCCTTATATGTAGCATTTTAATTATTTTTAACCTCTATACAATCTTCCCAGCTATACCCATTCTTCCCTATATTGAAAAAGAGGAAAGCCAGAAGGGCAAGTTAATAAGCTCCGTCCATTTTCAAAACTGCAGGAATGGTTTTTACAAGTATCCTTAAATCTAAAAATATGTTTTTATTCTCTATGTAGTATAAATCAAGGCTTACCATGTCATCAAAAGTAAGCTTGCTTCTACCGCTTACCTGCCACAAACCGGTTATTCCCGGTGTAACTACAAGTCTCTGTTTTTGATTTAGTGTATACTTTTTTACCTCTCTTGGCAAGGGGGGTCTTGGTCCAACCAAACTCATCTCTCCCTTTATTACATTAACTAATTGAAGAAGCTCATCAATACTTGATTTGCGCAGAAATCTTCCTACTTTAGTAACACGGGGATCGTTTTTAATTTTAAAAATAGGCCCTTTTGCTTCATTGAGAGAATTCAACTCCTTTAGTCTTTCTTCTGCATCTATATACATTGAGCGAAATTTGTACATCTTAAAAACATTTCCATTCTTTCCTACCCTATTTTGCATGAAAAGTACAGGTCCTTTTGAATCAAGCTTTATAAGTACTGCTGTTAATATTATCACAGGCGACAAAACAATAAGCAGAAATGCTGAAACAACAATATCAAAAAGCCTTTTTGTTAAAGAAAACAACATTGATTTATGATTATATTTTACATTTAATGTTTTTTTGCTGCCATAATCATATGCGGAATACACCTTTACTGTTGATTCTAAACTGCCCAATACAATATCCTCCTTTGCACTATCGCAGCAATAATAACTGCCTGATTGCTTATTTTCTCTGCAAGGGCATAATTAGCCATAATACTTCCGATATATAGCTTTCAGTTCATTCTTTTGTTCACTGGAAAGCCTTGCCTTAAGTATTGCCTTGGCTCTTGCTATTTTTTCAGAAGTCAAGGGTCTATTAGCTGCAATCTTTTTTAATTCCTGAATGTCACTGCTGGTCAAGCTTGATTTTAATATCGATATTACCCGGGCTTTATCTGCAGGGTCAATTTTAATCTTTCCCTTTGACCTTTTTACATTATTATCCACATTTTGATAATTGTCAATATTTTCCATATGGTTTTTATTTATTTTTTTTTCTATGGAATTAATATTTTTTGATGAATCGTTATCTTGGCTTTTCATTTTACCTCTGGAGACTTGTACCTTCTTAAAACCGGACTCAGCAAGCTTTAAGTTCATTTTTTCAAATTCAGCATTCTCTGACATATCCTTTACTAAATCTTCGATTACCTCCGGCTCTGCCAGATATTTATCAAACAAATAATTTACAGCAAATAATCCAGCAAAAATAAGAACAACAATAAAAAAGATTAGTCCGAATACAAACTTTTTTATCATATTCAATCCTTTCCAAATAATTTATTTTCCTATTACTGAATTTAATAAATACATCAGATTACAGTTTGTCTTGTTTTTATCCTTGATATTTATATGCTCGTTCATTATCTCTTTATTACAAATAATTTTATTTGTGTTTTCGATAATTTTTTCAAAGGCACTTTTGTCCTTAGCTGCTATTATTTCATACGCCTGCTTTAGCTCAGGCTTACGAAGGTGGGTCGAATGCGCATCAGATGCTACTATATGCACAAGTCCGATAGATAAAAGGCTCAGTGCAAAGCTGCGCACCTGTTTACCAAAAATACCGGTTAAGCTCCCCGAATTGATTTGAAATAAAATACCTCGATTAGCCATTTTAATCATTATTTCAGGGCTTCTCCCAAATACATGATTTCTTTCAGGATGTGCAATAACAGGAATAAGCCCGCATACTTGAAGCTTGAACATTACATCATCAAGATATGCAGGCATACTATTTGCCGGCAGCTCTATAAGCATATATCTTGTATCATTTAAAGTGAGAATTTCCCCTCTCTCATACAGCTCTGAAAGCTCTGGAGAAATAAATACCTCCATTCCCGCAAGAACATCAACAGATAAACCTTGCTCTTTAATATTATCATTAAGCTCCTTAACCATATTTCTAATGGTTTCTACACTTGGATTTGTACTGAATCCCGGGATATAATGCGGCGTTGCAATAATAGTTTTAATACCATTGCTTTCTGCAATTCTGACCATCTCCATTGAGGCCTCAAATGTTTTGCATCCGTCATCAACCCCTGCTAGTATATGATTATGTATATCATGCACCCTGGTTACCTTCTTATTTTTAGTATTTTTCAGCTTTCTTCCTCATAATAATATTGATAATAATAGTAAGCATTCTGATTTTTATTATTTATGCTGTTTAGTACAACACCTAAAATATTGGCATTTACATTATTGAGCATTTCCTTTGCTTTTCTAACCGCATATATGTCAACAATTCCTGATTTGGCAACAAGTATTACCCCATCACATATTGCCCCAAGAATTGTTGCATCAGTAACGTTATTGACAGGAGCAGAATCGAATAGTATTACATCATATTGCTCTTTGAATTTCTCAATTATATCCTTCATTGCATAAGAGCCCAAAAGCTCTGATGGATTAGGCGGTATAGGTCCGCAGCAAATAATATCAAGGTTATCAAATTCATTGTATATACAGCTTTCAATAGTCTCATGCTGAGATAACAGGGTTGTAATGCCCTTATTATTTTCGAGACCAAACAGCTTATGTATCCTTGGCTTTCTAAGGTCTGTATCTACAAGAAGAACCCTGCTTCCAGATTGTGCAAATGTAATTGCCAGATTTGCAATGGTTGTTGTTTTGCCCTCTCCTGGAATTGAGCTTGTAATAACTATAGTTTTGATTTCCCTATCCAGGCTTGAAAACTGAAGATTTGTCCTTAATATCCTGTATGCTTCAGCTGCATGTGATTTGGGATTTGATAAAACTTCAAGCATAGCTTGTTCCATATTTCACTCACCTCTTTTCTGCTTCTAAAACAGGTATTACTCCTATAATAGGAATTTGAAGATATTTAGCGACATCTTCCGATGTCTTTAGAGTATTGTCTATGTATTCCAAGAAGAATGCCAATCCAATTCCAGCCATTAATCCAACTAAAAATGTAATAACAATATTACGGGTTTTTTGGGGCTTTACAGGCTTGTCCGGATATATTGCCCTGTCTATTATTTCTATATTTTCAACCTTCATCAGCTCCTTAGCTTTAACCTTAAAAATATCAGCTACTTTATTAGCATATATTACTGCATTAGCTGGGCTCTGATCTTCAATTGTTATTTCTATTATTCTTGTTTCACCCTTTAGATTTACACTTATCTTTCTGGAAAGCTGTTGCGGGTCAAGATTAGCAGGCGCTTTTCCCTCCTTCTTAAGGGCATCGACAACACTTTGAGAAATAATTCTACTCTTTGCAAGCTCCCTATAATCTTTTACGAGAGATTGCCCAATCAATAAATCATTGTATAAAAGTGCATTTTGGTCAGTAGCCTGCTTTCCTACATAAAGCGATGTATCTGCTTCGAATATATTCTTAAAAAAGTATTTGTTAACAAAAACCGCAGCAGCAGTGAAAAAAAAGCAGACAACCATTATAAGCAATAATCTTTTTTGTAGTACTCTTATGTATTCTTTAAGCTCCATTCTCTTCTCCTTTTAAATTTTTGGTTAAAATAAAAAAACTTACATTATTTGGCAAATATTATTATAATTACCAAATCGTAAGATTTCAAGTAATAAATTTTTATTTATTATTATTTTAGTAATATCCATGCTTCTGAACTGAATTTTTTTATAAGCTCATTACACATCAGCTCTTCATCAGGAAGAAGATTATCTAACTGCCCTTTGATACCTAAAGCTTCGCAGTATCCTCTAAAAATCAAATCAGGAATGTCTGTAAAGTCTCTACTTTCGCCAAGGATTTGTCTTAATGTTGCTGTTTTGTTTTCTAAAATCTGTTTCAGCAGCTGCTTTTCTTTCTTATTCCTTCCCATTATTGCAATATTCTTATCTATATCAATATCTAAAAGAATTGAACCATGCTGGAGAATCACTCCATTTTTTCTGACCTGGGCACTTCCTACCAGCTTTTTGCCTTCACAGACTATTTCGTAAATTGAAGGAGAATCGAAACATGCCTGGGTTGATGTTTCTCTAAGATTTTTTCTGCCACTTTCCATAGAAACATTAGCTCCTGCCAATTTCAATCCTTCAATTAATCCTCTGCATAAAAACTTATATGACTCAACTACAGACTGAGGAATTCCAGGATAATCCTCACCAATTATGATTGAATATGTTATTTCATGCTGATGCAGTACAGCTCTTCCTCCCGTCAAGCGTCTAACTATATCTATTTTAAGCTCTTTGCATGCTTCGACATTCAATGCTCTTTCAATATTTTGAAAGTAGCCTAACGAAACCGCAGGCGGATTCCAGCCATAAATCCTGAGAGTAGGCTTTTTACCTGCGTAAGAATAGCACTGCATTATAGCCTCATCAACAGCCATATTTGTATAACAATCAGCCAATCCCGAATTTATGAATCTCCATTCCATACAATCCTCATCCTCTTTAATACTTGCATAAAAATAATTTATGAGCAAAATTTTTTGCATAATTGTAATACTTCTAAGTGAAATCATTTGTGAAACACTTCTTTGGGATGGACCTCAAAATGATTTCACGTTGCTATCAAAATTTTGTGAAGAAATTTATTTTTATGCAATTAATATGTTAATAATTTACTTTCTTGGTAAGCTTTTTTTATCTCTTCCTCCGTCAGCTGACGCGGAAAATTATACATAATTCCCCCCGGCTTTTCATTGTAATATGGTCTATTACAGCCCAAGCATCCCGTTGTCATAAAAGGGACACCTTGTGCTGTCTCTATAAGTCTTCCAAGTTCCAGAGGCAGTTTTTTAATTTTTCCATCTTCAAATATTATTTCGTTTTTACAGCAGATTTTTTCTTTTATTAAGTAATGTACTATTTGAATCCGCCTGTATGAACCTATTTCCGGCGGCTTCTGATATTCCATCAGAGTTCCTTGTACGGGAGTAAATGCAAATAACCCAACATTTATTTCTTTATTGTACATCTCCTGTATCATACCAATCATCTCTTCTTCAGTTTCTCCCAATCCAGCAATCAGGTGGGTCGATATCCTTCCCGGATATTTTGCTGCCGCTTTTTCGAGCAAGTATAATTTTTTTAAAAAATCCAATCCCTTTACTCTCCTATAAATTTCCGGAGCTGCAGCATCAAGTGCAATACCAATACGGTCTGCACCAAGCTCAATAAGCTTATCAACATCTTCAATAGAATTAACTCCTCCGGAAATACATAAAGGTATCTTTGCAGCTTTTGAATATTTAATAAGCTCCTTTTCCAGTAATTCAAATACTCCCGGCTGGTTTACAACCTGTATGCATGCTCTTTTAATCTTATTCTTTCTGTAAGCCTTTTCTATTAACGGCCATATATCCATCGTAACACTATTCCATGATACGCGTGAAAGCAAGTGCTCTCCATCTCTGCTCAATCTTGCCTGAGGGCAGAAAAGACAGTTGTTCAGACAGCTGGTTCCCACCATAAGATAGGCTGTTGTTGGAAGCGCATCCATTTTTATTTTTTTTATTCCAAGCACACCTTCAGTTCCAATTGAAATCTTCATAGCTCACCCCTGATTTTTCTTAGAACTCAAAATAACTCTCGCCTTTATACTTTACACTTTGCATTTTACACTTTACACTATTAGAAAGCGCAGCATTCGTCCTTCCAGATGACATTCAATCCCATTTCTTCAGCCCTTTCAACTGCTTTCCTTGCAGGCATTACTATACCCTGCACTCCTGCCTCAACTGCTTTAACGTCTATTTCTTCACGATAACCTCCGCCCGGCCGCATACATCCAAGATAAAGCCTCATTTCAGGAAGTAATTCGACTGTCTTTTTAAAAATATTCTCAACAGCTATGCTGTTCGGAGGCTTTTTATTTTCAAATCCGGTACCCGGGACAGGTGTAAATATTATATAGCATAAGCTTTCAGGTCTTATTACTGCAAGCCTTTCTACCAGCTTCACTTCATCTTCAAGTTTGTACGAATCAATCAGCCCCAGGCAAACATGCGGAACAACCTTAATCTTCTCTCTTAGTTTACTGTATAATTTTATATAATCATTATACTCATACTCCAGCCCATAGACTTCCCTGACAACCTTTGTGCTTGCAGGTATATCAAGAGAAATTACATCTGCAAGACTGCAAACCTCATCTACCTCAGAAGCTTTAAGCATTCCAACATGCATATTTATTGTATAGTTATTTTTTAAGCGTTTAACTTCTTCTATGATACGTGGATTCATAGGAATTCTACCCGTTTTATCACATCCGCCGCTGATAAGGCAGCTTTTCACATCCCTTGCTTTTGCTTTATCAGCAGCCTGCTCAATTGCAGTCATGGATTTTAGAAAATGTCCCCCGCAGTGTGCGCAATTTAAAAAACAGGCTTCCCCTGTAGTACTTATCGAAAGAGTCTTTTGCGGCTTAAAAAATTCAATCAAATTCATCAAATCAATCCAATCAATAGCTTAAAATATTTTCATGTATAGCATAATAAAATAATGATTGTTTTTCAACCATCATCTAAATTTGTACAAGGCAAACGCACAAATATAAATACTTCTAAACTTAGACCCTCCTAGCCTCCCTAATAGGGAGCGAATAGTAATTTCCATGAAGATTTTTCTATAAAAACTTACTTTTCGTCCCCTTTTTAGGGGAGAAAGAGGGGTCTGAGTAGAATTTTATCTTTTATTTTTTAAGTATTTTGTTTTATGCATTTATCTTCATATTTTTACATAAAAGTGTATGATTTTAATTTTTATTCTTGTATCTTTTTAATTTTAAATTCATATGCTATAATCAGTTTAAGGAGGGAAAATGTATTCTGAAAGGAGCAAATTACATGCTATTCAACCTTTTTAGCAGTAAAAAAAGTGGTGATACAAATGAAACAATAGATAAAAAATTAAAGACAAGCTTGATTACTCCTTATACAGATAACAATCTTGAATTGTTAAAAACTGATGACGGGATCGATATAGTGATTGGGGATAACATAAAAAAATCCAAATATTCATCTGAAATTTCTGACAATACAGTTAATAGCCCTCAATAACTTTAAATTAAAAGAAAAGCGCTTCACTATAGGATGTGAAGCGCTTTTTGCACGCTTTTTGGGAATACGTTCACACTTAAGAGCACTAGCGCATAATATAAAACAAATCATGAAGTCATAACATTCTGCATTCTGAGTATATTTTAGTATATGAAGAATGGTTTTTATTTCTTAAAATCTAAATTGCAGGAGTGATATTTAAAATGAATGAGAATTTTGTAAATCAGCTAATGGGCATGCTATCAAACATGGAAGACAAGAAAATGTCACAATCGGTTAATAAAGCTATCGAAATACTTAAGAATCATGATATTAATGATATTAAAAGTGCTATTATCAATCAGGATTTTTCAAAGATTTCAGAAGCACCAAGTAATATAAATTTTGATATCGGAAAAATAATAGATGCTCTTCCTGATTCTAAGAAAAAAATTATAATTGAGAAATTCAACAGCCCAGATTTTCAAGATATCCTCAAAACAGACAGAAATAAAGCAATACAGATTCTGATGCAATCAATTTCAGAATAAGTGCCCTTTCAGGCAGGAGGTAAAAATATGAGCCAGGATATAGAAAAAAACCTTAATCAGATTAAAGATTTATTATCAGGAGGCAATTCTCAAGATAACATAAAAAACATGCTGAGTCTTTTGGTGAAGCCAAGCTCTGAAGGCAGCTCCAACACTCAGGCAGATGAAGGCAAAAATTCTTCAGGTTCATTTGATGCTGATACTTTACAAATGTTTTTTAAAATTAAACAGATTCTAGATGCTTCACAAAAAGGTAATGACCCTCGAGAAAAGCTGCTTAACTCTCTAAAACCATATCTTAATGATAAAAGAAAAGATAAGCTGGCTGACTGCCTAATGATTTTAAAGCTGACCACCCTCTGGGAGACCTTTACTAAACTTGAAGGTAGTGAACATAATGCAAAATCAAAGCACCAGGACTAAATATGATGATAAAGCCTGCATCCAGGATTCAAAAGTCAGCAGGCTTTCCACAGAAAAAAGCAGTAAGCGGACAAAAGATTGCCCGCCTTTAGATTGTGATGAGAAAAAATACAATACGGAAAAGGATATCCACCTGGTTAAAGAAAAGCATTCTTCTAAAAACAATTCTCACAAAAGCAATACTCATAAAAACGATTCTCATAAAAATGACACTCATAAAAATGACACTCATAAAAATAATGCTCACCAACCACATAATTCTAAAAGCAGTCTTTCATCTTTATTCAACAGAATAATGGATTTTTTGAAGAGCGATGATGCCTTATTGGTCTTTGTAATTATTCTGCTTATCCAAGATGGTATAGATGATGACATCCTTATAGGTCTTATCCTGTATCTCTTGTTAGCTGATAAATTTGATTAAAGGTTAATAACCTCTGCATCCGGAAGTTCCGCTTTAATAAGCTCAGCTTCATCTTGTCTGCAGGTAAAGATTATTACTTGATTCTTTTTTGATATATTGTCCAGAATCTGGCAGGCTCTTTTTATTCTTTTATCATCAAATTGAGAAAATGGCTCATCAAGAACAAATGGCAGGGTTTCTCCATTTTCAGAAATCATATTCAATCCGGCAGCTCTTAATGCAAAATATATCTGGTCTATGGTCCCTCCACTCAACGAATCAAGCGGTATTACATTTCCATCCTCCAGAATAACCTTTATGCCTTGCCCACAAGCATCAGCCTTAATATTCTTATATTCGCCCGTTAACCCATAAGCAATATCCGATAATCCCTTAGATAATCCCGGAACAATATCACTTTTTAGCTGCTCATTACTTTCATCAAGTATTTTTTTTGCTTTTGATAAGCACCAGGCAAACTCTTCAAGCTTCTTTTTCTCTTGTTTGCATCGTTCAAGCTCTTCTTCAATTTCCGGCAGCTTTACAGCCTGAGTTGACAGCACCTTAATCTCGGTTTCTATTTCAATTATTTTTGACTCAGTTTTACGCAGCTGTTCATTATCTATTATGTTCCCTTTTGATACTGTTTTAATCTGACTGCGTATAAGCTCTGCCGATTCTTCTATGATTCTCTTCTTTTCCAACAGAAAATAAATTTCTCTTTTCTTTTCAAAATATTCAGCTGTAGTCTTTATCGAAGCAGCGGTAAGTATATCCCTAATTTCATATTTTGCTTTCATAAATGGTCTATGATACAAACCAAATCCTATCAATATGCTTATTACAGAGATAATCCCTGGAATAATGTTTGAAAGCCTTAATTCTTTTATCACAGCAGCACTTCCAATTGCATAAATAAGCATTCCTATGCCACAACAAAGTAGAATTTTATATTTTAACCCCAAAGCTCTGACTAAAGCCTGCAAACCGGTTAGCTGTTCCGCTACATCATCATCAAAAACCGCCGAGCCTGAAGGGATACTTCTGCCAATATCCTTCAGCTCTATTTCTTTATGTTCCAGATTAATCTTAAGCTCTTCAATTTCCTTGTCTGACATTTGAGCACTACTATAGTTCCTGTCATCCGCTTTGCCCTTATATAAATTATTTGCAGCTGCTATTTCCTGCCTTAAAACTGTTTCATCCTTTTTCAGCTCTTCAAGCTGCTCCTCCAAAGCCCTTGTACTCTTAAGAATATTTTCACAGCTTGAACGTTCTTTTTCCAGGCGCTTGATATTATCATTTATTCTATTAATCGGTCTTTCAGAAGTTCTGTCGGTTCCAACCTCTTCAGTCAAAGCTTTTTCAATAGCCTTTGAAGCCTTTATATATGAAATGCTTTCACTTCCGGTCTCAACCATATTGGTTATTTTATCTGTCAGCAGTGCCTGGTCATTAGCATTAAGCCTGATTTGCTCCTGTGGGGCAAAGCATGTGCTTTCAAACAGTACTGCACTGACTCCTAGATGCTCCTGAGCAAATAAGACTCCACCAGCTTTACTTTTATCAAACTCGTTGGTGATATCCTTGCATTCATGGTTATATATCTTTGCCTGCTTGGAATTAAAATCTCTCCAGATACTAAAGCTTTTCATATTATCAAGCGTATATTCAAGCATACCTCCATATGCTGCGGCATTCCACGGTTTGAACTTTTCTTTTTCGGTCATGCCGGAAGCCCGGCTTTTGCCAAATCCAAAAAGCATTGCCTTTATGAATGCCTGAATTGTTGATTTTCCGGATTCATTTGGTCCATATATTATATTAAGCTTTTTGCTAAAACAGATATCCTTTTCTAAAATCTTCCCAAAGCCATTTATCCTTATTTTTTCAAGCTTCAAAGGTATTTCACCTTCTTTCCATCAATAGCTTGCAGTCCCATCTGCATAACCTTTTCAAGTTTGAGTTTTTCTGCCTCATCATTAATATGTTCTATCATTGAAATCATCTTTCTGATGAAAATAGCCCTCAGGTCATTACCTTTTGAAATATCCTGTAAATTATAGCCCGCCAAAAGCGCTAAATCGTAAACAGCCATGCCCCCTTGTATTTCTGATTCAATTGATTTTCTAATGTATTCAAGCTCTTCAAGAATATCAGCCTCCACAGTCCCCTCCACTATTATCCGATGATAATTACCCGGACTTAAAGCTTTATCACATCTGGAAACAACCCTATCTATTACTTCTTTTGAGGCTGCACTTCCACTAACATCTATTCTAAGAGTAATATATTCTCTTGTATCTATAGGAATAAATTCATATTCTAATCTGTCTCCTGTTAAGCTTCCATAAATTATTCCATGCTGCCCCGGCTCGTCAAAGCCAAGTGCAAATGGGCTTCCTGGGTAAAAAGCCCTTCCTCCCGCCATTTCAGGCATATATTTGTGAATATGTCCCAAAGCTGCATAGTCGAAGCCCGCATTTTCCAACTCCCTTGAGTAAATAGTATGATAACCGTCAGGTCCACCTACTGTATCTAATGCTCCGTGCGATATTAATATATTTGTGCTGCTTTTACCGGAGATTTTAAATCCCTTTAATGCAGATTCATACATATGAAAATCCGTAAAGCATGTGCCAAAAATACTTATTTCCAAGTCTTGTAGGATTATTTCCTCAATCGGATTATTAAAAATGTAAACATTTGGAGCCCATTCGAAAAATGAATAATATGAACTTTTAACTATGGGGTCATGATTCCCGGGACTAATAAATACTTTTACATTGGGAATAGAATAAAAGCATTCATTCAAAAATGCTATTGACCCTTTTGAAGCATAATCATGTTCAAAAAGGTCACCTGAAATAAAAAGCATATCAATTTTTTTGTCTATTGCCGTTTGAATAATTTTTTTGAATAGCCTTCTTTGCTCATGCCTTCTTTCTACCGAAGCACTTCCGAAAGAATTTAATGAGGTAAAGGGCATATCCAAATGAATGTCCGCTGTATGTATAAACTTAACTGGTCTCATACTATTTTCTCCAGTATCTTTTTGCCAATTACTTTAAGTATTGCTGTTAATGGCACTGCTAAAATCATTCCAATAAGACCGAAGAAGGTTCCGAAAAACAGGATTACAAATATTATGGTGATTGGATGCAGCCCCATTGACTCACTCATTATTTTTGGGGATATTATTGAATTATCAATCTGCTGTACAATCACAAATACCAATATTGCAAACAAAGCTTTCATCGGTGAATCAAGAATAGCTATGGCAACTGCAGGTACTGCTCCTATAAATGGTCCAAAATAAGGAATAATGTTTGCTATTCCTCCAATTATGCCTAAAACAAGAGAATATTTAACACCGGCAATTGTAAGCCCTATCGTTTCAAGTACGGCTACTATAGCCAAAACTGTCAGCTGTCCCTGAATGTAATTTGAGATTACTACATTTATTTCGGCTGAGGTTGTACTAACAGGATTTCGCCAGCTTCTAGGTATTAAATTTGATATCTGCATTTTGAAAAAGTCAATGTCCTTAAGAAAATAAAATGCAATAAAAATACCCATTAGGAAATTCAGGAAGAAGGAAAATATGCTGCTTATTGCGCCGAGAGAATTCTTAAGCAGTGAAACAAAGAAACCCTGCAAATAATTAATATTGCCTTTGATTTGTGATGCAACTATATCTTTAACTTGCTGAGGCAGCATACTATAATTCACCTGTGTCTGAACCCAAGTAACAAGGTTGTTATAATATTTTGTATAATCAGGAATGTTTGATATTAAGTCAGTTATATTAGAATAGAGTACAGGTATAATCATATTGAGGAATAACACTGTAATGATTAAAAATAAAATTCCTATTAGCGTTATTGCTAACCCTCTTGAAACCTTTCTCTTTTCAAGCCTGATTATAAGAGGATTTAAAAGATATGCAATTATAATTCCTATTATGAAAGGAGTTATTATTATTGCTATCTTTGCTGAGTTAGCGAATATAAAGTATACTACTGCCGAAATTACTAATAGACTTACTATTACTCCAATTTTTATGTATTTATTTTTCGCCTCCATTTTTCATCTCCACTTCCAAGAATTTTTATGACTATATTTTATTTGGAATTAAGGCATATGTAAAGAAACAAAAAAAATCTACGCAAAAAATGCGTAGATTTTTTAATAATTCAATTATTCGATAACTGATGTAACAACTCCAGAACCAACTGTTCTTCCACCTTCACGAATAGCGAATCTTAATCCTTCTTCGATAGCGATAGGTGTAATAAGTTTGATTGTCATTGTGATATTGTCACCAGGCATAATCATTTCTGTTCCTTGTGGCAAATCAATAACACCTGTAACGTCAGTTGTTCTGAAATAGAACTGTGGTCTGTAGCCATTGAAGAATGGTGTATGTCTTCCACCCTCTTCTTTTGTCAGGATATAAACCTGACCCTTGAAGTGTGTATGAGGTTTGATTGAACCTGGCTTTGCAAGAACCTGACCTCTTTCGATATCTGTTCTTTGAACACCTCTAAGAAGTGCTCCGATGTTGTCACCAGCCATAGCTGAATCAAGAAGCTTTCTGAACATTTCAACACCTGTAACAACAGTTTTCTTTGTTTCATCCTGCATACCAACAATTTCAACTTCTTCTGAAACTTTGATTGTTCCTCTTTCAACTCTACCAGTAGCAACTGTTCCACGACCTGTGATTGTGAATACATCTTCAACAGGCATTAAGAAAGGTTTGTCGGTTGCTCTTTCAGGTGTTGGAATAAAACTGTCAACAGCTTCCATAAGCTTCATTATTGGTGCATATTCTGGTGAATCTACTGATGTAGCTGCTGATTCCAATGCAACAAGAGCTGAACCTCTTATAATTGGAATATCATCACCTGGGAATTCATATTTGCTTAAGAGCTCTCTAAGTTCCATTTCAACAAGCTCAATTAACTCTTCGTCATCAACCATGTCACATTTGTTCAAGAATACTACAATGTGAGGAACTCCAACCTGTCTAGCAAGAAGGATATGTTCTCTTGTTTGTGGCATTGGACCATCAGCAGCTGAAACAACAAGAATAGCTCCGTCCATCTGAGCAGCTCCTGTTATCATGTTCTTAACATAGTCAGCGTGTCCAGGGCAGTCAACGTGTGCATAGTGTCTGTTATCTGTTTCGTACTCAACGTGAGCTGTAGAAATTGTGATACCTCTTTCTTTTTCTTCTGGAGCCTTATCAATTTGGTCATATGCTGTATACTGTGCTTTTCCCAAGAAGCCAAGTACTTTTGTTATAGCAGCTGTCAAAGAAGTCTTACCATGGTCAACGTGACCAATTGTTCCAATATTCACGTGGGGTTTGGTTCTTTCATATTTAGCTTTTGCCATTTCTTAAATTCCTCCTCATTATTACGAAAACGTCTTATTTTGCGTTTTCATTTATTTTTGTGCCTGTTTTTATTAGGCTAATGTTTAAGGTCTTTGCCTTTACATACATATATTACCTGTTTTTTATTGCAGAATAATTTTATACTGTGTTTGCTGTAAATGCAATAGCTTTTCTTATACTTCCTTTGAAGAAGCTGTTACAATGCTCTCTCTAATAGATTTTGGAACATCTTCATAATGGTCAAACTGCATGGTGTATATTCCTCTTCCCTGAGTCTTTGAACGAAGGTCTGTTGCGTATCCAAACATTTCAGATAGTGGAACAAAGCCTCTTACAACTTGTGCTCCAGCCCTGGCTTCCATACCTTCAATACGGCCTCTGCGTGAGTTCATATCACCAATTACATCTCCCATATACTCTTCAGGAACAACAACATCAACTCTCATTATAGGTTCAAGAAGTGCCGGATCAGCTTTCCTGCAAGCATCCTTAAATGCCATTGAGCCAGCTATTTTGAATGCCATTTCTGAAGAGTCAACCTCATGGAATGAGCCATCAACCAATGCTACCTTCAAATCAATAACCTGATAGCCACCCAAAACGCCGCTGTTCATAGCATCTCTAATACCTTCGTCAACTGCAGGAATATATTCCTTTGGAATAACTCCACCGACAATCTTATTTACAAATTCATAACCAGCTCCTGGTTCTTGAGGCTCAATCTCAATCCAAACATGACCAAACTGACCACGTCCACCAGACTGACGTACAAATTTCCCTTCCTGTTTAACCTTTTTCTTGATTGTTTCCTTATAAGCAACCTGTGGTTTTCCTACATTTGCTTCAACCTTGAACTCTCTCATCATTCTGTCAACTATAATCTCAAGATGAAGTTCTCCCATACCTTTTATTATGGTTTGACCTGTTTCCGGGTCTGTAAATGTCTTAAATGTAGGATCCTCTTCTGCAAGCTTTTGAAGAGCTATACCCATTTTTTCCTGTCCTGCTTTGTTCTTAGGCTCAATTGCAACTGATATAACCGGTTCAGGAAATTCCATTGATTCCAGAATAACCTGATTGTCAGGCATACAAAGGGTATCCCCTGTTGTAGTATCCTTCAATCCAACTGCAGCTGCAATATCACCCGAATAAACCATTTCAATTTCTTCCCTGTGATTTGCATGCATTTGAAGCAATCTGCCAATTCTTTCCTTTTTGCCTTTAGTTGTATTAATAACTGTTGAACCAGACGTAAGAGTTCCGGAGTATACCCTAAAGAAGCAAAGCTTACCAACAAATGGATCAGTCATTATTTTAAATGCCAAAGCTGATAAAGGTTCATTATCATCTGCTTTTCTTTCTATAACTTCTTCGCTGTCTGCTGAAACACCACTTACAGGCGGTATATCAAGCGGCGAAGGCATATAATCCACAACAGCATCCAAAAGAGGCTGAAAACCTTTGTTTCTATATGATGAACCACATGTTACAGGTATAATCTTTATACTTGTTGTAGCTTTTCTTATTGCATTTCTGATTTCGCCTTCAGAAATTTCTTCACCTTCAAGATATTTCATCATCAGCTCTTCATCCTGGTCTGCAATTGCTTCAACAAGAATAATCCTGTATTCCTCAGCAAGCTCTTTCATGTCATCCGGAATAGGTCTTTCTTCAACATTCTTGCCAAGGTCATCAAGATAATAGTGAGCTTTCATGGTTACAAGGTCAATTATACCCTGGAAGTGGTCTTCCTTGCCAATAGGTAACTGTATAGGTATAGGATTAGCCTTAAGCCTATCCTTCATCATTTGTACAACGTTGAAGAAATCAGCTCCCATAATATCCATCTTATTTACATATGCCATCCTAGGAACACTATAATTATCAGCCTGTCTCCATACTGTTTCTGATTGCGGCTCAACGCCGCCCTTTGCACAAAAAACAGTAACAGCTCCATCAAGTACTCTTAATGAGCGTTCTACCTCAACAGTGAAATCCACGTGTCCTGGTGTATCGATAATGTTTATTCTATGGTTTTTCCATTCAGCGGTAGTAGCAGCAGAAGTAATTGTAATACCTCTTTCCTGCTCTTGTTCCATCCAGTCCATAGTTGCAGCACCTTCATGAACTTCTCCCAGCTTATGAACCTTACCAGTATAGAACAGAATTCTTTCTGTTGTGGTTGTTTTACCGGCATCTATATGTGCCATT
The DNA here is from genome assembly GCA_050258375.1 of Deltaproteobacteria bacterium. Classification (GTDB taxonomy): domain Bacteria; phylum Bacillota; class Clostridia; order Acetivibrionales; family UBA4821; genus JBLMYQ01. The sequence continues at coordinate 41,304 of JBLMYQ010000024.1, read as the reverse complement.
ATTCCTATATTTCTTGTTTTTTCTAATGAGAATTGTCTAGGCACAACTCTCCTCCTTTCATTCCCCTAAAGCTGTCTTTATAACTAAAGTTATATGCTTTATTCCAGTAATTTTTCTTTAGAAGTGACAGCGTAACTTTGCATTTTACACTGTCAACTTTATACTATCTCGCCTACCATCTATAGTGTGCAAACGCCTTGTTTGCCTCTGCCATCTTGTGAGTATCTTCTTTTTTCTTAAATGAACCACCAAGTCCATTTGAAGCATCAAGAATTTCTCCGGCGAGTCTTTCTTTCATTGTCCTCTCGCCTCTTTTTCTTGAATAATCAACAAGCCATCTTAATCCCAATGATTGTCTTCTATCTGGTCTTACTTCCATTGGAACCTGATATGTTGCTCCACCAACTCTTCTAGCCTTTACTTCAAGTACAGGCATAACGTTGTTCATTGCTTGTTCAAAAACCTCTAGCGGGTCTTTGCCTGTCTTTTCCTTTATAATGTCAAATGCATCATAGCATATTCTTTGTGCAACACCCTTTTTGCCACTTAGCATTATTTTATTGATAAGCTTTGTTAAAGTCTTATCATTGTATATTGGATCAGCCAATACATCTCTTTTTGTAATATGTCCTCTTCTTGGCACTTTTCTTCCCTCCTTTATAAAAGTTATAAATTCACAGGTACTCGAGAATAAGTCCCGTTAGTGCTGGTAATTAACAAATCTATGTTAAACCGCACTTAATAAATCAGTTTAAAGTTTAAAATTTAAAGTTCAAAGTTTTTAAATCTTTTGATTTTTAACTTTACACTTTACACTATCAACTTTACACTATGAATTATTTCTTGGGTCTTTTTGCTCCATATTTTGATCTCGCCTGCATTCTTTTGGCAACACCAGCAGCATCCAATGTTCCCCTGATTATGTGGTACCTTACTCCAGGTAGGTCTTTAACCCTTCCTCCTCTTATCAAAACAACACTATGCTCTTGCAAGTTATGTCCGATTCCTGGAATATATGCTGTTACTTCAACTTGATTTGTAAGTCTTACCCTTGCAACCTTTCTCAATGCTGAGTTAGGCTTTTTAGGTGTTGTTGTCTTAACAACAGTACATACTCCTCTTTTTTGAGGACTGTTGATATCAATCGGCTTCTTTTTGAGAGAATTAAATCCTTTCAAAAGTGCTGGCGCGGTTGATTTTTTCTTAATAACTTCCCTACCTTGCCTTGTTAGCTGATTAAACGTTGGCACTCTTTTTTTCACCTCCTTCCAACAGTTGAATATCGAAAACGTGATAAGCTTCGTATCACGTTGTTGTGCTACTTGCTTCTGACGTTTTCTTTTTTATCTATATGATTACTTCTTTTTTTCTCTTAACTTTACACTTTACATTTTACACTTTACACTACACTATTTAAGCATTACCACTGTTGCAGCACCTACATCTATTCCGCAAGCCTTTCCAAGATTGCTCATTGTATCAACGTAAGTTATATCAATAGCCTTTTGGCTGCATAGCTCAACAAATGGCTTTATGACTCTTTCTTCGGCATCCTGTGCAACAAAAGCTGTTAAAGCCTTATCATTCTCAATAGCCTTCTTGCATTCTTTAATTCCAATTTTTTTATTCGCTTTTTTTAGTTCCTCAAGCATTGCCAGCTTCCTTTCCTATGCATTCTGGAACCTATTCCTAATGATTTATTAATTCCTAAAAAACGCTAAAAATATTCTCCCCATAGAAAGAACAGTCTATATTTTACCATCAGATTAAATTTATGTCAAGAACCAGAGCTTGTTAAATTTTCCGTTAAATTTTTTATCCATTTTACTCTTGCCTCATGGATTTTTGCACAAGCTTCCTTCCCTTCCTTCAATCCTAATATTCTGCCATTTACTTCTTCGAGCATTTTCCTTCCTAATTCAGCAAACCTGATATTATTTCCGTCTGCATTCGTAATAATTTCCAGACCTTCCAATCCCAGTACCGAACGAGAAATCTTCTCAATAAACTCCACTTTTTTTGCAGGTCTCATTTCTTCAAATCTGCTTGCCTTCATATGTTCTCCAGCAGAAACCTTTCCTGCTTTTCCCCATGTCTTTGGAAGCTTGAGCCTTCTTCCCATTTCCGCTATCAAAGCGGCCCCGGCTTTTTCGTGCCCTATATGCCTAGGCCACAATGAAGGAGAAGTCACCCCCTTACCAACATCATGAACCAGTCCTGCAAAAATTACTTCTTCTCTTTGAGTTTTCTCTGCAACTTTATCAAAAACTATCATTGTATGATTGAATGCATCTCCTTCAGGATGATACTGTACCGGCTGCTCCACGCCTACAAGCTTTGCAATTTCGGGAAAATGGACAGTTAAAACCCCTGCCTGATTTAATACCTTGAAAAATCTTGATGGCTGCTTCGTTCTAATTGCTTTCCTCAATTCCTCAAAAATTCTCTCCGGCGAAATAGTATACAATTCATCTTTAAGCTCATTCATCATTCTAATCGTTTTTGGTTCTACATCAAATCCGAATCTTGCCGCCATCTGAGCTGCTCTGTAAACCCTGAGCGGATCTTCTCCAAACGCAGGAGACGCAGCTCTTAATATTCTGTTTTTAATATCCTCATTTCCATTAAATAGGTCAATAATTTTATTACCATAAAAATCATAGGCAATACTATTTATAGTAAAATCACGCCGGATCAAATCCTGTTCAATTGTTACATCCGGAGAAGTTATGATTTTAAAGCCCCGATATCCCTTTGCTACCTTTCTTTCCTTACGAGCAAGAGAAATCTCGCATCCCGGAAGCTCTTCAAGTACATATACAGGAAAGTCCTTCCCCTGTATTCTCGCAGCAGGAAAAATGCTTTCAAACTCAAGCTGTGAGAGCCCGGTAACGCAAAAATCAAAATCCTTGGGCTTAATTCCTTTCGGAAGAATTCCCATATTCTCCATTATAATGTCGCGAACAGAGCCTCCAACAAGATAAATATTTCCCCCATTTTGAATTATCTTTCTCTTTTGTTCATCAATCATTTTTGCTATTTGAGATAAATAGTTCATAAGCTTCACCTTCTTGCTATTATATACAAAAACCCCCTCTTTTAGAAAGAGGGGGTTTGATATAAGTTATTCCGTAATTGTACTTACACTAATATCCTTATATCTACTCATTCCAGTTCCTGCAGGAATCAGCTTTCCTATAATAACGTTTTCCTTCAACCCTATCAATGGATCTATCTTACCTTTTATAGCAGCTTCTGTCAGAACCCTAGTAGTTTCTTGGAAGGATGCAGCTGACAAGAACGAATCCGTAGCAAGTGATGCTTTAGTTATTCCAAGAAGAGCTCTTTTCCCTTCTGCCTGCTCTCTGCCTTCAACTGTTACCCTTGCATTTTCTTCTTCAAAATCAAACATATCTACAATCGCACCAGGCAAAAGATTTGTATCTCCAGGCTCTTCAACTTTGACCTTCCTAAGCATCTGTCTGACGATAACTTCAATATGCTTATCATTAATATCAACACCCTGCATTCTATAAACCTTCTGTACCTCTTGAATCAGATATGATTGCACACCCTTAACATTCTTAATCTTAAGTATATCATGAGGATTTACTGAACCTTCTGTAATTTCATCTCCTGCTTCAATCACATCTCCATCTACAACCTTAATTCGAGAACCGTAAGGAATAAGATAGGTTCTTGAATCTCCATCCTCAGATGTTACAATAATTTCTCTTTTTTTCTTTGTTTCACTTATTTTAACTGTCCCATTTATTTCTGTTATTATTGCAAGTCCCTTTGGTTTACGAGCTTCAAAAAGCTCCTCAACTCTAGGCAGACCATGTGTTATGTCTTCTCCAGCTACACCACCGGTATGGAAGGTTCTCATTGTAAGCTGCGTACCAGGTTCTCCTATCGACTGTGCCGCAATAATTCCAACCGCTTCACCAACATTAACCAATTCGCCTGTTGCCAAGTTTGCACCATAGCACTTTGAGCATACTCCATATTCAGCCTGACATGTAAGAATTGATCTAATAGCAACTTTTTTGTTTCCTGCCGCTACAATTTCTTCAGCAATAGCTTCATCTATCATTGTATCTGTATCAGCAATTACTTCGCCCGTTTCTTGATTAACGATTTTCTCTGTTAAATATCTGCCTAACAATCTTTCTTTTACAGGTTCAATAATATCGGTTCCATCCTTTATATCAGAAACGACGAAGCCTCTCTTTGTTCTGCAATCAACTTCTCTGACTATTACATCCTGGCTTACATCTACAAGTCTTCTTGTCAGGTAACCGGAGTCTGCAGTTCTAAGTGCAGTATCGGCAAGACCCTTTCTGGAACCATGGGTTGAAGTAAAGTATTCCAAGACACTAAGCCCTTCTCTAAGATTTGATCTTATAGGTATTTCAACAGTTTTTCCTGATGTATTTGCCATAAGACCTCTCATACCTGCAAGCTGTCTTATCTGATTGATATTACCTCTTGCACCGGAATGCGCCATCATATACAAAGGATTAAACTTATCAAGACTCTTCATGAGCGTCGCTGTTACAGTTTCAACAGCATCTGCCCATGTATTTATAACTGAATTATATCTTTCTTCATCAGAAATAAGTCCTCTTTTAAATTGCTTAACAATTTTCTCTACCTTTTCGTCAGCTTCTTTAAGTAATTTCTCTTTTTCATCTGGTATAACCATATCCGATACGCTTATGGTTATTGCTCCCTTTGCAGAATACTTGAAGCCAAGAGCTTTAATATTATCGAGAACAACAGCAGTCTGAGTTACACCATGAACTCTTATACACTTATCTACAATTTTGCCCAAGCCTTTTCTATCAACCAGGAAGTCTATCTCCATATCAAATAACTTTTCCGGACTGCTTCTGTCAACATAACCTAAATTCTGTGGAATTGCTGCATTGAATATTAATTTACCAACTGTAGTTTTAATTATTTTCCGTTGAATTTTTCCGTCAATCTCTTTTTCCATTCTTACATTTATTTTTGCATGTAATTCAATGTAACCATTGTCATAAGCCATTTCAGCTTCTTGAGGATTGGCAAATGTACTACCTTCGCCTTTTGCCCCTTCTTTTTCAATTGTAAGGTAGTAGCTTCCAAGAACCATATCCTGAGTAGGAACAGCAACAGGTCTGCCATCTTGTGGCTTTAATAGATTATTTGCTGAAAGCATAAGCAGCCTTGCTTCTGTTTGCGCCTCTGCTGAAAGAGGAACGTGAACAGCCATCTGGTCACCGTCGAAGTCAGCATTGTATGCAGTACAAACAAGCGGGTGAAGCTTTAATGCTCTTCCTTCAACCAATATAGGCTCAAAAGCCTGTATACCAAGTCTATGAAGCGTAGGCGCACGGTTTAGAAGTACCGGATGCTCTTTGATTACTTCTTCAAGAACGTCCCAGACTTCATTCCTTACTCTTTCAACCATTCTTTTTGCACTCTTTATATTATGAGCCAACCCATCATTAACAAGCTTTTTCATAACAAATGGTTTGAACAGCTCCAATGCCATTTCTTTTGGGAGACCGCATTGATACAACTTTAATTCAGGTCCGACAACAATAACCGAACGTCCTGAATAGTCAACACGCTTACCAAGAAGATTCTGTCTAAATCTTCCCTGCTTACCCTTAAGCATATCAGAAAGAGATTTCAAAGGTCTGTTTCCGGGTCCGGTAACAGGTCTTCCCCTTCTGCCATTATCTATAAGTGCATCTACAGCTTCTTGAAGCATTCTCTTTTCATTTCTTACAATGATGTCTGGTGCTCCCAGGTCAAGAAGCCTTTTTAACCTGTTATTTCTGTTAATAACCCTTCTGTATAAGTCATTTAAATCTGAAGTTGCAAATCTTCCACCATCAAGCTGAACCATTGGTCTCAGTTCAGGCGGTATGACAGGAACAACATCAAGAATCATCCATTCAGGTCTGTTCCCTGACATTCTGAAGGCCTCAACAACCTCCAGTCTCTTTATTGTTCTAATTCTTTTTTGTCCAGTAGACCCTTTTAGATCATCTCTGAGTTCATCAGATAATGTCTCAAGATCAATTTCAGAAAGCAGTTCTTTTATTGCTTCTGCTCCCATTCCGGCTCTAAATCTATGTCCGAATTTATCAACGCTGTCTCTGTATTCTTTTTCTGATAAAAGCTGCATTTTTGAAAGCGGTGTCTGGCCCGGATCAATAATTATATATGAAGCAAAATACAAAACCTTTTCGAGTGCACGAGGTGATATGTCAAGAAGAAGTCCCATCCTGCTTGGTATTCCTTTGAAATACCAAATATGAGAAACCGGTGCTGCAAGCTCAATATGCCCCATTCTTTCTCTACGAACTTTGGAACGTGTAACTTCAACTCCACATCTGTCACAAACAATACCCTTATATCTGACTCTCTTAAATTTACCGCAATGACATTCCCAGTCTTTTTGCGGCCCAAATATTCTTTCGCAGAATAGTCCGTCTCTTTCTGGCTTCAGAGTTCTATAGTTAATGGTTTCCGGCTTTTTTACCTCGCCTCTTGACCACTCTCTAATCTTCTCAGGAGAAGCCAAACCTATTTGTATACTATCAAAATTGTTTGATTCAAACATGGAACCATCTCCTTATTTAAACTTAAAAATCTTTGTCATCTTCCTTGAAACCGTCTAATTCATCTTCAAACAAATCATCATCAATTGGTTCTTCAAGGACAATCGGTTCGGCTATATCTGCAAGGTCAAAATCTTCGTCCTCGTGTTCTTCAATAACTTCCTCTTCGTATTCTGTAAAGTCAGTAAACGGAATTCCTCCATCTTCTGTTCCTTCAATATTAAGATTCAGGTCTTCTATTTCGTCATCAACAGATTCTTTTATTATAATTTCTTCATGTTCTTCAGTAAGAACCTTAACATCCAGTGCAAGACTCTGAAGCTCTTTTATCAATACCTTGAAAGACTCAGGAACTCCAGGCTCAGGTACATTTTCACCTTTTACTATAGCCTCATATGTCTTGACTCTACCCACTACATCGTCAGACTTAACAGTTAAAAGCTCCTGTAATGTATATGCTGAGCCATAAGCTTCCAATGCCCAAACTTCCATTTCTCCAAATCTCTGGCCTCCAAACTGTGCCTTACCACCTAAAGGCTGCTGAGTAACAAGAGAGTATGGACCTGTTGAACGTGCATGTATCTTATCATCAACCAAGTGGGCAAGTTTAAGAATATACATATATCCCACAGTTACTTGATTATCAAAAGGTTCTCCTGTTCTTCCATCATACAATATAGTTTTTCCGTTTCTATTTAGTCCCGCCATCTCAAGCGTATTTTCTATTTCTTCTTCTGTTGCACCATCAAATACCGGTGTAGCAATCTTCCATCCCAATGCCTTTGCTGCATAACCAAGATGCACTTCAAGCACCTGCCCAATATTCATACGAGAAGGTACGCCCAAAGGATTCAGCACTATTTCAAGTGGTGTACCATCAGGAAGGAAAGGCATGTCTTCTTCCGGTAGTATTCTTGAAATAACACCCTTGTTTCCATGACGTCCTGCCATCTTGTCACCAACAGATATCTTTCTCTTCTGAGCAATATATACTCTTACAAGCTGGTTAACCCCAGGTGAAAGCTCATCGCCATTTTCTCTCAAAAATACTTTAACATCAACAATTATTCCTGACTCCCCATGTGGAACTCTTAAAGATGTATCTCTAACCTCTCTTGCTTTTTCTCCAAATATTGCTCTAAGAAGTCTTTCTTCTGCGGTTAGCTCTGTTTCTCCCTTCGGAGTTACCTTTCCAACAAGTATATCTCCCGCCAGCACTTCTGCTCCTACTCTTATAATTCCTCTTTCATCAAGGTCTTTAAGAGCTTCTTCGCCGACATTCGGAATATCCCTTGTGATTTCTTCAGGTCCAAGCTTGGTATCTCTAGCTTCAGACTCATATTCTTCAATGTGAATTGATGTAAAAGTATCTTCTTTTACAAGCTTTTCACTAATAAGGATAGCATCTTCGTAATTATAGCCTTCCCAAGTCATAAAACCAATCAGAATGTTCTTACCTAATGCAATCTCTCCTGTATCAGTAGATGGACCGTCAGCAACTATATCTCCCTTGCTTACTTTTTCACCCTTTTTAACAATTGCACGTTGGTTAATACAGGTTCCCTGATTTGACCTCTTAAACTTAAGAAGCTTAAATGTATCTAATGAACCATTTTTGGATTTAATAACTATGTTATCTGCAGTTACTCGTTCAACTACACCATCGCATCTGGATAAAACCGCAACCCCTGAGTCTCTTGCAGAACGGAATTCCATTCCTGTACCAACTATAGGAGCTTGTGCCTTTAATAGTGGAACAGCTTGTCTCTGCATGTTCGAACCCATAAGAGCTCTGTTCGCATCGTCATTTTCAAGGAACGGAATCAAAGCAGTCGCAACAGAAACAATCTGTTTTGGTGATACGTCCATAAAATCAATCTGTCCGCTTTCAACCTCTATTATTTCTTCCTTGAATCTTGCAGTAAGCTTCTTATTAATAAACCTACTTTCTTCATCCAATGGTTCATTTGCCTGAGCAACAATAAATTCATCTTCTTCATCAGCACTGAGGAATCTTATATCAAGTGTAACCTCTCCGGTCTCCTTATTAACCTTTCTATATGGAGTTTCAATAAAACCGTATTCATTTATTCTTGCAAAGGTACTAAGGGAACCTATCAGTCCTATATTTGGACCTTCAGGTGTTTCAATAGGACACATTCTGCCATAGTGCGAATGGTGAACGTCTCTGACTTCAAATCCGGCTCTTTCTCTGCTCAATCCGCCAGGTCCCAAAGCACTAAGTCTTCTTTTATGTGTCAGCTCAGCAAGCGGATTTGTTTGATCCATAAACTGCGAAAGCTGGCTGCTTCCGAAAAACTCCTTTATAGATGCAGATACAGGTCTTATATTTATCAATGTCTGTGGCGTAACAATATCAAGATCCTGAATGGTCATTCTTTCTTTAACCACTCTCTCCATTCTTGCAAGACCAATCCTAAACTGGTTCTGTAATAGCTCGCCAACAGAGCGAAGTCGTCTGTTTCCAAGATGATCTATATCATCTATATTTCCTACTCCTGCAGCAAGAGTATTAACATAATTTATTGAGCCTACGATATCTTCAATAGTTATGCATTTTGGAGCAAGCTCATCAATACGGTTTTTAATTGCTTCTTTAACCTTCTCGGCAGCTTTGTTTTCCTTGAGGATTTCCAAAAGCACATCATATCTTACTTTCATGCTTCCTATTCCAACTTCAGCAGGGTCGAAATCAACAAAAGCCTTAAGATCAACAGTTCTGTTTCCTATTACCTTGCTTTTTCTTCCTTCAACCTCTATGAATACTTCATTTATACCGGTATTCTGAATTTTTTCAGCCATATCTCTATCAATTCTGTTTCCAACCTCAACAAGGATTTCTCCTGTCTCTGGGTCCAGAATTGTCTCTGCCGCTATGCAATCCCATATTCTAGCTGCAAGCGCAAGCTTTTTATTGAACTTGAATCTTCCAACCTTTGCAAGGTCGTATCTTTTTGGATCAAAAAACAATGACGTTATAAGCGATTTTGCACTATCGACCGTTGGAGGTTCTCCTGGTCTAAGCCTCTTATATACTTCGAGAAGACCTTCTTCCTCATTTTTTGAATTATCTTTCTGAAGTGTTGCAAGCATTCTTTCGTCTTCGCCTAAAAGGTCAAGAATCTGAGCATCTGAACTATAACCAAGTGCTCTTAAAAGAACAGTAACAGGAAGCTTTCTCGTTCTATCAACCCTTACCGAGAATATATCATTTGAATCAGTTTCATATTCCAGCCATGCACCTCTGTTAGGAATAACAGTTGATGAAAAGAGCTTTTTACCTGTTTTATCAAACTCAGATGAATAGTATATACCAGGTGAGCGAACCAGCTGACTGACAATTACCCTTTCAGCTCCGTTGATGATAAAGGTACCTTGTTCTGTCATAAGAGGAAAATCCCCCATGAAAATTTCCTGCTCTTTTACTTCGCCAGTTTCCTTATTTATGAGTCTGACCTTTACTTTCAAAGGTGCTGCATATGTAGCATCTCTTTCTTTGCACTCTTCGACAGAATACTTTGGAGCCTCATCAAGTGAATAATCCACAAATTCGAGTATTAGATTTCCGGTATAATCAGTTATAGGAGAAATATCCCTAAAAACTTCCTTAAGCCCTTCATCAAGGAACCATTGATATGATTTTTTCTGAATTTCAATCAGGTTAGGTAATTCTTGAACTTCGTCAATTTTTGAATAGCTTTTTCTAATTGTCTTGCCAAGTTTGACATCATGAACCATTAAATATCACCCCTGTAATTTTTGCTTGTAATCTTCAATAAAAACTAGAACTTCTTTTCCTATGTAAATCCAACTAAACCTTCATAAGTATTTTTCTTCTAAAAACTAAAATCTTAAAAAACCCTTTACACAAAAACGTACCTAAGCCGTATCTCCTCCTCTTTGAGAAACAGCTAAAGGATTTGGTAAATATTTTTCATGTTTTTTGACTTTAATATTTTTCATCAACTACCTTGTATAAATAATCAATTATTACATAAATTAAAAATAGAAAAATTAACTATAAAACTTAATATTTGTATTATCTACATTAATTATGTTAATTATTCTATGAGGTCAAAGGCTTGAATTTAAAGCCTTTATCACTTTTTCATCCACTTCAGCTAACAAGTATAATGCAGTACTAGATTTTAACATAGCAAATTCATACTGTCAAGAAAAAAAGATGCAAAAATTGCATCTTTTTAAAATATTTTTAAAAAATAACTTTTATGAATTTGCAAAAAGTTCATCAAACTCTGGTCCTTCAATTTTCTCTCTTTCTATTAAGGCTTCCGCGATACAATTCAGCTTCGACATATTTTCTTTTAAAAGCTCCTCAGCCTTAATATATGATTTGTTAATTATCGACTTAATCTCATTATCTATTTGGGCAGCAACCTCTTCACTGAAATTCCTTGTCTGTGCAAAATCTCTTCCCAGAAAGACTTCGTCTTGACCGGTTCCAAAGGTCATCGGTCCAAGCTTTTCACTCATACCATACTTGGTTACCATATCTCTGGCAATCTTTGTAGCTCTTTCTATATCATTCTGAGCCCCAGTGCTGATGTCATCCAGCACCAGCTTCTCAGCAACCCTGCCGCCAAGGAGAACAACTATCCTCTCAAGCATTTCTGATTTAGAAATATACTGTTTATCTTCGTTCGGCTTGTGCATTGTGTATCCACCGGCTCTACCTCTTGGCACTATTGAAACCTGATGGATAGGATCCTGCGTAGGCAAGCATTTGGAAACAACAGCGTGCCCGGCTTCATGGAAGGCTACAAGCTTCTTTTCCTTTTCGGTAATTACCCTGCTCTTCTTTTCAGGACCCATAAGGACTTTTACCATAGCATCTTCAAGATTTTCCATGTTTATTTGCTTTTTATTTTTTCTTGCAGCAAGTATAGCTGATTCATTAAGCATATTTTCAAGGTCTGCACCTGTAAAGCCTGCTGTATTTTTAGCCAAAGTTGCAATATCCACATCTTCTCCTAGAGGCTTCCCTCTTGCATGAACCTTGAGTATCTCTTCCCTGCCTTTTACATCCGGAAGTCCAACAACAACCTGCCTATCAAATCTACCCGGTCTCAGAAGTGCAGGATCCAGGATATCAGGCCTGTTTGTTGCAGCCAGGATTATTACTCCTTCATTTAAACCAAAACCATCCATTTCAACAAGCAGTTGATTTAGCGTCTGTTCTCTTTCATCATGCCCGCCTCCGAGTCCGGCTCCTCTATGTCTTCCAACAGCATCAATCTCATCTATAAAAACAATACATGGCGCATTCTTTTTTGCCTGTTCAAACAAATCTCTAACCCTTGAAGCTCCGACTCCAACAAACATTTCTACAAAATCAGAACCACTTATACTGAAAAATGGTACACCGGCTTCACCAGAAACAGCTTTTGCAAGAAGTGTCTTACCTGTTCCAGGAGACCCCACCAGTAGTACACCCTTGGGTATCCTTGCTCCCATCTCGATAAATTTCTTCGGCTGCTTTAGAAACTCAACAATTTCTTTCAGCTCTTCTTTTTCTTCCTGCACTCCTGCAACATCATCAAAGGTTACTTTTTTCTTATCTTCAACAGTCATTTTTGCACGGCTTTTGCCAAATGACATTACCCTGCTTCCGCCACCTTGAGACTGCTGAATGAAAAATATCCAAAACACAACAAAAAGCAGAACAAGAACAAGAGTTGGAAGTATTGTAATCCACCAAGGCGGCTCTGTAGGTGGAATATACTTAAAATCAAACTCATTGTTAATAATATGAGGTGTAACAATTGCCATTAATGACATTCTATCAGGGATATCCACCTCATGGAATATATCCCCTTCCTCTTTCTTTAACTGACTTTTTTCAGAAATATCCTTTTTGGGCTCTTTAGTTAAAAAGACCTTCGCTTTTTCTCCATCAAGCTCAATTTTTTTGATATTTTTTTGAGTAATTTCTATCATAAGCTGCGTATAGGTCATTGGTTCCTGAGTACTTTGAGATGTTACCATTAATGCTATTACGAAAATTACAGCAAATAAAAGGATATAAAAACTTATGCCTCGAAAGCTTTTTTTCAACAAATTCCCTCCTCACACAAATATAATTTTTGTGTTATTGCTAATCTTGTGCAAAGGTATAATTATCAAGTCTTTGCAGACTAAAAATACTGAATTTACATTAAACCTTTGAATTGTTTACCTACCTCTTCTTATAACAGTATAATATATTAACATACTAAAATATGAAAAACAACAGAAGATTTATTTAGTATACACTTCAGGACTAAGCACACAAACATCCGGAAGATTCCTGTATTCTTCGTCATAATCAAGCCCATAGCCAACGACAAATTCGTCAGGAATCTGGAAGCCTATGTAATCAACTTCAATATTTACATTTTCATCTCTTCTGGAAGGTTTATCAAGTGCACAACAAATCGAAACACTTTCAGCACTACGTGCTTCAAATATATCTTTTATATATTTAAGAGTAAAGCCTGTGTCTATAATATCTTCAACTATAAGAATATTCTTCCCTGAAACGCTGCAACCTACATCTTTTTTCAGTGTAACAACTCCTGATGAAACAGTACTTTTCCCATAGCTGGAAGCAGATATAAAATCAATTTCAACCGGAATTGTTATTTCTCTAATTAAATCTGCAAAAAATATTACAGATCCCTTTAAGACTCCAATCAGCAAGAGCTTTTTCCCCTTATACCGTTCGGATATCAAAGCACCTAATTCCTTGACTCTTTCCTTCATTTTTTCACCGGTTATTATTACATCTTTTATATCTTTCCCGATACTATTTGTGTAACAAGTATTCAAGTATTACTACCTCCTCTGTTTCTTTGGTAATTTTATATTTTTCTGAATATCTTTCCCCAATAATCCATATTATCTCTTGCTCATCCGCAATAACCGGAATCTTATTTCTCTGCTCTATAATTATCTTTTCATCTATGAAAAAATCTTTAAGCTTTTTAGTTCCCTTCATTCCATACGGATTTATTCTGTCTCCCATTCTTCTGTTACGTATCTGCAATAGCCCATCAAGCTTTTTTCTATCAAGTAAGCAAATACTGCTTTTATTATTTATTTCTTTTATATCCCTAATATTAACAACTTTTATGCTCAAATATGCATTCAACTCGGGTATTTCAATCTCACCCGGAATGTCTATATTATAACAGAAGTCTTTACTACTCTCAGGCTTTTTCTTTAAAAAAATTAAACTTTCATATTCAATCTTTGCTTCAACATCCCCACCGAATCTGCATACTTTTCCTGTTTTAGCCTTGCGAGCCAGCTCTAACACCTGCTCAACGTGAATCTTCTCAATGCCTTTTGTGCTTCCCTTAAGCTTCCCAAGCACCCTTCTGACTATTCTCTTCCTTACAGCTGCATGGAGCTCGTTGAATTTATCAATGTTTATCTTTATGGAATCTTCATCATCACTTATCAGACATCCATTATAATATCCTTCCGACACGATTGCTGTAAATAGATTTTCATTATAAATTATTTCCACTGTCCTGTTAATAGAATTAATTATATTAGGATTAAAATTTTCTTTAATATATGGAATAAGACCATTTCTAATCCGATTCCTAGTAAATGCCGGATCTACATTTGTTTCATCAGTTCTTGGCTTTAACCCTTTTTCTTTGCAGTAATTTTCAATTTCGTCCCTTCCGGTTTCAATAAGAGGTCTTATAATATTGTCCCTTATCGGCTCTATACCTTTTAAGCCCTCAAGCCCTGTACCCCTGATAAGATTTATAAGAAAGGTTTCAACATTGTCGTTCATATTATGTCCCACGGCAATTTTATTAGCCCCAAGCAGCTTTAAATACTTTTGGAAGCAGTCATATCTGGCAGCCCTTCCGGCTTCTTCGATAGAAAGCTTATCTTTTTTGGCAATCTGTTTGACCGGTATTCTCTCAGAATGAACCTCAAGCCCAAGCTCATGGGCATAATTATTGACAAAAAGCTCATCCTGATTGGCAGATTCACCTCTTATACAGTGATTAATATGTACTACAAACAATTCTATCCCCAGCTTCTCTTTTAATTCATTTAATGAATAAAGTAAACAAAGAGAGTCCGGACCTCCTGAAACCCCAACAACTATACGGTCTCCGGCATCAATCATTTTATATTTTCTTATTGTAGCTAAAATCTTATCAATAAATTTAGTATCTGACATTAGCATATTCCTTTTGGCCTGACCTCCCTCTCCCTCCTAATAGGAGGCGAATAGAAAGCCTTTGTTAAACTATTCTTATTTCCTTTTATAAAATTACTCAAGCACTCTCTTTTCGCTCCCTTTTTAGGGAGGATAGGAGGGTCTCAAGCACTCTCTTTTCGCTCCGCTCAAAAAGTGAGGAGAAAATAGGTATCCAATATTTTAATGGCTTCTGTCCAAATTTGCAAATTTGGTAAACTGCCCAAGCCAGGCAAGCTCAACAATCCCTGTAGAACCATTTCTGTGCTTGGCAAGTATTACCTCTGCGATATTCTTCTTTTCTGTTTCAGGATTATAGTAATCATCCCTATACAAAAACATTACAATATCTGCATCCTGCTCGATTGCTCCGGATTCTCTCAAGTCACTTAATATCGGTCTGTGATCAGAACGTGTTTCCGGTGCCCTGCTAAGCTGTGATAAAGTTACTACAGGAACATTAATCTCCTTGGCAAGTACTTTTAACGCTCTTGATATTTCAGATATCTCCTGCTGCCGATTCTCGCTTCTTGCCCTTCCTTGCATCAACTGCAAATAGTCAATCACAATTAGCCCTATGTTTTTTTCCAGCTTTAGTCGTCTGCATTTAGCTCTAATTTCCATAACCGATAATCCCGGAGTATCATCTATGTATATTGGCGCTTCCGAAACCGGTCCAAGCGCTCCTGCAATTTTTGTCCAATCTTCTTCATCAAGCTTTCCTGTTCTTATCTTCTGACTATCTACCATAGCTTCACTGCAAAGAATCCTGTTTACAAGCTGTTCTTTGGACATTTCAAGGCTAAAAATCAAAACAGGTACACGCCCATGAATAGATGCATACTGCGCAATATTCAATGCAAAGGAGGTCTTTCCCATTGCAGGTCTTGCAGCTATCAATATAAGGTCTGATGAATGTAGCCCTGAGGTCTTTACATCGAGGTCAGAAAAACCTGTAGGAACACCTGTTATATATCCTTTGCTGTTATATAATTCTTCAAGCTTATTAAAACTATCAAGCAGCACCTCTTTTATGGGATAGAAGCCTTTTGATGAACGCTGTCCCAGAACTTCAAAAATCTTTTTTTGCGCCTCATCGGTTATTATTGCTACTTCTTCAGAAGCTTCAAATCCAAGATTCATTATCTCACCGGATGCTTTAATCAGCTGCCTCAGTAAAGATTTTTCCTCAACGATTCTTGCATAATGCCTTACATTTGCTGTTGTAGGAACCATATCAGACAAGGTTGAAAGATACTCCAAGCCTCCTACTCCTTCAAGAGTTCCTCTTACCTTAAGCTGTTCCTTTGCACTAATTATATCAATTGGCTTCCCTGTTTCGAACAAATCAAGAACAGCCTCATATATTTCCTTATGATCCTGTCTGTAAAAATCTTCAGATTTAAGTATTTCTGCAACAATAGGCACAGCTTCATTATCGATAAGCAGTGCCCCAAGTACAGATTGTTCAGCTTCCAAGCTATTTGGAGGTATTCTCCCCAATGTTTCCTGCATATGAATTTTCCTTTCTAAAATCTTAACTCACCCATCTATGAAGGATATTCTATTCCCCCCTCTATTTTAAGAGAGGGGGTTAGGGGGTGAGTTGTTCAATCTTAACCTTGAGCTTTGAGTGGACTCCTTCATAAAGTCTTACATCCACTTCAAGAGCGCCAAGACTTTTTATTGAATCATCCAAACTAATTTTCCTTTTATCCAAATCAATACCAGCCTGAGTCTTAAGATGGTCAGCAATATCCTTTGCTGTTATTGAACCAAACAGCTTCCCATTCTCACCTGATTTTGCCTTGATTGCTACTGTTGTATTATTTATTTTTTCCGCAAGCATTTTAGCCTGCGCCAATTCTTTATTCTTTTTATCGGCTTCAGCCTGCTTCTTTTGATTCAATAAATTTACATTGTTTGAATTTGCTTCAATTGCAAGCTTTTTAGGCAATAAGAAATTTCGTGCATATCCATCGCTAACCTCAATCATTTGCCCCTTTTTCCCTTGACCTTTTACATCCTGCTGTAATATTACTTTCATTAAAATACCTCCATTATTAATGTAAAGTTGAAAACTCGCCTCTCTGGAAAATCCCGCCAATTCCCCTCTATTGCAGAGAGAGAGGGTTAGGGGGCGAGTTGTCTTCTAAATATTCAAAAATATTTTTCTTAAGCATTTCTTTCGCTTCTTCTATATCAATATCCGGAATCTGAGAACCAGCAACTGTCAAATGGCCGCCTCCACCCATCTTTTCCAAAATAACCTGAACATTGATATCTCCTAAAGATCTTCCACTTATGGAAACCAACTCATTTACCTTGGATAATACAAATGAAGCAGCAATTCCGCTTATGCCCAGCAGCTCATCTGCCGCTTGAGCTGCAATCAAGGTAGAATTTTTTGTGTTTTCAGGACATATGGAAATCGCTATCTCATTAATCAATTCAGCATTCTTAACTACCTCAGAACGAGCTGTATAAGTAGCTAAATCATTCTGAAACAGCTGCTTTACTACCATAGAATCAACACCAAATTTTTTTAAAAATGCTGCCGCTTCAAAGGTTCTTATCCCAGTCTTAAGAGTGAAATTTTTCGTATCTATCGTAATTCCTGCATACAATGCTTCCGCCTCAATCGGTCTAAGGCTTTTTTCGCCATCAAGGTAATGAATTATTTCTGTGACAAGCTCACAGGTTGATGAGGCATACACCTCGTGGAAAGCAAGCACTGGATCATTTATAAAGTCAGTTCCTCTCCTATGATGATCAATAACAACAACCTTGTCAGTGAACTTAAGCAGCTCCGGACATTCGGTTAGGCTTGGTCTGTGAGTATCAACAACTATCAACAGAGTCTTTTTGTGTACCTTGTCCAAAGCTTCGTTCCGCGTAATAAAAGCTCCGTGGTATTCCTTATCTTTTTCAATTTTATCCATAAGGCTGTCAACCATTATATTTGAATTATTCATAACAATATGGGCATGCTTGCCGTTTGTCCTCGCAACCCTAAGCAATCCGAGTGCAGCACCCAACGAATCTATATCAGCATTTATATGCCCCATAATGATTACTTGCTCTGATTGATTAATAAGCTCTCTCAATGCGTGCGCAACTACTCTTGCTTTCACCCTGGTCCTTCTTTCGAGCTCCTTGGTTCTTCCTCCGAAGAAAGAATACTTTTCGCCATTCTTTATAACAACCTGATCTCCGCCCCTGCCAAGGGCAACATCAAGAGCAGCCATTGCACTTGAAAGGTTATCTGAAAAATTATCTGCAGCCAAACCTATACCCATACTTAGGGTAACAGGAATTTTATTGCCTATATTTATTTCTTTTACTATATCAATTATTTCAAATTTCTTTTCTTCAAATCCAGAAAGATACTTATTCTCAAATATGCATAAATACTTATCTCTTTCAAATTTCTTTATAATTCCTCCTGTAGGGGAAATCCAAACACTTAATTTCTTATCTATTTCAGCAAGGATATGAGGCTTTGAAATATCTTCAGCATTTTGCATTACTTCTTCATAATTATCAATTGTTACTACTGCAACAACAGGTTTGCTTTCTGCAAATTTTATCATTACATTTTTATTTTCTGTTTCTTCAAGGAAATACAGCACCCAAATATATTTGGACTTTCCTTTGTTATTATCTGTCTTTACAATGTTACCAAAAATTAAATAGTATTTATCTTCAATCCAAGCATTGATATTAATATTTTTAGTGCTTTGAGTATCATTTTGTTCAAGTATTTTGATAAGTGTATCTTTAATTACTTCTGTTTTTTTGTTTTCTTCAACAAGTGTGGAAAATAAGGAATTATACCAGATAATTTCCCCTGTTTCTTCTGCAACAAGAATAGGCAGTGGGAAATTTTGCAGAGCATCCTTTGAAGAAAAGTTCATATTAACGCTCAAAGCTTTTATGTAGCTCAATATTTCTTTTTTTGTGATTTTATTTTCGGTAGTTGAGTATATAAAAACAGTGACAAGCATTATTATGCTTGGAATAATTAATACAGGTTTCAATATACAAGCAACTACTGTAAGTGTAAAAATCAAGGTTAAATATAAAATTACCTTAGGTAGAAACAGCTTGGAAAAACCGAGATTGTTCATACAATCTATCCTTCCCTTCTCTTAAAAACCATAAACTAAAAGCAATTAACGCCAGTCATATAAGCTATTTCTTTTTCGCATCATTGTTCATATACTTTGCAAGCTCAGTTAAATCTCCATAATATTTTTCTTCTTCTTGTTGGTTAATTATCCCATTTCTTATTTTGTTTTGAACCTTTAAGCCAATAGCGTTATAAGTGATTCCCAATCTTTTTGATAACAAGAATGCAATGATTATGATGTTTGCAATAGCATCTCCTATTTCCTCCCTTGCATCCTCCTTAAAGCCACTGACAAGACTTCTGAACAAAGCTGCTATTTCGGTAAGTATTTGGCTCTTTAGACCTTCTATTATCTTTATATTTCTAGTGATATCAACCTCTGAACCCTTTCTATTTACCAATATCGCATACTTCCTTTCCCAAAAACTTAAACTAATTTATTCTACGGTAAGAACCAAGAAGTCTGAAATACGATGTTTTTCTATTCACCATTGTAAGCGCTTCCTTTATGTCAGAATCAGAATAATGTCCTTCTATGTCAACAAAGAATATATACTTCCCTAATTGATTTTTAGCAGGTCTTGATTCTATTTTTGTCAGATTAATGTCCCATAGATTAAATATGTCCAGGATTCTGTATAAGCTGCCGGGCTTATCTTCTGTCGAAAATACCATAGACGTCTTATCTGAAGCTGTTTTTTCTGATTCTTCAAGAGATACAACAACAAATCTTGTCATGTTGTTATCTCCATCCTGTATACCTTCTTTCAGAATCTCCAGCCCATATACACTTGCTGCTTTCAGATTTGATATAGCAGCCCATTTTAAATCAGAAGCAGCAGTTTCACGTGCCCCCTCTGATGTACTGGAAGCAGCATGGGTAGGAACACCCGGGAAATTACTCCTCAAGTACTTACCACATTGTGCAATAGCTTGAGGATGGGATAATATAAGCTCAACCTCTTCAGGCTTTGTCCCTTTTTTTACAAGAAGATTATGTCTTATTTTAAGAATTATTTCTGCATTTATTTTTATACTTTCATTTTCTGCAAGTATATCAAGCGTAGTGTTTACAGAGCCCTCGATTGAGTTCTCTATTGGAACCACTGCGCAATTAATTTCCCCTGTAGTAACAGCTGTTAGTGCATCATATATAGTAGCAAACTCAACAGGAGCAACCTCTCCAGCTTCTTTTACAAATATTTTTAATGCTTCCTCACAATAAGACCCGGTGGGGCCTAGATAGCCAACTCTCATAATTCTTCCTTTTTTTATGTGATAATCTTCTGCTTACTAGCAAAATTGTATAACCATGAAATCTGGTTGTCAATCTTTTCTAATAAGCTCATATATCAGCTCTTTTGCTTTTAGCGCTGCCGAACCGGCATCCGGTGTGTAAGCATCAGCTCCTATTTCCCTGGCGAAATTCTCAGTAACAGGGGCTCCTCCAACAATTACCTTAATCTTTTCTCTCAACCCTGCTTTTTTTAATTCTTCAATAACCTTAGCCTGCTGCGGCATGGTAGTAGATAGCAAAGCAGATAAGGCAATTATCTGCGCATCATTCTCAACAGCACATCTGATGAATTTTTCCGGAGGAACATCTATTCCTAAATCTATAACCTCTATACCTGAACCCATCATCATCATTGCCACAAGATTTTTGCCAATATCATGCTGATCGCCCTTTACAGTTCCAATAACAGCTTTTCCTACTGGCTTTACTCCTGTTTCCACAAGTTTTGGCTTTAGAATATTCATGGCTGCCTGCATTGCTCTAGCTGCCATCATTACCTCAGGGAGAAAAACTCTGCCATTTTTAAAATTTATTCCAAGCTCCTCCATTGAAGCTATAAGAGCTTTGTTAAGAATTTTTTCAGGCAAAATATCATTGTCAATTGCTTCCCTTGTCTTGGTCTCAACAAGTTTTGCATTTCCTATTTGAAGTCCCTTGTAGATTTCATTAAGCACTTCCATGAAAAGCACCTCCTGAATATTTCATAGGCGGTATGTTTTCATACCGCCTATCGCATAATCCATTATTCTTATTCTGTCGTAAACGGCAGCAAGGCGATGTGCCTAGCCCTCTTTATAGCTATTGTCAACTGCCTCTGGTGTTTGGCACAATTGCCGCTGATCCTTCTTGGAAGAATCTTTCCTCTTTCGGAAATGAATTTTCTTAATTTGCCTACATCTTTATATTCGATTGTTTCAACCTTATCTATACAAAAAGAGCAAACCTTTTTTTTCATTCTTCTCATTCTTGGATTTCCAGAGTTGTTTCTTTCAGAGTTCCCTGTTTTCTTGCTCATAATTCTCCTCCTTCCAACTACGAATTAAACCTTTATGTTAAAAAGGTAAATCATCATCATTAACTATAGTGAAAAACTCTTCTCCTTGTGACTGATTAACTGCTTTATTTTCACCTGCATCACCCTTTTTGGAATCAGCAAAGTAAGCTTCATCAGCAATAACTTCAGTTACATAGTGTCTTTTATTATCATTGTCATCCCATGTTCTTGTCTGAAGTCTACCACAAACAGCAACCTGACTGCCCTTGGTAAAATACTTACTGCAGAATTCTCCAAGCTTGCTCCATGCAATTATTGGAATAAAATCTGTCTGTTTCTCTTCACCCTGCTTTACAAATCTTCTGTTAACAGCAAGTGTAAAAGAACAAACAAGTGTATTGTTTGTGGTTGTATACCTTGTTTCAGGGTCCTTTGTAAGTCTACCCATAAGTATGACTTTATTTAACATAAAAAATCACATCCTCACCAATAAATAAGGTGTTTTGCTGAATTATTCATCTTTTCTGAGCACGATATACTTGATTACATCATCCGTAATCTTATATACCCTTTCGAGCTCATGGGCAAATGAAGAATCCGCATTGAAATTAATAAGAACATAGTAGCCTTCGTTAATCTTATTTATGGGGTAAGCAAGCTTTCTTTTCCCCCATTCTTCGATGCTGTCAATTTTACCAGTAGTTTCAATTAATCCTTTGAATTTTTCGACAACAGCTTTTGTTGCTTCTTCCTCCAAATTTGGATTAATGATAAAAATGGATTCGTAACTATTTACCATTTGAGTTCACCTCCTCCCGGACTTAAGGCCCCGCATCAATGTACGGAGCAAGGAATGATTCGTGACGGTATTTTACCACAAACTTTTCCACAAATCAAATATATTTTGTTTAATGTTCCCAATAATCGCAATATTAATTATAACACAACCAAAATATTTTCGCAGTTATAAGCCTTATGCTATAATATTTATTGCCTAATATTGAGCGCATTTCTAATTTTGAAGAATATTGTGAGAATATTAAAAACCAAGGAGTAGCAAATGATAACATTTATCGCATTAGGTTCAGCCTTTGCAATAGCTATTGTTACTGTTTTTCTTAAAAAACTTTTTGAACAAGCCTCTGCAAGAGAGCTTGCGCCTCTTAGTTTCCTTCAAATTACACTTACCCTTGCTCCTTTTTCATTCTTTTTCTTTAAACTCCAGCTTTCAACATACACACTGCTGCTAATCACAGCTATCTGTATTATTGATTCTCTTTCCAATTACTATTATTTTAAGGGAATCGAACTTAATGAGGTATCTTATTTTTCAATATTTATGTCCTTGTCTCCCATATTCACATTAATTCTTGTTTCAATCTTTATAGATTATGTATCAATAAAAACAATATTTGCTATTATCTGCATAATAATATCCATATATCTTATGAATCTAAAAAATAGTAAAAATCTTTTTGAACCTTTCTGTGCATTAACAATAAACCACAGCTATTATGGCTTATCATATGCTTTATTAACAGGAGTTTCCGCAGTTTTGTTCAAGCTTCTTTTTTCAATAAATACTACTAATCCTCCCACCATTTTTATGATAAGATGTGCCTTTGTTTTCTGTATTTCGGTAATATTGCTTAAGCCAAGATGGAGCTTAATAACAAAATCAGTACTTCTTCAATCATGGTTAAGAGCCTTATTTGTAATTGCCAACTTTTTATTGTACTTATACGCTATAATGTACGGAAACGTTGTAATAGCAATAACACTCGTTAACACTTATCCCATATTTGTAATAATTTTTTCGCATATGCTCTTTAAAGAAAAAATTACTGCCAGAAAACTGGCAGCAATCTTTTCCGTATTATTCTTTATATTTATTTTAAGCTATACTTCATAGCTTACCGCTCTCAAGATAGCGGTATGAGCTAAAAAACCGGTTTTACCTTCCAAATTTCCTTTGCATATTTCAGTATAGTCTCATCACTGCCAAACCTGCCAGAATGCGCTATATTATTAATTGCCATTTTTGCCCACTGTTCCTTATTCCTATAAAGCAGGTCAGCCTGCTGGTGCGCCTCTAAATATGAATTAAAATCCCTCAATACAAAGAATTCATCGTTATGATCCAGAAGATGCCAGTATATATCCATAAATTCGTCTCTGATGCCTGTTTGCAGATAATTATTTTTAAGCTGTTCCAGAATGGTTCTTATTCTGCAATCGTTATTGAAATAATCCCAAGAACAATATCCACCGCACCTGTAATAATTTAAAACCTCGTCAACGCTTAAACCAAAAGTTAGTATATTATCATTACCAACTTCATTATGTATCTCTATATTAGCTCCATCCATAGTCCCTACAGTAATTGCACCATTCATCATAAACTTCATATTGCTGGTACCGGAAGCCTCTTTGCTTGCGGTAGATATCTGTTCACTTATATCTGATGCAGGGAAAATAATTTCAGCAAGAGAAACATTATAGTTTTCCAGGAATACTACTTTAAGCTTGTCTTTTATGGCTGCATCATTATTTATCACGTTTCCGAGAGAATTTATAAGCTTAATAATTTTCTTGGCAAAATAATAGCTGGGCGCAGCTTTCCCTGCAAATATGAATGTTCTTGGAACAACATCAAGCGATGGATTCTCTTTCAACCTATTATACAGCTCTATTATTCTAAGTACATTCAAAAGCTGCCTTTTGTAGGCATGTATCCTTTTCACCTGAACATCAAAAATTGAATCAGTATTAATATTTACAGCATACTTTTCTTTTATATACCTTGCCAGCTTTTCTTTACCAGCCTTCTTGGCCGTAATAACCTTTTCCTGAAAAGCAGGGTTTGTATCATGTGAGAACCTGATTAAATCAATCAGGTTGGATGGATGATAAACCCAGCTGTTTCCAATCGCTTCAGTAATTGCATCAGATAACATTGGATTGGCTTTTAAAAGCCATCTTCGGTGCGTAATACCATTTGTCTTATTATTAAACTTTGTCGGTGTATAGTTATAGAAATTCTTTAAAACATCCTTTTTTAATATCTCTGTATGTACCTCAGCAACACCATTCACGCTGTAGCTTCCTACAATTGCGAGATGCGCCATTTTAACATATCCATCCGCAATAACAGCCATATCCCGTATTCCGTCCCAATCCCCCGGTCTTTTTTCCCACAGCTCTTTGCAGAATCTTTCATTTATCTCATTAATTATCATAAATATTCTGGGCAAAAGGAATTTTACTGTTTCCATCGGCCACTTTTCAAGAGCTTCGGGCATTATTGTATGATTAGTATATGAAATGGTTCTTGTAGTAATGTCCCATGCCTCTTCCCATTCCATTCCCTCTTCGTCCAGAAGTATCCGCATGAGTTCAGGAACCGCCATAGCCGGATGAGTATCATTTATATGTATAGCAACTTTTTCAGGAAGCTTTGCAATAGAATCATTACTTTTCTTAAATCTTCTGATTATGCTCTGCAAACCGGCTGATACCATAAAGTATTCCTGTTTTAGTCTCAACAATCTATTTTCAAAGGTTGAATCATCAGGATATAATACCTCAGATATTGCTTCCACCTGGGTTTTATATTCAGCCGCTTTTAAATAATCACCTTTGTTAAATGAAGCAAAATCAAATTCTGACCTGGCAGATTCTGCACTCCACAAACGAAGTGTGTTCACGCAATCTCCATCATAACCCAGAATAGGGATATCGTATGGTACAGCAAGAATAGGATCATAATTTTCATGTATAAAAACTATTTTGTCATTTTGATTTTCGACTGTTATATTCCCTCCAAACCTTACCTCAACAGCCTTATCACTCTTTCTGATTTCCCATACATTATGCTCTCTAAGCCATGTATCAGGGAGCTCAACCTGATATCCCTCAACGATTTTTTGCGTAAACAAACCATATTTATACCTTATTCCACAGCCATGCCCGGGAATTCCCAAGCTAGCCATAGAATCCAAAAAGCACGCTGCCAGCCTTCCAAGTCCACCGTTTCCGAGACCTGCATCAGGTTCAACATTTTCTAATTCTTCCAAGCTTATTCCTAGTTCTTTTAATCCTTCTTCGCAAATATCTCTTACATTTAAGTATAGTAAGTAGTCCCCAAGCAATCTTCCCAATAAGAATTCCATTGAAAAGTAATATACCTGTTTGTCTCCCTTTTGAAGATATCGGCTGTTTGTTTGGGCCATTTTTTTGTTTATTGATTCTTTGATTATGGATGCTAATGTGTAGTATTTATCGAATACAGAAGCGTCTTCAATAGATTTGCCGAGTGTAGTCTTCATTTTTTCTTTAAATGTATTTGCGAAGGTGGTTTTATTCTTAAACATAAAACACCTCCTAAGGTATTATTTAAAACAAATGTCATTACTAACATTACTTTCATGATTTGATTTGTTAGTGCTTTAATTATATATAAAATACAATAAATCTTCAACGATTTATTAAGGTTATTCTTTAATTACTATTTATAATTTCAGAATTCAAACATTTTTTTATTCTTAATCTTTATTATTAATTGCCTTTTGGTGCGCCCACTCTGGCCCTGCCCCAAGTTTCAAGTCCTCCCACCCCTTCAAATCCGGTATTCGTATCAGCAACAACCTCCTTAATTGGTAATACCCTGCCTATCTCTGCCAATGAAACCTTACCCGCAACAACCACAGGATCAAACATGTGAATAAAAACCCTTTTGGGTGAGCTGGCATAATTTGCACCTGCCGCAAGGATTGCTTCATAATTCGATTGACATGCACCAGCATAAATTACAAGGTCGTCAAGAGAGCTGTTATATGTTCTTGCTTCCTTTGTAGCATTTACAAAATATAAAGAGTTTCTATAATTTTGTATGTTATTAAACTCAGTATTTCCTTTAATCATGCCATCGTGGCCTGTAAGAACCAGAATATCCGGCTTATACTGCTGCAGCAGCTCGTGCACCTTAAGCGGCTGGTCTTTTTCCGCCACATCAATAACCACAGCTTCTGTACCAATCCCGATATAATACTCCTTGCATTTATCCAAATAATCTTTAGCTCCATCAATATGAAGGATTTTGCCCGGTTTTACAAATGTTTGACCTTCTCGCTGCAATCCTCTACGAAAAAAATTGCCGGTTCCCTTCGTTTTTGATATCACTTTATTTATCTGATTGTTTTTCACTCTCAGTTTATCAATTTCTTTATCTGAAACAACCTTTAAGTCGGATTCAGGTGAATCTGCTTCAATTCTGAAATCTATGCCTTTCAATGTCAACATTTTTTCCCCATTGTGAACTTCCTGTACGCTTGCAACTTTAAAAACAGTATCATATCCATATGACTTTCTAACTACAACATCTCCAATTTTTATATTTGGCATCTTATGTCTCCAAAATCTTTTTATACATCCTATGTTAATTTATACTAATTTGCGTCTGAATTAAACTTGTTTTTTTGCACAAAATATTTATTATAAGACAAAATTAAAGGAGGCATAAGCAATGAAGGTTCCGAGAACAAATCAGCCTATTAACAGAGTAAGGTGTGTTGTAAACACTTGTGAATATCATCAGGCAGGAGACAACTGCCTGGCAGAAAATATTGAGGTTCAACCTAAGAATGCAAAATCAAACAAGGATACTGACTGTGCAACATTCACAGAGAAAGAATAAAAATAGAAGCAGGCTTGCAAGTCTGCTTCTATTTTTATTCTTAAAATCTGTTATAATAGCCTTATCTTAAATAGAAAGAGGGCTTTTTTTATATTATATAATAAATTTTCAGATTATCTCGAAAACAGATATGGCGAAAAGGTATACAAGCTTCCTATAAATATTCCTTCAACCTGTCCGAACCGCGATGGAACCATCAGTTCTAAAGGCTGTATTTTCTGCGGCGAAGAGGGCGCAGGATTCGAAATGCTTTCTAGTGCTTTAAGTGTTCAAGAGCAATTAAATATAAATATGAAATATATTGAAAAAAGATATAGGGCTAAAAAATTTATCGCATATTTTCAAAACTACTCAAATACATATATTCCTTTTGAACAATTTAGAAAATATGTAAATGAATCTATAGCTGATAAAATTTCCGCCATATACATCTCGACCCGCCCAGATTGTATATCTGATGAGCAGTTGAATTTCTTAAAAGAAATTCAATACTCAAAAAAAATAGACATAGTCGTTGAAATAGGTCTTCAAACTGCTAATGAAAACACTTTAAAAATTTTGAACCGAGGACATTCTGTTGAAGATTTTAAAAAAGCCGCAGCAAGAATAAAGTCTGTAAATCTCGGAATTTGCACCCATTACATTGTTGATCTTCCCTGGGATAATACAGAGGATGTAATAAAGGGAGCCAGACTTCTTACCGAATTACAGGTTGACCAGGTAAAGGTTCATTCCCTCTACGTTCTTGAAAACACTCTATTAGGAGATATGTATAAAAATAAGCAGTTTGAGCCTGTATGCCTTAACGAATACATCAATCGTGTAATTTGTTTTCTTGAAAACCTTTCTCCCGAAATTGTTGTTCAACGCCTTACAGGAAGAGCTCCAAAGGAAAGAACCTTATTTTGTAACTGGGGAATAAGCTGGTGGAAGATTAGGGATATGATTGAGGCAGAAATGCATAAAAGAAATACATTTCAAGGCAAAGCATTAAAATAAAAGGAATTCTCCCATATAGGAAGAATTCCTTTTATCATATATTCTTTATTGTATTCCTCTTACCTCGCAATGCTTGAACATATGCTTTATGTTATCAGATATCTCCATAATATAATCATTTTTATGCGGCACTTTGCTTGAATAATCCTCATTTAGCGTAACCTTATTCCTGAACTGCTGAATTACATACTTGCTGCTTCCTTCCACATAACCTGCAATTTCTTTTATATCAGCCTGATCAAGGTCGGGAAGCAAAGTCGTCCTGAATTCGTAATCCACATTACTGTTTATAAGAAGCTTTATTGTTTCTTTTATCTTGTCAGTGTTAACAAAACAACCCGAAACTTCATGGTACTTATCAATGGTAGCTTTGATATCTACTGCTGCATAATCCAATAGCCCTTTATCAATAAGATTTTTAATCACCGATGGATTAGTTCCATTGGTGTCCAGCTTAACCTTATATCCCATTGCTTTAATAGGGCTAATAAGGTCTTCCAAATCTTCATGAATTGTTGGTTCACCACCGCTTATACAGACAGCATCTATAAAACCTTTTCTTTTTTCAAGAAAAGCTAGTATTTCCTCAGTGCTTATTGCTTCATTTGCCTCTTCACCATTTGCAAGAGATGGATTGTGGCAATACTTGCACTTTAGATTGCATCCTGATAAGAATATTGTACTTGCAAGATATCCGGGGTAATCAACAGTTGATATCTTCTGAAAGCCACCGATTTTCATATGGCTTCCTCCTTGATTACATATTTCTTTCTGTTTGCATACTCTTCTTGTTTACCTTCATTGTAATTATTTATAGGTCTTAGATAGCCTACAACTCTTGACCATATTTCTGTTCCTTCTCCGCACTCACCGCAAACCTCCTGCTCTCCTTTTAGATAGCCATGATTTTTGCATATACTGAATGTAGGAGTAATCGATATATAAGGAAGCTTATATTTTTCAAATACTTTTCTTATAAGATTCGCTGCTATTTTAGGTTCAGGTACACTTTCTCCAAGATACAAATGCAGCACTGTTCCACCGGTGTAGAGAGATTGTAATTCATCCTGCAAATCTATTGTTTCAAAAATATCATCAGTATACTCCACCGGAAGCTGAGTAGAATTAGTATAGTATGGTATATCCTTTCCCGCAGTAATAATATCAGGATATTTTTGTTTATCCAGTTTAGCAAGTCTGTACGAGGTCCCTTCTCCCGGTGTTGCTTCAAGGTTATAAAAATGGCCTGTTTCTTCCTGGAATTCAGTCATTATCTCTCTCAGATAATTCATTATATCTATTGATGCTTCTTGTCCTTCAGTAGTGGTAATATCTTTTCCTATAAGGTTTAACATAGCTTCATTCATCCCAACAACACCAATTGTGTTAAAATGATTATACCAGTATTCACCAAAACGCTGTTTTATTGATTTTAAGTACCTTGCAGAGTAAGGATACAATCCTTTTTCTGTTTCTCTTTCTATTATTTTTCTCTTTATCTCTAACGACTCTTTCCCAATTTCCGCAAGCTCTCTTAATCTGTGCTTAAATTCATCTACAGAATTAGACACATAACCTATTCTTGGCAGATTTATTGTATATACGCCAATTGAACCTGTAAGCGGATTGCTTCCGAACAAGCCTCCACCCCTTTTTCTAAGCTCCGATGTATCAATTCTCAATCTGCAGCACATTGAAAGTGCATCTTCCGGAGAAAGAGTAGAATTTATATAATTTGCAAAATAAGGAATGCCATATTTTGCAGTAATTTTCATGTATGCTTCTACAACCGGCGAATTCCATTCTAAATCATTGGTTACGTTAATAGTAGGTATCGGGAATGTAAATACTCTGCCTTTTGCATCCCCTTCCAGCATTACCTCACAGAATGCCATGTTTATCATATCCATTTCCTTTTGGAAATCACCATAAGTTTTATCCATATATTTTCCACCGATTATTACCGGTTCTTTTTCAACATTTTTAGGACATTTGATATCAAACGTCAGGTTCGAAAATGGGCACTGGAAGCCAACCCTTGTTGGAACATTAATATTGAATACAAATTCCTGTATTGCCTGCTTTACTTGTGCAAAGTTAAGATTATCATAATAAATAAATGGGGCTGAAAATGTATCAAAGCCTGACCAAGCTTGCGCACCAGCTGTTTCTCCCTGAGTAGTAAATGTTGAATTTACAACCTGCCCCCAGAATGCACGCAAATGCTTTGCCGGCTTGCTCTCAACTTTTCCTTCTACTCCTCCGAAACCCTCCATCAAAAGCTGCCTTAAATCCCATCCTGCGCAATAAGGACCAAAGAAGCCTAAGTCATGTATATGAGCGTCTCCGCTCTCATGAACCTTACGTACGCTATCCGGATAAACTTCATGAAGCCAGTAGTTTTTTGTAAATATTTCTCTTACATAATTGTTCAACCCATTTATACTTTTTTGGGTGTTTGCATTTTCCTTTATAAGCCAATCCATATCGCCGAGGTAATCCGAAAACATTTTTATTGTAGCACCAATCAGTGCGTTGGATTCTCTTGAAGCTGTTCTTTTTTCCCTATAAAGGATATAAGCCTTTGCAGTCTTTGCATGACCATTTTCAATCAATACCTTCTCTACTATATCCTGAACTTCTTCAACATGGGGAACTTTGTCTTTAAAATCTGTCTGCAAAATGTCAATAACTTGTTCGCATAGGCACTCTGCTTTAGAATAATCTTCTCCACCACAAGCACGAGCCGCTTTAAAAATAGCTCTCGTAATTTTTTCCGGCATGAACTCATCGATAGTACCATCTCTTTTTCTTATCTTGAGTATCATTTCTTGTTCCCCCATTCTTTAAATTAGTGATATGTATTTAATTTTGAAGATAAAAAAAATATTGTTTGGGAGCTCCTTACAACAATATTTTGTTATTTATATTATATTATAAACAAAATATTGTGTCTATATGTATCTTAAAAAAATTTGTGTGTTATTGATTTTATTAAACTAAAATAGACTTTGCAAGATGATGAGACTCCATAATTCTAAAATACTATTGTTTTTTGTCCGTTTTTGATTATTTGCTATTCAAATCATTTTTTTGGTCTAGTTTACCTTTCAAGCTAATAATAATTTAATAACCCCCTGAATAAGAAGTAAACAGGGGATTACTTTAGGGAGGTATACCATGATCATTGATATAAAAAAAATAAGAAGGGAAATAATATGGCCTATAGCTTTACAATCTTTATCAACAGGCATATTCGTTTCGGTCTTAATCAGCAAAACAATTCCCACCATGAATTCTTCTGCACGGATTATAATTGAAAGGATATTAGGAATAGCAAGTACTTATAATATTAGTACATTCTGTGAAATATTTATAAAAGTTTTTTTATTTACCTTTATACAATTTGTAGTCTTGAGCTTTTTATTTCAAATATTTGCAGAACTTTTATGCAAAAAAGAGGTGCTGTTTTTTGATTCGGCTTTAATAGTAAGCAAACCCGCTCCAATCTCAGCTTTATTACTAGCATGTGGCTTGCCCTGGCTTTTAATAACCCCTGCTGCTACTGCACCTTATATCTTTGCATCATTTATCATTACACTTCTTTATAATTATACAGCCACATGCACTACCTTCACCATAAATGCCAACACGGGAATACTCCTTACAGCTTCGGTTTATCTGATTTATTTTGCATTTATATGTATCTGTATAATGAACTGTTAAATAAATCCGTTCATACAATTATACGACTTTTAATCTGTTCATATTTTGATTTTCCGATGCCTTTTACTTTCATTATATCCTCAGGAACCTTAAATCTGCCGCTGTTATTTCTATAATCTATTATCTTTTGTGCGGTAGAGGGTCCTATTCCCAGCAAGCTATCAAGCTCTGCAAGGGTCGCATTATTTATGTTTATCAGACCTTCCTTGCTCCTGCCGGCTTGGTTTAATTCGTCAGCTTTAACTCCTCTGGCAGAGCTGGAAACCATTTTCGCCATAGAAGCCTGTGCAGATTGTATTCTGGGAACAGATTTTTTTTGATTATTTACAGAATTGCTTACAGCTGTTCTTTTCCCCATCGACTTTACCTCTGCTGCCTTTTCTTTGCCAGGTATATATACCTGCTGACCGTCCTCAAGCTTATATGCAAGATTTATCAGTTCCAAATCAGCACCATTTTTGGCTCCTCCTGCCGCCTGTAAGGCATCAGCCATTCTTGAACCGTCAGGAATGCTTATGACTCCCGGACTTTTTACCCACCCTATCATATGTACAAAAATCCTTTTATTTTCTTTGTTATTTGTAATTCCCTCTTGCTCCTGGAAAGGGGTATTTTCTTTCTTTGACACCTCTCCTGTATCTACAGAAACCTTGCTTGAACTATTGTTTTTGATAACTCCGTAAATTGCAGAAATTATCACTAAAGTTATCAATATTACTACCATAGTCATATTTTTCCTTGAAATATTCATTCCATCTACCCCTACATAATATTATAAGCATACAATATACTATCTTTGCCTTTAAGCTTGAGGGTATAAAATAAAAGGTGTATTTTTATGTCTAAAAAACCATCTGCGCTTTTTAGACATAAAAATACACCTTTAAATAACTCTATAAATTAAGATTTCTCCAATACTCCTTCGTAATCAGATAATGCTGCTCTAAGCTTTTCCTCGTTAATTGGAAGGGTTATGCAATCACGAATTTTCATTTCATTTATTTTATGTTCAATCTTGGAATAATCTTCTGATGTAACAATAATAATTTTTGCATCAGTATCATTACCCAGTATCTGCCTGGAGGCTTCAAAGCCATCCATCTCAGGCATAACAAGATTCATGAAAATCACATCCGGACTAACCATATAGGTCTTTCTAATAGCTTCCCAACCATTAGCAGCTTCATATATGTCCAAAAAACCCATATCGTTAAGCATAGCCTTCAAAATGGTCCTCATAAACTTTGAATCATCAGCTATCAAAATATTCATAGCTTTCCCCCGTAAATATTTTAAATAATACTAAATTTTTACTGGATTTTATATGCTAATTTATTATATCATTATAATTAAGTTTTTAAAAGCTATTAACAAAAAGTTCTCGGAGGTTATTCATGCGTAGGAAATTCATAATATTTATCGGAGTATTCTTAATTTTTCTTAACACTTATGCCCACGCGGAAGAAAAATTCCCGTCTGTTGATTCACCCTCAATAATTTTGATTGACTCAAAAACAGGACAAATTTTATACGAGAAAGATGCTAATAAAAAACTTTATCCCGCAAGCATAACAAAGATTATGACCGCCCTTCTTGCATTAGAAAAATGTAAGCTTGATGATAAAGTAATTGCAAGCAAGAATGCTGTTTTCTCAATTGAACCCGGTAGCAATACAGCAAGCTTTCAACCTGATGAAGAACTTACAGTAGAGCAACTCTTATATGCTTTAATGCTTAATTCAGCAAATGAATCCGCAAATATACTTGCAGAACATATAGGAGGCTCAATTCAAGGTTTTGCCGACATAATGAATGCCCGTGCAAAAGAACTGGGGGCAGTAAATACACATTTTGTCACACCGAATGGCCTTCACAAGGATGATCACTATACCACTGCTTATGATATGGCGCTTATTGCACGTCAGGCAATGGCAATACCAAAATTCAGAGAAATAGTTTCAACAGTAAAATATAATATGCCTCCAACAAATAAATATCCAAAAACCGATAAAGTCTTCCTAAATAGTAATAAGCTTATAAACTCAACCAACGAAAACTATTATAAATATGCAACAGGAATCAAAACCGGTTATACAGTAAAGGCCGGACATACTTTGGTTGCAAGCGCTTTCAATAATGGAATAGAGCTTATCGCGGTTTCCCTGAATTCAAGAATAGGTGGAGGCAAGCTTCAAAATTATACCGATTCAACCAATTTATTTGATTATGCTTTCAAAAACTATAAAATCACTGAAGTAGTCAAAGCCGGAAGTCTTGTTAAGCAATTTTCAATAAAGAATGCAAAGAAAGATGCTCAGCTGCAGGTTGGAGCTCAAACAGGAGTAAGCTTTATAACCCCTCTTGATTCAGAAGATTATTATACTGTAAACGAGGTTATACGCAAAGATATTACAGCTCCTATAATCAAAAATACCAATGTGGGCTATATTGAATATCTGATAAATGGAAAGGTTGTAGGAAAAACAAATGTAATAGCTTTGAATAATATAGAAGAATACAAGCCCTTTGCTTTTGTAAAGATAGTTTATAAGATACTTATTGCCATAATTATTATTGCTGTATCTGCATTGTTAATATTAATTCTCATGATGATAATCTGGATGAAAGTACAACATAGAAAAATCAAACCCTTGAACCGGGTTTCACAAGAAAAGCCCAAAGGAATGAAAATAGACAGATTAATGGAAGATTAAAAAAGCGCCTGAGCGCTTTTTTTAATCTTCCATTAATGCTACTGCTTCAATTTCAACCAATGCATCCTTCGGCAGCCGCGAAACTTCTACGCAAGAACGCGCCGGAGGGCTCTCCTTAAAATATTCGCCATATGCCTCATTAAACTGTGAAAACAGATTTAAATCCTTAATAAATACTGTAGTCTTAACGACATGCTCCAAGCAGGTTCCTGATTCTTTCAAAAGGCTGCTTAAATTATCCAATATCCTTTTGGTCTGCACTTTTATATCGGGTCTTTCAAGCTCACCGGTTTCAGGGTTAATCGGGAGCTGCCCTGACGTATATAAAAAACCTCCTGCTATTACAGCTTGCGAATATGGACCAATAGCCACAGGAACACTTTTTACATTAACAGCTTCTTTATGATGTGTATTCTGACACATAAGCTTCTCTCCCTATAAACGTCACAAACTTCCATTTCTTCTCGCCTTGAGCTGGTTGCTTCCGACGTTTTTATATGTTTTATTCAAACAATAGTTTATTCAAACTTATCTTTTGTTATTACATCTTTTGCTTCAGACCAAATTTTTTCAAGATTGTAATACATTCTGTCATCCTGATGAAATACATGAACAATAACATCACTGTAGTCCAGCAATATCCACCTTGCGCTGTTGTAACCTTCTCTGTGATGCATTTTTATTCCTTTTTCGTCCTCAAGCTTTATCTCCAATTCATCCGCCAATGTTTTTATATGTGTTGTTGAGGTACCACTGCAAATAACAAAGTAGTCTGCCACAAGCGTAACATCCTTGACTTCAAGAACCTTAATATCTTTCGCCTTTTTATCTTCCAATATGGAAATAATAGAGTCTAAAATTTCTGTATTATTCAATGTTGTCCCTCCTGAATTAAATTATACTTTCGTAGGAAATACCCGGATTCTCAATTATAAGCGCATTTCTTGCCTTTATGGTTTCAATATGGATTAATCTGCCTTTGGAAATAACATGCCCTATAGTAAAATCCATCCCCATTAATACTCCTGCATTTAAATCTTCTTGTGCAACCTTTCTTAAATCCTTGATACCTTTGAAATTTCTATCTTCAGAAATGTAATCTGCAATATAGATTATCTTATCCAGAAGATTCATGTTCTCTTTGCCTGTTGTATGGCTTTTTATTGCATTAAGTATATCGGTATCTGTAACTTCAAATTCTCTTTCCGCAATCTCTGCTCCAATGGCAGCATGCAATATTCCAGCCTCTCTTTTCGAAACATCATCTAACAATATACCAAACTCTTCAGCTTTTTTCAACAATTCCTGTTCAGTCATGCATTTAGCACAATCATGAAGCAGCCCAGCTATTGAAGCTTTTTCTGCATCTGCACCATGAATAAATGCAAGCTTTACAGCCGAATCCTTAACAGCAATACAGTGCTCGTATTTTTTCTGGCTAAGCATTCCCATAAGCTTTTTAGTCATTTGCTCATAAGTCATATTTTTCTCTCCATATAAAGTTTGTTATCAATAATATACCTTTCAACTTCTTCAGGTACAATATATTTTACACTCAATCCATTATTTATTCTGTTTCTTATATCTGTAGATTCAATATGTATCAGCGGCATTTCAACAATATTTATTCTGCATCCCTTTTCTTTTAATTTATTCATATTCAAAACCAATTCCTCTTCCCATTTGCCCGGTCTTGTCATAGCAATAAATTCAACCTTTTTCATAAGCTCATCAGCATTTTTCCACCCCAGTATTTGACCAACATTATCAGTTCCGATAATGAAATAAATTTTGCAGTCTTGTCCCATCAAATCAGCAAATGCATTTACAGTATCAATGGTATAGGAATATCCTGTCCTTACAAATTCCATATCAGATATTTCAAAATACAGATTATCTTTAATAGCTGTTTCAACCATTTCAAATCTGCTTTTTGATTCTGCCATTTCATAATAATTTTTATGCGGTGGATTTGCAGACGGAATAAAGTAAACCTTTTCAAGACTGTATTCTTCTCTGGCTCTTTCTGCTGCAAGAAGATGACCAAAATGAATTGGGTCAAACGTGCCTCCAATCAAGCCTATCTTTTTATGCTTTTGAGAGTACATTTAAAGTTTATCTCCTTTAATTTTTCTCTTTACGAGTATAACATTTGAAATGTCTTTTAGCAAACCTTTTACCCAGGGTAAACGCATGAAACAAAATACTGAAAAAACAAAAGATAAAATTCTACTTAGACCCCTCTTTCTCCCCTAAAAAGGGGACGAAAAGCAGTTTTTCATAGAAAGTACTATTCGCTCCCTATTAGGGAGGTTAGGAGGGTCTGGATTTGCATTATTTGTATTCATTTGTTTATCCTATCTTTTACCCCCATTTAAAGGATGTGCTTTACAATATTTCTGTTAAAATATCCCTCGCAGTATTCTAATACTTATGGTATAATTTTCTATGTAATTTTATTATTTTTAGGGGTAATACAAATGAAAAAACAAAAATATTATATCTTTAGTCTACTATTATTATCTGGTATTGTTTTACTTTTTATTTTCTTTAAATCAGGACTTTATTCAAAAATCAACAAAAGTCTTTACCAATCCCACGCCGGAAACACAAAAAAAGCTTATCAAAGTGATAAGTTTATAAACAAGGCTTTAGGATATGAAATCAGCTATCCCAAGGGTATGCAGGTTGATACCTCATTAGCTGAAATAAGAACATTGATTAAAAACGGGGATACTCAAATAGAAATTTATTATGACGATTTGAAAGATACCTCCGGAAAAGCAGAGAGCTACATAAATTATTCTAATAATTTTATAAAAAACAAAAAAGAGCACAAACTTCTTGTAGATGAAAATGTGAAGATAAACGGAATCAAAACTCACTTTTTAAAATGGGAAAGAAGGAAGCTGAAGCATGTTAGCAATGATAAAAATTATTATTTAAGTGCAGAAATACTTAAAAGCAAGAATGAAGTATATACAGTATTTATAAAGTCTTCCAAGCCTATAGAAAATGGAATGCAGATAATTAAAAGCTTCAATGTTTTTGAAAAATCAGGCAAGCTAGCACCCATGAAACAGTTTAAAAAAATTAAACCCTCGGTAAACAAAGAAACGATGGATGTTTACGAAAAATACTTTTTGGATTCAAAGAAGCTTACATGGGGAATATTTGAAAACTCGGCCCCAAAATCCATGAAAATACTAAAAGATATTGAAGCTGCCGTTGATTATGACTTTAGATTTTTAATCAAGTATCACTGCTTTGATTCGATTTTTTCTTTGGATGAAATGAAAAACGCTTTTGATAACAACAAAATTGTAGAGCTTACTCTGCAAACCATGAGCTTTAAAAAAGATAATTCCAGCATAACCTATGATATATTGGACGGAAAATATGATGAATATTTAAACAAATATGCACAAGAAATAAAAGCTTTTGGACATCCGGTTATGTTTAGATTAAATAATGAGATGAATGCTGACTGGGATGTTTTTTCGAGTTATTATTCCTCAAAGGACACCGACCTTTTCAAAGCTATGTGGATTTATATTCATAATGTATTTGAAAAAAACAATGTAGATAATGTTTTATGGGTTTGGAATCCAAATCATGTTTCTTTTCCAAATTACAAATGGAATGATGCAGTTATGTATTACCCCGGAAGCAGCTATGTTGACTTAGTAGGTCTTACAGCATATAATACAGGAACTTACTATTCAAGTGAAAAATGGCGCGAATTTGATAATTTGTATGATTCTTATTATAATAAATATTCAGAATTGTATGAGCAACCTCTTATAATTGGAGAATTTGCCTGCAGCTCAATTGGCGGAAATAAAATCAAATGGGTAAATAATATGTTTGATAAAATCGGAAATTACCCCCGTATAAAGGTTGCTATATGGTGGAATGGTATAGATTATGATATAAATAAAAAACCGGCTAGAATTTATAGAATAGATGACCCCAAAGAACTTTTAGATGTTTTTAAAGAAAGGTTAAAGCTTTTTAAATAAGATAAAAATACTTTAGAGAGAGAGATGACAAAATGTCAAAGGTAAAAAATATATTTATCGGGCCACCTTTAAAGAATGAATCATTAAAAGATGAAAAACTTAATATCTTCTGGGGATTACCTATCCTTGCAAGTGATGCTATATCATCGGTTGCTTATGCATCTGAAGAAATTCTATTAGTTCTAGTTCCCGCTATTGGAATTCTGGCATATAAGCAACTTTCTTTCGTTGCTCTTAGTATTGTAATGCTGCTGTTTCTGTTAGTATTATCTTACAGGCAAACAATAAAAAGCTATCCAAACGGAGGCGGTGCTTATGTTGTTGCAAAAGATAATCTTGGAGTAACCTGGGGAATTTCAGCCGGTGCAGCACTTTCTGTAGATTATATATTAACTGTTGCTGTTAGTATATCTTCAGGTATAGCCGCAATAATCTCAGCCTTTCCCAGTCTATTGAATTATAGAGTAGAATTATGTTTATTCTTTTTAGTACTACTAACAATCGGAAACCTTAGGGGCATAAGAGAATCTGCTAAAATATTCAGTTTGCCTACCTACGCCTTCGTACTCGGTCTGATTGTTATGATTGTCTATGGTTTTATTAATGTATGGTTTTTTGGTTTTAAGCCACCTCAGCCTTCACCCGAAAGCCTTAAAATAATGGAACCTCTTACTTTATTTCTTCTGTTAAGAGCTTTTTCTTCGGGTTGTACGGCTCTAACAGGAATTGAGGCAGTAAGTAATGCTGTGCCCAATTTCAAAGAACCTAACGTTAAAAAAGCACAAAAAACACTGGTATTGATGGGAATTCTTGTATTAATTTGCTTCTTGGGAACTGCTCTTCTAGCAAATGCATACCACGTAGTACCTGATATCACTGGGAAAGAAACAGTTCTCTCAAAAATTGCTGGTGAAATATTCGGAAATTCAATAATGTATTATTATATTCAGATAACAACTATGATTATTCTTGTAATGGCTGCAAATACTGCTTTTTCTGGTTTCCCAATGCTTATTTCAGTCATGGCAGCAGATGGTTATGCCCCAAGGCAATTAAATCAAAGAGGAGACCGCTTGAGCTACTCAAATGGAATAGTCATGCTTGCCAGTTTTGCAGCAATATTAATTTTAGTTTTTCAAGGTGCAACTCACCTTTTAATTCCCCTTTATGCCGTTGGTGTTTTTATGTCTTTCACTCTATCTCAATCTGGCATGCTTGTTAAATGGCTAAAAGCCAAAGATGAAAAAAACCGCTTGTCTAAAATTTTGATTAATGGAAGTGGAGCTTTAGTTACCGGAATTGCAACAATCATAATTGGGTGGACAAAATTCACTCATGGCGCATGGATAGTTGTCGTAGTTATTCCAGCAATCATCTTGCTATGTTTAAAAATCAAGACCCACTATACTGCAGTTGCTCTTCAATTAAAAAGAACCGATGAAGAACTTGCAGAATTAGATATTAATGAAGATAAATATATAAACCATGTAATTGTCCCAATAGCAAGCATTAATAAAGCAAGCTTAAGAGCATTAAGATATGCAAGAACAATATCCACCCACGTTACTGCTTTTCACGTATCAATAGATGAAGCGGATTCTGAAAAAATCAGAAAACGCTGGGCTTTATTAGACACAGATATTAAGCTTTATATAAGGTATTCCCCCTATAGAAAAATCATAGAGCCTCTTTTAGAGCTGGTCGAATCAGAAGAACACGAATATAAAAAGGGTGATATGATTACTGTTATTCTGCCAAAGTTTAGTGTTTCATCCTTGTGGCACAACTTACTGCATAATCATACAAGATTCTTTCTAGAAAACAAATTATTAAAATATAAGCATATTGTGGTTGCAACCATGCCTCTACAATTAAAAGAGGATGAGCATGCAATCGAAAGATATAAAAGATAAAAGCTTACTATAACATCTTTTGTAACTTTTTGGTTGACATAAGCATAATGTGGTATATAACCATTAATTTCGGAGAGTAAATTATATGCCGCAATACCCTCAAGCTATTATGTATACAATCCAACCCGGTGATACATTATGGATGCTGGCTCAAAGATACAATACTACAGTTTATACAATTTTGGCCACCAATCCCGGAATAACTCCAAATAACCTTCATGTTGGCCAGACCATCTGGATATTTCCCGGACACAAGTATTATCCTCCCAGCAAAGGCTATGCAGCCCCTGTAGGAATCAGCTACTCTGAATTGGAGTTAAGAAACTATTTACGTATGCTTTGGGAAGAACATATTGCCTGGACGCGAATGGCAATCATAAGTACTGCCGCCAATCTGCCCGATCAGGATCTTGTTGTTAATCGCCTTCTTCAAAATGCTCCCGATATGGGTGCAGCCCTTAAGCCCTTTTATGGAAACGAAAAAGGTGAAAAGTTCAGCAGCCTGATAAAAGACCACTTGGTAATTGCATCACAGCTTGTAAATGCCTCTAAAGTTGGAGATAGTAAAGCTGCTGCAGCGGCAGAAAAAAAGTGGTATGACAATGCAGATGAAATAGCCCGCTTCTTAAGCAGTATTAATCCCTACTGGTCTGAGGAAGCACTTACTGAAATGCTTTATAACCATTTGGCACTTACCAAAACTGAAGCTGTTGCCAGATTAAAAAAGGATTATGCAGCAGACATTGCAGCATATGACAAAATCGAAAAGCAAGCTCTGAAAATGGCAGATACGTTATCCGAAGGAATTGTCAAGCAATTTCCGCAGAAATTCAAGAAATAATAGACGGGGAAATCCCCGTCTATTCTATGAAGTAGGAGTGTTTTT
Source organism: Deltaproteobacteria bacterium (assembly GCA_050258375.1). Classification (GTDB taxonomy): domain Bacteria; phylum Bacillota; class Clostridia; order Acetivibrionales; family UBA4821; genus JBLMYQ01. The sequence goes on along the minus strand of JBLMYQ010000024.1, from coordinate 58 downwards.
CTTCTGTTAAAAAAGTTGCCTTTATTGTTAGCTGGTGTTCCCCTCGCTCTTTGGGAAT
>JBLMYQ010000023.1:0-18385 GCA_050258375.1 Deltaproteobacteria bacterium | reverse complement strand
ATTGGCTGAATATTTGACTTAGTACCTTGATGCTGTTTTTTATTTATATACAAGGTAACATCCTGTATATCTCCAAAGCTTTCTTTCCCGGCATCTTCAATAATCTTGCACACAACCTTTTCACAAGAGATTCCTTCAATCTCATTAACCTGCTCCCGTATATTTTTTGCCATCTTTTCTCTATAGGCATATATAATCTGCTTTGACCTCATATTCCCAATTTTTTCTCCTTGTATTTTTAATTCTTCTAATGGAACCGACTCTTTTAAACTCATTTCAGGTATATCAATTTCTATACTCTTATTAAAAACCTTGAACAATGGAGAAATTATTATCAGCACTACTAATACTCCGGCTGTAAGATTAACATATTTCCGCATTTTGCCCTCTGGCAATATTATTTCAACTAATGAAACAAAAAGAATAACAGCTATTATGCTTGCCACCCAGCCTTTAAGCGCTTCAAACATCATTTCACCTTCTTCCTCACCTAATCATTGCTGCTATTCCACCAGTTCTTATCAAAGCTGCAATTCCTATAATAAACATAAAGCTTATTGAAACTATTATTGAAAATAAAAGCACTAAGGTTCCGCCAACATCATCAAGACATTTGGTTATCCTTGCATCTGTAAGCGGTTGAACCACTACAGCAGCTAATTTATAAATAAGTGCCATAGCAAGGATTTTTATAAGTGGCAAAATTACAATCCCAATTATTAATATCATTCCTAAAACTCCAACAGCATTCTTTATTATCAGCGAACACCCCAATACCGTTTCAACAGAATCAGATAGAATTTGTCCAACAAAAGGAACCCCCTTTGAAAATGCAAACTTAAAAGTTTTCCCTGCCACCCCGTCTATCGTACCCGCCAAGCTAGCCTCAACACTCACTACAGAAACAAATACTGTCAACATAATTCCCATTGTCCACACAGTTATGGTCCTTATTAAACCGCTTATCTTGGAAAGCTGGACCTTGTCAGAAATATTTCCAACTATCGAAAGAACCGCAACTAAAAGTATTGAAGGTATTATAAATGCAGCCAGAAGAGAACTGATAATGCCAACCGCTCCCATTACTACAGGATAAAGTACTCCTGAAGAAGTCACATTACCCATTGAAATCATTAATGTAACCAAGGCCGGAATTATCGATTCCATAAATCCTATCATTTCTGAAACAGTTCTTTGCCCCACTTGAACTGCATCCTTAAACCCTATAATTATGAAAGAAATTATTAAAAGATAGCAAATATAAAAAGCTATCTCAGACGTTCCCCCTTGAAGATTATCCTGAAGGTTTTTTAATATTGCACAAAACATGGCTATTATTATTACCTTTATAACTATTCCCAAGTTGCTTTTTATCTCTTTTAAAAAAAAGCCTGAAATTCTAGCTAATATACCCTTTGAATCAATACTGAAATTACCCTTGGATATTTCATCAATTATTGTATTTGCATCAAATCCTGGGAAAACCTCGCCCACACGTTCGTTTAAACTTTCAACAATTCCATCCAGCCCAATAGCTTCAGTTTGCTCCCTAACAATACTTTTTTCTGCATAAGCTAAAACCGGCATGTATAAAATTACAACAAATAAGATTATTAATACTTTAGCTGTTATCTTTTGCATAACTCCCCCACTTTTTACGGCATTATTCTGACCAAAAGATTGAGCACCGCTGCAAATATAGGTACCGCAAGAGCAATTATTATAATCTTGCCTGCAAATTCCATCTTGTACGCCAATGCAGATTCTCCTGAATCTTTACATATACTTGCAGCAAATTCTGTCAAATACGCTATACCCGTTATTTTAATAACTGTTTTTAAAAATTCCGGCTGAATTCCTGCCTTTTGTGCAAATAAATTCATAATATCAATAACAGAAGAAAGCTGCGTAATTATAAGAATAAATATTGTTATTCCCGCTGCAAGAGTAATCTGCATTGATAATTCCGGTCTTTGAGGCTTTATTATTGCTGCTGAAGTTACAGCCATTAATCCTATACCAATAACTTTAAATATATCCATAAAAAGCTGACCTCCCTATCCCTCCTTCACCAGGAGGCGAATAGATAAACTTCATGCCCTACTGTTCACTCCCTTTTTTCAGGGAGGTTAGGAGGGTCAAAGGTTAAACACCGATTTTACTGTTTCAAAAAGCCTGCTGATTTCCTTAATTATCATCATTAAAACAACTATCAATCCTGCAAGGGTAGTAAGCATTGCTTGCTCCTCCCTACCTGCTCTGATAAGAACCTGGTTTAGAACTGAAACCAATATTCCAATCGCAGCAATTTTAAAAATTAAGTCTATGCCCATTACAATCACCCTCTAATAAAGAATAATAACTAAAGTTAATCCTACTAATGCGCCCATATTCTTAAGCAGCTTCCCACTTTTTGACCTTTCTTCTTCTGCCTTGTATTCTTGATTTTTTAGGCTTTCAACAACCAGCCTTATACTTTTGATTTGATTTTCAACATCAGCATTCCCAAGTGAAGCACCCAAAGATTTAAGTATAGAAAAATCTTCACTATTTAAGAAAAGCAAAGCGCTTTTCTCTTCTAATGCAGATACCCACGCAAGTGAAGCATTTATTTTATTTTGCTGGAGCTTTTGTGATGCAAGATTAAAAACCTTGGACACCTTTCCATCAACCATTTCCGAAATCTTTAAAAATGCTTCTGGAAGCGTACAAAGTGCAAACCTTATTTCTGTTTCAAGCATGTTAAGTGCTTGAATAAAGCTTCTAAGCTCCTTAACTCTTTCGTACTTTGATGCTGAGAGAAAATATCCAATTAACGCACATGCCGCAAAGACAATAAAACAACCTATTATTTTTATCATAACTCACCCCTTAACTCACCCCCTAGCCCCCTCTCTTAAAATAGAGGAGGGATGAGTTTCTGTTTTTTAACTTTAAACTTTACATTTTACACTTTACACTGCCCTTCCTGTCGCCATTCTTCTGCTGCAAATACTCCTTCTTGGAAATTCAGGCAAGTTACTATCAAAAGAATCTTTAATCTCAATGTCTAATCTTTTCATATTCAATCCATCATAAACTGCTTCTAATGTTCCCGGTCCCATACGGCTGCTCAAAACTATTATTCTGTTGAAAGCTCTGGTTTTGATAAGCTTCTTAAGACCAGGCTTATATAATATATCCTTTATTCCACTGCCGTGCGCAGTTACAGCAACATTTACACCTGAATACAAAGCAGTTAGAATCGCATCTGCATCCTCCAACGAGCCAATTTCATCGGTAGCAATTATTTCCGGTCCCATCGCCCTCAAAAGCATAATAATTCCTTCAATTTTAGGGCAGTTGTCCAGCACATCAGTTCTAATACCTACTTGGTTCTGAGGAACGCCTTTATAGCAGGCAGCAATTTCAGATCTCTCATCAACCAGTCCTACTGTTTGTCCTCTCATACCCAGTAGGGGTATCCCATTGCTTAATTGCCTCACGAGGTCACGTAATATTGTTGTTTTACCACACCTGGGAGGCGAAACTATAAGCGTATTAAGAAAAGTATTCTTATCAATCAAATATCCAATTATAGAATCAGCCGAATTTAAAATTTGTCTGGAAATCCTTATATTCAATCCGGAAAAATGTTTAATATTCCGCACCTTATTTGAATCGCATACGGCTTTTCCTACAATTCCTACTCTGTGCCCACCTTTTAATGTAATAAATCCTCCCCGTATTTCTTCGCTGAATGCATATAATGAATTTTGGCTCATTACAGCAAGGGTATCTTGAATATCTTCCTGTGATACTTTGTCCATATCTATAAAGTTATTAACCAGCTCATCTAACAGATATTCCCCCTTACTTATGCACAAAGAAGGAAACTGCCCTGCCCTTAAACGGATTTCATAAATTTCTTCTTTAATCTTTTCCGGCAGCAGCTGCAAACAGTCAGATATTTTTTGAGGAAGCAGCGGCAAAACATCTCTACTTAATACATCTACAGCGCCTGTTTCTATATCAATCACCTCTTTCTTTGGTATTTTAAAGCTTTAGTTAAATATAATTTATTAAGATTTGTCCAAGTTTAGAACAAAAAAATCAGGTGAATATCACCTGATAGTATTAATTTTCTTAATTTTATTATCTTTCAACTTGTAAAGCAGATAAAAATGTATTTAAATTAGTTTATTTTATTTGAAAAATAAAGTGGCATATCCATCAAATAATCATCCCTGATGCTTTTAGTTCCCATGTTAAGAACATCAAAGGTTCTGCGCAGTCCTTCTTTGATTGACTTCGCTCTTACTTCCCCTATGCCATCAACATCATCCAGCTCCTCAATTGAAGCCTTTAAGACTCCCTGCAGGTTAACAAACTTATCAACCAGATTCTTTATTATACTCATTGGAAGCTTAGGCAGCTTACTCATTATTCTAAATCCTCTCGGAGTAAGGTTCAAATCAAGTGATGCCATTCCTCCATGATATCCAAGCGTTTTACAAATAAGATTTAAATCTATAAGTTCTTCATTTGACAGCATAGAAAGCTGTTTCAATACATCCTCAGGTCTTTTGTTCTCTGTTGGAAACATATAGTCTTCAATAATCAGATATCCTTCCTTTTCCGTACTTCCTACAAGCTCCTCCAGCTGCATACTAACCAATCTTCCTTCATTACCCAGCTCAAATATATATCGTCTAATCTCCTTGACTATCCGTAAAACCATTTCAATTCTTTGTATAACTAACGCAACATGCTCCAGCGTAACCAAATCATAAAACTCATTTATACTAAGGTTGGTAAGTGCTGAATCAAGAACCTTTTTATATTTTTCAAGAGTCTGAAGTGCCTGATTGGCGCCAGCAAGAATTACTGAGGTTTCTTTCATTAAATATCTGAAGTTACCTTTAAAGAGAGTTATCAGCCCTCTTCTTTGTGAAATACAAATTACAAGTTCTCCTGTCTGTTTTGCAACCCTTTCTGCTGTTCTATGCCTTGTTCCTGTTTCAACCGTCTGAATTTTGCAGTCCGGCATTAGCTGTGCATTTGCATAAATTATTTTCTTTGCATCCTTACTAAGAACAATTGCACCGTCCATTTTTGCCAATTCGTATATACTTGCCGGATTATAATCCTTATTTATCAGAAAGCCTCCATCAATTACACTGCTAACATCATCAATGTCGGCGACAAGGATTAACGCTCCTGTCTTTGCCTTAAGTATATATTCCAGCCCTTCTCTAAGAAGAGTTCCTGGCGCAATCATTTTGATGATTTCCATCATTTCATTATCTCTTTCATCCATCCGGCTTACCTCATTTACAAAAAGTTTAACTCACCCTTCTGGCTTTTCTCTATTTCTCCCTCTATTCATTTTTTGAAAAGATGGGGCTAGAGGATAAGTCTAATCAAGACAGGTTTGAAGCGCTTCATGCACATCTTTAACACCAATTATTTCAATTGAACTAAAATTATTCTTATTTATTAATTTATCATTTCCATAAGGAATAATGCAACATTTATATCCTGATTTTCTTACTTCATTTATTCTTTTTTCAATACCATTTACAGCTCTAATTTCTCCAGTCAAACCAACCTCACCTATCATAACCGTTCCATGACGTGTATTCTTATTTTTAAAGCTCGAAGCAATAGCAGCTATTACTCCCAAATCAACAGCCGGCTCATCCAATCTGATTCCACCAACAATATTAACATATACATCCTGATTGCTTAGATTCAAGCCAAGCCTTTTTTCTAAAACAGCAGTCAAAAGAATCACTCTGTTATAATCCAAACCATTTGCCATTCTTCTTGGCATTCCAAATGGTGTATAGCTGACAAGGGACTGAATCTCAACAAGAATTGGTCTGCTGCCCTCCATGGTTGAAACAATCACTGAACCAGGCACATCTTCAGCTTTTTCAGATAAAAGAAGAGATGACATATCTTGCACTTCAACAAGACCTTGATCCTTCATTTCAAACATTCCAATCTCATTGGTTGAACCAAAACGATTTTTGACAGTTCTAAGTATCCTATAGGAAAAATGTCTTTCGCCTTCCAAGTACAGCACTGCATCAACCATATGCTCAAGAACTCTCGGTCCCGCTATTGAGCCCTCCTTGGTAACATGTCCAATTATAAAGGTTGCAATGTTTTTTTTCTTCGCAATATGCATCAGCTTTGATGCAGCTTCCCTTACCTGACTAACGCTGCCGGGTGCTGAAGAAATTTCTTCTAAAAAAACCGTCTGGATTGAATCTATTATAAGCATTTTAGGCTCAACCTTTTCTATTATTTGCTCAATAAGCTCAAGATTATTTTCTGAAATAAGAAACAGGTTATCCCTTGATACCCCTAATCTATCTGCTCTCATCTTTATTTGTCTGATAGATTCTTCACCTGAAACATAAAGAATATTTCCATCTATATTAAGCGTATTGCAAATTTGCAGAAGAAGAGTTGACTTGCCAATTCCCGGATCGCCTCCAACCAGAACAAGCGAACCTTTAACCACTCCACCACCAAGTACTCTGTCAAACTCCTGCATTCCTGTTACATATCTTTCTTCATCTTCAAACGAAATCTGCGAAAGCTTAATAGGACTAGTTTTAGAAGCTCCTTCGTCTAATCTTCTCCCTGAACCTTTTTCTATTATTTCTTCGACAAGTGAACCCCAAGCATTGCAAGAAGGGCATTTCCCTAGCCATCTTGGTGTCTCATATCCGCAATCCTGACATACAAATTGGGTTTTGGACTTAGCCATAACTCACCCCCTATCCCCCTCTCTTTTGCAATAGAGGGGAAATCTGTGTTTTTTCTAAAATGAGGGTTATACGATTTCTCCCATCTCCATCAACTCAAATAACACAATTATAAACATTGCATGAGACCATGTAAGTGGAATAACCCATGCCGCTTCACCTGTATTCTTATCTATCTGCTCAGGTAAAAAGCCTAATTTGGTGCGATGTTTCACAGCCCAATTAAAATATCCCTTGGCTTTTTCAATCTGACCTGCCTTTATATGATAAAGCGCCAGCCATAAGGTCGAAATAATCCATGGATTCCCACCAATATAGTTGTCATTGCAATATCTTTTTAACCCGCCAATCCCAGGAATAGCTAATTCCTGCTCAATCGCCTCAACTGTACTTAGAATATGTTTATTGTTTACCGGAAATACATCAAATGGAACTGATAAGCCTATGAGACTTACATCAATAACATCATCCTTTGGTACCGCTTGCCTCTTATAACCCTTTTTGTTAACAACAACTTCTTTTATCTGCTCATTAGAACTAATTTCCCACGGATTCTTCAATATCTGGACGCTTCTTAAAAATCTATTAATGCTCCCATCCCAGAAGTTCTTTTCTATCGAATTTTTGAGCTTTTGAATATGCTGCTTCCACTGCTTTGTGTTATGTTCTTCACAACCTAAGACTTCAGCAATCTTTACTGCTGAAACTAATCCGCCATATACGGCTGCACTCGAATAAGCATGTTCTCCTGTTCGTTCTTCCCAGAGGTCATAAGTATGCCTTGGTAGTCCAGTATCTTTATCAATAAATTCAATTAGGAACTCACATGCCCCGGTTACATATCTCCATGCTTTTTCTAAGAAAGCTATATCTCTATTTGCTTTATAATGTTCCCATATCCCCCAAATTATAGAACCAATTTCATCAATCTGTATTCCCCACGAGGGAGCTAAATTACCATCAGTATAATATCTTTGATACCACGAATTATCTTCAGCACGCACCTTAAATGTCCATTCAAAAAATTTATCTGACAAATCAAATAATTCACATTTATCTAAAGCCGATACAATAAAAGCAGCGTCTCTCCCCCAGCAATATCCATATCTTCCGCACCGTGTGAATTCTTCATCTATTTCAGGCGCTGCAAGTATACCTCCGCTATCTTTTTCACTCATTAAAGCAAAAGTCAATATCGTCCTATTGTATAAATCAAGTACTTCTTTATTTTTAACTTTAATCCCTTTTGCCTGTGTAATATAGCCTCTCCAATATTCAGCGGTTGAATCCAATAAGTCATTAACAGGTATATCTTTTATTGACTTAATACCTTCAAGAGCCTCATTCAGTGTGCTGTCAGCATATAAATATAAGGTTAAATCTTTTTTCTCTCCCGGTTCTATTTCCCCAAGATGCCACTTCAGAGCTGCACTGTTAGACATGCTTGTATCGTCGAAGCCATACAGCTCCCCTTTTAATACACAATCATAGGAATTATTGAGCTGAAATCCTTTTATTTCGAGGTCTGAAGATATCGAAAAATAATTATTATGTTTGTATTGAACTAAAGTATCTGTATTAAAATTAAACAAAGAGCTTCTTATATTATTTGAGTTTGTGACCATAGAAGAGTATAAGAATAGATCGGGATTTTTATACTCCTGACCTATGTTTTGAATAGTATATTTCCTAACTAGGACATCCTTCTCTATTAAAATAAAATCAGTTTGTACAACCCTGTATCCCAACTCATAGTTTTCTGAGCTTGTTATCAAAATATTTGTATTATCAATATACTGTTGATTATGCGTCCAGCTGTCCTCGTGAAACCAACTGGTATTTTGATACTTATTACTATCTTTTATCCCAACATAAAAAGAGTCAATATGCTGAGAATAACTAATATATGGCCATAGCAGCCTTATAAGCTCACCATTTTTACCAATACATCCAAGCATTTTAGAATTACCTATTATAGCATCATTAAAATATGATTTCATTAAATAGCAGCTTCTCCTATATAATATCTCTGCTCATTATAAACTTAACTTCTAATAATAAAAAACCTTTCAAATGTAGTTAAGTATGAAATTCGCTGTAAGCATGAGTAATTAGTCGCTCTGCTCATTATAACATATTTTATTGTTATATAAACTTAAAAATAATAATAAAATAATATAATCGTAGAAAAATCCTCAAAATAGAAAAGAATTTGATTATAAATGGTTATAAATGGCTTCATTGAATATTTTCTAATATTTGCAAAAAATAATTATTAAGGGTATATTAGTTATATTGGATAAATATTGCATAAATTTTGTTTGGAGGTAAGAACGTGAATTATGACATCTCAATTTCATATATAATAACTACTATTATTCAATTAATTGTTTTTTTAATAGGAATACATTACTTAGTTATATCGTTTTTTGGTTTAATTAAAAGAAAAAATGAAAGTATGAAAGATATTGAACCGGAAAAATCCTTTGCATTAATAGTTGCTGCACATAATGAGGAAAAGGTTGTAAGTGAAGTAATTCATAGTCTTAACAATCTTAACTATCCCAAAGAATTATATGACGTATTTGTAATTGCTGATAATTGTAATGATAATACAGCTGCAATCGCAAGAGAAGCAGGCGCTCAAGTTTTTGAAAGATTCAATTCGGTAAAACGCGGAAAAGGTTATGCTCTTGAATGGATGTTTGATAAAATATTTAAAATGGATAAGAAATATGATGCTGTAGGTATTTTTGATGCAGACAACGTTGTTTCACCAAATTTTCTTACAGAAATGAATAAGCATTTCTGTAAAGGCGCAAAAGCAGTACAGGGTTATGTTGATACAAAAAATCCTTATGACTCTTGGATAACATGCTCATACGCAATTACATACTGGACTATGAATAGGCTCTTTCAATTATCAAGATATTACCTCGGTTTGTCTGCCGCTCTTGCAGGAACAGGATTTTGCCTTGATACCAAAATCTTAAAGGAAATGGGTTGGGGCGCTACCTGCCTTACAGAAGACCTGGAATTTACAATGAAGCTTGTTAGTAATAATATAAGGGTTGAATGGTGCCACGATGCAGTGATTTATGACGAAAAGCCTTTGCTTCTCAAGCAATCCTGGGTACAGCGCCAAAGATGGATGCAGGGTCATACAGATTGCGCCTTCAGATTTTTGCCTAAACTACTTACAAAGGCTATTAAGGAAAGGAATTTCATGGCATTTGACTGTGCTTTGTACCTTTTCCAGCCAGTAAATATATTACTTATTGCCGTTGTTTCAATAATTTCACTATTAGTTGATTATTATCCTACCGGAACATTCTTTGAAATGCGTTCTGCATTTTCACCTATGATATGGTCTTTATATTTACTTACTCAGTATTTATATGGTCCATTTGTAGTTGCCATTGAAAAAAAGTTGAATTTTAAAGCCATACTTGGATTCATTATATATCCCGTATTTTTCCTTACATGGATACCAATAACTGCACAAGGTTTCTTAAATAAGAACAGAAAAGAATGGAGTCATACTCTTCATACCAGACAAATCAGTATTACAGAACTTGAAGAAGTTAAATAAAAAAATAATCTTTCCTATATAAAAAACAAGCGATTTTCGCTTGTTTTTTACTTAACTTTTTATTTATTTATCTATTTTATCTAAATCAGGGGTTGTACGTTTTTTTGTTTCACTATTTATATCCTTTGCTCCTTCATTCTTTGTCTTTTTCTTCTTTTCCTGATTCTTCTTTCCCATTATTTGCACCTCCTGTTATTAGTTAATGTAAATATATTATTATTTACATTTTTCATTGCATCCGGGCTTTGAACAATTCTTTATCTCAGGAGTAATTTCTCTGGCTGCTTCTAAATTATTTTTAGGTTTTTTAGGATTGCTTTTCTTTGCCATAATATCACCTCCTAATTTATTATTTTCATTTAGCTGTTTTATAATCTGAAAAAAAAATCCAACAAATAATTGTTGGATTTTTTAAGATTAATTTGATATGTAAAATTATCTTACAAAATAAACTCCAATCAAAATCAAGCCAAATACCAGTCTATACAAAACAAATATATTAAAGCCTTTATTTTTCAAATAATCCAAAAGGAATTTTATACTTAAAAAGCCTACTACAGCAGATGTTATTACTCCAACAATAAATGGCATCATATCCATTTTTGTTTCAAACAAATCTTTAATTTTGAGTAATCCTGCTCCAAGAATTATTGGGGTAGAAAGAAGGAAAGAAAATCTTGCCGCACTTTCTCTAGTTAATCCAAGAAATCTTCCTGCTGACATTGTTATGCCTGACCGGGAAACGCCTGGAATTATTGCTACAGCTTGAGATAAACCTATTGTAAAGCTCTTATAAAAGCCTATATTTTCAAGATTAACATCTGCCCTCTTGGTTTTATCAGCCAAATACATAACTGCTCCCATTACTATAAGCATGGTTCCAATCAGTGCAGGATTTCTAAAAATAGATTCTGCCTGTTCTTCTAAAAGCTTTCCAATTATTGCTCCAGGAATAGTAGCTGCAACTAAAAACCAAAATAATTTGCCATCTTGCGTTTTTACACCCCTCGTTCCAGCAAAAAAAAGATTGAGCCAATCCTTCCAAAAAAAGAAAACAACCGCCACTAAAGTTCCAAGATGCAAAGCCACATCAAATGCCAATCCCGGGTCTTTCCAGCCAAAAAGCCAAGGCATTACAACCAGATGTGCTGAGCTGGAAATAGGCAGAAATTCACCTAATCCTTGAACAATACCATATACAATTGCTTCGAAAATTGACATTAATAATACCTCCGTTATCTTTTTTCATTTGTAGTACTTATTAATTATAACCGTAAATTATTCTTGAAATCAAGAAAAATGCCCCATATTTGAGGCATTTTTGTGTTTCTAATATTTTTATTTATCTATAAATGCTGCTTTCTTTTCCTTTACTACAGCCTGAGCTGCTGCAAGCCTTGCAATAGGTACCCTGAATGGTGAACATGACACATAGTTCAAGCCTACGCTGTGGCAGAACTCAACTGATGATGGCTCTCCTCCATGCTCTCCGCATATCCCCAGCTTGATATCAGGTCTTGTTTTTCTGCCTAACTCTACTGACATTTTAACCAGTTTACCAACACCAGTTTGATCAAGCTTTGCAAATGGGTCAGACTCAAATATCTTTTTATTATAATAGTCTTCCAGGAATTTGCCTGCATCGTCTCTTGAGAATCCATAGGTCATCTGTGTAAGGTCATTGGTTCCAAATGAGAAAAACTCAGCTTCTGTCGCTATATCATCTGCCGTCAATGCTGCTCTTGGAATCTCAATCATTGTTCCGACCTTATATTCAAGCTGAACTCCTGCATTTGCTATTACTTCATTTGCTGTCTTTACAACTATATCCTTAACATACTTCAGCTCTTTAACCTCTCCAACCAGTGGAATCATAATCTCTGGGATAACATGCATTCCACCTTTGTTTACATTTATTGCTGCTTCAATGATTGCTCTTGTCTGCATCTCAGCAATTTCCGGATAGGTTACTGCAAGACGGCATCCTCTATGTCCCATCATTGGGTTAAATTCGTGTAAGTCTTCAATACTTGATTTAAGGTCCTCAAAAGCAATACCCATATCTTTAGCAAGTGTTTTAATATCCTCTTCTTCCTTTGGAACAAATTCATGAAGAGGTGGGTCAAGAAGCCTTATTGTAACCGGATAACCCTTCATTTCTGTAAACAAGCCTTCAAAATCACTTCTTTGCATCGGAAGAAGCTTATCAAGAGCATGCCTTCTTTGCTCAACTGTTTTTGCTACAATCATTTCTCTCATAGGTTCAATTCTATCAGGCTCAAAAAACATGTGCTCAGTTCTGCAAAGTCCAATACCTTCTGCTCCATATTTCATAGCAGTTCTGGCATCTATTGGAGTATCAGCATTAGTTCTAACCTTCAATCTTCTTGTTTCATCTGCCCAACCCATAAGCCTTGCAAAATCTCCACTCATTGTAGTTTCAACTGTTGGAATCCTGTCGCCATAAACATTTCCTGTACTTCCATCAAGTGAAATATAATCGCCTTCAACGTATTTTTTACCATTTTTATCTATGAAGTATTTTTCTTCTTCATTAATCTTAATTTCACTGCATCCAGCTACACAGCATGTTCCCATTCCTCTTGCAACAACCGCTGCATGGGATGTCATACCTCCTCTGCCGGTCAGTATACCTTTGGATACATGCATTCCTTCAATATCTTCAGGTGATGTCTCCAGCCTTACAAGGATAACATCTTTCTCTCCATTTTTCACCGCATTAACCGTATCTTCTGCATAGAAATAAACTTTTCCTGTTGCAGCACCTGGCGAAGCAGGCAATCCTTTTGCTATAGGTGCTGCTGATTTAAGAGCTGCTGGCTCAAAGTTAGGATGCAGCAGCTGATCAAGCTGCTTAGGATCAACCTTAAGAAGTGCTTCCTCGGTGTTTATCATGCCTTCATCAACTAAATCAACAGCAACCTTCAATGCTGCTTGTGCAGTTCTTTTACCATTTCTTGTCTGCAGCATGAATAATTTTGCTTTTTCAATTGTAAATTCCATATCCTGCATATCTCTAAAATGATTTTCAAGAGTATTTGCAACCCTTACAAACTCATTATATGCATCAGGTAAAACTTCTTTTAATTGATCAATTGACTGTGGAGTTCTTATACCGGCAACAACATCTTCTCCTTGTGCATTCATAAGGAATTCTCCATACAGCTTCTTTTCACCTGTTGAAGGATTTCTTGTAAATGCAACACCAGTGCCTGAATCATTGCCCATATTTCCATAAACCATTTCCTGAACATTAACTGCTGTTCCCCAGTCACCAGGAATATCATTCAATCTTCTATAAACTATCGCTCTAGGATTATCCCATGAACGAAAAACTGCTTTCACTGCTTCCATAAGCTGAATCTTAGGGTCTTGCGGAAAATCTACACCCTTTTCAGCTTTATATAATTCCTTATATCTTCTTACAACCTCTTTGAGATTATCAGCTGTAAGCTCTGTATCATAATTAGCTCCATTTTCTTTTTTTACAGCATCAAGAATCTTTTCAAATTTAGCCTTTTCAACTTCCATAACAACATCACTGAACATTTGAATAAATCTTCTGTAGCTGTCATAAGCAAATCTTTCATTATTTGTAAGTACTGCAAGCCCTTCAACAACAATATCATTCAAGCCAAGATTTAATATTGTATCCATCATTCCAGGCATTGAAACACGTGCACCAGAACGAACAGATACCAGCAGCGGATTTTTGGGATCTCCAAACTTTTTTCCAACATTGTTTTCCATATTAGATAGCTTTGTATAAATTTCATTTTCGATTTCTTGAGCTATCTTTTTACCATCCTGATAATACCTTGTACATGCTTCTGTTGTTACAGTGAATCCTCTTGGAACCGGCAGTCCAAGTCCTGTCATTTCGGCCAGATTTGCGCCTTTCCCTCCAAGAAGATTACGCATTCCTGCATTTCCTTCTGTAAACATATAAACGTATTTCTTACCATCCATATTGACTATAACCTCCTCTAAATTTATTATTTTGAAATTTGAAAAAGGTAATTGTATTGAATATTGGTTGGATTTACTTTAGCGATTATATTATACCATAAAAAAAACTTTTCAATAGAAATTACAGAAAATATTTGGGATTTTCTCTCTTATATTATTCTTTTATTTAAAAAAATAATTCTGCTGTAACTAATACATGATTTTCCGTTTAAGTGAAATAATAGTATCATGCGCCTATTAATAACTGTTTAAGGAGAAAGATATCTAATGAAGGATTGGCTAAAGCAAACTTTACAATTAATTACCTTTAATGAACCAACAAAAAAGGAAGAATTATTTGTTTTAACAGAATCAGATAAGGAATCTACTGAAAAATCCACACCTTCATCTACTCCTGAAGAAAAAGAAAAAAAGAAATCAGAAATAAAAAAACCCATCTCAATTGAAGAATCAAATAAAGATAAAAAGAGCGCTGATAAAAACCCTAATAAAGTATCAAAAACCCTTGATAAAAACCTTGCATTTTTAAAAGAAAAGTATTCTGCTGATATTTGTACTGATGTAAAAATTCGTGAATTTGATATTACAAAAAATAAAAATGAAGTATCAAAAGCTTTCATCATTTTTATTGATGGAATTACAGATAAAACAGTTATAAACAATAACATCCTTCAACCTCTTATGCTTTTTACATCTTTAGAACCCTCACAGAATATTAGCGATATGATTACATTTGTTGAAAGGAATCTGGCACCTCAAAACCAATTACAGAAAAGTGATGACTTTAATTTTATTATTACCTCAATCAATATGGGCTCCTGTGTTCTTTTTATTGATGGAGCCGAGCAATCTATTGTTTTTGATGTAAAATCGTGGGAACACAGGACTGTTGATAAACCTACAAACGAAATGATAGTCCGTGGTCCGCAAGAAGGCTTCGGAGAAGTCCTCAGGGTCAATACTGCTCTTATAAGGAAAAACTTAAGAAATGAAAACCTCATGACAGAAAGCATAACCGTAGGCAAACGAAGTAATACCCTGTGCTGTGTTATGTATTTAAAAAACCTTGCAAATCCTAGCCTTGTAGAAGAAGTTAAACGCCGTCTTTCGAGCATTGATATTGATTATGCAAATGATTCTGGCATAATTGAAAAAATGATAGAAGATGACCCTCTCATTCCCAATCCTTTAATTATAGCAACAGAAAGACCTGATCGCGCAGCTTTACTGCTTTCCGAGGGAAGGGTTGCAATACTTGTTGACGGTAATCCTTATGTCTTGATAGTTCCCGCTACCTTCTTTTCTCTTGTACATTCTCCTGAAGACAATTACAGCAAAGTATTTTTTGTCAATTTAATGAGAGTGATACGTTACATTGGAATGTTTTTTGGTCTTCTATTACCAGGCATTTATGTTGCTGTTACTAACTTTCATAATGAAATGATACCTACAGACCTCGTACTTGCAATTTCTGCTGCAAGAGAGAAGGTTCCATTCCCTTCTGTTATTGAAATACTGATTATGGAGATTTCTTTTGAGCTAATAAGAGAAGCAGGGATAAGAATGCCTGGAGCTATCGGGCCTACTCTTGGAATAATCGGGGCTTTAATACTAGGTCAGGCTGCAGTTGCCGCAAGCATCGTAAGCCCCATATTGATAATAATAGTAGCACTGACAGGAATAGGCTCTCTTGCAATCCCCAATTTTTCTCTTTCTTTTTCGATAAGAATACTTCGCTTTGTATATATAATACTTGGAGCATTAGCAGGACTATTTGGAATAACTATTGGCTTTTTTATACACACCTGCTATCTTGCTTCCACAAAATCATTTGGTGTTCCATTCCTGGCACCCCTTGCTCCTAAAACCGGCAATCTTTTTAGCGATGTCATACTCAGACCTCCAATATGGACAATAGAAAAGCGCCCTGATTACATTAATCCTCTTGATGATACAGCTCAACCTGAAAAGAGCAGGAAATGGGACAAGTAATGTTAGTGTAAAGTGTAAAAATTTAAAGTTAAAAATCACAAGATAAAAGTTAGAAGCTAATTGCTGTAATTTAGGAGTAATTTATGAGAAAAACAGCTGTATTCTTAATCTTAGTAACATTTTGTATTTGTTTGAGTGGCTGCTATGATGCAAAAGAGGTTGACGATCTTGCATATGTTATAGCACTTGGTTTAGATAAAGGTAAAACTAATTCCCTTAGAATAACCTTTCAAATTGCAGTTCCTAAAAACTTAGGTAGTGGTGGCAGTGACAGCCAGCAAAGCAGTGGTCAAGGCGGTGGAAATAATTCTTATGATCTTATAACAATTGAAGCTCCTGCGATAAATCCAAGCTTTGATATGCTTAATGCCTTCATAAGCAGAGATTTAATCTTATCCCATACAAAAGCAGTTGTTATATCTGAAGAATTGGCAAAAGAAGGTATCCTGCCATATGTACGGGAAATGATAAGAAACCGTGAATTCAGACGCAAGCTGAACTTCTTAGTATCCAGAACATCTGCAGAAGAATACCTTAAAAGCGTTAAACCCAAGCTTGAAATAAATCCTGCAAAATATTACGATTTGAATGATGCTTCCGGAAATTATACAGGCACAATTCCTTCTTCAACCCTTTTAAAAATGTATGAGCGCATGCTGTGTACAGGCAGGCAGCCTGCAGCAATTCTTGCTTCTGTCAACAGATACGGCACTGATAAACCTTTTGATACAAAGCAGTCAACCTTTAAAAATAAAAATAGGGATATTCCCTTCGAAGGGGATTTTTTTGCAGGAGATATTCCAAAAAATTCAGAATTGGGAGCAGAAATAATGGGTACCGCTGTTTTTGACGGTTCCAGACTAGTTGGAGAGTTAGATGGAGAAACTACGTATTATTACCTGTTAGGTTCGAGTGAGTATATCCGTGCTGTATGGACATTTAAAGATCCACTGCATAAAAACGAAGAAGTTGCTATTACAATTTCAAAAAACAGGAAAACCAATGTTAAAGTGAAGATTGTTAATCAAATCCCCATAATCAATGTATCACTTAATCTAGAAGGAGATATTCTTGCCATACATTCAGGTCAAGATTATGAAAATCCTCAAAGAATAAAAATCCTTGAAAGTTATATAACTGAGTATATAAAGAATAGATTTACCCAAACCTTTAATATCTTAGCTAAAAAGTACAAATCTGATATATTCGGATTCGGCAGGAATGCCCGATTACTTTTTACCACATTAAAAGACTGGGAAGAATTTAACTGGAAAAGAAAATTTTCTGATGCACGGCTTAATTTGAAAATTAACTTTCATATCAGGCGGGCAGGTCTTATTTTAAAATCTGACCCTCCGGTGTCTTCTCAAGGAAAGGAGTAAAAACAAATGAGTTTTTTCACATTAATTATAATGTATACAATACTCATAATAACCTTTATTCATACAATATCTTATTCTGTATATGTGTGGAAGCAAAAGAACAAATCAGGTGCGGTTGCAGTAGCAATACTGGCCTTTTCAGCACTGTTAATGCCTATAATATTGGTAAACTTCAGGAGGTAGCAATGGACAGAAAAATTCAGATTAGCATTTTTGAAACAGTCTGCTTAATAATAAATGGAATATGTATGCAAATATTTCTAAATTTGCCGGTACAATTTGTAAATCTTGCAGGAACAGCTGCATGGCTGGCAGCAGTATATGTAGGCATACTTAGCTTTGTCACTTTTTGGATAGTATCTCAGCTTTTTAAAAGATTCCCCGGCAAAGACATTTATGATATAGCAAAAGAAACCTCAGGAAGAATAGGTCAGATAATAACCGGAATTGTCTTAGCCTCTTATGCTCTTTTTGCAACCTCAATTATCTTAAGGGAATTCGCAGAAGATTTAAAAACAATTGTTATGCCTACTTCCCCTCTTAGTTTTTTATCAATCATTTTTATAATAGCCATGATTATTTCTTTGCACTTTGGCTTAGAAACACTAACAAGGGTTTGAGCAATATATGTAACTATAATAGCAGCAGGTTATTTTATTATTATTTTT
>JBLMYQ010000022.1:0-3143 GCA_050258375.1 Deltaproteobacteria bacterium | reverse complement strand
GGGCATCCTCGATTTCAAACCCATCGGGCTGTATTAACCCTGAATCGTATTCCGCAGTAAACCCGATCATAAGAGAATTCGGAAATGGCCATGCCTGTGTCCCGAAATAAGTGATATTTTTGACCTTAATTCCCACTTCCTCTCTGATTTCCCTGACTGCTGCAGCTTCGGCTGATTCTCCGGGCTCAATGAAACCGGCTATTAAACCATACCTGTCTGGCGGAAAATCAGGGGACCTTGCAAGTAAAATCTCATGTCCTTTTCGGATAAGTACAATCACGGCAGGCGAGATCCTTGGATAGAAAAGCTCTCCGCAGTCAGGACATTCTTTTCCCCTTTCTCCGGGCTTTCGCAGGGTTTTTGTCCCGCATCGGCTGCAAAACTGGTTCGTCCTATCCCATTCCATGACCTGAACAGCTTTATTCACAAGCGCAAAGCACTTCTCATTCATTTCCGAATATGCCTGCCTGAGATCCACAAACTTCATTCCCTCAGGCGCCTGCGCATCTTCAGGAAGTTCCACGGAATAGCAGTGGGTTCCCTCAAGCGTTCCGAGATATTGCTCCCTGGTTCTGGAAAGCCCAAGTTCTCCACAGTCAAGCAATTTGGGAATTCCTCCAGGATTCTTTTTAAGCTTAAGGAGAATCTCACGGCCCCGGAAAATGAACCAGAGAGCTTTTTCCGTCCTGTCGACTGGCGGCTCGATGCCTATGATAAATTCCGGGTAGAATTCCTGAAAAGTGGGATTTTCCCTGTTCACTGGGGTCATAATGTTCATACTTATTGGTTTTTGTTCTATATATGATTCATGGGCATTTTTAATTAAGATCAGGTATATCCTTATATAATATAATTTATTTAAATTTTTAAGATTAACCCTGCATTCCGCAGTATTTTTCGAAAATCAATAACTTTCTTGCCAATGTTTTAAAAATATATAATGAGCTGATCCCAAAATTCAAGAACTAATTCTTTAATCTCGATTTAAAAAAACCAGTCGGCTGCTGATCTAAAAAGCAGTTTCGGAGCTCTTAAAGGATAAAAAATAGAAATTGGTTTTGGGATAGGTTCACGATTTCAATACTTGACCGGGTTAGAACCATACCTTGAACCAGTTCTTTTCTCGCCATATACTTTTGTCTTAAATCCTTCTACCTTTGATTTAATCTCTTCTACCTTTGATTTAACTTCTTCTACTTTTGTTTTATGCCAACCACATAAACAGCAACCCTCTTCACAATGCTTGACACGTAGATGTTTTACAACAAAAGCAAGTCCTATTGTTGCTAAGGTATAAACTACTATTTTCCTAAGTATATGCATAATTATCGACCCCCATTTATAATTGTGCTTTATCGCTTATGAAGTTATGCAAATAAAAAAAAGCCGCCATTATGCAGCAAAGGAGTATATGGCTGTAAGAATAATTTGCGCCAAATTAAGGATTCTATAGAGCTTAATGCTTAAAAATAGTATAAAAACTTCATTGGTTGAGGCTTTTAGGAGGCAGAGTGAGGCATATTGGAATTTGTGAGAGAAAAGAGAATGAACTAATAAGGCAAAAATTAGAGCTTTTTTTACTCTATTTGTGCTATGGACAAAGATCACACTTTAATCATCTGAACAGATATTGCACATCCTTCCATCTTTAGAATGACATGTCTTAATGTGATCTTTTGCATATTCTAGATCTACAAAAACTGCCTCACAAAATATGCACGGATAAAATGCTTCCATATTAGGGATTATGTTTCCTTACTATATCAAGATATTTAATAAGATGTGTTGGTATATAGTGACCTAAGATACAAACTTCCTAACAATCACTTTTTTAATTTAGGGAATAGTGGCTTATACTGATGCAGTGAAGTACAATATTAATACTAGTATTTTATGAGTTTAGAAAGTATTTCTGTTTGGGGTTTCGATTTTTTTAAATCTTATAGTATAAATAAAAGAATTAATGAGCTGACCCCCTAAATTCAAAATTGCTTCTATGAAGCTTGAATTTAAAAATAATCAATTGGGCTTCTAATCATGAGAGTAATTTAGAAACCCTTCTAAAAAAGGAATAAATATTGGTTTTAGGATAGGTTCGCGATTTTAATACTTGACCGGATTTGAACCATACCTTGAACCAGTTCTTTTTTCCTCTTCTGCTTTTTCTTCTACTTTTGTTTTATGCCACCCAAACGAACATTTTTTGCTACGCATTATGTATTTTATAACATAAGCAACTCCTAATGCTGCTACAGTATAACCTGCTATTTTCATAAATTTATGCACAGATATTCACCCCTTGATAATATTGTACCTGATCGTTTATGAATTACATAAATACTGGTTATGTTTATCTCTCTAAATAAAATGCGATGCGTTCTATATGTAACAATGGTATATATTTACTAGAGGATATGTATTTAGAAACGATGGTTATGTTGAAAAAATCTCAGAACAAGCATGCAAATATATGTATGATGAACAAAAGTCAGAGCTTATCCCAAAACTCAAAAGCTGCTTTTTTAAATCTTGTTTTGAAAGGAACAATCTAACTATTGATTAGGAAAATAGTTATGAACACCTCACAATATGGGAGCAAAAATAGCTTTTGGGATAGGCTCAATAATAACAATAATAAAATTAGAAACTCAAAATGGAAACTTGTGAAATAGAATACTATCAAATATTACAAAAAGAGGGATAGACAATTAATGCCTTATTCCCTCCAATATTACCAACCTTTTTTCTAATAGAGATTTAAATAATTATTTTTTTAAATCGGTATCTCCTACAGTTATTGAATATGTGATGCCAGTTGCATTTTTCGGAAGAATTGTGAGTTCCCAATTTCCGATTGCTCCTGGAACCTTATATGTTTCTGTGTAACTATTAATAGATTCCTGGTAGATATTTCCATTCTCAATTGCCCATTGTGGATAGAAATTTGCACCGATATAGCCGCTTTCAACTGATTTAACAAGCATTATATTAACAGGAATGGAATCATGCGTCAGTCCAAGTTTAATATCCGGTTTTTCCACTTTCGGTGAGACGCGCAACCCCATAGGGTCATATAAAGAATAAGAAACTTCAATCGTTATCGGATCTTTAGATGTAGTATTAAAGGTTTTAACGAAAGGAAC
>JBLMYQ010000021.1:0-31673 GCA_050258375.1 Deltaproteobacteria bacterium | reverse complement strand
TGCTGAAAAGACTCTAAAGACAGAAAAAATTTATAATGGGAGAGTAATAAACCTTGAAAATTTAGTTATAACGCTGCCGGATGGAAGAACAGCGCAGAGGGAAATAGTCAGGCATCCGGGTGCTTCTATGATTATACCGATATTGAATGATGGAAGAATAGTTTTAGTAAAGCAATTCAGAAAGCCGCTCGAAAAGGTATATTTTGAGATGCCGGCTGGAAAACTAGATGGAGATGAAAATCCGCTTGATTGCGCTGTGAGAGAGTTGAAAGAAGAAACAGGCTTTAAAGCAGGAAGAATTGAGAAGATTTTATCAATTGATACTACTCCTGGATTTAGCGATGAAATAATACATATCTATGTGGCTACACAGTTAGAGGCTGGGAAAACAGAAAAGGATGCAGATGAATTTATTGAAACATATATTTTTTCAGTAGAAGAGTTAATTGAAATGATTTATAGAGGGGAAATAACCGATGCAAAGACAATAATAGGGGTATTTTTGGCTGATAATTTTTTAAAAAAGTAAAATCTTAAATTTTATAAAAAGGATGATGCAATTGAAAGACTATTTTGTTGACCTCCATGTCCATATTGGAAGAACAAGTGCCGGTAAACAGGTAAAATACGCTTCTGCAGGAAATCTCACCTTCGAAAATATTGCACATGAATGTGTTGTCAGAAAAGGAATTGATGTTGTTGGAATAGTTGATTGCGCTTCACCCGGAGTAATTTATGATATAAGACAGCTGATAGAAAAAGGAGAAGCAAGAGAGATACCTGATGGGGGTATTCTTTATCGCGAAAAGCTTTGCATAATATTAGGTTCTGAGATTGAAACATCTGAGTTTACAGAAGAGGGTTCATGTGCAGGTCACTGCATAAACTTTTTTCCAACAATTGATTCAATAACTCAGTTTTCAGACATAATGAAAAGGTATATAAAAAATATAAACCTGAGCTCGCAAAAAGCAAGACTTCCTGCCAAAGAGCTGCAAAAGATTGTTGAAAGCTTAGGTGGAATTCATATTCCTGCTCATGCATTTACACCGCACAAGAGCTATTACGGTAATTGTATAGATAGGCTTGCCAAGCTTTACGGAGAAGAAGGCTTCAAAAGAATAATTGCAATTGAGCTTGGATTAAGTGCAGATACTTACTTGGCAGATAAAATTTCTGAATTAAAGGATAAAACATTTCTTAGTAATTCAGATGCACACTCACTTCCAAAGATTGCTCGTGAATACAATCTTATAGAGATGGAAAATGGCAGCTTTAAAGAAATAGTATTGGCACTTAAAAAAGAAGGCGGTAGAAGGATAAGAGCCAACTATGGTTTAAATCCAAAACTAGGTAAATATCATAGAACCTATTGTGAGTCTTGTGATGAAAAGATTCAAGGAGAATTACCTGTTAAGGCTTGTGGGAAATGCGACTCTAAAAATGTTGTAATGGGAGTTCTTGATAGAATTGAGACAATAAAAGATAACCCAGATGGAAGTCCTGAAGATAGACCTCCATATATTAATCAAATTCCTTTGGAATATATACCGAAGCTTGGAGAAAAGACCATAAACAGATTACTTGAGAAGTTCGGAACAGAAATGAATATCCTTCACTATGCAGAAAAATTACAGCTTCAAGAAATAGTGAGTACAGATATTGCTGAAAACATTCTAAAAGCACGTGAAGGCAATCTGGAAATAGTTGAAGGTGGAGGGGGACTTTATGGTTCCATAAAAATTTAATGTTTTATCAGATAGGATATAAAAATAAGGTATAATTAATGAACTTTCTCATTATAATTAAATTATATAGGTATTATGACAATAGGTGGTGCAAATTATGAAAGCAAAGATGGGAAATGTAATCTCTAGATACTTTCATGATAATGCATCCATTTTTTTTATTCTCATTGTTTCGTTAGTAATTGGAATAATTGCGGGAGCCTTTACTGTTGTAGCAATGGATAGTCAACAAAAAAGCGAACTATACTCTTACATGAATGGATTTTTTGAATCTCAAAAATCAAATATTTCAGCAGTGAATTTGTTTAATCTCATATTCGTAAACTATTTAAAGCTTATACTCCTTTTATGGTTTCTTGGAGCAACTGTGCTCGGGATTCCGCTAATATTAGGATTGATAGGTTTCGAAGGGTTTACAATAGGATTCACAGTAGGATTTATTTTTGATGTATTTTCTGACGCTAGAGGAATTATGGTTATCGCATCGTCAATATTACCACAAATTTTAATTGTAATACCGTTTATTATTATTCTAAGTATAAGTGGGGCTAAATTTTCTCTGTATCTATTAAATGGAGAAGGGAATAAAAGACTTGCAAAAAGTGAAGTCAGGTTAAGATTAGTATCGCACTCGGCAATTTCTTTGCTTACGGTTATTGCAGCAGCCCTTGGAGCGTTTATTCAATCGCTGACAATACCATCATTTATAAAGATTATTTCCTGAAATTATTATATAATAAAGATTCACTTAACAAAAAATTAACATAAAAATTGATTAACATAATGTACATAATATTGAATCACAAAATAAAAAGATGTAAAATGTAAAAAGTATGCAAAAACCACCTCGCTTTTAACAGAATAATATTATATAATAGCCGTACAGCTATTGATTCACTGGGCTTAGGTATAATAAATTCTCGTTGATTAACTAATGACAAGAAAACAGCAAACTGTTTCTAAATCTTATTACTATTATTCAAAATATTTTTTAAAAGGAGCAGTTCATTATGCAGGCAATTATCGATAGGTTTGTAGGTTTTCTTGAGAAGGATAAGCGTTTATCCAGCAATACTCTACAATCATACAAAAGAGATATAGACCAGTACATATCATTCCTTAAAGACATGAATCTTAGCTCAATTGAGAATTCAAACAAGACAACAGTGATTGCATACTTGCTTAATCTTCAAAAAAAAGGCAGGGCTACATCAACAATTTCCAGAAATCTGGCATCAATACGTTCTTTCTATCAATATCTATCACGAGTAAAAATTGTTGAAGGCGACCCTACAGTCAACCTTGAATCTCCAAAAGCGGAGAAAAAGCTGCCTCAGATACTTTCTACAAAAGAAGTTGAGCTTCTGCTTGAACAGCCTAAGTGTACAGATTTAAAAGGCTTCAGGGATAAGGCGATGCTAGAAGTTTTATATGCAACCGGAATTAGAGTATCAGAGCTTATATCACTTGACTTGGAAGATGTAAATTGTGAAGTAGGATTTGTAAGATGTAATAAAGGAAGTAGAGAGAGAATTGTTCCGATAGGGACTATGGCAATTAAAGCATTAAAGGATTATCTTGATAAAGCAAGACATTTACTGATAGCAGATATGAAAGAAAAGTCTCTGTTTGTAAATGTAAATGGAAAGAGATTAACAAGGCAAGGGTTCTGGAAGATTATAAAGCAGTATAAAAATCAAGCTAAAATTTCTAAGGAGATTACCCCGCATACACTCAGACATTCATTTGCGGCGCATCTTCTCGAAAATGGCGCGGATTTGAGGTCAATTCAAGAAATGCTTGGACACTCAGATATTTCCTCAACTCAGATATATGCACAGTTGGCAAAGAATAAGATTAAGGATGTATACAAAAAAACCCACCCTAGAGCTTAATAATAGTGTAAAGTGTAGAATGTAAAATGTAAAGTTAAATGCCTCAGGGCATAAAGATAGAACAAGGATTAAATGTTTGGGTAGGTCTTGTACCTGCCTTTTATTTTTTGTATGATTATGGGGTAGGCTACACTAATTAGGAGGCTGGTTATGATAAATAGAGTGGTGCTGATTGTTTTAGATAGTGCAGGAGTTGGAGAGCTTCCGGATGCTGCAGAATATGGAGACTGCGGAAGCAACACAATTGGAAACATTGCAAGATACGCAAAAGATTTTGAATTGAAGAATATGAGACAGCTTGGGCTAGGCTTGATTCCTGGTGCAGAAGGAATCGGGAAGACAGATTTGCCAATAGGCTGTTTTGGCAGAATGGCTGAAAAATCTAAAGGGAAGGATACAACAACCGGACATTGGGAAATCTCCGGCGTAACTCTTGACAAGGCATTTCCAACTTATCCGGATGGATTCCCAAAGGATTTGATGGAAAGGTTTGAGGAGCTTATTGGAACCAGAACTCTTGGGAACAAGCCGGCATCAGGAACGGCTATAATAGATGAGCTTGGAGACGAACATGTGAAGACAGGATTCCCAATTGTTTATACATCAGCCGATAGTGTATTTCAGATTGCTGCGCATGAGGAAATAATAAGTATTGATAGGTTGTATGAAATCTGCGAGATTGCAAGGAAGCTATTACAAGGAGAGCATGGAGTTGGAAGAGTAATTGCAAGACCTTTTGAAGGAAAATCAGGTGAGTACAAAAGAACCGAGAGAAGAAAGGATTATTCTCTTGAACCTACAGGCAAAACCATGCTAGATGCAATTAAGGAAAATGGTTTTGAAGTAGCTGCAGTTGGAAAGATTGAGGATATATTTGCTTTTAAGGGAATAACAAAGAGTGTCCATACTCATAACAATAGAGAAGGTGTTAACCAAACAATAGAGTATATTAAAGAATCCTTTAAAGGAGTAATATTTACTAATCTTGTTGATTTTGATATGGTTTATGGACATAGAAATGATGTTCAGGGCTATGCGAATGCATTAATGGAATTTGATTCAAGACTGCCGGAGATAATGGATAAGCTTAAAAATGATGATTTACTTATAATAACGGCTGATCATGGATGTGACCCGACAACTCCGAGTACAGACCACTCAAGAGAGTATGTGCCTCTGGTTGTTTATGGAAAAGGAATAAAAAAAGGAGTTAATCTTGGCAGCAGAAGTTCATTTGCTGATATATCAGCTGCAGTTCTTGAGCTGCTAGGTATTAATCCACTTAATAATGGAATAAGCTTTGCAAAAGAAATAATTTAAGCGTGGAAAAATATCCAACAAAATAAAATACCACAAAATATTAAGGTATAAGCTGCTAAAGATATACTGGTTCTATCAAGAACTATAAAACGGATTTTTTTTGTCAGCATGGTATTCCTCCACAAAAAAAGTAGTTCAGTATATATTATTCACAATATTAATAATGTAGAACGAAAAAGGGACTTGATTTGACTCAAGTCCCTTAAGCTTTTTAAGCTCTGCTGCGATTACCTCTGGGCAGTTTATAATTTGAAGGGCGGTATTGATGAATATGGGTATTTCTTGCACGAATTATGCTGGAATTAACCGAGGTGTTACATGGTTTAAATCTCTTTTGAAAATCAATTTCATGTTTAATCTTGTCCATTAATTCATTAAGCATGTCATATGGGGTGCATGCAGGTGGCACAAAATCCATTATGCTTAATAATCTGGATTCTTGGATTTTATCAGAGGCATTCGGCTTGTGTGAAAAAATTTCATTGATATTTTCAACATCTGCGGACGTTATAATAGCCAAACCTAATTGCTTGGACAACTCATCCATAAGCTGTCGATCGATATCAATGCAGGCTTGAAGGGCAAGCATTTGAATACTTGATAATTTCACTCTGGGTATACCTACAATTAAAATTTGCATTTCCATGGTATCCTTCCTCTCAAAATTTATTATTTTTGAATAGATTTCCGGACCAATACAGTCCACGAAACTCACCAGGCAAAAGAGCCGATAGTGGGAAAAAGTATGGTTAATTATGGTAAAATATAAATATAGTATATATGCTAGCAGGGAAGCTTGTCAATTTAATTGAGGTTAAAAATATAGTTACAAAATATGATATAATAGCTATTAATTGGAATTTATATAGTTAAGTAGGAAGTCTATATTCCTGAGATGGTAAAAATTTGATTCTTAAGTAAATTGAGAATCTAGTTGTGTTTTTGCGGTCGCAAAATATAAGAAGGAGGTCGTTTTATGGATAGGAAGTATGAGGGTATTGATATTAGTTTTTGGGGACCAAAAGAGTTTAGTCCAACTCTTGAAGTGCGTGCAAAATTGAAAGAAGATTTTCTTGCAGAAAGACCAGCTTTACCGCAAGAAGTGTTTGAGCTTTGTCCGAATCCATTTTATGTTGAGTTTGAGCACGATATATTTGAAGGGCTCGACAGAGAATATGTAGGAGGGAAGGTTTGCTACAGAATAAGGGAAAGACTAAGAATTAATCTCCTTAAAGTAGTTAAGAAAGGAAACAACCTGGTTGAAAAGTATCTTAAGTTTCTACCGGAGGAAAATCAGGTGACCTACAAACAAGTCCGTGATGCTGGTTATGATTATTCAAGCTCTATAGATTTCCTTACTAAATGCTTTAAAAAAGACAAAACAACAACAGTAAAAAGGATAAAAGAAATTATAAATGAACCAGCTTTCTCCTCTGATGCAAAAGAATTATTGGCATATGTCTTTACGGTATGGTATCTGGAAGAGTGGTTTGAGGGTTCAGCCCCGAATATTTGTTAGTTGCAAATAAATCAAGTTTGTCTTATAATAACATTCAGGTATCTGGGTGTGGCGCAGTTTGGTAGCGTGCTAGAATGGGGTTCTAGAGGCCGGGAGTTCGAGCCTCCCCACTCAGACCAGAGAAAAAAATATCGGAATTTGAATTCCGATATTTTTTTGTTTGTAAATATTATTTAAAATTAAAAATATATTAACAAAATCATAATAACATTTTTATTGAAAAATATTTACAAAAGGATTACTATAATAACATAATATTACATTAATGTAAAAAAAAGAAGGTGGAATTATGGAAGGTTATAGTTTAATTGGTAACAATATGATTAGTGCATCGAGCAGAGAAGAATTGGATACAAGGGTAAGCGAATTAAAAAGAAATATCCAAAGTAATAACAAGGGCAAGAGTGTAATTGTTGAGCTTACACCTGATGTGGGAGAGGTAAACTTTATAAAGGGAAGCAATACTGTGTTTTATGCAAAAATATATTTAAAGGAATAAACAGTATTTATTTTACATAAAGCTATAATTTTTCTAACTTGTCACTCGAAACTTCTTAAGCCGAGCTTTAATAAAACTTTCTTTCTTATAGGTGTGTTCATGAAAACAATTTGTTCTAATTTAAAAGATAAGCTGCCAATTGGCAGCTTATAATATTGAGTTTATTGGTGCCTCTTTTTATTTGGAGAGTCATATGATTTCATCAAAAAATATAAAAACATAACTATACCAAATGTAAAAAGAGGTAAGAAGATTTCTACTCCCCAGGCTGGGATTTTATTGGCGCTAGCAAGCCATCTTCCCCAGAACCATAAAATCACGCATGCGCCCAGCAAAAATAGGATTCTTATTATGCGATTGTTTAGCAGTTGATAGCAAATTGATTTTAATACTTTTTTCATTCTATTACACCTCCTTATTTTAAACTACCTTACCTTGAACAATTAATGTAATTGCTCAATAAAAAATTGCACCTTGAGGAAACTCCCTCAACTTATTATAGATATTTTGAATAGCTTAATTATTATATATGATTTTATTTTATTTTTAAAAGATATTTTTTAAAAAAATGTGTAAATTAACCAAAGTTTAGTGTAAAATTGTACAATAAAGAAAGTTCAAAGGGAGGCTGAAAAATGATTGATATTAAATTTATCAGAAATAATCCGGAAGCAGTTAAAGAACTATGTTCGAAACGTGGGTTTGATGTAGATGTAGAAAGATTAATTTCTGTTGATAAAGAACTTAACGCTAAAAAAACAGAGTTGGATCAGTTAAGAGGCGAATCTAACAGAGTAGCAGCAACTCAAGACCGTGAAAAGGGTAAGGAAATTAAAATTCAGATAAATAAGCTGAAAGAGCTAACAGATGAGCTGCTAATCGAAAGAGACAAGCTTTGGGCACAACTGCCTAATTTATTAGCAGAAGATACACCGGATGGGAAAGATGATTCCGAAAATGTTGAGCTTCGTAAAGTTGGTGAGATGCCCAAGTTTGATTTTGAGCCAAAGACGCATGATGTAATTGGAGCTGACTTGGATATCCTTGACCTTCAAAGAGGAACTAAGGTGGCAGCTGCTGGTTATTATTATTGGAAGGGTGATGGAGCAAGACTTGTTTGGGCAATATACAGACATGCAATGGATATGTTGGTGGAAAGAGGCTTTGAGCTAATGCTTACACCAATTGTTGCGAAAAAACAGACTTTTTTTGGCACTGGTTATTTGCCGTTTGGAGAAGAGGATTTATATAAATTAGAAAAGGAAGAATTATACCTTATTGGTACATCAGAGCAAACCTTAGTTTCATATCATGATGATGAAATACTTCAACCGGATACTTTACCAAGATTATATACAGCTTTTACTCCGTGCTTCAGAACTGAAGCTGGTTCATATGGCAGAAAATCAAAGGGAGCATTCAGGGTTCATCAATTTCATAAAGTAGAACAAATAATATTCTGCCGTCCTGAAGAATCAGAAAAATGGCATATGGAATGCCAAAAGAACGTTGAAGATTTTATGCAGTCATTAGAATTGCCGTATAGGGTTGTAAGAGTATGTATTGGAGATATGGGGGCTCCGGGTTATAAGAAGTATGATGTAGAAGGGTGGTTCAGTGGATTCCAGGAATATAGGGAAACACACTCAAATACAAATTTGCTTGATTTCCAGACAAGAAGATTGAATACCCGTTGTAAGGAAGAGGGAAATACATTTTATCCACACACAATTTCTTCTACAATGGTCACAGATAGAGCTGCATTAGCAATAATCGAAAATAATCAGCAAGCGGACGGAAGTGTAATAATACCGAAGGTTCTGCGTAAGTATATGAATGGACAAGAAAAAATAGTTAAGAAATTGAAATAATCATCTCAGAAAGACACCATTGAATATATGGTGTCTTTTCAATCCGTGATATAATAAAGGCATAAAAATCTAAAAAAATTTTTTTAAAAAATATGGAACAAATTTAATTTTGTAACGTCTAATAAATATAAAAATTTATGGAGGTATACATATGCGAAGATTTATTTCTCTATTCCTTGTAGTAATGATGGTGTTTACAGTAGTTCCGGTTTCTTTTGCACAAAGTGGTTCAGAACCTAAAGTCAGCTTGGAAAAAGCAATTGAATTGGCAAAATCAAAGCTTAATATTCCTGAAGATGACTTTAATTTTAATTCTAACTATAACGAGAATAATGATGGCAGAAAGTTCTGGTATTTAGACTGGAGTGCAAAACAAGAATCATCAAAATCCTTTAATACTTCAGTTACAATAAATGCTGATAATGGTGATATAGTTAATTATAACAGCTATACCGAGACCAAGAATGTTTCAAGAATACCTAAATATACTAGAGAACAAGCAATCAAGGCTGCGGAAGACTTTTTAACCAATATTGATTCTAAAAAGTTTAAAGAAACCAGACTTTTAGAAAAGAAGTATTTAAATAATTATGACTTTTCCAGTGATACATTTTATTTTACATATGTAAGAAATGTTGGTGATATCCCTTATATTGATAATTACTTTAATGTGTTTGTCAATAAATATACATTACAAGTTACCAGCTTTCAGCTTGAATGGGATGTAAATCCGGTTAAGACCCAGCAGTCAAAAATAACATTAGAACAAGCCAAAGAAATATTCAAGAAAAAATTAGGATTAGAGCTCTCATATCAATTAATAAGTACTAATGGTGATTATACAAAGCAAAAAGCAGTTCTTGTATATTCATTAAAATATGGTAATAAACCGATTGATGCTGAAAATGGCAGCATACTTAAAGAAGGATACTTTTACTTGGATGGAAGAGGGTATGTGAGAGAGCAATCGCTTAAAACTAAGAATGATGCAATTATTCTAAAACCGGAAGAACAAAAAGCAGTAGATAAAACAAAAAAATATATTACAAAAGAAAAAGCGATAGAAATAGCTAAAAAATATTTAAGGCTTGAAAATGGGTACTCTTTAGTAAGCTCAAATCTTAATAATGATTATATGGGTTTGCAAAATGCAGTGTGGAATTTCTATTGGGAATATAAAGCTCCTAAGAATTCTAAGACAAAAGTAATATCTAACAGATACGGCTCCCAAAGCTGCTCGGTTGATGCAGTAACCGGAGAAATAAGAAGCTTTTATATTTCTGATTCAAAGCTTGAAGCTCCAAAGGATGCCAAAATGAAATACAATGAGGCAAGTGCTTTGAAAATTGCAGACAAATATATAGAGAAAATCATTCCTGAAAAGTCTAAGAACTTTGAATTTAGAAATTATGATTTATATAATCAAACGGATGAAATAAATCCTAAAAAGTACTTTTACTTCAATTATGTAAGAAAACAGGGAAATGCATACTGCCCATTTAATAGAATAAATCTAACTGTTGATGCTTACAGCGGAATTATTACAAATTACTCAATAGATTATTACAATGTTGATTTGCCTGCACCTGAAAAAATAATAACATTGGATGAAGCATATGATAAATTATTTAAAGAATTAAACTTCGGATTGAAGTATAAGAAAGTAAATGCCGAAAGTAATAAGCTTTTGAGCAGCATTAGTCCGGCAGCGTATTCAACTGAGACTAGACTTGCATACTACCTTGATAATTTAGATGAAAATATAACAATAGATGCAAAAAAAGGCGACTTCATTGATTATAATGGTCAGCCCTTAAAATTAAAAAACCAAATAGCATTTTTAGATATTGATAAATCAAATGAAAAGGAAAAAATTCAGACCCTTGTTGAACTCGGAATTGTTAGAGCTGATAGTGATAAATTCATGCCTGATGAAAAAATTAAGCAAAAAGATTTGATAAAGCTTTTGGTAAAAACCTTTGATGCAAGCTATGCATCGGAGGAGGACGATGGATATTATGTATCTGCATATAAATATGGTATATTAGTTGACCAAAATGAAAAAGCGCCAGAAACTTTTGTTACAAAGAAGCAAATGGCAAAGTATTTTGTAAGAATGATGAACTTGAGTAATATTGCAGGAATAAAAGGTATATATAAGGTTGGATTTAGTGATGCAAATACAATCTCCGAAGCAGATTTAGGATATTGTGCAATAGCTAACGGTCTTAAAATAGTGGAAGCCAAAGATAATGTTTTTGGACCATTAACTGAATCAACAAGAGCAGAAGCGGTAGGATATATTTATAACTATCTTAATGTTGAAAGGTAAATGTAAATAAAAAAATTATAAAAATAATTGAGTACGAGATTTCTCGTACTCAATTATTTTTATAGGCGCTATAATATTCCATAACTTCCTTTACGTGTTGTTGAGTTGTGTAAGGCAAACTCCTTTCAATATTTTCATAATTAGAACCATAATTTTTAACTAATTTGCCTACTGCAGTTGGACCAAAATTGTAAGCGGCAAGAGCTATTTTCGGATTATCGCCGAAGCTGTCAAGCTGCTTCTTTAAATACCCGGTCCCTGCCCAAAGATTCTGGTGTATATCCGTGCAAGGATACGGAACATCCATTGCTTTGCAGCAAGGCGGTTCCAGCTGCATTAGCCCATAACCTCTTCCAAAGTGAGCGTGGGGATTAAACTTTGATTCCTGCATAACTAATGCTGCAATCAAAGCTTCGTCTACGTTGAACTCTTGAGCGCACTTGCGGATTTCAATATCAATTATTGCATCATGGATAGGTGTAATCTCAAGCCATAAAAAAGTCTTTTCGGGGATTTCTCCGGTGTTCCCTCTGCTTGGCATTTTCTTATAAATATTTCTTTTGCTGAATGTTTGCTGATTAGATGCTTGTAAACTAAGTACTTTATCATCACGTATTGCTACGGATTTACTCAGTTTTTTGATATTGTGTTGTGAAAAAGCGTAGCATGAGATTGAAAAGCAATCAATTGCAAGTATCAGTACAGCAGCTATAATTCGTTTTTTTGACATCCTTTTTCCTCCACTTCTTTTTTAAAAAACGACTTTATTTTAAACGGAGTAATCCGTGATTAAAAAAGTTTTAAACACATGTTTAGAATAAATTGCAGATAATAATCTTCAAACATCAATATTAAAAGAACATAATATGATAGATATTATAGCACATCTTATAATGCTGGGAAAGCATAATTAACGGGCAAACCCACGAATACAAATAATTCTAAATTTAAAACCTATTTTAAAACTTAATTTTAAATACAGAGATACTTGGAATATATTTTTATTTAATATATGATATTTAAAGAAAATTATATGATTCGAAAATAACTATTAAAAGCTTAGGTATGATGGAGATGATTAGTATATGGAAGATATCAAAATGATGATTGAAAAACTAAATAAGTACTTCCAAAGTGGGGCAACTAAAGAGACCTTGTTTCGATTGGCACAGCTTGCTACTTTAAAGCAAGCAATAAAAGAACATGAAGATGAGATTCTTGAGGCATTAAGAAAAGATTTGAATAAACCGTATTTTGAAGCTTATGCTACAGAAATAAGCATGGTGTATGAAGAATTAAAATACCTGATGAATAATCTTTCAAGATGGGCTAAACCCAAAAAAGTGAAAACACCTATAACCCAATTCCCGGCATCAAGTTATATTCATCCGGAGCCATATGGTGTTGTACTTATTATGTCTCCTTGGAATTATCCGTTTCAGCTATCCATGATACCTCTCATAGGAGCAATTGCGGCGGGAAATTGTGCAATAGTTAAGCCTTCTGGTTATTCCCGTAATACTTCTGAAGTAATTGCAAAAATAATAGAAAAGTGCTTTGAGAAAAACTATGTTGCTGTAGTTCTCGGTGGAAGAGAAGCAAACAAAAATATTCTTGGCGAAAAATTTGACTACATATTTTTTACCGGAAGCGTCTCAGTCGGGAAAATAGTAATGGAATCTGCTTCTAAATACCTTACTCCAGTAACGCTGGAGCTTGGAGGTAAAAGTCCGTGCATTGTAGACAAACAGGTAAATATTGATTTGGCTGCACGCAGAATTGTTTGGGGGAAATTTTTAAATGCCGGTCAAACCTGTGTAGCTCCTGATTATATATTAGTCGATGAAAGTATTAAAAATGAATTGATAAAGAGAATGAGTGATTATATAACAAAATTCTATGGAGAGCACCCGGAAGAAAGTGCTCAGTTTACGCGAATAATCAATGAAAAACATTTCAAAAGGCTCAATTTACTGATGCAAAGCGGAAGGATTATTGTAGGAGGAGCAGCTAATGAAGCTGAATTGCAAATTGCGCCTACTATCATTGATGAGGTGATTTGGAAAGACCCAATTATGCAGGAAGAAATTTTCGGACCGCTTCTTCCTATTCTTACTTATGAAAAAATTGATGAGGTTATACCAATTGTGAATGCCCATCCCAAGCCGCTGGCATTGTATTTGTTCTCTTCTAATAAAGAAAACCAAAAGAAAATTTTAAGCAGTATTTCTTTTGGTGGAGGATGTATAAATGATGTTGTTGTGCATTTGGCGACATCTTTCATGCCATTTGGCGGAGTGGGGGAAAGCGGAATGGGAAGATATCATGGGAAGGACTCATTTGATACTTTTTCGCACATGAAGAGTGTGATGAATAGATCAACTTTAACGGATATTGAATTAAGATATCCGCCCTATAAAGATAAGATAAAAATTTTAAAAAAGATATTGCGATAGCTATTATTTAGAGAATAGTGGGCTTGAAAAAATGAAGGTTTACTGGTAGAATATTGCCTGACAGTTGATGCTGCTGATATGGCTCAGTTGGTAGAGCAATTGATTCGTAATCAATAGGTCGGGGGTTCAAATCCCCCTATCAGCTCCATATAAAAATACTTAAAATTTAAATGGGAGGAAATAATTCCTCCCGTCTTGTCGTTTGGTACCTATTATTCTTTTTGTGCTAAGTATTATTCGCAGCAGCCATTCCCAAAGCATGAGCATACTAAGAAGACTATTACTGCGAGGCATAAGCACTGGTTGTCGAAAAGGCTTCCGAATTCGAACCCATTACCACAGCAGCAACACAGTATGATGATTAGGGCGATGATCCAAATCCACTCATTGTCAAAACATTTAGACATTATTGAAATACCTCCTTTTTTACTTTGCTAACACATTCTATTCTTATAGATAACGATGTGTTACAAAGAAAAAAATTATTGCTAATGTTTTTATTCAGAAAATAAAATTTATTTACGTATTTTATATGAAATAATCTGTTCATTTTAGACTATTAATAGTATATAATTAATTTGAAAAATCTGTATTAAGGTGGGGATGTATTATGTGGATGAAATGGTTGATACTTGCAGGATTACTGTTTGTCGGAGAAATAGTTACTGCCGGATTTATATTATTCTGGTTTGGCGTATCGGCAGTTATTGCTGCAATATTGTCATTTGCAGGGGTATCTTTATATATACAGGGGACTGTATTTGTTCTGGCTGCAGCAATTTTAATAATATTTACCAGACCATTAACTAAAGGTCTATTAAAGCCAAAGGATAATCCTACTAATGTTTTTGCTATTGTAGGTAAAAAAGGTATGGTTATTCAGGAAATCAACAATGTTCAGGGATTAGGGCAGGTTAAGATTTCCGGTGAAGTCTGGAGTGCAGAAGCTGAAGATGGGGCTGGTATACCTGTAGATACGCAGGTTGAGATAGTGAAAGTAGAAGGTGTCAGGGTGATTGTTAAACCAGTAATTCAAAAGGAGGTAAATGA
Source organism: Deltaproteobacteria bacterium (assembly GCA_050258375.1). Lineage (GTDB taxonomy): Bacteria > Bacillota > Clostridia > Acetivibrionales > UBA4821 > JBLMYQ01. Next base: position 16,983 of record JBLMYQ010000021.1, on the reverse strand, counting down.
ATAATGGGATTTTTAATTTTTTTAGTAGTTGTAGTACTTATTGTAGGTGTAAGCACAATCAAAATTGTCAGACAGTCTGAGGTTTATATCATTGAAAGACTTGGAAAGTTTCATACGGTTGCAACTCCCGGGTTAAACATAATAATACCTTTTTTTGACAATGTAAGGGCTGTGGTGAACATGAGGCAGCAGACAATGGATATTCCACCGCAGGGAGTAATAACAAAGGATAATGTAACTATAACTATTGATACCGTTGTGTTTTATCAGATTACTGATGCGGCAAAGGCAGTATACGAAATTGATTCACTTCAAAGAGGTATATCATACCTGGCTATGACAACAATTCGTGATATCATAGGAAAAATGGAGCTAGACAATACCTTCAGTTCCAGAGACAGCATAAACTTACAATTGCGTCAGATTCTTGACGAAGCAACTGATAAATGGGGATGTCGTGTTGATAGAGTGGAAGTTAAGGATATCAAACCACCACCAGATATTAAAGATGCAATGGAAAAGCAGATGAATGCAGAAAGAACAAAAAGAGCTTTAATTCTTCAGGCTGAAGGAGAACGTCAAAGTGCAATAACAAGAGCAGAAGGTGCCAAAGAAGCGGCTATACTTGCTGCGGAAGCTGAAAAACAGGCAAACATTAAAAGAGCTGAAGGAATAAGGGAATCAAAGGTTTTAGAAGCAACTGGTGAAGCGGAAGCAATCATAAAAGTTGCTGATGCTAAGGCAAAAGAAGTAGAATTAGTATATAATGCTATTAAAAATGCCAAACCTGATGAAAAGCTTATTGAAATTAAGGCACTTGAAACTCTTCAAAAGGTATCTGAAGGAGATGCAAATAAAATATTTATTCCTTTTGAAACAACAAAAGCACTTGCTAGTATTGGTGCTATGAAGGATATACTTGTTGATAATAAAAATTCTTAGAAACAAATAGTTAAGGAGCTGTCTGCCTTGGAAAATAAAAATAAAATTGAGGTTAGAATACTTGGGAAAGACTATGTTGTTAAGGGCATCGAATCTGATGAATATATACAAAGAGTAGCCTTGTATATAGACAAAAAAATGAATGAGGTTAATAAAACCGATCATAGGTTAAATACAGCAATGGTTGCAGTTCTTACAGCAATTAATGTTGCTGATGACTATTTCAAGAATATTGATAGTTTTAAAGAGCTTCAGGAGGAACTAAAACTAAAAACAGATGAGCTTGACAAAACTAAGGCTAGCATGAAAGAAGCTTTGGAGGAAATATCAACCTTACGTGAAAGAGTTACTGAATTGCAGTTCGAAATTGTCAAGACAAAGACAGAATTAAAGGACCTTTTAACAAATTATAATGAAAGAAGCTAATGATTTCATGAAAGGGGCAAAACATTGGAGGGTCTTGGCATAGAAAATATAGTTAAAATACCAGAATTGCTTGCGCCTGCTGGTAATATGAATTCTTTTATTGCGGCAATTGAAAGTGGTGCAGATGCAGTATACATTGGTGCAAAGGAGTTTAGTGCCAGACAGTATGCCGAGAATTTTAGTGAAAAAGATTTTGGAAACGCGGTTAAATATGCACACTTGCGGGGTTCAAAGGTTTATCTTGCACTAAATACTCTGATTTTTGACCAGGAAATTAACAAGGCTTTGGAAACAGCATATAAAGCTTGCACAAATAGTGTAGATGCAATAATTGTACAGGATATTGGTATTGCTTCAAAGCTTGCGGAGGTTTTACCCCAAATAAAGCTTCATGCGAGTACGCAGATGACGGTGCACAACTTTGAAGGTGTGAACCTTCTAAAAAAGTTAGGCTTTAGCAGAGTTGTTCTTGCACGTGAGCTTTCTTTAAAACAGATAGATGAAATAGCCAAAAGAGCAAAAGATATGGAAATTGAAGTTTTTATTCATGGGGCTTTGTGTGTAAGCTATTCAGGACAGTGCCTTTTTAGCAGTATGGTTGGGGGAAGAAGCGGGAATAGAGGCAGATGTGCTCAGCCGTGCAGGCAGATGTACAATCTGGTTGATTATAATACCAATCAGGAAATATATGATGGCTTAAAAGGTAATTATATCTTAAGCACAAAAGACCTATGTACATTAGAAATATTGCCTGAGATTATAAAAACAGGAATCAGCTCGTTAAAGATTGAAGGAAGAATGAAAAATTCAGAATATGTGGCTACAGTAACCAAGATTTATAGAAAATATCTTGACCACATAGCTTCAGGAAGAAAATATGAGATAAATAGGAATGATATAGAAGAACTCAAGCTTGTTTATAACAGAGGCGGTTTTACAAGAGGATTGCTGAATGAAGAAAAGGGAAGCAATCTTATGAGCTTTAAAAGTCCTTCTCATGAAGGTATTATCTGTGGCAAGGTTGAAGGCTTTGATGAGAGAAACAAGCTGGTTAAGATTGAATTAACAACCAGAATTAATCATGGTGATGTTTTAAAACCACTTCCGGCGAGCGAAGAAATTACTACAGTTACAAAGATTATATTTAACGGTGAGAAAGTTAAATCTGCTATTTCAGGAGATATTATTGAAGTCACAACCAACTATAAGTGGAATAAGGGAGACCATGTATACAAGGTTTATGATAAAAAGCTTGCAGAAAAAGCAGCAAAAGCATATTCAGGAAAGCCATACAAAAAGGTACCTTTATATGCAGATTTCAAACTTGTTTATGGCAATCCTATTGAGCTTATAATGTGGGATGACGAAGGAATCAAATATAAAGTTCAGGGAAGCAGACCGGCAGAACAGGCTAATAAAGCAGTACTGACTCCGGATAAGGTTCTTGAACAGCTGGAGGCTATGGGTAATACGCCGTTTTATCTTGCAAGAGCAGAAATTGAAATGGAGGATCAGCTTTTTGTTCCTATTTCTGAAATAAATGATGTTAGGAGAAAAGCTATTGAAGCCATAGCTGCCGAAAGAATTGAAAATAGTAAGAAATTGTGCCCTGATCAAAAGAATTATAACATTAGAATATTAGGAGCTATGGAAGAGCCTAAAAACGTAAGCGAATTAGTAAAGCCAAAGCTCTCTGTTTTAGTCCCGGATTTTGAAAGTGCCAATTCAGTTAAAGACTTAAACTTTTCAAGGATATACATACCTTGTAAAGAATTTTACAATGAGAAGGTTGTTCCGAGTATTATCGAGGGTATGGTAAAAAAAGGCAAAGAAGTACTCATTGCTTTTCCAAGAATAACATTAAAAGACCAAATGGAAAAAATATATGAAAATATAAAAAAGATTGAAGGATATGGATTTTCGGGTGCGCTTATTGGTAATTTCGGAGCAATAAAGATGTTTAAAATTCTTAAAGATTTCAAGGTTCATGGGGATTTTTCACTTAATGCATCAAATAGATATACTTTAAAAACACTTAGAGACTTTGGCATGGATGGAGCTACAATTTCTCCCGAGCTTGAGATTAGTCAGATTACTGATATGCTGTCAACAAATAGTGATATTGAGAAGGAATTATTAATTCATGGCAGAATCCCTTTAATGATTAGTAAATACTGTTTTGCACCAGGGATATTGGGAAGCAGTAAAGAAAATTCTGATTCGTGTGGAGGCTGTTCAAAAAATATTGTAGGATTAAAAGATAGAACATCGGTTGTATTTCCTATAAGCTTCTTGACAGAAAGCTGCCATTTTGAGGTTCTAAATTCTAAAATCCTTTGCATGGCTGGACATTTTAATACCTTGAAGAATGTTAATGCGGATTATTTTAGACTGAATTTTACTTATGAAACCAGGGAGGAAATGATAGAGCTAATAAATATGTATTCAGAATTACTGGAGGATGATACTGAAGCAGTAACAGAAAAATATAGTACAACCTTAGAAGAGATAAAGAACAAAGGGTTTACGAAAGGTCATTATTTTAGAGAAGTAGAATAATTAAGAAATTAATAAAAAAGCTCTTTTAATAAGAGCTTTTTTATTTAAACTAATGAATTTAAACTATTTTAAGGGTACAAAAATCTTGAATATATTCGCAATAATAATAAAATATTAATACAGAATACTTATAAAAATCTAAAAATCAATATTGAAAGGGGATGCTTTATGAACGAATTTAATTATGGTGGTTTTTCAAACAACAATGAAAGTAAAAAAGACAATAATAACTCACCCTTTTATTATAATGATTCAAGAAAAAAGACATCAAAGAATAATTTATGGGGTTATATAATTACTGGGCTTGCAAGCTCCGTTATAGGAGGGCTGATTGTTGGGGCCGTTCTTGTTGTGGGAACGCCTATAATGGCTCCTGTAGTCAATCAGACAGCGGGGACACTTTTCCCGGGAATTACTTCGAAGGTTTTGAATGGTCTTGATAAGACGGCAACGCTAGTTAAGAAGGTCGAGGTAGAAAAGACAACGTCACCGGTTGTAGGAATAGCCGAAAAAGTAGGTCCTTCAATAGTGGGAATAAAAGTAATATACAAAGTAAATGACCCATTTGCTTTTTTTGGAGATGCTGAAAGTGAAGCTAAGGGAGAAGGTTCAGGTATAATAGTAAGAAAAGATGGATGTATATTAACCAATTACCATGTCATTGAAAGTGCATACCAAGGTGGAAAACAGACCGGTAAGGTTGAGGTATATCTTCCTAATAACAATAAAAAGCCTATTTCTGCAAAAATTATAGGGGGAGATGCAAAAACAGATTTGGCAGTAGTAAAAATTGATCAGGATAACCTTCCTGTTGCAGAATTCGGGGATTCGTCCCAGGTTAAAGTTGGAGAATTGGCTGTAGCAATCGGTAATCCACTTGGTATGGAATTTGCAGGTTCTGTAACAGCTGGGGTTATTAGTGCAGTAAATAGAACGATAGATATTGATGAAAAGACGCTAAATCTTATCCAAACAGATGCAGCGATTAATCCTGGAAATAGCGGAGGAGCACTAGTAAATTCTGCAGGGAAGGTTATAGGCATAAATACAATAAAAATAGGTTCTACAGGTGTTGAAGGATTAGGGTTTGCAATTCCTATTAATGAAGTTAAGCCAATAATGGAAGAGTTAATAAAGTACACATATGTGAAAAGACCACTGTTTGGTATTGGTGGGGTTAATATAGATGAAAAGACAGCGCAGCAATATGGTCTGCCTATCGGTGTATACGTTAATCAGGTTACTCAATTTAGTGGAGCGGAAAGAGGCGGAATACAGGTTGGAGACGTAATTGTTGAGTTTGGAGGGAAGCAAGTAAAAACTATTCAAGAAATAAATGATATTAAAAAGAAATATAAAGTTGGAGATTCTGTAAAGGTAACAATTATAAGGGATAGCCAAAAAAAGACGCTTAGTATTAAACTAACCGAAGAAAGATAGAATATTTCGATATTGAATAGTTAGAGTAATTAAGGTATGATAGTGATAAATAGAAATATATGTGAAAGGAGGGTGTTTAAAGCCTCAAAATCCTAAATTAATAACTAGAAAGGGGTTTTTGACATGTTAGTTAGAAATTGCGCAGGTGGCGTAGTGTTTCATGAAGATAAAGTTTTTCTCCTCAAAAACGAAAAAGGAGAATGGGTTCTCCCAAAAGGAGTTATAAAGAATGGTGACCTATCAGCTGAAATAGCAGTTAGGAGAGTAAAAGAGGAAGGCGGGCTTGAGGCTGAAATAGTATCGACCGCAGGAAATACAAGTTATGAATTTTTTTCGTTATCCAGACAGAAACCAGTTTGCAATAAAATTACATGGTACTTAATGAAAGCTAAAAGTAGGGAATATAATATCAGCACAGAAGATAATTTTCAGGAAGGTGGATTTTTTGACATAAATGAAGCCCTTGAAAAAATAACATATAGTCAGGATAAATCACTTGTAAGCCTATCCTATAAGAAATATAAGGAATATTAATAATTTTGAAACTAATTGGAATGAAAACTATTTTATATTAAAATAAATTATGCAATTAGGGACGGTTAAACAACCGTCCCTAATTGCCCTTCAGGGTTGGAGGGAGTAAAATGCGGGAAAGATACAAAACGGTTAAAAGTGAAGGGACAGCTGAAATAATTGAAAAAAAATCAAAATTTATTGCACATGTAAGAAGAATAGCTTCAGAAGAAGAGGCAATGGAGTTTTACGAAACAATAAAAAAGAAATACTGGGATGCCCGACATAACGTTTATGCTTATTATATAGGAGGGGACTCTGGCATACAAAAATTTTCAGACGAAGGGGAACCATCGGGAACAGCCGGAATGCCAATTCTTCAAACAATAAAGAATCAAGGAGTGGAAGATGTAATTGTAGTTGTCACTAGATATTTCGGAGGAATTTTGCTTGGAACCGGTGGACTGGTCAGGGCTTATTCAAAATCTGCCGGAGAAGGAATAAAAGCAGCTGGAATTGTTGAAAAGATATGGTCAGCAAAAGTACATATGAGGATAGATTATAACCTTTTGACCAGGATTCAGGCAATTTCAAGTAATGAAGGATGCTGCATAATTGATACAATATATGCAGACCTTATAGATATATATATAGCTGTTCCTATAAATAAGCTTGAAAAACTAAAAAAAGTAATTTTGGAACTTACCGGAGGTGGATTGCAAATAGATGAAATTGATAGAGATTACTATATAGAATAAAATTTTGAAAGGACTGTGATTGGATGATGGAAGTTAAGGAGCTGCTTAAGCTTAAAACGTGGGTGGTTGTTGGTGCTAGCGAAAATAAAGAGAAGTATGGATGTAAGATATTTAAAAGATTAAAAAATCTAGGCTATAATGTAATGCCGGTAAACCCCAACTATGAAAATATTTTTGGAGAGAAGTGCTACCCGAATTTAATGAGCTTACCACAAAAACCAGATGTTATAAACTTGGTGGTATCACCAAAGCATGGAATGAAGACAATAGAAGAGGCTTCTGCTCTTGGAATTAAATATGTATGGCTGCAGCCGGGAACTTTTAATGATGAGCTTCTTGATTTTGCTAAAGAAAAAGGGATAGAAACTATCCAGGCATGCGTTTTGGTAGAAACATAAAAGGTGGTATTTCATTACGGAATACCACCTTTAAAGTAATATTTGTAATCTAGTTAGTAGGAACTGATAAAATATTCTCATATCTGGAAACCTTATATCCGTTAGCTTTAAGCTGTATTAAAACCAGCTCTGCTATATAGGCATCAGGTGCAGTTTCAGTAATAACTGAAGTTTCACTGCTTTGAGTAATCTTTTCTTGTATTCTTTCCAGCAGTTTTTTAGCTTGCAAATGTGAATTTAGGCTTTCAATATTATCTTCCATTTTGCAGCCTCCTTTTATAACAATAAGCTTCCTATCAATACTATATACATATTTTGGTTTTGTTATTCATGTCAGTAACAACAAATTATTCTTTAATGTAAGCAATAATTCATTAACATACATTTACATGCTTGCATTTTATATGACAATTTGGGGGAAATTATGAGCGGAGGCTGATTGTGATGGTGACTTTTGAAGAAGTAAAAAAAGTCCAAGAGAAACTTGAAGGAGTAATTAACAAGACCAATTTAATATATTCATCTCAATTAAGTACAATAAGCGGTACTAAAGTATATTTTAAACCGGAAAATATGCAAAAAACGGGTTCGTTTAAAATAAGAGGTGCTTACAATAAAATATCAAGCTTAAGTGATGAAGAAAAGAATAAATCTATTATAGCAGTATCGGCGGGAAATCATGCGCAAGGAGTTGCGCTTGCTGCTTCAATATTCGGTATAAAATCTACAGTTGTAATGCCCAAAAGTGTTCCTCAATACAAGATTCACGCTGCTAAAAATTATGGGGCAGAGGTTATAATACAGGGCAATAGCATTGAAGAGGCAAAGAAATTTGCACTTCAAAGGCAGGGAAAAGAACAAATATTTATTCATCCTTATGATGATTCAAAGATAATTGCAGGTCAAGGAACCATTGGTATTGAAATGCTTGAAGAATTACCCGGGCTTGAAACTATAATTGTTCCAGTTGGCGGAGGAGGACTTATTTCTGGAATAGCCATTGCTGCGAAAGCTTTAAAACCATCAATCAAGATAGTTGGAGTAGAAATTGAGGGCTATGAATCTGTAAGACTTTCCATCAGTACTGGTAAAGTAGTAGAGGTTCCGGGCAAGCCCACTATCGCTGACGGAATTGCGATAAATACTTGTGGTGATTTACCTTATGAGATAATAAAAAGATATGTTGATGATATTATCATTGTATCAGAGAAAGAGACAAAAGAAAGCTTGTTTTTGCTTCTTCAAAGAGCTAAAATTTTAGTCGAGGGAGCAGGAGCTGTTGGGTTGGCTGCTTTATTATCAGAGAGAACAAAAATAAAAAAAGGAGAAAAAGTAGGAATTGTGTTAAGCGGAGGCAATCTTGAATTAGAAAAGTTAAGGAAATTAATTTAAGATTATTAATATGATTAATAACTATAAAAAAATAAGAAACATTGTGGTTTCTTATTTTTTATGTAGGAACTCTTTTGGTGATTTTTCATAAAATGAATTAAATTAATGATTAAATTTAAGCATGGAAAGGAGGCTAAAACTTGCGTCTTCAAAATATTAAGGTAGGTTTTGCATTAACAGGTTCATTTTGTACGTTTGCAAAGATTATTCCAGAAATACAAAAGCTGGTTGAAGAGGGAGCAGAGGTATTTCCTATTATGTCCGAAGCGTCGTATAACATTGATACAAGGTTTGGAAAAGCTGAGGATTTTATTAATAAAATTGAAGATATTACTGAAAAGAAAATTATTAGTACTATTACTGAAGCTGAGCCAATTGGACCAGAATCTTCATTGGACGTGATTGTTATTGCACCTTGCACAGGTAACACACTTGCAAAGCTGGCAAATGGTATTACAGATACAACTGTACTTATGGCAGTAAAAGCTCATTTGAGAAATAATAAGCCCGTAGTTATAGGAGTTTCTACAAACGACGGGCTTGGAGCTAATGCTAAAAATTTAGGACTTTTACTAAATACGAAAAATATATTTTTTATACCTTTTAGCCAAGATAATCCTTTGGTTAAACAAAATTCAATAGTTGCAAAAATGGAGCTTGTCGTAGATACAATATTGGAAACATTGAAAGGGAAGCAGATTCAGCCTTTACTTTTAGGCAAGTAGCAGATTATTCCTTAAGCAGTGCTGATTCATTATATTTATTTCCTGCATTCCATAGTATCCATTCTTGAAGTCCACTGTCATATACTGCTTTAATTTGAGACCTAACATCCTCAGCAGTATATTTTTTGAAGTTTCCTCTGCCAAGCCATGGAGCTGAAAAATCCTGTAAATATGGACGAATAATGGCATGCTTTGCCTTGAGTTTATTCAACCGTTCATTTGCAGTAAATAAACTTTTATAAACAACCTTATAAGGTTCAAAATCAGGTTTTCTAATCTTGTATTCTCCAAAACCGTAATGTGAAGGATAAACCATTGGAGAGATATAATTGGAGCTTAAACTCAATGACTCTAAATCCTGCCCGATTTTTTCTATATCTCCAATGTTTGTAGTTACAATTCCGAAAATATCAGCTGATAAAGGTACTCCTAATTGATTCATTTCAGCTTTAGCTTTAGCTAGAAAAGCATTAATGGGCTTTGTTAAATCTGGAGTAACCCCTGATTTATTATAGCTTAAATTTTTTACCTTACCATCTGCAGGAAATCTTACATAATCAAATTGAACTTCATCAAATCCAATTTTTACAGCTTCTTTTGCGAGGTCTATGTTATAAGCCCATGAGGCCTGATTAAACGGATTAAGCCATGCAGTATTGTTTCTGTCATGCCAAATAGCTCCTGAAGTAGTTTTAAGTGCAAGTGTAGGCTTTTTTTCTGCTAATATTGGATCTTTAAAAGCAACAATCCTTGCAATTGTATGAATGTTATTATCCTTAAGTCTTTTCATTAAGGCTTGTATATCATTAATCATTAATGTATTTGCACCTATTTCTTTTGCAAGGGGTACTTCTGATTTATATGAAATTCTGCCAAGATCGTCCTTAACATCAATAACAAGGGTATTAAGTTCGGTTTTTGCTAAAAGATTTATAAAATGATTAATTTTGGGTTCATTTCCAGCAGACCAGCCCGTAACATAAATACCTTTTACCTTGAATTCACTTAGGGTTGATGGCGGTTTTATTTCAGACTTATTCGGCTGCTTTGGTACTGCATTCTTAAAATCAACAGCTGCATTTTGCTTGCTGCTTTTTTTTATAATTGAATACGATGAGTAGGAATAAAAGCCAACTCCAATTCCTATTGCCGCCAGAAGGACTATTATTACAATGTAAATCCAATTAGAATTTTTCATCTTGTGTTTCTCCTTTTGTGAAATAAAAGCAAAAAATTCAGAAATTTGTATGGAGTTTTCAGATATTATATTTTTCGAAAAGTAAGTTCAGTTTATGAATAATTCCATGTATTAAATTATTCATAAACTGAACATATTTCCCTGAATAGATTGTATTCATATTTTAAAATTTCTAATGTAATATTTAGAAAGGATTCTAAAAAACAGCATAATATCCCTAACATATTATACTTTAATATATAAACAGCCTTTATGCAATATAAATATTAAATATTAGTTACTTTATTAAAAAATACTCTCAAAACCTCTAAAATGGCAAAGTTTAGGCTTGACTAAAACCAAATCACTGACTTATAATTATGTTTATGTAAGGCTTAATAAGCTCGGCACAAGGGGGGCATTTACTTGCAGCTGGAAGCTCGGATTGATACCACCGATTTTTATAGTACCATGCTTGATGAAGAACTTGTAGAGAATGCTAAACAAGGGAGCAGCCAAGCTCTTGAATATATAATAAACAAGTATAAGAACTTTGTTAGGGCTAAGGCAAGGACGTATTTCCTTATTGGTGCTGATAGGGAGGACATAATTCAGGAGGGAATGATAGGTCTTTTTAAAGCCATAAGGGATTACAAGGAAGACAAGCTATCATCTTTTAGGGCATTCGCAGAGCTTTGTATTACTCGACAGATAATAACAGCAATAAAGACAGCAACGAGGCAGAAGCATATACCACTGAATTCTTATGTGTCATTGAATAAACCGTTATTTGATGAAGAATCAGACAGAACCTTAATGGACATGCTTAGCGAAGTAAGCATAAGTGATCCAGAAGAATTAATGATTAATAGAGAAGACTTTAACAACATAGAATTAAAAATGGGAGAGGTTCTTAGCGGTCTTGAGCTTGAAGTTTTGGATAGTTATCTGCAAGGTAAATCATACTTTGAGATATCCAAAGATTTAAATAGGCAGGTTAAATCCATTGATAATGCTTTGCAGAGAGTTAAAAGAAAGCTTGAGAAATACCTGGATGAAGAAAGAGTAAATTAATGCGGGTGTAATTCAATGGTAGAATTTTAGCTTCCCAAGCTAACAGCGTGGGTTCGATTCCCATCACCCGCTCCACATACATATGCTCACATAGCTCAGCAGGTAGAGCGCCGCCATGGTAAGGCGGAGGTCACCGGTTCAATCCCGGTTGTGAGCTCCAAAATAAAAAGAAAAACAGTTGGAGATATTTCCAACTGTTTTTCTTTTTTCTCTTTATTCTTCTTCGTCATCAATTTCAGGATTATTTGGTGTTTCGCAGGTGCATTCTTTTTTTGCAGTGACCTTTTTGCCTTTTTCTGCTCCGGCATCACCAAATTTTATAACCGCCATCGCATATTTCCTTAATTTTTCTGCTACCAGAAAGTTTACAGTTCCCTTTGGATATGTTCCATCTTCTTTTTTGACTCCGGCAGGAACCCCTGTAAGTATTTCTATACCTTCATCAATAGTTTTAATAGGATAAATGTGAAATTTGCCATCCTTAACTGCTTGAATAACTTCATTATCCAGATTCAAATTAATTATATTTTTATAAGGGAGGATGATTCCTTGTGAGCCGGTAAGACCTCGTGACTTGCATAATTCAAAAAATCCCTCAATCTTGTGAGTTGCACCACCGATTGGCTGAATTTCGCCTTTTTGATTTACAGAGCCAGTGACAGCGATTCCCTGATTAATAGGAAGACCGGAGAGGCTTGATAAAATTGCAAATAATTCTGTGCTTGAAGCGCTGTCGCCTTCAATTCCGCTGTAAAGCTGTTCAAAACATATACTTGCAGTTAATGCCAGAGGAACATCCTGTGCAAATTTTTCACCGATATACGCACTGAGAATCAGGACACCCTTGGTGTGAGTAGTTCCACTCATTTCAACCTCACGTTCAATGTTTACAATCCCACTTTTTCCTAAATATGTATTTGCAGTAATCCTTGAAGGCTTACCGAACACAAAATCTCCCATATCAAGAACAGACAGACCATTTATTTGTCCAACTACTGCTCCTTCAGTATCAATCATTATTGTGCCTTCTTCCATTAGTTCAAGAAGCATTTGGTCATATTTATTAGATCTAAAGGCTTTTTCCTTAATTGCTTTTTCTACATGTTCTCCTGAAACAACTGATGCACCTTCTATTTTTGCCCATGTAGAAGATTCAGCCAAGAGTTCAACCAAATCATTATACTTGGTTGTCATTTTACGTTGATCTTCAACCAGACGAGAGCTGTATTCTATTACATTGGCAACTGCACTTTTATTAAGTGGGAGAGTTTGCTCCCTTTGGCAGAAGGAGCTTATAAATTGGCACAGCTTATTAATGTTAAGCTCATTTATATCCATTTCACTGTTAAAATCAGCTTTTATTTTAAATAACTTTGAGAAATCATCGTCAAAATCTAAGAGAACCTGATAAAGGTCAGAATTACCAACAAGAATAACCTTGATATCAACCGGTATTGGATCAGGTTTGAGAGCAGACATTGCAATAAGGCCCATTTGCTCTTTCATATTTTCAATAGTAATCTGGCGTGTCTTTAATACGCGTTTTAATGATTCCCATGCTTGAACATTCATTAACAAATCTTTTGCCTGAAGGATTAAATAGCCTCCGTTTGCCTGATGAAAAAGTCCTGCCTTAATCATTGAGAAGTCGGTCGAAACAGTACCAAATTCGTTTTCATACTCAAATTTTCCCATTAAATTATAATAAGTAGGATTAAAGTTTATAATTACTGGAGCCCCGTTTAGTCCACTGTTATCTACAATTAAATTTATCTTGTATTTATCATATGGATTTTCTTCTTTTTTAAGAATAAGAGGAAGAAGAGGACTTGCCTGCTCGTCACTTTCAACCGGACCAATAAAGTCTTCCAGATTTTTAATAATATTTTCTTGAATATCATCAAGGAATTTTTGGATTTTAGGATATTCAGAATATTTGGATTTCAAATCATCAATATGTATTCCAAGGGCAAACATAGCAACCTTGTTTTGCCATTCTGACAATTTTTCTTCAACCTCATGTTCAACCTCTTTTAATCGTCTTACCATATCCATGGTTTCAAGCTGAATGCTGTCAGATTTAAGATTAATTTCATGGCGGATATGTTCATCAAGTTCATTAAAATCCTGATCGTTAATCACTTTTCCGTCAACAACCGGTAAGAAATATATCCCCGTATTGGTGTTTTTAACACGGAAGCCAAGTTTTTCAGCTTGTTCATCAAGTTCGTCAATCAGCTCGACTCTTTTTTCCTGAAATTCTCTTATTATTTCTGCTTCTTCCCGTTCATAGTCTTCACTGTCAAAAGCCTTAGGAAGCTCTACTTGTATTACTTTTATTAAATTTTCCATATCCTTTTGGAAGATTGAGCCCATACCTGCCTTTAGATTTAACGCTGTCGGCTGATTTGGAATCTTAAAGTTGTATACATAGCACCAGTCATCAGGAGCCTCTTGCTCAGCGGCAATTTTTCTGATGTATTTAGCTGCATAATTTGTTTTACCTGTTCCTGAAGGACCTGACATATAAATGTTGTAGCCTTTAACCTTCATTTTTAGTCCGAATTCAAGTGCAGCTACAGCCCTGTCTTGACCAATCGATTCATATTCAGGTTCAAAATCTGAAGTGGTTTTGAATTTAAGCTTTTTAGAATCACAAAAGTACTTTAGCTCTTTGTAGTTTAATTCTTTGAATTTTTTCATAGTGTCCCCCTCATTAGATTAAATTCCTTTATTCCACATGATGATTGCATCTTCATTGTTGTCTTTATAATATTGCTTGCGGATTCCTTCTTCAACAAAACCATACTTTCTATATAAATTTTGAGCAGGAATATTACTTTGTCTAACCTCTAAAGTAAGTGATGTTATATTCATATATCTGCAAAAATTCAGGGTATGCTCAATTAATTTACAAGCCAATCCTATACGTCTGAATTTTGGATGAATTGCAACATTCGTAATATGACCTTCGTCTAAAACCTGCCAAAAGCCTATATATCCTGCAACCTGGTTATCGAATAGGATTATATTATAATGAGCAAATTTATTTAATTCTAATTCATTAAAAAAGGATTCATAAGTCCAGGGAATGGTGAAACAAAGATTTTCTATTATTAATATTTCCTCTATATCATTAACAGTCATATTTTTTATTATGATATTGTCTTCAGTCATTTGTATTTATACCTGCCTGATAAATGAATAAGTATTTACAAAGAATATTATCTCATATTTTGCTTATAAATAATAGAAAAATTTTTGTCAAAGATTTTTCTATGAAAAACTATTTTCCGTCCCCTTTTCAGGGGAGAAAGAGGGGTCTGAGTAGAATTCATCTTTTATTTTCCTGGATATTAAAAATACTCTCCCTCGATTGCGAGGGAGAGTATTACATGGAATTGAAGCTTATTTTACTTCAAATCTGCAGGTAACAACAGACATTATTTCTTTTTCCAAGGAGGAAGTATCATTTATTCCATAATCTGAAACTTCATTTGAATATATAGGAGTTATTTGGAATACCCCCATGTTAGCCGACCTTAACTTTCCACATTTTGTTCCGGCATTCTCAGCCATTTTTGTTGCTCTGTTTTTTGCATCGGCAGTTGCTCTTGCAAGCATATCTATTTTTAAATCTGCAAGCTTGGTATAAAAATACTGAGGAGATGAAGACCTTAAATTTATTCCCTGGCTTATAAGCTCAGTAGCTGTACGGGATATTTCAGTTATTTTATCAACATCGTATGATTTGATTTCAACATTCTGCTCAAGAGTATAGCTTTCAATGATGTTCGAGGTATAATCATATACCTGATTGTTTTCGCCTTGCCTCTGAAGGATTTTATAGACAGGCATTGTAGAAATTGAAGAGAATACTATGGATTCTTCTTTACCTTTTTCTGTTGATTTTTCATTTATACCCTTACTAATAAGATATTTTTTTACTATGGCCTTTTTTTTGTTTAATTCATCATAGGCTTCTACAAGGGTAGGAGAATTGCCTGAAAAACTACAGTTCCAAACAATCAAGTCCGACTTTATTTGCTGCTTAGCTGAACCAGTAATAGTAATAAGGTTGTCATTTCCTTTGACATTACCTTTTGCTCTGATTACACCATCAGAGATGATGTAGGATGACCATATAATACCTATGCTGATAACTATAGCTGAGATGGTCTTAAAAATGCTTCCGGTATTTTGCTCCATATGTATACCCCTTTACAAATAATATGTTTACTAATATATATTATAGTGTTATGTAAAATATAAATCAATTTCTATATTGAATTTTTAGATTGAATTCTTTCTGCTTGAGAGGGGCGAAGATAGAGAGGGGTTAAAGAATAAGCAGATTTTAAATTCCCTGCTGCTGCCAACAAGCAGCAGGCATAGCCAACAGATGAAGCCCTTGGCAAAAGTAAATGAGATGGAGGAATGGAGCAAATATCGTAGAGATTTTCTTTAAGAAGCTCTTTGAATTTTAAGACTGCATCTCCAACAAATGTTATTGTTTTATCCTTTGGAAGAAGCTCAATCAACTCTTTTATGTTAACTGCCATATATTCTGATTTCAGATTTGGACCTGTATCTGAAGATTGATATACAGCTGTATAAACATTATCATTCCTTGCATCAATTATTGGGCAAATATATCCTGAAGTGCCGGAAATGTTCCAAGCTAAGCCATCTAGAGTTGATACTCCGACCGCAGGCTTGTTTAAAGCTTGTGCCATGCCTTTTACTATTGATATTCCGATTCTGAGACCTGTAAATGAACCCGGACCAATTGAGCAACCGTAAGCATCAATATTATTTGGTTTAAAATCAAGACCTTTTAAAAGCTGATCAATCATAGGCATCAGCTTTTGAGAATGAGTAAGCTTATTATTTATGCTGTATTCTCCTATAACAATTCCATCCTCAATAACAGCGCAAGAGGCTGCTGCTCCAGAAGAATCAATTGCAAGAATCCTCATTTTATTTCCTCCAGTAGTTTGTTTGCAATTAGTTCATACTTCTGTCCCAAGGGTTTAAATGATATTTTTCTGGTTTCAACTTTATCACCAGCGTAATCAATATAAATTTCTAGCCTTTGAGCAGGAAGTATATCGCCGATATTTTCAGGCCATTCAATAAGGGTAATACCGTCACCATAAAAATATTCATCCCCGCCAATATCCAGAAATTCATCACTATTTATTCTATAGGCATCAAAATGATAAAATGGTAGTCTGCCATTATACTCATTTACGATAGTAAAGGTGGGACTTGAAATGTGTTCATTTATTCCCAGACCAATAGATAGTCCTGACGCAAAAACAGTTTTTCCAGCTCCAAGATTGCCATGAATGCAAACGACATCTCCGGCAGAAAGGATGAAGCCAAGCTGTTTTGCAATATCACGCGTTTCATTTTCTGAATTAGAAATTATTTCAATCATAGGGTCTCCTATCTATTTCCCCTCTATTTTAAGAGAGGGGATAGGGGTGAGTTAGCTCCACTGATGCTCATTTATATACCGTATTGCAGATTGGGTTGCAGCGGCGCCGTCAGCCGAAGCAGTTACAACCTGTCTT
>JBLMYQ010000020.1:0-14833 GCA_050258375.1 Deltaproteobacteria bacterium | reverse complement strand
CTTAGACCCCTCTTTCTCCCCTAAAAAGGGGACGAAAAGTAGTTTTTCATAGAAAAATCTTCATAGAAATTACTATTCGCTCCCTATCAGGGAGGCTAGGAGGGTCTGGATTTGGAATTATCTGTATTCATGCGTTTTCCCTGCCTTTATAATCCTATTATTTAATAATGAGGGAATTTCTGTTATAATAAAATTATATACTTGATTCCATAATTTGAGGTATGGGAATGGATGCACTCAAAAAAAATAAACAACTATATAATCATTTAAAGCAAATTCTCAAAGAACAACACAAATTAAGATTTGGTGGTTTATTCGGTTTATCCCCAAAAGCATTATCCACAATAGAATCATTAGAGCTAGATAATATTCCTTCAGGAAAAGGACTTGAATCCTTGCCTAATCTTAAAGGATTAAAGCTTATAATAAATGACCCTAATATTGACATAGCTTCTTATATTAACAGTATAGAAGGATTGTCCCATTTAAACAAATTAGATTTAAACATACCAAATATCCGGTATTTATCACAGGAACAAATAAAATCTGTTGGTGATTTAGAAGATGTAAACTCAAGCTTTAATATTTCAACTATTTCCTGGAACGGCTTTGAATCATACTCAGCAGAAGAAATGCTTCAAATCAACCAAACGATGGATGACTTTAAAAAGCTGGTAAACCCATTAATGTCAGAAGAGGAAAAAGCAGAACGAATTTACCATGAATTGGGCAATTATATTAGTTTTGACGATGACCAAAAAAACAGAATACGGGATGGAGATTTGGCAGGCGCACTTATAGACAGGCAAGCAATATGTCAGGGATATTCAAAAGCTTTAGAAGCAATATTAAATGATAATGGCATAGAGTGTATAACTGTCGGCGGACAAGGTGGAAAGCCTGGAGACATGGGACATCATGCTTGGAATCAGGCAAAGGTTAATGGCAGCTGGTATAACATGGATTTAACCTTTGACTCTGCCTCAGATAAAGAAGGCTTTAACAAAGGAAATTGGAAGCATTTCTTAAAAAGCGATACTGAATTTAATAAGTCTCATATACTTGAGGATAAAGGACATCCGTGCGAAGATACAAGATATGATAATAGAGAAATCAAAATCAGTCATAAGCCCTTTTTAAGAGGCAGGGCACAGGAACGTACATCACAAGCACAAGAAAAAAATCAACCTGATGCAGAACTTACTCCCTTGCAGCAGCACTTTGCCGAAGTAGAAGCTAAAGCTGCTCAAAACCCTCAGCAAAATTTCAAACCAGGATTTTCTTTAACTAATATACCCCAAGGGCTTGAAAAATAAAAAGTAAGATATTGATTTTATGCTTTTAATGGTACAGCACTATTCTTGCATATATTGTTGCAATAACCATTGTTAATATCATTACCGGAAATGCAATCTTGAAAAATTCCTTGAACGAAATGCTGTAGCCAGAATTCTTTAGGGCATCAACCCCAATAACATTTGCAGAAGCACCTATTATTGTGCCATTGCCTCCGAAGCAAGCCCCTAAGGCAAGGCACCACCAAAGAAAATCAATATTCCCTGCTCCTGATAATTCACCAAATGTTCTAATCATCGGTATCATTGTAGCTACAAAAGGTATATTATCAATAAATGCAGATAATATGGCCGAAACCCAGAGAATTGCCAACCCTGTTAATAATATATTTCCTCCTGTGCTTTCAAAAGTCAGTTTTGCTAAATATTTCAATATGCCTGTTTTCTCTAATCCACCTACCAATATGAATAATCCTACAAAAAAGAATATGGTTGTCCATTCCACACCATCAAAAGCTTCTTCTACATCAACCTTTGCAATTGTTAATAAAATCGCTGCCCCCGCTAGAGCTATTGATGCAGTACCAATATGTAAAGCTCCATGCAGGAAAAATCCCAAAATCACTAGCGACGTTACAATAAGGCTCTTGATTAACAGCGCAGAATCAACAATAGCATTTTTTTCATCCATTTCCATTAGCTTTTCAATAGAATCCGCCTTTTGTAAATCCTTTTTGAATATTAGCTTGAAAGCAAAAATACTTACAAGAATACAAATTATTGATATAGGCGCTAGATTCCATATAAAGTCACTGAAACTTAGCTGAGTTGCACTTCCTATCAGTATATTCGGCGGATCACCAATCAATGTTGCAGTTCCGCCAATATTTGATGCGAATATTTCACATATTACAAAAGGAATTGGGTTAACGCCAATCAATCTGCATATATTTAAAGTAACCGGTACTATTACAATAATTGTAGTTACATTATCTAAAAAAGCAGAAAGAATTGCAGTAATAATCAAAAATGAAATCATTATTTTTACAGGATTCCCTTTTGCTTTCTTAGCCTGCCTGATTGCAAGATATTCAAATAAGCCCGTTTGCTTTATTACCGAAACAATAATCATCATTCCAGCAAGAAGACCTATTGTATTAAAATCAATAAACCCTATAGCCTCTTCCTGAGATAATACTCCAAATAAAACAAGCACAGCTGCTCCTACAAGAGCAATTATTGTCTTATGAAGCTTTTCACTTATAATTACTGCATAGGATAATACAAAGACCGATAATGCTATAATTGCAGGAAAATTCATATTCGCCAAGCAGCCTCCTAATAAACATCTTATATTTTTTGACAATTCATGCTAAATAAACCTACCAATTAAATATTTTATTACTATTTTAAAGGAACTTCAACATTTGCAGTAATTCCAGATTTTAAAATTCCTTTATTATCCTTTATGAAAATTTTTATTTTTGTAGCTATGTGTTTGCTGTCAGATGTAGATTGTTTGTCTTTAGGTGTATATTCATTCTTTAACGCAATATAGCTTACCCTGCCCTCCTGCATACCAGTTGGTGTTTTTACATTTAGTATCTGATTATAATAAATTTTATCCAAATATTGATCCGGTATATAGCATAGAACATACAAGTCGCCTGAAACAGCTATATCAGCTATATTGCTCCCAACATTAACTACATCGCCCAATTCATAGTTTTTACTTATTATAATTCCATTATCCAAAGCAATAATATTGCAGCTATTTAAAGTATTTTTAGCTTGATTCAGTTGTGCAGCAGATTGGTCCAAATCAGCCTGTGCAGCTTTAATACTTTGTTTGGTCGCTCCACTTTGAAGTAATTTAAGCTGCGCATTCGCAGAATCATAATTTGCTTTGGCTGCACTGATTGCTTGAGATGTTGAACCATTTTTCAGCAAGGCTAACTGCTGTTTTGCGCTCTCTAACGCGGCTTTTGCTGAAGAAAGCTGCTTTGCTGTTGTATCTAATTTTAATTTTGCATTGTCTAAATCATTTTTCGATAATGCTCCTTCTGTGTACAACTCTGAATAATTCTTATATTGTGTATTTGTATGCTCGTATGTTATCTGTGCAGCACTTAAAGCTTCTTGAGCTATCGAAACAGCACTTTTAGCTTGCTCTATCTGCTCAATTCTATTCCCGGCATTCAAAAGGTCAAGCTGTGCTTTAGCAGTGCGGACCAGTGCCTGTGCTTGCTGTATTTGCTGCGGACGTGCCCCTGCTTGTAATTCTTCAAGCTTTGCTTTTTTCATATTTACAACCGCCTGCAATTGGTCAACAGCATATTTTTGATTTGCAGGATCTATTACAGCAATAACATCTCCCTTTTTTACCGGTTCTCCAAGCTGCTTGTTCATTTGAACAATTTTGCCGGGCACAGTACTAACGGCAGATATTATATTGTTCTGAATATCTCCTTTTAGAATTAATTTATTTGAGTTTAAAGTGCAGCCTGTCGCGACAAAAGCAGCCATGATAATGCACAAATACATTTTTTTCATAACAACACCTCACATATTTATAATATTTCTCAACTATTTTTCCCTACCCCATTCATAATATATTGAATTAAATACTCAGTTTCTTTCTCACTATCTACTTTTAACCCGAAGCCTATTATATAGTTGGTAAAAAAATAACCAAAAACTGAAGAAAACATCAAATTTACAATTGAAGCATTCGGTATATCAATAATTTGTCCTTTTTCTTTATATCTATCAAGAACCTTGCTAAGTTTATCCGTAGCAGGAATAAGGATTGATTGTGAAATTTTAGTCCGCAGCTCAGGATGAAATGGGATTTCCTGAAATAATACTTTAATAAACATCATATTTTTTTCTATAAATCTTTTTCTATTTCGAATAACATCTATTAAAAAGTCCTCAAAATTTTCGTAAGGCTTCTCAAATATTTTGCTGATATTGTCCGGAAAAGCTTTTGAAAATGATAACATATTCAGATACTCCGGGACAGCAAGCAGTAGGTCTTTTTTAGTTTTGTAATGATGAAAAATAGTCCCTTCTCCAACGCCAGCCTTTTTGGCAATTTCACTGGTTGAAGTAGCCGCGTAGCCTTTCTCCGCAAAGATTTCTATAGCTGCGCTGATAATGCTTATCTGCTTATCTGTCATGCTTATATCTGTTTCATTTGAATCTACAAGCTCCCTAAACAAGCTTTTTACTGACATATTCCTCACCTTTTCCTTTATTAAATCTTACGATGCTTTTTAAGAGCTAAAATATTTGCTGCCATGAAAAATATACAAAACATAATTAGAATAAAAGCATCAAATGAAATATCACTCCATCCTTTTCCGCGTATCATAATATTTCTAAGCGCATCAGCAGAGTACCATAAAGGCATGAATCGCCCCAGAGATTGAAGCCATGGCTCCATAGTGCTTAAATCAAAAAGTCCGGAAAAGAATACCTGAGGCACTACAACGAGTGGTATGAACTGAATCATTTGAAGCTCGTTATCTGCATATGCAGATATGAAGGTACCTATTGTAAGGGCACACATTGCAGTTAATATAGTTATCAGCAACACCAATGCAAAAGAACCCACCATCATAATATTTAAAACAGAAATTGCATACCAGGCAATAAGAGAAGATTGCACTATGGTGAAAGAACCAAACCCTAAAACATAGCCTACAACCAGTTCCCATCTCTTAAGAGGTGTTGCAAGAACCCTCTCTAAAGTGCCGGTTTTTCTTTCACCTAAGAACGAAACACCTGAAATTAGAAATACAAAGAAAAATACGAAAAACCCAATCAATATTGAGCCAAAGTTATCAAAAGAAGACATATCCTCATATCCATATAGATAGGTTATATCTGGCTTTATAATAGGAGTTATCTGCTGCAACGCATTTTGTGTAAGCTTTATCACCGCGCCATTTTTTGCAGGGTCACTTCCTTCTAACGTAATATGCGGAATACCACTTTCAAAATTAATTACTGCATCAATTTCAGATGCTTTTACCGCTAATTCAGCATCGCTTTCATTGTATCTGGTAACTCTAGCATCCTTATCTTCCAATTTATTTACAAAATTAAGAGGAGCATTGATTATTCCTATTTTAGGATGATACTCTGACCCACCAAAAATAAACATCATTAAAGTTAATACAAGAATTGGTGCCATAATCATAAGTGCAATGGTTCTTTTATCATGCTTAAGTTGAAGTAAAATTCTAACCATAACTGCAAATGCTCTCACTTTGAAGCCCCCCCATAATACAAAAATGCTTCTTCAATTGTATTTGAAGATGTTGCCCGTTTAAGCTCATCCGGAGTCCCCATAGCAATCAGTCTGCCATCGCGAATCATTCCAAGGTTATCACATTTTTCAACCTCATCCATTACATGGGTAGTAACAATTATAGTTGTTCCATTATCTCTTAGCTTGTAAAGTTCATTCCATACAGATTTACGAAGGACAGGGTCAATACCTACAGTAGGCTCATCCAGTATCAAAACAGGCGGTTCATGTATAAGTGCAATTGCAAGAGACAGCCTGCGCTTCATTCCTCCGGAATATTGTTTAACCTGCTTCTTTAAATGCTCTGTCAGATTTACAATCTGCATGACCTCATTAATTCTTTGCTTCTGTTTTGTTCTAGAAATATTGTACATAGAAGCAAAAAAATGCAGATTTTCTTCTGCAGTAAGCTCCTCATACAAGGCATCAGACTGTGCCATGTATCCAATTTTATTCATTATGGAAAGTTTAGGTAATTTATTATCTAATAAATATACATCACCACTTGTTGCAGTATCAATTCCAGCAATCATTTTTACCAATGTTGTTTTACCTGAGCCTGATGGTCCTAATAGCCCTAAAATCTGAGAATAAGGCACTTCAAAATCTATATCAAACAACACCTGCTTTTTACCAAAAGCCCTATTAACATGTTCAATCCTAATACATGGCGAATTTTGCATACCTTCACTCCTTTTTAAGGAATACGAATACCGACCGAGTAATCACTCTGTTTTTATTGTATGCAATTTTCTTAAATTTGTCAATTTAATTTGTATTAAGTATTTACATTCAGATAATTTTTTTATAATATTTATAGTAATTCATTCTTATAATATATACATATATATATAAAAGTAGACGTTATTTCGTAACTTTTACCCTGAAAGGTGGTGCTAATTTAGTTACCTATCCAGTCGTTTAATTAACTGAATTCAACAAAAATTCGGTAGGAAGTTGAAAGGGGCTTTTTTATGGTATGTGATGAATGCTTAGGAAAAAATTACGAAAACAGTAAATCTTCCAACAGAAGCCGCGGAACCTGCCGCGATTGCGGCAAAGATAAGGTTTGCAATCAAATTAAAGACCGTCACCTGAGACCCAAAAAACAATCCCAAAATGCTAAGCCACAAACCGGCAAAAAAAACAAATGCGGTTAACAATCAAAAGAGCCATTCATCTCAAGAATGGCTCTTTTAAAATTCTATCTCCTCATAGTCCTAACTGAATTTAATATTGCCAATATAGCAACTCCTATATCCGCAAAAACTGCTTCCCACATTGTCGCAATCCCAAATGCACCCAAGATTAGTACTACTGCTTTCACACCTAATGCCATAATAATATTCTGCCATACAATTATCTTAGTCTTCTTTGCAATTTTTATTGCATCAACTATTTTTGAAGGTTCATCAGTCATAAGTACTACATCAGCTGCTTCAATTGCTGCATCAGAACCAATTCCTCCCATAGCCACACCAATATCAGCTCGCGCCAGCGCTGGCGCATCATTTACACCATCACCTACAAAGATAAGATTTCCTTTTAAATTTTCAGCCGTTAACAATTCTTCAACCTTTTCAATTTTGTGATTAGGAAGAAGCTCCGCATATACCTTTTCAATTCCCAATTTAGCAGCAATTTTGTCGGCAACGCTTTTAGTATCTCCGGTAAGCATCACTAATCTTTTAACACCAATATCATTGAGACTCTTTACTGCTTTCTGTGCATCTTCCTTTATTTCATCCGAAATAATTATATATCCGGCATATTCTTTATCAACCACCACATGTACAACAGTTCCATCTACACTGCAGGTATCATGGACGATATCATTATTGATATGCAATATTTTATCATTCCCTGCAATTATTTCTCTTCCCTCAATTAATGCTTTAACTCCGAATCCCGGCAGCTCCTCATAGCTTTCAATTTGATTTTTATCTACTTCAAGTCCATATGCTTCATTTATTGATTCTGCAATAGGGTGATTCGAATAGCTTTCTGCATAAGCTGCAAGCCTTAATATTTCATCCTTAGAATACCCATTAGCTGTAACTATTTCAGTTACCTTAAATACTCCTCTGGTAAGCGTTCCTGTTTTATCAAATACTACAGTATGAACATTATTAAGTGATTCGAGATAATTGCCACCTTTAACAAGTATTCCCTTTCGTGATGCCCCTCCTATTCCTCCAAAGAAACCTAGCGGAATAGAAATAACCAATGCACACGGGCATGAAATCACCAGAAATATAAGCGCTCTATATATCCAGACTTTAAAGTCAGCATGGAAAATCAAAGGAGGCAGCAAAGCTATTATTAATGCAAGCAAAACAACTGCAGGCGTATAATACCTGGCAAACTTAGTAATAAACTTTTCAGTTGGCGCTTTTTTATTACTTGCATTTTCAACCATATTCAGTATTTTAGAGATGGTTGATTCACTGAAAATCTTAGTGGCTTTAACAACTATCAAGCCATTTTTATTAATAAATCCTGCAAGAACCTCTTCTCCTACTCTTACAGCTCGCGGCACAGCTTCTCCGGTTAATGCCGAAGTATCAACCATTGTTTCCCCTTCAATAACAAGCCCATCTAATGCAATTCTCTCACCAGGCTTTACAATAATACTCTGACCAATTTGGACTTCGTTTGGATCTACTTGCTTTATCTCATCGGCAATTTTCAGATTTACGTAGTCCGGTCTTACATCCATCAATGCTTTTATTGATTTTCGTGATTTATCTACTGCAATAT
Source organism: Deltaproteobacteria bacterium (assembly GCA_050258375.1). Taxonomy (GTDB): domain Bacteria; phylum Bacillota; class Clostridia; order Acetivibrionales; family UBA4821; genus JBLMYQ01. The sequence continues at coordinate 6,460 of JBLMYQ010000020.1, read as the reverse complement.
CCTGTAACAGCTCACCCACACGATAAAACAGCATAACTGCAACTGCCTCCGGGAACTCTCCAATCGCAAAAGCACCGAGGGTTGAAACCGTCATCAGGAAATTCTCATCAAAAATCTCCCCTCCCATGAGATTTTTCCCTGCTTTTATAACAATCTCTCCACCAACAATAACGTAGCTTAATCCAAACAAAATAAGCTCATATTGCATTTGAAGTTTAAATATCAGCGGAATTGCAAACAATCCAAATCCAATTGCCAGCCACATAATAGATTCCTTCGTATTTTCATCCTCCTTGTGACTGTGAGTATGAGTATGGTTCATTTTAAGTCCCCTCCTTTAGCATTGTTACAACTTATATATGAACAACTATTCATATATAATATATTATACTCTTAATTTAGAATATGTGCAATAATTTTAATTATTTCTATTAATTGTGTTTTACATGATTTATACATTGATCAAGAATGTTTTTGATATGCTGGTCTTCAAGAGAATAATAGACGTTTTTCCCTTCTTTTCTTTGTTTTAATATTCTTGTTGTTCTCATAAGCCTTAATTGATGGGATATTGCGGATTGGGACATTTTTAATATATCCGCTATGTCACAAACACAGAGCTCATTATGCAAAAGAGCATCAATAATCCTGATTCTGGTTCCATCCCCAAGAATCTTAAAAATTTCTGCTACATTGTTTACTTCATCCGTCGCTAGTAATTTGTTCTTAAGTGCCTCGGTTACTTCTTTATGCAGACAGGTTTCTTCACATATATCGTTTGTTTTTTCCATTTTGCCACCTCCGTTACAAACCACATTATATCACATATATATATTTTTAAAAATCAAACTTCGGCCGAATAAAATTTCCAAAAGAAATACTCAATAAAACAAGTTTATTGAGTATTACAGCCAAATCTTATGAATATAAATACCACTTTATTTTCCATCTTCTCGAGTAATGTCTTAGTCTCCTTAAAGCCTTCATCTCAATCTGCTGTATTCTACTAGCAGTTACACCTTCAATCTTTCCAATTTCTGCACGTGTAATGCTTTCTCCTGTCTCAAAGCCGTACCTTAGTCTTAATATTCTTTGTTCTCTCTCAGTAAGAGTCTTAAGTACTTTTTCAAGGTCATCTCTAAAAAACGCAAGCATTATACTGCTTTCCGGGTCAGGAATGGGCTCATTGGAAAGAACCAGTTGTTGAGGAATTTCTCGGGCGCTGTTCTGATTTTTAGCTGCTTTTTCTACTTTATCATATATTGTTACTTTGATGTAGCCGCCGAAAGTCTTTCCGTCTTTATGAGTACACTTGTTTACTGCCTCGACTAATGCTGCATTTCCAATCGCAATAAGCTCTTCGAAATCATCAATTGGCAATTTCGGGTCAAAATACCTTTTTACTGCAGGGAAAACATCCTTTAAATACTCTTTTACAAGCTCATCTCTTGCTTCTAAATCTCCTGCTTCCTTTTTTGCGATAAGCTCCTGAATCCTATCATCAGATAACAGACCTGTGCTTATCCCTTTAAAATATGCCTTAAACCCATTGCTTAGTTGTTCCTCAGGCACTCCCAGTGCTCCAATACCCCTTGAAACTAGATTTTTCAAAAAAATCATCTCCTATTCTTTTTACGTCCTGTACTTTCCTCATTTTCGGGCCCCATATTAGGAGCCTTCTTTCTCTTCGCTTAATCCCTATAATGCTTAAGCATCTAATTTATGTTTACGCTTTTACCTAATAGCATATCATTTTATAATTATTTTTTCAATTAATATATTTGGTAATAAATCTAAGCTTGTCTATCTTAAAAGAGTATAAAAAGAATAACACTATTATAATAATGAAGACAAGTATATTTTTTCATATAAAACTCCCCCTTATATTATATTTGTACTAGATAAAGCTTTATATACTTCCTTTCGCTATTGGAACATAGCCTAAATAAGTAATCTTTTAAAGAATAATAGCTCTAATCTTTCTTCCATTCCTCTTCCAACAATCCTGTAATATATTCATTCTTGAATTCCCCATCAGCCATACATATAAATGCTTTTCTCCTCATTCCTTCAATTTTATAACCAAACTTTTCTTGCATTTTAAATGAAGAAGGATTGCCCTCAAAAAAACCATTTTCAAGTCTTCTTAATTTTAAATTGTTAAATGCAAACTCTATCCTCTTACCAAATGCTTCAGTCCCATATCCATGACCATGATATTTTGCATTTATCCAAATTCCACCACCGGCAGTTCCTTGAAATTTGTTTATTTTATCTAAACTCAATCCACCAATAACTTTTTTATCTGATTTAAGCTCAATTGCAAAATAATAAGAATCTCTTTTATCGCCTTTCTTAGCATTCTCAATACAAAATTCAATCCATTTTTCCGCATCATTTTTTGTATACGGATATGAGATAAAAGAAAGCCATTTTGAAACTTCAATATTATTTAATCCTTCAATTAAATCCTCCACATCTTCTTTATCCCATTCTCTTAAAATCAATCTTTCTGTTTCCAATTTTATGTTATTCATTTTTTTCTCCTAAATCATAGTTTGTAATTTAATTTTTCACAACTATTAAATTGGAGAGCTTTTTCCATAATAATTGTGTTAAGTTCTTCTCCTTCGACATTTTCAATATTTGTGTCTATTGTTCTAAATCCAATTTTAGTGTAAAAAGCTTTACCTTTTTCATTTTTCTCTTCAACTTCAAGCCGAAGCTTTTTATATAATCCAAGCTGGGTCAATGCATTATCCAATAAAAGTTTTCCTATCCCCTGTCTTTGTTTATCGGGGAGAACATATAATCTTAGCAAATCAGCAATATCTCCATCATTCTTAGCTATTGTAATTAAACCTACCATTTGTTGATAATCATCAACAGCAACATTAAATATAATATTTTCGTCATTTGCCTGTCTTTCTAACTTTGTAGGTTCATGCCAAACCGAAGTCACCTTTTCAATTGCTTCTTTTGATAAAATTGAACCATATGTATCTATCCATGTCTCAGTTAGAAGCTTTTTAACTTCTGATATATCCTCTGCTTCAACCTTTTTTATTTTTAACATACGTGCCTCCGAAAAATTTATTTCCTTAATCTTTATTAGTAGTTTTAATCTTGTCTATAGTCATTAACTACGAACTACCAACTACGAACGGGCTTTAAAAGCTGCGCCCTTACGAGAGTGCATTGTTATGTGACGCAGACCACAAATAATGCCAATATCAATGGCTAGAAACCACTTTATATATTGTTATATTATACTATTTGATTATTAAGTTAGATACTATATCTTTTTTATAATAAAATACTTCAAACTTTTCTAAATATTTCTAGATATTTCTAGATATTTTTTCTTAATCATGATAATATAAAGTTATATTTTTTTTATAAATTCACGGATAAGGAGGTTTTCTTATCGTACAAATTAAGTAGCGAGATTAAACATTTTTTTCTCAGGAAGAAAGTAACGAAGGATGTATTAAAAAAAGGAAAGGGGGTTGAAAATATGAATAATAGCACGGAAATACCTAAGTTTTTTGTGATTACCGCTACATCAATAGTTAATACCGGTAAGGTTTCTTGGGGGTATATTTTTGATTCGGGTGCCAACAAAAATGATTTATGCTTTGATTATCCCTATTTTGGATTTGTTGAGTTAGCTCAAAAACCAGATAACTTTGTTAATCCATTCAAGCTCGCGCACGGCGAACCTGGCGCCATCGGTGATGATGGTGTAAAAAGGTGGAACGCAAACGTTTTTGAAAGCGGCAAGGGACTAGTCTTCGGCGGAGGAGTCGATGATTCAGGTGATGGTATCGAAACACTTACTCAACAGCTTCCCGCTTCGGTCTTGCTTATGCAGCAAGATATCTTCGATAAATTTAAGGCTGCTTGCGAAAAGAATAATATCCTGGTTGAACACTTCGAATATAATGGTGAACTAAAAACCGCATAATAATTTTCTTATTAAGCATCCTTTTAAGGATGCTTTTTTCTTCTATTTTTAAAGTGTAATCATGTGAATCGTATTGCCATTTTGTTCAATATATTTTACTAAACCATCATAAGAGATTATAACCGTTGCAGTGTTTTCATTAGGATGAAATCCAAGTTTGTTTTTCCCTTTCAAATCATTGTCTATTACTACTTCTACTACATGGTCCAAATCATTAATAACAGCTAACGGAGTTACTTCTCCCTTATTAAGGTTTAAATATTTATATAACCTCTCTTCTGATGCAAAACCCAACCTTGTGCATGCCAGTTTTCCCTGGATAGTCTTTAAATCAACATTTTTATCTTTATCAAGAACTATAAGGAAATGTCTCTCGCCTTTTGCATCTCTCAAAAATAAATTTTTACAAACCTCTCCATATTGCATCATGTTTAAGTTAGTTATATCCTCAACTGTAAAAGCAGCAGGATGTTCGATAGTTTTGTATTCAATATTTAATTCGTTTAACTTCTCATAAACTTTTTCTTTTCGATGCATAAATTTTCATCCTTTTTTTATTTTATAGATTAATGTATTAATGTTTATTGGAACTTAATGAACTATGCTGATATTCCCCCGCGCACTTACGAGAGTGCATTGTTATATGATGTACCATTCAACCCAATAGCAGGTATTTTATCAATTTAGTCATTTAGCTTCCCAAATATTATTTTTATTCCTTCTTCTGTTTTGTTTTGAGAGAATCCAACATAGCCTTTTTCTAGTAATTCCTTTTGTTTCTCCACATCCCAATTTAACACTTCTATTTTTGATGACTGATTGATACTGATAGGATTTTCAAGGTCATTATAAAATATAAACCTTATATAATTTGCGAACTTCACTTTTACCATTATAATTTTCAAACCTGCAGATAGTATATTCTTTATGCTCGCGTAGTTTCTCGGCGAAGCTGTTGCAATTATATATCTCCATTTTCCTTCATTTTTCACTTCATCAAGGAGGTAACTAAATAGCTTATTTATTAATCCTTGCCCTCTAAAATCCGGGTGTATTACTGCATTACATAAATATACGACCTTATATATTTCTTCGTTTTTTAATCCTACATCTTTCCCTATATTGTCATCGTCATCATCAGGATAGTAAACCGAACTCATTCCAATTAACCTATCATTAATGAATACCCCCATCAAAATTCCTCTGCCATTTAATATTTCTTCGTAAGAACCATTGGGCGCCGGTGCGAATAAATCTTTGTCTAATAATTTATCTAGAACAAATTGCTCAAGTTCTATTACATCTTGCAAATAAGCTTTATCAACAAATCTAATTTGATATTTATATTCTTTTAAATCAGTATTACTCTTTATTGATCCCTGTTCAATAATTTCTCTCATGATTAACTCCTTGTTTTTTATTCTCCTTCAAGTTGCAAAATAGCATGGTATGTCGTTTAACGTCCCGCGAGTACCTGAAGTTGACGACCAACGGGAGTCAATTTAGGTGAAACGAAGTGAAGACGGGCGCTCGCGAACATAATAATTATTTTACTTCAGGAAAATATTGATTTTTTGCTCCACAAATTAAACATACATTCTTATGAACACATAATAAATGGTCACACTCACCACATTTCCATTTATCATCTTCAATTTTAATGAATTCTTTCAGTCCAAATTCTTTTACTTTTTTTAGGTTCATTATTGGACTTTCCCCATATTTTGTAATATATCGTTTATCCAGATTTTTAATCCGTCTGCATGGGAATTTACCGCAATCATTACAGAGTAATTCTTCATTACCATTTTTTTCAGGACATGCTTTTATACTGCAGGCAGTGCAATGATATGGTTTATTTCCAATATTAGTACACCCTACACATTTATTTTTGGTTCTTTGAAAACCTATGCAAATATCACAAATGACTCCACAGGGAGCAATACTTTCGTTATTCATACTCTTTAACTCCTATTCATTATTTCTGTTATATAACTGCTGCACTGCCGGCATCACAGAGCTGGACTGGCATAGCTCTTCTCCTTTGTGGCGGTGGCTCGTCCGCCCAGCGATTGGGATGCGGCGCTGGCTTCCCGTTCATGCCCGTTCGGTATTAGCATTGCTCCTCAAATAGTGCCAGCTAACCTATACGAGAGTGCATTGTTATGCATAGTGTTTTTTCCCTCAGCTTATTATTCGGTTTTCAATTTCTTTCTAAATTCATTTGCTGTCAATAATACACTAGCTAATAATGTCAACATACAACCAACAAACTGTTGTGATGTCAAATTCTCATTTAGAGTTGTCCTTGTTACAACCAACGAAATTATTGGTGCAAGCAAAAATATAATATTTGCCTTAATTGCTGAAACCCTCGTGACTCCTACAAAGAATGTGATATTTGATAAAGCATCGGCTATCACTCCAGCAAGTAATAATAGACTAATTTGTAATAAAGTCAATTTCCCAATTTGATATAACTCTCCTGTAAAT
>JBLMYQ010000019.1:0-43479 GCA_050258375.1 Deltaproteobacteria bacterium | reverse complement strand
AAAGTTTGGTCGCCCAGAGGTGGCGAGCCGATAATATTTGAAATTGAAAGAGGTGAAAAAGAATGCCGATAAATTTTCTGTATCCGGATTATGAAGTGATTCGAAACTATGACAGGTGCATTAACTGCCGAGCTTGCGAGAGACAATGTGCCAATGAGGTCCATCACATGGATGATGATTTAAAAAAGATGGTTTGCGATGATTCCAAGTGTGTAAACTGCCATAGATGTGTTTCGTTGTGTCCTGTAAGGGCACTCAAGATTGTGAAGACCGACCATACTTTTAAAGAAAATTCTAACTGGAGCGGAGCTGCTATTGCCGATGTTTATCGTCAAGCGGGAAGTGGTGGTGTGCTTCTTTCATCAATGGGTAATCCTAACGATTTTCCCGTATATTTTGACAAAATGCTGATTAACGCTTCGCAGGTCACAAATCCATCGATTGATCCTTTGCGGGAGCCTATGGAAACAAGAGTATTTTTGGGTAAAAAACCTGAAAAGATAGAAAGAGACTCCAATGGTAAGCTGATAAATAACTTTGAGCCTAACCTTGAACTTTCCGTACCAATAATGTTTTCGGCCATGTCTTATGGTTCGATAAGCTACAATGCCCATGAAAGTTTGGCTAGAGCAGCGGAAAAACTAGGAATACTCTATAATACCGGCGAAGGTGGTTTGCACGAGAATTTCTACAAGTACGGCAAGAACACCATAGTTCAGGTTGCTTCCGGACGTTTTGGGGTTCACAAAGATTATTTGCAGGCCGGAGCAGCGATAGAAATTAAGATGGGTCAAGGAGCGAAGCCAGGTATAGGAGGTCACCTCCCCGGAGAAAAAATCGGAGTTGACATTTCTCAAGTCAGGATGATTCCAGAGGGTACCGATGCAATTTCTCCGGCTCCTCATCACGACATTTATTCAATCGAGGATTTAAGACAGCTAGTCTATTCCTTAAAGGAAGCTACAAATTATCAAAAGCCGATTATCGTCAAGATAGCTGCGGTACACAATGTTGCTGCCATTGCCAGTGGAATTGTCAGGAGCGGAGCAGATATTATTGCCATAGATGGTTTCCGTGGTGGAACGGGTTCCGCACCTACCAGGATTCGAGACAATGTCGGTATTCCCATAGAGCTTGCACTGGCAAGTGTTGATGAAAGGCTTCGAGAGGAAGGAATACGTGCCGGTGTGTCTTTGGTAGCTGGTGGCAGTATCAGAAGCAGTGCTGACATAATCAAAGCAGTTGCCCTGGGTGCCGATGCAGTCTATATTGCGACCAGTGCGTTGCTTGCATTAGGATGTCATCTTTGCAGAACGTGCGGAATTGGAAAATGCAATTGGGGTATAGCAACTCAGCGCGATGATCTTGTAAAGAGGCTTAATCCGGATGTTGGGTCTGAACGTCTTGTAAAGCTTGTGACAGCTTGGCGACATGAAATCAAGGAAATGATGGGTGGCATGGGAATTAATTCCATTGAAGCTCTCAAGGGCAACAGACTGATGCTGCGTGGCGTAGGCTTGAACGAGAAAGAATTGTCCATACTTGGTATCAAACATGCCGGTGAATAATATACAGGAAGTAACTTATTATTAGATAGAAAGCTTGGGTGACTGATGAAAAGAATATACGTTAATGAAAAATGGTGTCTGGGATGCCATCTTTGCGAATATTATTGTGCTTTTGCTAATTCCGGTCAGAGTGATATGGTTAAAGCATTAAAAGATATCGAAATCAATCCCAGAATAAGAATTGAAGAGATGAACGGCATAAGCTTTGCGGTATCTTGCCGCCATTGTAATGAGCCGCTCTGCGTCAAAGGCTGTATTACGGGAGCTTTGTCGATTAAGGATGGTGTTATCACAGCAGATAAAACGAAATGTGTTGGCTGTTATACCTGCGTTTTATCCTGCCCATATGGGGCAGTAATGCCTGACGATGACGGTGTAATCCAAAAATGTGAGCTTTGCATCAAAAACAAGGGAGGGCGACCCGTATGCGTGGAGGGCTGTCCTAACCAAGCAATTATTTTTGAAGAGAGGGATGCAGAATGAGCTACGTTATTATCGGCAATTCTACTGCAGCTGTAGGATGTATCGAAGGAATCAGACAGATTGACAAGAACCGTCCAATTACTGTGATTTCTAAAGAAAATTACAATACTGTCTATTCTCGACCGTTGATTTCTTATTTATTGCAAGGTAAAACAGATGAAGAACGGATGAAGTACCGTCCGAACGGTTTTTACGAGGAAATGAACTGCCGGCTTTTAGCTGATAAAACCGCGGAAAAGATTATGGTCAAGGAGAAACAAGTTATCTTAAATGACGGAAGTTTTATTGATTACGATAAACTACTTGTTGCTACCGGGTCCAGACCTTTCATTCCAGATTTCAATGGTCTTGAAAAGGTAAAAAAATGGTTCACTTTCATGTCGTTGGATGATGCCAAAGCTATCCAGAAGGCTGTAACACCTGATGCCAAAGTTTTGATAATGGGGGCCGGTCTGATTGGGCTTAAATGTGCTGAAGGAATAGCTAAAAAAGTAGGGCATATTACTGTTGTCGATTTAGCGGACAGAGTATTGCCAAGTATTCTTGATGAAGAAGCATCAAGAATTGTCCAACACCACATTGAAAAGGAGCATATTGAATTTATACTTTCCGACGCTATCGAGAGCTTGGATGCCAACTCAGCATTGTTGAAGAGTGGTAAAGAAGTGGAGTTCGATTTCTTAATTGTGGCTGTTGGAGTGAGACCCAATACGCAATTGATGGAGGAAGCAGGAGGAAAGGTTAACAGAGGGATTGTGATAAACGAATACTGCCAGAGTACTCTTTCAGACATATATTCGGCAGGAGACTGCACTGAAAGTTTTGATGTTTCAGCTGAAGAGCCTCGCATACTGGCTATCTTACCAAATGCTTATATGCAGGGAGAGTGTGCGGGAATCAATATGGCAGGTGGCGAAAAATCACATGTTAAGGCTATCCCCATGAATGCTATTGGATTTTTCGGGCTTCATATTATTACTGCAGGAAGCTATGCCGGAACTGAATATGTGAGACTTGGGACGGAATCAGAAAATGAGAACCGGCATGAAATCTACAAAAAGTTGATAACCAAAGATGGTCTTTTAAAGGGATATATTTTGGTGGGGGATGTTGCCAGAGCCGGTATTTACACTTCATTAATTAAAGAAAAGAAACCTTTGGACTCAATTGATTTTGAATTAATTAAGGATAAGCCACAGTTGATGGCTTTTTCAAGAGTAGATAGAGAAAAAATGTTGGGAGGTAGGTAGCGTGAAGATAGATGCAACAAATATGCACTTCAAGGAATTGAATAACTGCATCCGCACAGCTTCGGACAATCAAATAATTGTTGATAATTGCCTTGGACAGCGATATATCGGAAGTGGACTCAACAACAAGGAAATAGTAATCAATGGTACTCCCGGCAATGCTCTAGGTGCGCACCTGGATGGCTGTAATATTACTGTCAACGGCAATGCCCAGGATGCAACCGGTGACACTATGAATGATGGTACTATTATTGTTCATGGTTCTACGGGAGATACTACCGGTTACGCCATGCGTGGGGGCAAAATTTATGTTAAAGGCAGTACCGGATACAGAGCCGGCATTCATATGAAGGCTTACAAGGAGAAAGTTCCGGTTCTGGTTATTGGTGAAAGCTCGGGCAGTTTCCTAGGAGAATACCAAGCCGGAGGAATTATTATTGTCTTGGGCTTGCACTCTAACCGGAAGAATCTGGTTGGGTATTTTTGTGGTACGGGTATGCATGGCGGCAAAATTTATTTGCGATGCGATGAACTTCCTTGGGATTTACCGCGGCAGGTTGCGGCTGAAAAGGGAACAGAGGAGGAAATGGCAAAGGTTAGACCTTATCTGGAAGAGTTCTGCAGGATTTTCGAAGAGGATACAGAATATGTATGTGGACATAATTTCTATGTTTTGGCTCCGAACACGAAAAACCCTTATAAACAGATGTATACCCCTAATTAAGACATGAGGTGAAGCATTGAAGACAGCTTTACGAGGAAGGGCAGTTCGTTGGGGTTAAGGCGTTGAATATATGCAAGACTTAAAGAACAAAGGAAAAGTATTCTGAAAAGAGGGAATTAAGCAGAAAAATAAAAAATACTATCAGTAAGCTTGCAAAGGCAGAAGAATATAGTGAGGAAGTTTGCAAAGAGCTATTAAATAAAATTATTGTTTATAATAGGAATCATTTTAAGGTTATTCTAAATTGCAATATCGAGAAAGATGTGTATTTCCAAATCGAAAATGCTTCATGGTATAGGTGCAAAAGTATATGTAGCAGTTAGAAAATATTCTGACTTAGCATGGATAGAAGCAAACGGATATACTCCAATAATAATGTCGGATTTTTCTGTATGGCTAAATAAATTTGATGTTATTTTTAATACTGTACCACATGTCATATTAGATGCTAAAGAGCTGCAAAATATAAAAATGAATGCATTAATAGTCGATCTTGCTTCCAAACCCGGAGGGATTAATAATGTATGGTAAATGGGGTTATCCTTTTAAGAGCCCCTTTTTTTGTTTTTAATTGCCAAATTCTTAAGATTAATATATAATTTACACCGATAATTGAATGGAGGCGAGATAATGAAGTTAACTGTACAGGAAATAGAGCATGTAGCAAATCTTGCACGTCTTGAATTAACACCTGAAGAAAAAGAAAAAATGATGAAAGACCTCGCTGCAATAATTGATTTTGCGGACAAGCTTTCAGAGGTTAATACAGATGGAATAGAGCCAACAGCTCATATTTTAGATATGAAGAATGTATTTAGAAAAGATGAAACAAGACCATCTTATGATGTCACTGATATAATAAGAAATGCACCGGAAAGTACGGATAATTGTATTAAAGTCCCCAAAGTCGTAGAGTAGCCAAAAGTCCCAAAAAGCTTCATCTTGCGTTGTCAGAAGCAAAGCTTAAAGTGCTCACATATAAAAAATATGCTCCGCTTTTAACCTGCACTTCTTTCTAGCAATACTCGCTTTTTGAACCTTTTGTTAGAAACTAATAAATATTAAAAACACAGTAATCCGATGTTTATCACGTTTTCTGAAGGAGGAAAATAGAATTGGAAATATATAACTATACTGCGCATGAGCTTAGAGATATGTTTAGAGAAAAGAAAGTAAGTGTACCTGAGGTTGCAAAAGCATACATAGATAGAATAAAACAGGTTGAATCAAAGGTTGAAGCATATAATCTGGTTCTGGATGAAGAAGAAATAATTAAAAATGCACAAGGGGTACAAAAGGGTTTTGATGCCGGAGATGAAATGCCTGCATTGGCAGGTATACCAATGGCTATAAAGGATAACATGTGTACAAGGGATGTAGTCACAACATGTTCATCAAAAATGCTTAACAATTTTGTTCCACCTTATGATGCAGCAGTCGTAAAAAAGCTAAAAAATGAAAAAACTGTCTTGCTTGGCAAGGTAAATATGGATGAATTTGCAATGGGAGGTTCTACTGAAAATTCAGCTTTTAAAAAGACAAAGAACCCATGGGACTTAGATAGGGTGCCTGGTGGTTCAAGTGGAGGTTCGGTAGCGTCGGTGTCAGCGGATGAAGCTGTTTTTGCCTTGGGTTCAGATACGGGTGGGTCAATCCGTCAGCCGGCATCATTCTGTGGTGTGGTAGGATTAAAGCCAACATATGGTGCAGTGTCAAGATATGGGCTAATTGCTTTTGCATCCTCATTGGATCAAATCGGACCAGTAACAAAGGATATTGCTGATTGTGCACTTGTATTAAATACAATTACCGGTTATGATCCTGATGATTCAACATCAGTAAATATGAGCCATCCAGATTACACAAAGGCTCTTATTAATGATGTTAAAGGCTTAAAAATAGGATTACCTAAAGAATATTTCGGCGAAGGTATAAATGAAGAAGTGAAAAAATCCGTGCTGAATGCAGCTGATGTCCTGAAGAAGCTGGGAGCTGAGGTTGGAGAGGTGTCACTGCCAATGGCAGAGTACGCACTGCCGGCATATTATTTGATTTCTTCAGCGGAAGCAAGCTCAAATCTTGCAAGATTTGATGGCGTTAAGTATGGTTATAGAGCAGAAAAGTTTAATAATTTAATTGATTTATATAAAAAGTCAAGGAGCGAAGGCTTTGGACCAGAGGTTAAGAGAAGGATTATGCTCGGAACGTATGCGTTGAGTGCTGGTTATTATGATGCTTATTATAAAAAAGCTCTTCAAGTTAAGACTATGATTAAAAGAAGCTTTGACCAAATATTTGAAGGATACGATTTAATAATGTTTCCTACATCTCCAACTACAGCATTCAAGTTTGGTGAGAAATCAGACAATCCGTTAGAAATGTATTTGGCAGATATATGTACAGTTTCTATAAACATTGCAGGTCTTCCTGGAATAAATGTACCATGCGGCTTTGACAGCAAAGGACTGCCTATTGGTTTCCAATTGGTAGGAAAGGCCTTTAACGAAAGCACAATGTTAAGAGCTGGATATACATATGAACAAAATACCAATAAAGAGAAGAGAAGACCGAGCCTGTAAAGCTAGTTGACCGTTAAAGTCAAAGGCAAAAAATGTAGGGTAAGATATTGGCGCGCTAAAGATTTGAAAAGCCAAAAGCAGTGGGAGTGAGCTATGAGAGTAAAAATCTGCGGTATAAAAAGAATTGAAGATGCGCTAAAAGCAATTGAGTTTGGAGCAGATGCAATCGGACTGCTTATTAAAACACAATCAAAAAATTCAATTGATGAAAATACTGCAAGAGAAATAGTAAGGACTTTACCACCATTTTGTAGTTCAGTAATGGTTGTTATAACTACAGATATTAAAGAGATTGTTGAATTATCAAGATACATCGGAGTTACAGCTATTCAGCTTCATGGAGAGAATTCACCGGAAGATATTTTAAATATAAAAAGAGAATTGCCATTTGTGAAAATTATTAAAACGCTGCATGTAACTAATATAGAAACAATTAATAATTGTAAAAAGTATTTTAAAATTGCTGATGCAATATTACTTGATAGTACAAATTTTTCTGGTGGTGCTGTGGGAGGGACAGGGTTGACGCATGATTGGAGTATCAGCAGAAAGATTGTAGAAGAGTCTCCGATTCCGGTGATTTTAGCAGGTGGCCTAAATCCTGAAAATGTTGCCGAAGCTGTAAAAATTGTTGAGCCCTATGGGGTGGACGTCCAGTCGGGGGTGAACGGAGAAGATGGTTTTAAGGATTATGCGAAGCTGGAACGGTTTATAAAAAAAGCAGCAGTGGGGTGAAGATAGATGGGGGGATTTAAATGAGTTATTACGATATAGACAGCTTTTTTCAGAAATATATCTCTTGGAGGCAAAATCAATTTAGTGCGAATGAGCTGGTTGAAAAGCCTAACTTTCTAGCAATGCTCCCTGATGTTAAGAATAAAAGGATTCTTGATTTAGGCTGTGGATTTGGGGATTATTCGAGGTTCTTATATGATATGGGGGCAAAAGAGGTAGTTGGAATAGATTCTTCTGAAAAAATGATAGAAATGGCTGAAGCTCAGAAGGGTGAACGTAATATTGCCTACTACAGAATGCCTATAGAGGAAATAAGCTTTGAGAAGGATTCGTTTGACTTGGTAATTAGTAATATAGTAATGCACTATATTGAAGATATAGATGGATTGTTTAGCAGAGTAAACAAAGTACTATCACCTAATGGGATTTTTGTATTTTCATCAGAGCATCCCACATCAACAGCTTCATATAATTTGGGATGGCAGGTGGATGAAAATACAGGAGAACAATTATATTGGAGATTGGATAACTATGGGGTACCTGGACCAAGAGAAACAAACTGGATGGAGCATACATTTATAAAGTATCACAGAACGATAGGGAATTACTGCAATGCATTGATTGATAACGGATTTATTATAAGGCGGCTTACAGAAGCTGTTCCAACGCAAAATGATATAGAAAAGAATAGTGAATTAAAGAAATATCTTAAAAGACCGCTTTATTTAATTATAAAAGCTGGAAAATAGAGAACTAAGAGGAGGAATACTTTTGAATTACGAAACAGTCATAGGATTAGAAATACACTCTGAGCTTTCAACAAAATCGAAAATATTTTGTAGCTGTACAACCGAATTCGGAGGAGATGTAAATACTCACTGCTGCCCGATTTGTATTGGAATGCCAGGAGTTTTACCGGTTCTGAATGAAAAAGTTGTTGAATATGCTGTTAAAGCTGGTCTTGCAACGAATTGCGAGATTTCAAAATATAGCAAACAGGATAGAAAGAATTATTTTTATCCTGATCTGCCGAAAGCATACCAAATATCCCAATATGATTTACCTCTTTGTAAAAATGGATATATTGATATTGAATTAGATGAAAAAACAAAAAGAATAGGAATCACTAGAATACATATTGAAGAAGATGCGGGTAAACTGCTTCATGATCAGGGAGGCTCGGGCTCACTGGTGGATCTTAACCGATGTGGAGTTCCCCTTATTGAAATTGTTACAGAACCTGATATGCGCAGTCCTGAAGAAGCAAAGGTGGTACTTGAAAAAATCAAGACTATACTTGAGTATATTGAAGTTTCTGACTGCAAAATGCAGGAGGGGTCCCTTAGATGCGATGTAAACCTTTCACTCAGACCTGATGGCTCGGAAAAATTTGGAACAAGAACAGAAATGAAAAATTTAAATTCATTTAGAGCTGTATTGCGTGCGGCAGAATCAGAAATAAAAAGGCAAAAAGAAGTGTTAGAAGATGGTGGAGAGATTGTACAGGAAACAAGAAGATGGGATGATGAAAAAGGTATAAGCTTATCCATGAGAAGCAAGGAAGAAGCACATGATTACAGATATTTTCCGGACCCAGACCTTGCACCAATTGTACTTTCTGATGAATATATAAAAACGGTAAAGGAATCACTGCCGGAGCTTCCGGATGTAAAGATGAAAAGATACATTGAAAGCTATGGAATACCTGAATATGATGCTGGATTACTTACTAGCTCAAGGGTATTGGCTGCATTTTTCGAAGAATCTGCAAATGCGAGTGGAAATGCTAAGTTGGTCAGTAATTGGATAATGGGCGATATGATGAGAATTATGAAAGAAAAGAATCTTGATTATGCAGATATACCTTTTAAACCTTCTGATTTGGCTGACCTTATTTCATTAATACAAAAAGGTACGATTAGTGGAACTATTGCAAAAACTGTTTTCGAAGAAATGTTTGCAACTGCTAAGCATCCTGAAGAAATAGTTAAAGAAAAAGGACTTGTTCAAATCAGTGATGAAGGTGAATTAATAGAGATTGTTAAAAAGGTTCTTGCCGAAAATCAACAATCGGTTGAAGACTTTAAGGCTGGAAAAGATAAAGCTATGGGATTCTTAGTTGGACAGTCGATGAAAGCAACAAAAGGAAAGGCAAACCCTCAAATTATTAATAAAATCTTAAAAGACCTTCTGGCATAAAATAGCTTATATTAATGATTAGAAGCCTGCATATCCAAAAGATATACAGGCTTCTTTTATTTAAAACCACAGGATAAATCCTGTAGCAGCCAATGTGAAGGATAGTAGTATAATATGCGGGCGGTTATATTATGTGCAAATAGACAGGTATGCATAAATGTATATATTTTTAATGCGAAATGCAAAATTCGAACTTTTTAGACAAATAATAATGTATTTCATTATTAGATTCAGCACGCTTATCTAATTTATTGTACAATTAAATTGTATGGTAGAAATAAAAAAATGACATTTTAGATGTAATTGTACCAAAAATCACAACCTGTTTTTAAATATAAAAATAAAGAGGTTGATGGAAAATGGTAGATGCACTAAGTAATAAGCTTACATTAATAATAAAAATGAATGTTCAGGACATTGATGATGAAAAAGCAGAAATAATAAATTATGGGTTAAAATCAATCTTTTCATTAATTACAAAGACAGTTATTATTCTTTTATTAGCATACTGGCTAGGTATATTAGATTTAATGTTAATAACAATTATAAGCATTGCAATATATAGGCTATTTGCAGGAGGAGCACACGCTAATTCTCATATCACTTGTCTCATAACCACATCTATGTTATATTTCGGAACTATTTACTTATCGAAGTGGCTAAGTCTTTATGTATTAAACGTAAAACCATTTTATTTGGTAATTTTTATAGTGAATTGTATAATAATATATTTATATGCGCCGGCTGATGTTCAACAGAAGCCTATAATGAGCAAAACCTTAAAGGAAAAGCTTAGGATTGAATCAGTTTTCTCAATGAGTTTAATAGTTATTATATCTTTAACCATAATTAATAATACAGTAATATCAAATATCTTAATACTTACAACGCTTTTTCAAAGTATTACAATGCTGCCTGTATTTTATAAAATATTAGGATGTCACAGAAGCAGACAGGTTAATCAAAAAGGTTTTAATAGCAGTAAAATCTGCTGTTAGAATAAATAATTAAATTAATAGGGGGTATGTCTAATGTCAGCTATTAATAATCTGGTAAGAGATAACTACCTCAGGATTTTATCCGCAATAGGAATTACAGCTACTTGGTTTGCTATGATGTCATCAGGAACATGTACAGGATGGTTTATCTATCAAGAAGAAATTCCGCAATCAATAATAAAGCATGATTGAAATTAAAATAAAATTAAAAGAACCAGAAATGGTTCTTTTAATTTTTGTTGCTTTCTATAGTAAGTTCTTGTATAAAAATCTTCTCGTTTATTTTTGTTTTTAGGTTGACGTATTTGTATTTTTCAGTTATATTTTTTACTTCCCATAAACCCAATCCTCTATTATCACCCTTGGATGAAACTCCTTTTTTAAATATTTCCTGAATATTTATATCTCCAGAAAAGGAATTCTCAATTTTTATTATATACTCATTTTCCGTAGGCAAGTATTTAATTACTATTTGCATATGTTTTTGGGGAGATTTTTCGGAAGCTTCAATAGCATTATCTATTAATATGCCAAGAATCCTGCAAAGTTGGTATGTCTTAAGCCTGCAGTTTTCTAAATCAGAAGTAATTTCAATATTGAATTTTATACCTTTTGATTGGCCCAAATAAAATTTTGATGCTAAGAGACCGTAAATAGGGGGATTGTTAATAATTATAGAGTTTACAAAGCTAAGATTATTTATTGATGTATATTCTTCTTTTAATTGCAAAAAATATTGCTTTAGTCCCTCAAGGTCATTCTGAATTAAATAACCTTCAATCGCATAAATTGTATTTGAATAATCATGTCTAAAGCCTCTCAAGCTGTCAAGGAGATCTGTTAGCGTCCGATTATATAATTTCTGATATTCTAACTCACTTGTTTTCGATTCCAGTTCAGCGCCTTTATTTGTATTGTATATACTAAGGAAAAAGAATATAAAAAAAGCTATAATATTAAATAGTATAATTGAGCTGGAAATCTTTTGATTTAACGAAAAAAAGAAAATGAAATTAGGGGCAATTAAGAATAATGTTATAAATGCATTAATTATTAAACCAATAAATTTTTTTCTATTAATGTTTTCACTTAAGTCCATTTTAATTCTAAAGTAATAAATTATAATTATTATAAAAGTAAAAATAAAAAGGAATAATAATTGGTGAATTAATATAAAATGAATATCGTTTGCATTTATTTTAATGTTTAATTGATTTTCAATTAATAATGCTATTAGTTCTCCAAGAAATGTTGCAATCTGAGATAGAATAACAGCGATTATGCTTTTAAGAAATTTGAATTTTAGTATTAAAAAACAGGAAACAACAGTAATGACCCAACCAAAAAGGACTACTAAAATGTTAGGTAAATAAAGTCTGATTAGAATAATTGCTAGTGTATTTACTATTGCAAAAAAAACAATTTTTAGAAAATGAGCTTTTTCATTTAGCGTAGCATAGAAAAATAAACCGATAAGAAAATAACCGCAGAAGTTCATAACTGTAAAAAGTAAGAAGTTAGATAGTATTAATGATTTTTCCAAATTTTGAACCCCCAAATTATATTTCTACTTATGTCCTAAAATATCCTGAAATTTCTTTTTGAATTTTCTTCCTATATAACCTTTATAAGAGTTTACCAAGTCAATTTCATTTAAAACATAATCAACCTTAAGTACCTTATTAATGTTTACTATATAAGATTTATGAGCGCGTACAAAATTTGAAGGCAAGAGATTTTCAAAATCTTCAAGATTCATGCTTGTTTCAATCATTTCATTTGCTGTATATAAATGTGTTTTCGATTTCGCTTTTTCAATAAATATTATCTCACTTTTTATTACCATATAAGTAGTAGAGCCCGATTTTATCTTTATAGAATCCAAAGAATCTGATGATATGTATTTTACCAGTCTAAGAAGGCACTCTTCTAATTTTTCATACGAAAGAGGCTTGACCAGATAATCAAATGTCTTGAACTTATAAGCAAGTAATACATATTCCATATGTGCGGTACTAAATATAATGTTAATTGATTTGTTTGTTTCACGAATCTTTTTGGCAAGGTCAATTCCTGACTGCATGGATTTTAGCTCAATATCTAAAAATATTACATCTACATGGTTTTGAAGCACATATTTATAAAATGCGTCAGCGTCATCAGAATCAAAGACTACTTCGCCTTTAATATTGTTCTGTTCCATTATTAAATTTACCATACTAATAAGTTTTGTACGGATTGAATTATTATCATCGCAGATAGCTATTTTAAGCATGTCTACCTCACTCACAATAAGATTAAGTTTTTTATTGTAATAATTATTGTTGATAGTACTAGAAAAGGCTAGGAATATACAAAAAATTATATTATGACGTATTTCTTAATTGATAATACCATAAATAAAAATATTTTCAATATATTATTTCCTTAATAGACAAATAAAGACAATAAATTTCTTTTATTAATATAGGTTTATTTTATGGTAATAGAAGTATATAATATGATTGTTAAAATATAAACAGGAGGGGTAGTATGGAAGATTTGAAAACAGAGGGGCAGAAGCTTAGTGAACAGCTTGCTTATGAACCTAAAAACGCATGGGAAAAGTTGTCTGAAAGTGAGAATCAACAGGTTAATAGTTTCTGTGATGGTTATATAGATTTTTTAAATAAGGCAAAAACTGAAAGGGAAGCGGTTGATTCATTTATTGTTATTGCAGAACAAAATGGTTTTAAAGACCTTAATAGTATAAATGCTCCTTTAAATAAAGGAGATAGGGTATATCTGTCAAACAGGGGTAAAACACTTCTTCTTGCTGTAATTGGTGAAGAGCCACTTGAAAGGGGCTTTAATGCTGTTGGAGCGCATGTTGATGCTCCCAGGCTTGATTTGAAGCAGAATCCTATTTATGAAAGCTCTGATCTTGGATTTTTAAAAACTCATTATTATGGAGGAATAAAAAAGTACCAATGGACAACTATTCCACTGGCGATTCATGGAGTTGTTATTAAGGAAGACGGAACTAAGGTTAATATAGTTATTGGTGAAGATGATTCTGACCCTGTATTTTGTATTAGTGACTTGCTGCCACATCTATCACAAGAGCAAATGCAAAAGAAAATGTCAGAAGTAATTGTTGGTGAAAATCTAAACATATTAATAGGTAATAAACCTTATAATGATGAAAAGGTTAAGGAAAAAATCAAACTGAATATTCTTAAACTGCTCAATGAAAAATATGGAATTAAAGAGAAGGATTTTTATTCAGCAGAAATAGAAATTGTTCCGGCAATTAAGGCGAGAGAAGTAGGGCTTGATAGAAGTATGGTTGGAGGTTATGGGCAGGATGACCGGGTTTGTGCTTATGCTGCTGCAAAGGCAATATTTGAAGTTGGCATTCCGCAAAATACAGCGGTTTGCATACTTGCAGATAAAGAGGAAATAGGCAGCGTAGGTAATACAGGAATGCAGTCCAGAATTTTAATGGATTTTATTTCTGAGTTGATAGAACTGACTGGAGGATTAAATTCTCTTAAGATAAGCAGAGCCTTGAGAAATTCAAAAATGATTTCTGCAGATGTTAATGGTGCACTTGACCCTGCTTACGAAGGAGTCATGGAAAAAAGAAATTCTGCATTTCTGGGAAAAGGGGTTTGCGTTACCAAATATACAGGGCATGCTGGGAAGAGTGGAGCAAATGATGCTCATGCTGAATTTCTCAGCGAAGTTATAAGGCTTTTGGATAAAAATAATGTTGCATGGCAAATTGGGGAACTGGGTAAGGTTGACCAGGGTGGAGGCGGAACAATAGCCGGATACTTTGCTAATCTGGGCATGGATGTAATTGATTGTGGCACGGCATTGTTGTCTATGCACTCTCCTTTTGAGATTGCAAGCAAGGTGGATATATATATGACCTACAAGGCTTATTTGGCATTTATCAGATAATTACTGCATACTGGCATGAAGTAGAAAATATACTTTAGTATTTAGCATACACTTAGCTAATTCCACGCTGAATATATTAAGTTACCCTGGAGAGAGGATAGAGGTGAATTTGTAATGGAGGACATAATGAAAAAATTAGTTAAGATAGCTATTTTGATGCTTTCTTTTACCCTTATGCTCTGCGGATGTCAGAATAAGCAAAATAGCTACACAGAGCAAACCACTCAAAATATTACAGTTTCAAACCCTCAAGAAAAAAATACAAATAATATCCCGGAAAGTACAACTCCTAAAGCTAACTCTACTGAGATGCATAAAGAAATAATAAAAACTAATGATACTTCTTCGTCGTCGGAAGCTGTTCCAACCTTAAAAACGGGTTCTAACAAGAGATTATCATGGAGCTTTGTTCGTAAAAAAGATAATTTACCGCCTGCATTTACAAAACAGTATTCTGAGCTTGCAGATAAATATGGAGCAATATACATCGGTGATACTACAAAAAAGACAATTTATCTGACGTTTGATGAAGGGTACGAGAATGGATATACCCCTAAGATTCTTGATGCTTTAAAAGATAATAATATTAAAGCGGCATTTTTTATAACTATGCCATTTCTAAAAAATAATAGCGATTTGGTTGAAAGAATGTTAAATGAAGGACATATAGTTGGCAATCATACCGTTCATCACCCCAGCTTGCCTGAGGTGTCTGATCAAAAGGTTGAAAGTGAGCTTGTGGACTTGGATTTGTATTTTAAGGAGAAAACAGGTATAAGCATGAAATATATGAGGGCACCCAAGGGAGAATTCAGTGAAAGAACCTTAAAAATTTCTAAAGATCTTGGATATACTAATGTGTTCTGGAGTTTTGCATATGCTGATTGGGATATAAAGAAACAAAAAGGTGCTGATAATGCTTACAATATGGTGATGAATAATATACACAATGGTGCAGTTTTATTGCTTCATGCAGTTTCAAGCGATAACGCTGAAGCAATGGACAGAATAATTAAGGAGCTGAAGGCCCAAGGATATATCTTTGGGACTTTGGACGAATTTAATAAGTAACTATTATAAATTCATGAATGGTATTAAGAACCTTCTTCACGCATAAATTTAAGTGAAGGAGGTTTTATTTATGCATGAAAAACGCCGGAAAAAAAAGAATAAGATTTCAATAAAAGAAAAAATGGGTGAAGTGCTTGAGATTCCAAAGGAACTTGTGCTGGATACTGGCAAGCTTACAATAGTTGGACAAAAACAATTGTTCCTTGAGAATCATAAAGGAATTGTGGAATATGAAGATTTTAGAATAAAGGTTAATACAAGAGAAGGAATTATTCAATTAGAAGGTAATGGTATGGATATTAAGGAAATTACGTCAGAAGACATCATGGTAACTGGAGAGATATATACCATTCAGTTTTTAAAAAGTTGACTACGTGACTCTCCTATCCTCCCTGCTGAGGGAGAGAATAGCAGTAGGTTAAAAGAAAACTAATTAGAGATCTGCTAATCTCCTCATTTAAGGAGGGATAGGGAGGTCTAATATCCTAAAAAGGGAGTAAAGCGATGTTCATTCTTAAGCTGTGGAATTATATTAGGGGATATGTTATTATATTGGTTGAAGGTTATTTCCCTGAGAAATTTATTAATATTTGCATTAGCAGAGGAATACTCTTGTGGGATGTTACCAGAGAAAAAAGCTGTATAATTAAGATGAAAGTTAGTATAGAGGCATTTAAAAAAATTCGTAAAGTAGCAAGGAAGACAAGATGCAGGGTAAAAATTATAGCTAAGAAAGGTTTGCCATTCGTATCCTATAAATACAGAAAAAGAAAAACTTTTATAGCAGGGTGTGCAATTTTTCTTTTGATGATTTACATTCTTTCTTCGTTTATTTGGAGTATAGATATAATCGGAAATAATACAATTTCAAAAGCTGAATTGATTAAAAAGTTAAATGCTGTAGGATTTAAGACCGGAGTTTGCAGGTATTACATAGATAAAGAAAAAATCTGTAATGAAATGATGATACAAATAAAAGAGCTTGCCTGGATAAGTATTGATTTGTCAGGAACAAGAGCGATTGTAGAAATTTCAGAAAGAGTAATGCCTCCTAAATTTGTTGAGAAGAATGTTCCCTGCAACATTATTGCTGATAAGGATGGAATCATAAAATCTATATTTGTTAAAGCCGGCACACCGCTTGTTAAACAACAAGAAACTGTTAAGAAAGGCGACATGCTTGTATCAGGAATTGTAATAAATAATGTAAATATTTCAAGATTTGTTCATGCACAGGCTGATATTAAAGCAAGGACATGGTATGAGGAAATTGAAAATGTTCCGCTGGCTAATATAAAAGAGGTTAAAACAGGGCGAGTAAAGAATTTATATAAATTTAGATTAATTAGTAATGAGATTAGCTTGGGCAGCAATAGACCTCCTTTCAAAAATTCAGCTTGCTCTACTGAAGAAAAACTATTATCAATAGGGAAAAACTATATATTTCCGATTGGAATTGTTATTACCAAATGTGAAGAAACAATACCTGTTAAAGAGATAATAACTCCGGATAAGGCTAAGGAAAAAGGAATTAAGCGGGCATGGGGTAAAATTAATTCACAGCTAGGAGCCAGTATGAAAGTAGTTGATAAAAAGGAATACTCATTTAACTATCCCGATTATGTCAGAACCAGAGTGCTTGTTGAAGCTATTGAAAGCATAGGAATAGAGGAAAGAATTAGCAATTAGCAACTCACCCTACTATCTTCCCTCCCTATAACTAAAGAGGGAAGAAAAAGAAAAAAAGTGAGGGACGAATGATGACTGAAATGGAAGAAAGTAAAATTGTAAAACAGAAAAATATAATAATTCATAATAAAACCTTTCAGAGAATATTTATAGGTCTTTCTGTATTGATAGTATCTTGCTTTATTGTTGTCAATGCAGCAGAGCCTAAAAAGTATGAACTGAAAGAAGGTGACAAGTCCGAATTTGTAATTTATGCACCTAGTGAGGTAATAGATGATATCTCAACCAAGAGGAACAGGGAGGCTGCTGCGGCGATAGTTACTCCTAAGTACAGTCGTGAAGACGTTATAACAAAAGATTCTTTGAATTTGACTTTAGTGCTGCTTGAAAGAAATTCCGCGGCAGAAAATAAAAAGGCTATATTGGATAAATACTCAAAACTATTTAAAGAAAAGCAAATAAATATTTCTGATAATCAAATTGACAAAATAATTTCACTCAATGATGAAGAGTTGAAAGAATTTGTGGATATAACCGGTAAGGTTGCATCCAGAATAATGAACCAGGGAATCACTGAGGAGTCATTGGAAAGAAGCCTTAAAGATGCTAAAGGTGAGATAGAAGTATATAATTTTAGCTCAAACAAATTAAACTCTCCTGAGTATAAGGAAATATCCCAAATATTTATTGGCGAAATTATCAGACCCAATATGATTGAAGACAAGATTCAGACAGAAAGAGCAAAGCAGGAAGCACGAGCAAGAGCAAGCAATACAGTAAAATATGATAAAGGGCAGATAATTGTTGCAAAGAATGATATTATAACGCATGAACAGATTGAAATGCTAAAAAAATTAAATTTCATAAAGAATGATAAAAAGGTTGATATTGTTTTCTTTATTGGAGTTTTAGCTGCTCTGACAATGATTATAAGCTTATTTATTCTGTTTATTTACAACTATCACTGGCAAATGCTTGAAAGTCAGGCAGAACTGATTTTATTAAGTATAATTTATGTTATAACATTAATCATGGCATGGGGATTTTCACAAATTTCTGTGTATCTGATACCATTCTCGTTTGCGCCAATTTTAGTATCAATAATGATAAATACAAACCTGGCGGTATTTATTAATGTATTGATTTCTGTTGTAATATCAATGCTCTTAAAGGGAGATATAAATTTCTTATACTTTTCGTTAATTGGAGGGACAGCTGCTTCATTCCTTGTTTCAAAGGGTAAGCAAAGAAAGCAGCTTGCATTTGCAGGTGTGGCAATAGCAGTTACTTTTGCACTTATAACTGCATTTTTTGGAATTGTACATAGAGAATCTCTGTACAACTTACTTGTTAATAGCGGTATCAGCGCTATTAATGGTATCTTTTCAATCATTCTGGCAACAGGCACAATACCTTTTTGGGAAAGCACATTTAACATTATTACACCAATAAAACTGCTTGAGCTGTCAAATCCAAATCAGCCTTTAATAAAGAGGCTTTTGCTTGAAGCACCAGGAACTTATCATCACAGCTTACTGGTTGGTAATCTTTCAGAGGTTGCTACTGAAGCGATAGGTGGAGATGCTTTGTTGGCAAGGGTTGGAGCTTATTATCATGACATAGGAAAGCTTAAAAGACCATACTTCTTTAAAGAAAATCAATTTTCTGATAATCCTCATGAAAGAATGACTCCTAGCTTAAGTACTTTAGTTATAACTTCACACACAAAAGATGGTGCGGAGCTTGCCGGAGAATATGGAATTCCCAAGGCAATAAGGGACATAATTTTGCAGCATCATGGAACTACTCTTGTTGCGTATTTTTTTCACAAGGCAAAAAAGACAGAAAGATTGGAAAATCAGGCTAGAAAAGAGGCCTTCAGGTACGAAGGTCCAAGGCCAACAACAAAAGAAGCGGCGGTAGTTATGCTTGCTGATTCAATAGAGGCAGCTGTGCGTTCAATGCCAGATAAATCTGAAGGGAAAATTGAAGGATTAATAAGAAAAATCATCAAAGATAAATTAGATGATGGACAGCTTGATTTATGTGATTTGACACTCAAAGATATGGATTTAATTGCGAAGGCATTTATGAAGGTTCTAAATGGCTACTTCCATGGAAGAATAGAGTATCCGGAGCTTAGTACAGTGGCATTAGATGAAGATGAAACTATAGAAATTGTTGATCCGCTTGATAGTCTTATTGCGGTTGAGAATGGGGAGGAGCAATATGAAAATTTCGATAATAAATAAGCAGAAAAAGGTTACAGTTGATAAAGAACTGAGGGAAGCAATTAAAAACGTGGTATCAAAGGCAGTTGAAGTTGAAAACATTAAAGCTGAATTTGAGGTTTGCATAGTTCTGACTGGAAATATCGGAATCCGTAAACTGAACAGGCAGTTTAGAAATATGGACAAGCCTACTGATGTATTATCGTTTCCTATGTATGAAGAAGCTGAAATTAAGGGTATTATAAATAAAAATAATGACATAAATACTTTGGGCGACATAGTAATTTCTTTGGAAAAAGCAGTGGAGCAAGCTCAAGAATACGGTCACTCATTTGAGAGAGAATCGGCATATCTTGCTGCTCATGGTTTTCTTCATTTAATAGGGTATGATCATATTACCAAAAAGGATAAGGATTTAATGAGAGAAAAAGAAGAACAAATTATGAAACTGATGAATCTTACAAGGTGAAAAGGAAGGTGGCGGCGTTGCTGAAAAACAGGAATCTTATTGATGGTTTTAATAATGCTATTAATGGAGTAATTTATGCGGTGCGAACGCAGAAAAATATGAAAATACATTGTTCTGCTGCAATTTTGGTGCTGTTTCTGAGCCTTTTTTATAACCTTGAAAGGTCCGAGATAATAACGCTGTTTATAACAATTACGCTGGTTATTTTTGGTGAGATGGTTAATACAGCAATAGAAGCGGTAGTTGATATAATTGTAGATGAGTATCACCCCATAGCAAAGGTAGCAAAGGATGTTGCGGCCGGAGCGGTACTGATAGCTGCCGGAAATGCGGTCATTGTTGGATATATTACATTCTTTGACAAGGTTGAGCCTACTGCAAGAAGTATTATGGATAAATTGGATAATACGCCTATACATATCATATTTATCGCGCTGCTTATAACCATGATTTGCATAATTTTTGTAAAAGCATATTTTAGAACAGGTACACCACTTGAGGGAGGAATGCCTAGCGGTCATTCAGCACTTGCGTTTGCAATTCTGACTAGCATATGGATTCTAACCAAAGATATAAAAATATTTACGCTTGCACTTGTACTTAGCTTGCTTGTGGTTCAGAGTAGAGTAGAGGCAAAGATTCACAGTGTTTTTGAGGTTATAGTCGGGTCTTTCCTGGGAGTTTTGATTATGCTGATGTTGTTCCAATTGGTTAGCCACTATAATTTAATGCCGTTTTTGAAATAAAAGGGAAGGATTTCCGATTTGAAGGATAAGGTATTATGTTATATAATGATGTAAAGAAAATTATGAATTTTTAATTGTATTAAGGGGCTCAGTATATGGGAACAACCGTTTCGTTTTCTTTATGCTATTTAATCTTAACTGAAGATTGCAATTTGCGGTGTAAGTATTGTTATGAAAATGCTAATAGATGTAGTAATAGCTACATGTCTGTTGAAACGGCAAAACAATCTGCGGATTTTTTATTTGATAATGCATTAAAACATGGCATCAAGTATCTCAATATTATTTTCTTTGGAGGTGAACCCCTTCTTAACCTTGATGTAATGACAAAATTCTTTTTTTACGCAACAGAAAAAGCAAATCAATACAATATTAAAATATGGTTTTTACTTATTACCAATGGCACAATATATAATACTCAATATGAGAAATTTATTTTACAGTGGTATAAGACTATAAACAACGTAAGTATTCAAATTTCAACTGATGGAATACCGGAAGTTCAGGATAAGAATAGAA
This sequence comes from Deltaproteobacteria bacterium, assembly GCA_050258375.1. Lineage (GTDB taxonomy): Bacteria > Bacillota > Clostridia > Acetivibrionales > UBA4821 > JBLMYQ01. The sequence goes on along the minus strand of JBLMYQ010000019.1, from coordinate 22,270 downwards.
GGACTATAGACGATAAGCCAACTTCTAAAATTGTTTCAGGAAATATATTAAAATTAAAAGCATTTTTAAAACAAAATAAAATAGAGGCTAATTCTTTTTATACGCATTTTGTATTAACAAAGGAGAGCATACCTAAAATTTTTTCAAACTATAAATATTTTAGGCATCTTGGTATAAATCATATTGAATTTATGATGTCGTATAATGAAAGTTGGGAAGAAGAGGATATTCCTGAATATATTGAACAATTATCGCTTATTGCAGATTCTGTATATGATGAATGTATTAAGGCATGTTCTTTAATTCCATATGAGAATGCATATCTACTTATTGGTTTAAGACCAGTCGAAGAAAAATATAAAGAGAGAGTACTTAAAGAATGTACAATTGCTCCAAATGGAGATATATATTCTTTTACTAATATGTATTTTAATAATAGAAACTATAAAATTGGAAATGTATTTGATGGTGTTCTTAATAATAATATTGAAAAAACTTTTTTTGATATTTGCCACAGCAGCTCCTTAGTGGATGATGATACCTGTTTTAATTGTGAAAATACCCAATGTAATAAATACATGAAATCAAATCGTTTAAGGTATGATGAGGCAAAAAAAACTTTTGAAATTGAAACAAAAAAAAGATTTGACCAACTTTCAGATAAACTTAATTATAGAAAATGTAATGAGGCTGCATTCTTTCAGAGTGTAAATTGATAATATGGTATTAAAGATAAGCTTCGAATTTATATTCTTTAAACAATAAAAATCAAAATTCCAGATAATCCTATAATTTTAGACTACGTATTCCTTGAAAAACGATGTGTTTTGACATATACTTATGAAATAAAAGTATATGCTTTGATGGCTTAGGGGGGATTTATATGAGCTCTGATAATCCAATAATAGATAAAATAAAACCATTCTGGGATTTGACTTTAGTAATTTCTGATGATATAGATGATAAGAGCCTTATGGATTGGGATGCGGCTAAGAAGTCGGTAGATATGTTCCTCAATCAATTGACAGAAGAGGTTATCAAAGTGACCATAACTTTTATTTTGAAAAAGGGCCTTGATAACTTTGAACTAATAAAAAAAGTCATTGAGTATACAGAATCCTTCGATAGATTTAAAAACTATTCAGGCAATATTCCCATATATGCCATCTCTATTCATCAATCTGAAATAGACGAAAATAAAATTGAATACTTCAAAACCTTAGGTTCTAAGCTTCATATCAGTCTCCAAACCTATGGATATGATGTAGATGCAGATATCCTATACAATGACAGAAATAATGCTATTTATACTGACTTTAAGCAATTGGTTGCTTTGTCTGCAAAATATGGTGTTAAAGTCAGTCTTACATCAATTATCAGAAAAAGAAATGTTAAATACTTTGCAAAGGTGCTGCTCTTCCTTTATGATTATTCAGGGTTTTATAATTACAGTATTTTTGATCATAATGACTATTGGGAAAATGAGGATATTGAATATCTTACACAAGATATAATCAAGCTCCAGAAGCATACAACAACGCACAGCTGCAATTTCTCTGTTGCAAATATTAATCAAACCTGTACAGCAACAAATCCTTATGGAATAGACAGCTGCTGCGGAGCAGGTATTTGTGGCTTTGCAGTTATCCCTAATGGTAACATATATCCTTGCCATAAGTGCTACAACAGCATTTTTGACGATGATTTATTTTTAATGGGTAATATTTATAATGGAATAGATATTAAAAAAAGAGAATTTATATTTGAAAAGAATAATTACGAAATATTTCCTAAAAGATGTAGAGAATGCAAACCTGAAATAAGAAACAGATGCTATGTTTGTTTTGCAACAAATTATTATGTTTATGGAAAATTCAGTACAATACCTAAAGAGTTTTGTGCATTTCAAAAGAACTTATATAACGAATTGACAAAAAACTTATCTCCAAAAAGCAAGGGGTCTTTAAAATGAATGAAACTACTTCATTTACAGCATGTTATCTGTTTTTAACTGATGATTGCAATATGCGATGCAGCTATTGCTTTGAAAGCACTAACAGATGCAATAATAGTTATATGTCTTTGGAAACTGCAAAAAAATCTGTGGATTTCTTAATTGATAACGCAATAAAACATAATATCAAACTTATTACCCTCACTTTTTTTGGAGGAGAACCACTTCTTAATCTCGATGTAATGACAAAAATATTTCCTTATGCCGTAGCCAAAGGGAATGAATATAATATACAAGTAAGGTTTGCAATTATTACGAATGGTACAATATATAATAAAGAATATGAAAAGTTTCTTTTAGATGTATATAAAGCTACAAAATATATAGATATTCAAATTTCAACCGATGGAATTCCAGAGGTTCAGGATAAAAATAGGGTATTTATAGGTAATAAACCTACTTCAGAAGTTGTTTTAAAAAACATAATAAAGCTTAAGTCACTTTTTCAAAACAATCAAATAAGTACTTCTTCTATACGAACACATGCAGTACTCACCAAGGATAACCTTTCAAGCCTTTTCTTAAGCTATAAATATTTTAAACAGCTCGGAATAAAAAATTGCGAATTTATCTTGGTAAATGAAGCTGATTGGGACGAAAAAGATATATCTATTTATAGTGAGCAATTATCCCTTATTACTGATTATATTTATCAGCAATGTGTCTCAACAGGTTCTTTAGAGCCTTATTATGAGGCTTCAGGATTTGCGGTACAAAGAAGACCTAATATTACTAAATATACATGTGAGGCAGGAAAAGCATTGTGTTCAGTTGCTCCAAATGGTGACATATATCCATGCCACAGAGTATATACCTATGCTCCTAGTAAAAAAATAGGAAACGTATTTGAGGGTACTGTTGATGAGAATACTGTGAAGAGGTTTTTTAATACATGCCGTGAAGGTATGCATGCAGGCAATAATAGCTGTGGTGAGTGCCAGAATACAGAGTGTGTCATATGTATGGCATATAATAATGAAAAGTATGGTGATATGCTGAAATGTAGTCCGTCGGTTTGTTCAATGTATAAAGCAAAATGGAATTTCATAGTTGAAACAAAAAAGAGGTTTGATAAGCTTTATGAAAAAATTAATTACAATAAATGTAATGAGACGACATTTTTTAAAAGCATAAATTAAAAGAAAGGAAGCTATATACTAAACTAATAAGCATATATAAATTCAATAAAACCTATAGATTTCATTAAGAGAAATATAAGGAGTTTCTAAAATGAATGAAACTACTTCATTTACTGAATGCTTTTTAATATTAACTGAAGATTGCAATTTAAGGTGTAAATATTGTTATGAAAATACAAACAGATGCAGTACTAATTATATGTCTTTTGAAACTGGGGAAAAGTCTATAGATTTTTTAATTAACAATGCATTAGAATCCGATAACAAACTTCTTAATATAACTTTCTTCGGAGGAGAACCATTTCTTAATCTTGAGGTAATGATAAAAATTTTTCATTATGCTATAGAGCAAGCCCAAAAACATAATATTGGCTTGTTTTTTTCAATTGTAACAAATGGTACGATATATAATAAAAAGATTGAAAATTTCATTTTAGAGTGCTATAAAGCTACAAAAAGTATAGATATTCAGATTTCTATTGATGGTATTCCGGAAATTCAGGATAAAAATAGGGCGTTTATAAATAATAAACCTACCTCGGATATTGTTTTTAAGAACATAATGAAACTTAAAAAACTCTTTAAAGATAATAGCATAAATACCTCATTTATCTATACGCATTCAGTATTAACAAAGGATAACATGTCGAGTCTTTTTTTTAGTTATAAATATCTTAGACAGCTTGAAATAGGAATCCCCACATTTTCGTTGGCAAATGAAGAAGAGTGGGATGAAAATGATATTTCTACCTATAATGAACAATTGTCGTTTATTGCTGACTATATTTATCAGGAATGCATATCATTAGGTTCACTAAAACCTTACTACGATGCAGGAGGAACCGGAATTCCGGGGAAAATTGTTATTAATAAGTATACATGCTCAGCAGGAAAAAAATTTTGTGCAATTGTCCCAAATGGGGACATATATCCATGTGACAAAACATATTTTTATAATTTCAGTTTTAAGCTTGGTAATGTATCTGATTGTATTATTGATAAAGAAATCAGAAAAACTTTTTTTGATGTTTGTCGAAAAGATATGTATGCTGGGGAGGCTAATTGTGGTGAATGCGGAAATAAAGAATGTGTCTGTATCGCATACAACTATCAGAAATATGGTGATATGCTTAAATGCGATCCAGCTGTTTGTTTAATGTATAAGGCAAGATGGAATTTTATAACTGAAGCACAAAAGAGCTTTATTAATCTTGCTGACAAGCTTAATTATAATAAATGTAACGAGATGAAATTTTTTAAGAATACAAATTAAGATAAATAATTTTATATATTAACTAATATTTAGGAGAACTTGAATAAAAGCTTTAGAATTTTATTAAAAGGTAGGGAGCATTAAAATGGTTGAAGCTATACCATTTACTGAGTGTGATTTAATGTTAACCGAAGACTGCAATTTAAGATGTAAATACTGCTATGAAAATGCTGCTAGATGTAATAGTAGTTATATGTCTTTTAATACAGCAAAAAAAGCTGCAGATTTTTTGATTGATAATGCTCAAAAGAATGGACAAAAGAATCTTGAAATAAACTTCTTTGGAGGAGAGCCTCTTCTTAATCTTGATGTAATGATAAGTTTTTTTCACTATGCTGTAGATAAAGCCAATAAATGCAATGTTAAATTATTTTTTTCGCTTATGACAAATGGTACAATATATAATGAAAAAATTGAAAAATTTTTTTTAGATTGGTATAGAACTATTAAAAATATTAAGATTCAAATTTCTACAGATGGTATTCCTCAGGTTCAGGACAAATATAGACGAGCTCAAAACGATAAGCCGACTTCGGAAATTGTTTTAGAAAACATATTAAAGCTTAAGAAATTATTTAAAAAAAATAAAATAGAAATCTCTTCTTTTCATACACATTCAGTAATTACAAAGGATAACATATCAAGTATTTTTTTGAGCTATAAATATTTTAGGCAGCTTGGAATAAAAAAGCTAGAATTTATGTTATCTGATGAAGAAAATTGGAGTGAAGATGATGTATCTATTTATATTGAACAGATGTCTTTAATTTCAGACTATGTTTATCAGGAATGCATATCATCCCATTCATTAAATCCTTATGAACAAGCAAAGAATATAATTTCTATAAATAATTATGATAAAATACGTCAAAGAAACTTTTGCACAGCCGGAAAAACATTTTGCACAATTACTCCAACTGGCGATATATATCCTTGTGCAAGAATGTATTTTTATAATCGTAGTTTTAGAATAGGGAATGTAATTAATAACACTGTTGATAATGAGATTAGAAAAGTTTTCTTTGATATACATCAAAGCGATATGCATTCAGAGAATATTAATTGTGGTGAATGTAAAAACGCAGCCTGCAAAATATGTATTGCATATAACTATCAGATAAATGGTGATGTACTGAAATGTAATACACTACTTTGCTCAATGTATAAGGCAAAATGGAATTTTATAACTGAAACAAAAAAGAAGTTTGATAAGCTCGGCAGCAAGCTTAATTATAATAAATGCAATGAAGTATCATTTTTTGAGGTTTCAAATTAATTAGCAGGCTTATAACTTGTTTACTCTTGCTGATTTTTGCGTTATAATATTATTATATTAGAAATTATAGCTTAATTTCTGATTTTTCAAGGAGGTTTTTTAATGGATGGTAAAAAAGCTGTTCTATTGTTATTTCTTATTACCCAATTAAATAGACCAATATCTGTTGACGCACAAGAACCCTCTAACGAGCAAAAAAAATTATTAAAGGATTCTTTTTCCGGTGACTTCGAATTTAAAGATAACTCTGATGAGATGTTATTAGCACAAGCGGATACTGAAGGAATGCTATTGGCCTCATGCACGGATTGTTGCAGATGTGACTGTAAGCATTGCGATTGCCAATGCCAATGTCAGTGCCAATGCGTTCAGCATTGTGATAATCCCAGTGATAGTGCTCATAATAAACAAAAATATCATTTCTACGACTTTATAAGCAACAATAATAATTTAACAATTAATAGGCCGAATATATTTGATGGACACTATACAAATGATTTTTATTTTAACAGCAGAATGAATGAAAAAGGAAGTGCATATAATTATAGCTCTATTGAATATACAGTATATACGCCTATATTTAATTATTACAGCAGTGATACCACTCATAATCCTAATGGACAAGGGGGAGCATATACTAACATTAATCCTAAATCTACATCTACTCCTTTTAAGCTCACTGGCAATTATTCCGATCCCAGTGCTGCTATTTCAGGGAATACTAATGCTGCTGATACTGTATCAGCTACATATGATGATGAGCACAATACAGTAATATTTTATACCAGCAGATATACCAAAGCAGTAAGGGTTAAAATTCATGGAGATAAAAAGGATGCAGTAATTGATTTGGTAAGAGATCCTGTTAGTAATCCTGATGTTTTTGAAAATAATTTAAAAGATGATAGTGCTAAGGCGTATATGAATGGCACGACTACTGTGGTTAATGATACTAATATACCAGAGCTAAAAGATGTTACCTGTGATGTAGCTCCGGTTACACCTTCAGGAGGTAACCCCGGTGATTTAGTAGAGTGGACTTTTAAGTTTAAATTAAGAACCTATGGATTATTTTCTCAACCTGGACCTAATGTTGAAACTCAACTAGGTACTTTCTCTATAGAGGATGCATGGGATTTTAATAATGTTAGCTGTAAAACCAAGCAGGTACCTGCTGGTCTGCCATCTAGTATTAAGGAGGATATTCCGGCTAAAATAGATTTTCTTGTCAGACAGCCTAGACTATATAATTTCAGGATAATGAAAGTAGATGATATATATTGGAAATATGTTCCTAAGAATATGGGCGTTGATAAAATGCCTTTAAAGACTGCTAAAGAAGCCAAAAACAGACATATTTCTTTGGGATATTTATTAGAATTTTCCATTGATTCTAGTGACTTTGATGGTTCTGCTTTTAGCAGCGTAGAAATAACTCCAAGTTTTTATTGTGGTAACCTTGTAGATGTGAAGTATGACGAACCAAGTAAAAAACTCTATAATCTTCCTTTAACAAATAAATATACACAAATATCAGTGCCGCGTGGTCAAATAATAGATAAAATCCCTGGAACTGAAATTGTCAGTAAAGAATCATTGCGCATGTCTAGAGATAATAAAAAGGAAGAAATTCGGTGGAAATTCATTTATTACTTGCCGCCGACAGCAAAAGCTTTTTTAAACAATAAGCAGCAGAGAGGCTTGCTAGGAATAAAGTTTGATATTACAGGTCCGCTGGTAGGTCTTAACGGGAAAGATACAACGCTACAGTCTACGTTGCCTGCTGATAATAAGATTTATGATTTTACCAATAAGAATAAAAATGATGGTGGATTGGGTGGAGGAGGCGTTTTCTACTATAACCTTGACTGGAATGCTTTAGATGATTACAGCAGTCAGCAAAAATGATAATTCATAAATATATAATGTAAAAAAAGGGCTGATGACAAAGGTGAATGTCATCAGCCTGTTTCATTTTACTTACCTAGTCTCTTGCATCCACCTTCATCTGGACCATCCCAACCTGCGTCGCCATAGTCATGTGTTTTTATATGTTGATGATCCGGAGTCTTTCCAAAATCCTGTTTGTTCTTTAGCGTTGTTTGGCAGTTTAAATTTTCAGTTAAACTTGCATCTGTTGTAAAAATTGAAATAGGATTATGGATATTTACCTGATCACAAAATAGAGTATATGCATTCGTACCTGAATCAAAGCCAGTACCACTTAGAGTATCCGCTCCATTTGTACTTTTTGCTTTTGTACCTATTATAGGTTCACCATTATATGTGATACCTGTAGAAAACGTTGTATTGGTTCCCCAGAATTGACGCCATGTTTTATCATCAAAGGTACCAGCACCTGTGGGCAGCCAATAAGCATTTACCCTAACTTGATTTGTAAAATATTTTAGTTTTTCTGTTGCTGGATAAATACCAAGATCATAGGCAACTGGTATAACTGCTCGAGTCTTATTCATTGAGAAGTCTTTTTGTTTTACATTATCTGTTATTTGGTCAGGATAAGGTTGATAAGGATTAATTTCGGGAGGGGTTGCTGCCTCCGGAATTATTTCAGCTCTTAATGTAAATTTATCAGCAGTATAAGTTGTAGGAATAGTAAAAGGAAAACTAAATACATAATTACTGCCTTCTGTATCCAGCGGAACAGCTGTTCCAGACCTCCCGGGTTCAGTAAGGGCTTTGGCAGCATATTCATCAGAAGTTATCAGATTTTGGGAATCATATGGAGAAGTACCGGGAGCGAATAGATAACCTCTTACCTTTGCTCCTGCAGGGAATTTACCCATTACAGAATATTTTGCAGTAGCAGTGTATGTACCACCTGGCACAAAGCTCAAGCTTGAAGCATTGATATCAGTGATAGCAAGGTTTAAGCCGCTGCCTATGGTAAATAAAAATTCAGAATGATGCCTTGGAGGATCATATGGTTCAATACCATTGTTGCCTGCATTATTCACATTGCTTGCATCATTAACAATAACACTTATCTTATAAACTCCATCTGCAAGTGAACTGGTATTTAAATTGAAGGATACAGTATAAGGGCTGTTAGCCTTTAATATTACTTCATTACAGGCATTGCTGCGTCCAGTAGAAGAGCTGGGTGCAAGATATCTTTGGTTATTTGAGTCATATACTGCTGAGTTTGGGTCGAGCATATCTGTACGGTCAATGTATTGGTCTGTTGCTCCAACTTTTTTATAGATAGCTACTAAAAAATCTTTACTTCTAGGATCCTGTCCAGTGTATGAAGCTTTAGGTATATCTTGGACATCAACTTTATATTTGAAGGAGATAGTATTAGTGGCAATCTTCGAAAGAGGGTTATCCATAACCCATATATCATTTCCTAGAGAATCTGTTTCCTGGTGAAATGTGCCGGGACCAGTCCATTCCTGAAAGGTAATGGTTGGGCCTTTAGGGGGAATAAGGTAGGATGTATTTGTAAATCTGGAATCTATAGCTTCAAATGTTGCAAAAGGATTTCCTGGTGTTGATGCCCAGCCTATATAAGAACCATAAACGCCACCTTCCTGGTCATAGTATTCAATAACTCCATTATACGAGTTTTTATGTGCAGTTACACCAGGTCCATAATTAGAGCCATCAGCAAAGTGGAATCCGGTTGGATTTCTACCATTAAATTTAGTGGTACAATCATCTCTGGACTGTGCGTTTATATGCTGCCAAAAAAGTGTATCATCATCAAATCTGTGGGGATTACTGGCGTTTCCATTATTTCCAAGTTCATCAAATTTATAAGTACTATTAGGAGATAACATTGGGTAGGCAGGAATGCCATAACTGGTAGCACTGGCAAAGTAAGCTTCTACAATAGGGTGAAATACTACTTTGCAGTAATTGCCTCTATGGCTGTTTAAAAAGAATTTTATGTCACCAGGTAACTCGCCTGTATATATACCAGAGCTGCTTGTAGGATCAGCCTGAACATTTTCAATTTGAGCAATAGGAGCTTGATTCTGATTCGGACCAGTTGGAGAAACAGAATACGCATAAGCACTAAGGTACTTGACGGTAGTTCTGTACTTGATATTACCACCACTCACATCATTATAAGGGCTTGTGAATGTTTTAGCATTTCCCTGACCATCAAAATGAATCGTTAAACCATTACTTTCCTGTTCTGGCACTACTTCTTCTTCCATTGCCATACATGAAAAGCTTGATACAATCAATACGATTACCGTGAATAAAAAAGATAATAAAAATGACCTTTTTTTCATTAAAATTCACCCTTTTATATATTATTTTACAAGCACAGGCTTCGAAAGGTTTTTAGCCTCAAAAAGCCTTATTCCATTTACGGTTTGCTGAATAATCAATTCTATGTCTCTTTGATAAGTTTTACCTGTTTTAGTACCAGCATCTGCAGGAGTACCTTCAAGCATTTTAAATTCTTCTATTCCTCGAATAGATGCCGCATTATATGAGCCATGCCTGTATATGGTAGTGCTGCTGATTAAAAATCGTGTAGACTTTATTCTTTTAGTCTTTATTATATTATCTATGTATTTATCAATTCTTTGCACATTTTCTGGTGAATTAAGACAATACTTGAGATAAATGCTTTTATATGCTTCACGTTTTTGTGTATTCTGCAAATCTTTATAGCTATACGTCCCAAGTAGTGTCACATATTCTTTTGCAGCTCTTGCTAAACGGTGGAACTCTTCCTTATTTTCATTTCTATATTGAAGATTGTTTAAATAATAATCTCCCTTAACCTCAGGGTATGAGTTAAGTCGCTTAAGCTGGGCATCATTCAAAGCAGAGTATATATTTTCGCCATATGCCCATTTTTTTATCATTGAGAGTACTTCTGCATTTGATATAGCCTTTTGAGGTTTGAAGGTTTTATCAGGATATCCGCTAATCAAGCCTGCTGAGTAAGCTTTCAAAATAGCAGTGCTTGCCCAGGCAGGCAATTTATCCTTGAAAACAGATTTACTTGTATTTGAAGGCATTTTAATTATTTTTGAAAGAATTACTGCAAATTCTGCCCTAGTAATATTGCCTTTTGGATTTATTTTATTTCCACTTCCTTGTATTATGCCGCTTCCAACTGCAACTGCAATTGCATTCTTGAATCTGGGTGATATTTTAGAAGTGTCGGCAAATTTATTCAATGGGTCATTTGAAGGAGATTTCAGGTAGTTTTCTGTCTTTCCGTTAATTACAGCCATTTCCCATGCCTGCACAAGTGTGGCAACAGCTCTTTCCCTTGTAGAAGGCAAATCAGGTGCAAAGTCCCCAGCATCTTCAGTCACTAGCCAATTATCTTCTTTAGCAATCAGATAGCTTTCATATGCCCAGTGAGAAGTAAAGCTTGCTGCTAAACAGTTAATTTGAAAAAAAGCAAAAAATATAGTCACAACGAACAAAGCCCTTATAAATTGTTTTTTCATTTTTTACTCTCCTTTTGTATAATATTCCTACTATAATTATATCATTTTTTCTGCTGTATGTATAAAGAAATAAGAAAAAACTGCCACTAAAATAGCGGCAGTTTAAAATTATTAGTTGAAATACGGCTGTGGAGCATTGAGTTTTTGGGTGCCGGAAATTACTAAACCGGTAGTATTACCTTCACGTCCTCCACCCGGTGCTTTAAACAAAAATTCCATGTCCTGATAATACCACTTTCCACGTGTTGAGCCCTCTCTATAAATCAGGGCTCCTTCAGTTTGATAAAAGATGCATTTCACTCTTATAGCAGTGTAGTTTGTCGAAGCTTGATATATAAGGTTTTCGGAAGAGAGCAAATAGACTTTTACCTTAAGTTTGTTAGAAACCTTTTTAGCGATAAAGTTTCTGATTGTTTCTTCATTAGCAGGCATGCGCTCGCCAATACAATAATTCTTTCTTAAGAAATCTTCAGTGTATGCCGGATTTGCAAAGGCTTCATAGTCAAAAGACGAAATATCATTCAGGATTGCTAATGCATTTAAAACAGAAGCTTTACGGCCTGGGTTGAAACCGCTGAAGTCCTTGGTGAATGTTGCACGCTCAGATGCTGGTTGTTTATCTAAATCTGCTTTTGCTATTCCAATTACAGGATAACTCTGCAGCCGCTGGATATCCTCCTGAGTCAGTGCTTTCTGAATTTTATCTTCATCCGGAAGCAATCCATTGGAAAGCGTCTGCGCAGGCTTAGGAGCAATTTCTGCAGCTGTTTGCATGGGAGCCGATACAGCTTCGGTAACAGGTGCCGGTACAGCATTTGTTGATATACTTACAACTTGAGTATTCCCGTCCCAATTGACACCATAGCCTAAGGCTTCACCGATAAACCTTGCAGGAACCATCATGCGGCCGCCTAATAGTTTTGCAGGCGAATCCAAAAACTTCACATTACCGTTTACAACGGGTGCCATTGAGCTTTCTCCCAAAATGATTGTTGTTTCGCCCTTTTTTATAACCGCCTTGTTGCTTTGCCAGGATACCTGAGCTCCCAGACTTTCCATAACCGAGCGGAGCGGAATCATAATTCTTCCTGTAGATTCGTCCATAATCGGTCCCTGGTCAGAAAAAGCAATATTTTGTCCATCCATCACGACACTGATAATTTGCGGTTGACCACCTTCGCTTGCAGCTGCAGGCTTTACGCCCAAAGTCATAAATACTGCGGCCAGCATAACCAATACACACATCCAACTAACCACTTTCTTCATACCAATTCCTCCTTTTTTAACATCCAAAAACCAACCAGCAATAAAAATGTTTTCCCAAGATGACACGGTGCAGTTTTAAACTACAAAACGTCCTTTACAACAAGATACACAACCTGGTTTACAAATATTAACTTTTTCGTTAGACTTTCTTCACAATTATTATTGCGAGGATAAATTACTTAAGCTGCTTGCATTAGATAGACAGAAAATATTATATCACTAATTCCATTTTTTTCAAGAGGTTGACCGTAATTTTTTTCTTTTTTGAAAAAATAATTAATACATAGAAAAAAATATGTATTAATGCTAAAATATGAACAAGGATTAATAAACATTACCAATTTTCTAAAGAAATTAAATGTATCAATTAACTTATTTGCTTTAAAGGTTTTAATTATCAACTATTATTAAGTGGAGGCGTACATATGAAAAAAACTAATATAGTTACTTTACTAATTCTCATTTCACTCTGCCTTGTTTTTGTACCGGGGTGCTTTAATAAGCAGGACAAGCCTGCAGCTAACTTAACAGACCTGCCTGAAACACAATTAAAAGGACAACCTGATAGGCAGCAGGAGGAAGTAGTTGTTAACACAGATGAAAGACCAATTGCAGTTATGATTGATAATGAAGGCATAGCTACTTCAAGACATTCGGGGCTTGATAAAGCATTTGCAGTTTATGAAATGATTGTTGAAGGTTCTGATTCGAGATTGATGGCATTGTTTAAAGGGGTAAACCCGGCAGTAATAGGTCCTGTAAGAAGCTCCAGGCATTATTTTATACATTATGCAATGGAGCATGATGCGGTATATGTTCATTTTGGATGGAGTCCACTGGCTCAGAAAACAATTAGCGACCTTCATGTAAATAATATAAATGGGGTTACCAGTGATGGCTCAATTTTTTGGAGAAATCCCGTAAAACGTACTGATTGGCACAATGCTTTTACAAGCATGGAGAAAATAAAAAACCTTGCAAAGAAAAAGAAGTACAGAGATACAACAACAAATAGTGTATTCAGCTACAGCCCGAAGGAAGTTGAACTAAATGACGGAGTGGCTGCAAGCAAAGTTGATGTTGTATATTCGGGTTTTAAGAAAATAAAATATGAATACGATGGAAAGACAAAGCTGTACAAGAGATTTGTTGGAACCAAGCCGCACACTGATGCCGTCAGTGGAGTTCAGTATACAGCCAAGAATGTTATTATAGAAAGGGTAAAAAATTATTCTCTTGGTGATGGTCCCGATTTTGATGGAAAGTATAGAGGCAGACAACAGATGGATACGGTAGGAACGGGTAAGGGTTACCTGATTACGAATGGTAAATGTGTTGATATAACATGGAAAAAAGACAAGTCAACTGAGAGAACCATATATAAGTATCAGGATGGCTCTGAGGTAATGTTTAATAAGGGACAGATATGGATTCAAATAGTTCCGATTAATTCAAAGGTTGATATAAAATAATAGTTATAAATCTTAGCTGGAAATAAACTATAAAAGATTTTTCTTAATAAAACCGAAGTATTTTTCGGTTTTATTTTTTTCGAATTTTGACAAAGAATGTTGGAAATACTAAATTAAGAAAAGTATTAAAGTTAAAATTGAAATGGAGTGCTAAGATGAAAAAGAAAAATTTTATTTTTTTAATTGTTATTATAATTACTGTTATGTTTTCTGGATGTCCAGATCAGGAACAGAAGCAACAGCAAGGAGATACACAAAAATCATCGAACGAGGGTCAATCAAATGAGGAGCAAAAAAAAGATTCTACCAAGCTGAAAAAAATAGATGGCGATGTTCAGAAAATGCTTGCAATGTTTAGCGGAATTCCTGAAGAGAAACTGCAGAAGGAGGAAGGTCAAGGGCAGCAGCAGGAATCGCAAGGGAGTGACCAGCAGGGAGGACAATCAGGGCAGAGTGAGGGTAATCAATCTGAACAGGGTAGTCAAACAGGCTCCCAGCAGTCACAAAGCTCAGGACAACAGCAGGAAGCTCAGACTAATAATAAGCAAAAAGAAAAGAGCATATTGGTTACCCAAGAACCTATTAAGTGGGAACAAGCTTTAATGGATGTTCAAAAAATTCATATGCAATGGAATGATTATATGCCTCAAGCTGCTAAGGATGGTGTATCCAAAAATAATATTGATATTTTTGACAATACTTTAAATCAACTTACGAATTTAATTATTATGAAGAAAAAAGAAGAAGCTGTTATATCTGCAAACAATCTTGCCTTTTCCTTGATTAATTTCTGGGTATATTACAAAGTGGATTTTCCTATAGATGTTTTAAAATTAAAGTATCATATTAGAAATATCATATTTTTTTCAGCAGTAAACAAATGGGATATAGTTTCTCAGAATTACAATTTGACTAAAAGCTTGTTTCAAACCTTAAGGGCAACCTCTGAAAAAGAACAGCAGGAGAAAATAAATAAAATTGATTTTTCCCTACTGGATTTGGAAAAAGTAATAAAAATGAAGGATTACCCTCTGATAAGATTAAAAGGCAAGCTAGTCCTGGATAATTTAAGTGAGTTGGAAAAGAAGAACGAGGAATAAAAATATATAAGATTTGGCTTGAATTGGCGGAATTATATAAATATAATAGTTATGGTTGATAAAAAGTTTACAACAAGAAAGGAAAAGAACATGTTTGATTTCAGCCAATTCTTAAATAAATATCTGTTTGTTGATTATTCACCATTTCATCAATTTGTATATAGTCTGGTTAGTAAGGTAGAGAATGGAGAGATATACCTTATTATTTCAAGAGATTTTGAAAAAACAGGACTGCTTATAGATGATATAATTGCTTGCAGAGTACCGGAAGGTGATGCTGAATACTTTTTCAAATCACGAATCACGGGGATTGACATAAGAAGTGAAGGATTAACACTTATAATCAAGCCTGAAACAGAAGTAGAAGAGTTCATTAATGCAAGAATAGCTAAGAGAATTAATTTGAGAATAATGGCGTTTACTGAACAAAAACAACCGGCTTCGGTTATTAATTTGAGTAGAAAAGGGCTGCTTTTAGCTACAAAGAAACAATACAAAAAGAATGAGCTGCTAGAGGTTAAGTTGTTGCTATCATATCCGTCCAGAGTTTGTTCAATGACAGGTGAGGTTGTAAGATTGAGAGATAGAAGCGACGATAGGTATGAGTGCGGAATTTCTATAAAAGAATTTAGTACTCCTGATGATGAGAATAAATACTCAAAGTTTATAATGGACTTAGAAAAAGCATTTAGGGCAATATAGATTGGGAGAGGGGTATCTTTGTGAATTCAGCGAATATAAAGATTAAGGTATTAAATGATAAAATACTTGAATGGGGTTTGCCCAAATATGCAACAGAAGGCTCAGCAGGACTTGATTTGTGTGCTTGTATTGACGAACCTGTCACTATAAATCCCGGGGAAAGAATACTTATAAATACTGGAGCAGCAATCCATATAGAGGACAAAAATCTTGCCGGCTTTATATTTGCGAGATCGGGATTAGCCTCTAAAAAGGGTATTGCTCTGAGTAATGGAGTAGGATTAATTGATTCGGATTATATTAATGAGCTTAAGGTTGCGCTGGTAAATATAGGCTTGGAATCTCAAGTTATCAATCCTGGCGATAGAATTGCGCAGCTTGTCATTATGCCTATTGTTAATGTATGCTGGACTCAGGTTGAGGATTTGGATGTCACTACCAGATTTGGCGGATTTGGCAGCACAGGGGTTAATAGTAGGGGCGAAACATCAGTTCGCCCAGTGTAATATTTGGGCGAGATAATGGTTCACCTAGCATAATGTAGGGGCGGGGCAATGACTTGCCCAAAAAGATTGGAGTGAATAAATTTTGAATTTGGTTGCAGATTTGCACTGCCATAGTATTTCTAGTGGTCATGCCTACAGCAGTATTCAGGAACTTGTTTCTTCAGCAAAGAATAAAAATTATGAAGTAATAGCAATAACAGACCATGGAGTTTCCTTGCAAGGAAGTCCGGATATTTTTTATTTTGGGAATATGGCATCGTTCCCGGATAATATTGATGGAGTAAGAGTTCTAAAAGGCGTAGAAGCTAATATTATAGATTTTGAGGGTACAATTGATATGCCTGAAAAAATACTTGAAGCATTGGATATTGTGATTGCGTCCTTGCATGATGTTTGTATTGAGCCTGGCACAATAAGCCAGAATACGAAAACAATAATAAAAGCATTGGAGAATCCTAATGTAGATATTATCGGGCATCCAGACAATCCTAATTTTGAGATTGATATTGATGAAGTAGCAGCAGCGGCAAAGCAATATGGAAAGCTTATAGAATTAAATAATAAATCATTTTATGTCAGAAAAGGAGCTGAGCAATATACAGAAGGTGTTGCACTGGCAGCTAAAAAATATGGTGTAAAAATTTCTTGTGGCAGTGATGCTCACAGCAGTTTTGAAGTAGGAAACTTTGAGATAATAGAAAAAATAATAAAGGATTGCGGTATACCTGAAGAGCTTATTATTAATACTTCAAAGGATAAGGTTTTAAAGCATTTAAGGTTGAAATAGCTTATAAAAATTCCCCACCTAATCTCTCCTCACTATTGAAGGGAGGAATGGGGGGGAAGGAGGTGGACTTATGGAAATGGAGCATCTATATACTAAATTAAAAGATGAATTTGGAATTAAAAATATACATATTAATGAGCCAATGAATAGGCATACTTCTTTCCGTGTTGGAGGACCTGCTGACATTTTTGTTGTTCCTTCTAATTTAGAAGAACTCAAAAACGTAGTAGCATTTGCGAAGAATGAAGATACCCCAATGTTTATACTTGGGAATGGCTCTAATCTCATAGTAAAAGATGGAGGGATAAGAGGAATTGTAATAAATATTTTAGATAACTTTAATAATATATTTATTAAAGATGATATAATAGAGGCGGATACCGGAGTACTCCTGTCAAAATTATCAAATACTGCAATGAAAAACAGCCTCGCCAGGCTGGAATTCGCAAGTGGTATTCCCGGTACTCTTGGCGGAGCAGTAGTAATGAATGCGGGTGCTTATGGAGAACAAATAGGAGATTTGGTTATTAAATCAGAATATATTGATATGGATGGAAACATTCATGAGCTTCAAGATAAGGAGCAGGAATTTAATTATAGAAGGAGCTTTTACAGCAATAAAAATCTCATAGTACTTAAAGCTGTACTTAAGCTAACAAAAAGCAGTATACCTGAAATAAAAGAAAAAATGACTAGCCTTATGATACAAAGAAATGAAAAACAGCCGCTTTGCTATCCGAGCGCAGGTAGTATATTCAAAAGACCTGAAGGCTATTATGCAGGGAAATTAATAGAAGATGCAGGATTAAAAGGATATATTCATGGCGGAGCGCAGATTTCAGAAAAGCATACAGGTTTTATTATAAACAGAGGAAAAGCAAGAGCCTCAGATATAATTCATTTAATTGAATATGCTAAAGAGATTGTTAAGATAAAGTTTGGTGTTGATTTAGAAACAGAAGTGAAGATTGTTGGAGAAGATTAAATTAGTGTAAAATGTAAAGTAGGGGCGAGACATTGGCTAGTCCACTAATCACAATACAGAACAAACAGTTAAGAAAGGATAATTAAAGTGAGGTTTGTAATAGTAACAGGTTTGTCGGGAGCAGGGAAAAGCCAGGCAATAAAATTCCTTGAAGATCATGGCTTTTTTTGTGTGGATAATTTACCTCCTGCCTTACTTCCAAAGTTTACAGAGCTTTGCAGTCAAACAAATAACAAGATTGAAAAGGTTGCAATAGTAATTGATATCAGAGGTGGAAAGCTTTTTGATGAGCTTTTTGAATATTTGTCTTCAATGAAGGAACAGGGATTTTCTTATGAAATACTGTTTTTAGAAGCATCAGATCAATCTTTAATAAAAAGATTTAAAGAAACAAGGCGTTCTCATCCACTTTCTCCGGAAGGCAGGATTATCACCGGAATTGAAAAAGAAAAGGCACTGCTGGAAGGTCTTAAAAAGAGAGCAAATTATATTATTGATACTTCAAATCTTTCAACAAGGCAGTTAAAAGAACATATTAACAGCATATTCCTTGAAGGAAAGAGCTTTGAAGGGGTAATTATAACTGTAATGTCTTTTGGGTTTAAATATGGAATACCAATTGATTCAGATTTGGTGTTTGATGTTAGATTTATACCTAATCCTTTTTATATTGAAAATCTTAAGAAATTAACCGGTAAAGATAAGCTTGTTAAAGAATATGTTTTGCAGTTTGATGAAACCAAAGAGTTTATCAAAAAAACTGATGATATGCTGGAATTTCTGATTCCTAATTATATAAAAGAAGGAAAATCACAGCTTGTAATTTCAATAGGTTGTACTGGCGGAAAACACAGGTCAATCACTATTGCGGAGGAGCTTGCAGTTATTCTGGAGGGAAAAGGGCATCACGTAGTTATAGAACATAGAGATATAAGTAAGGACAGCTGCTGAACGGGGGGCTGAAGGTAATGAGGTTTATTGACTGGCTAAGACCGGGATTGAATATTAAACGATGGGTATTTGTCGGAATAATCGGAGTACTTATTCAAAGCTATGGAATTGCAATTTTTATGACATCACATATATCATATGATACTTCAACTATGATTGGTATTATGGCTGTTGTATCAGGTTTTTTTCTTATAATTATGTCAATAATCTTTATTGGAAAAACTATTATTAAAGCTCTGAATGATACTGGCTTTCATAGTCACGTTAATTCCAAAACAATTGGTAAAATGCTAATAGAAAAACGTTATCTTGAATCAGGTCCCAAGATGGTTGTAATTGGAGGGGGAACTGGTTTATCAACTATGCTAAGGGGTTTAAAAAGCTTTACATCCAATCTTACTGCGGTTGTAACAGTATCAGATGATGGAGGCGGTTCGGGAGTTTTAAGGGAAGACCTTGGAATGCTTCCACCGGGAGACATTAGAAATTGTATCCTTGCTTTAGCAAGAACTGAACCAATACTTGAAAAGCTTTTACAGTATAGATTTACAGAAGGAATGTTAAAGGGACAGAATTTTGGAAATTTATTTTTGGCAGCTATGTCAGGTGTAGCAGGGAGCTTTGAAGAAGCTGTGAAAAAAATGAGTCATGTTCTTGCAGTCACAGGGGATGTATTGCCTGTAACGCTTTCAGATATCAGATTGTGTGCAGAGTTAGATGATAAAAGTATAGCATTAGGGGAAACAAATATTGTTAACGAATGCAAGCAGAGAAATACCGGAATAAAGAGGATATTTTTAGAGCCGGATAATCCACCTGCTCTTTTGGATGTAATTCAAAGAATAAAAGATGCAGATGTCATTGTTCTTGGACCGGGAAGTCTGTATACAAGTATAATTTCTAACCTGCTGGTAGATGGTATTTGTGAGGCAATTAATGAAAGCAAGGCTGTTAAGGTATATGTTTGCAATATAATGACTCAAAGAGGAGAAACGGATAATTATACGGCTTCTGAGCATTTAAAAGCGATAGCTAACAATTCAAAGCTGCAAAAGATTGATTATTGTTTAGTAAACAGAGGAGTTATTAAGGAATCTCTAAAGCAAAAGTACAATCAGGATGGCTCTAAAAGAGTTGTTATTGATGAAGCTAACATTTCGAAAATGGGAATCAAGACTATTAAAGCTGACCTTATAGATGTTGAAAAAGGGCTTGTCAGACATCATCATGGAAAGCTTTCGACAGCAATAATCAAGTTGATAAATGAAGAAATAATATTAAAAGATAAAAAGAAAATGATAGAATATTTTTATACAAAAGGCAGAATAAAAAAAATAGCATCAATGCCGCAGCTTCCTTCCACTGTTGAAAGAGAACATCAGAAAATAGGGTTATAGGATAAAAGAATTTAAAACATATTAATCCAATGAGGAGAAAAAATATGGAATTTGGAAAGGCGTATTGGAGAACCTTTGAACAGGGTATACAGAGAGAGTGGATAATAGCGAATGGAATTGGAGGATTTGCATCTTCTACAATAATTGGGGCTAATTCAAGAAGGTATCATGGACTGTTAACTGCTTCGCTTAATCCTCCCGTTAAAAGACATCTCATACTTTCTAAGCTTGATGAATCGTTTGAAATATATGGCAAAAGATATGATATATTTGCAAATCAAACTCCGGGGTATATTTGTACAGGCTATCATCATCTACAAAGATTTGTAATGAATCCATTTCCTACTTATATTTACAGCATACAGGATGCAAGTATTGAAAAAAAAGTATTTATGATTTATGGTAAAAACTCAGTTGTAGTATTGTATAAAATTTCAAATGGAAATGATAAGGCTGTGTTTAAAATTAATCCTGTGGTTAACTTTAGGGATTATCATGGAGATTCATCACAAAGCTTTATGAGATTTTCAAAAAAGACCGAAAAGACCTTGGTAGAAATTACGCCGTATGATTTGGATATTTCTATAAAAATAAAAGCATCAGAAGGTAATTTTAACGGTATTGATAATGGGTGGTTTACAAATATGGAATATTCAGCTGAAAAGGAAAGAGGTTTAAAATCAGTTGAAGACCATTATATTCCCGGCTATTTTGAAATTAAGCTGAAGCCTATGGAAACCAAAATAATTACTATTGTTGCTTCGTTGGATGATATTGATAGTGTGAATGGCTTAGAGCTTCTTGATAAAGAACAGGATAGGATTAATGGATTGATAGAAACAGCAGGGTACAGCAGCGAATTTGTAAACAAAATGGTAGTAACTGCTGATTCATTTATAACATATAGGAAATCAACAAATTCCAAGACTATTCTTGCGGGCTACCACTGGTTTACGGATTGGGGAAGAGATACAATGATTGCTCTTCCGGGGCTTACGCTTGTAACAAAGCGGTTTGAGGATGCAAAGGATATATTGTACACATTTTCGAAGTATGTAAAAAATGGTTTGATACCAAATATGTTTCCTGATGAGGGGCAAGAACCTATATATAATACAGTTGATGCGCCGCTCTGGTATTTTGAGGCAGTATATAAATATTTGCAGTATACTGATGATTATGAGTTTGTTAAAGACAAGCTTTTTCCATCATTAAAAGAAATAATTGAGAGATTTGTCAGCGGTACTGATTTTTCAATAAAAATGGATTCTGATGGGCTGATTACGGCGGGAGAAAAAGGTGTTCAGCTTACATGGATGGATGCCAAGGTTGGAGATTGGGTGGTTACGCCTAGACATGGAAAGGCTGTAGAAATCAATGCTTTATGGTACAATGCATTGAAGGTAATGGAACATATTTCACAGAAGTTGGATTTAAAAACCAATCTTTATACTGAAGCATCAAAAATAGTTAAGGATTCATTTGTAAAAGTATTTTGGAATGAAGAAAAAAAGTGTCTTTATGATGTTATAGATAACGAAGCTAAAGATGCAAAGATAAGACCAAATCAAATTTTGGCGGCAAGCCTTTCCTTCCCTGTTATTGAGGGAGAAAAGGCAAAGAAGGTGGTAAAGACTGTTTGGAAACATCTTTATACTTCATATGGGCTAAGAAGTCTTACCCCTGAAGATCCTGAATATAAAGGAATATATATAGGCGATATGTTTAGCAGAGATTCGGCATATCATCAAGGAACAGTATGGAGCTGGTTGATTGGGCATTTTGTAAAAGCATATAGAAGAACAGAAGATTATTCTGAAAAGAGTAAAATAGTTGCCAAGCAAATTCTTGAGCCATTTAAAGACCACCTTGGTGATGCTTGTATAGGGAGCATTTCGGAAATATTTGACGGAAATGAGCCTCTTGTCCCACGAGGGGCTGTTTCACAGGCTTGG
>JBLMYQ010000018.1:0-35275 GCA_050258375.1 Deltaproteobacteria bacterium | reverse complement strand
CTTTTACGGTTCTCACAAGGTTTTACTCTTCTCTTCTCTGTTCACTTTTCAATGTGCATTCGCTGTTTTTACCTGTTGTCTCGCCCTTTAAGTGCGACAGCTTTGTTATTATAGCACTATGTTTTCTCACAAGTCAACTGTTTTTTATCCCTTTTTTTCTGTTATTTTTTCCTTTTTTCATTAGCTAATATATATCATATTGCTCCATGCTACTTCATTCACTCTATTTCGCTCTTTTTCTACGGTATGTATTCATAAAAGAATAAAAGTTCATATATGAAGCTTTTATGAAATGTAGTCACAGAATGGCTCCGGGGCAAACTTTACTACATCATAAAAAAAGCCGAGAGTTATCAATTACACTCTCGTGCTTATGTCTTTACCTACTAATTATTCCTCAACATAATTATTTATATCTTTTTCAATTATTTTTAAGGTTTCTGTTACTGAATCTCTAAGCTTCTTAAGCTCAGATTTTAAATCAACAAGTCTTTCTCTTTCTTTTTCTATATCTTCTTCAATCTTTCTTTTTTCTTCAATAGCAGATTGTCTTGCTTCTTCAAGAATACTTTCAGCAGTTGCTTGTGCTTTAATAAGTACATCAGCTATTTTAGTCTTTTCATCATTACTTTCGGTTGTCTTTTTTGAAGTATCCTCAACTTGTGATTTAAGCTCCTTAATTTGATTTCTAAGTTTAACCAGTTCATCATCTTTTTCTTTAATCTTTGTCTGATACTCTTCAGCAGATTGTTCTATATATTCATTTACGTCATTTTTATTATATCCCATCGCAGATGTCCGAAATTTCGCTTCAATATCCATTCTGATCCCTCCATGTTCATGTGATATTTGATTAATTCAATAGAAAAGTGTGAAATCCTTCATTTTTTATATAATTTTATCAAAATTATTTTTCGAGCTCACCCAGTGCTTTAATAATTGCCGTATATATAGCCTCTGCAATTTTTTCTCTATGTTCTGCTGTTGTAAGCTTGTTTCTGTCTGATTCATTTGAAACAAATCCACATTCAACTAAGACAGCTGGCATATCGGATGAGTTAAGTACAGCCAAATCCGGTCGGGATACAATTTTTCTATCTTTAGTATCAACTGTCCTTAACAATTCCTCCTGCATTATTTGCGCAAACCTCTTGCTTGTCAATCCGTTATCATCATTATCATATGGGAAATAAAGCGTCATAGTTCCCGCAACCGTTGGACTGTCAATCCAATTATTATGTATACTCACAAAAAGGTCTGCCTTCATACTATTTGCCAGAACAGTTCTTTGATGAAGCTCTATTCTTTCATCTTTAGTCCTGGTCATGATTGTAGGAATCCCTAAATCCGTAAGTATTTTATTCAGCTTGCATGCAATATCAAGGTTTAAATCCTTTTCTTTGACCTTTACCACTCCATTTTTATCTTTATATACTGTCCCAGGATCACTACCGCCATGGCCTGCATCTATAGCAATTAAAATATCTCCATCCGGAACCTTAACCTTGTCTCTTGCAAAAAAGTACACATAAATATTTTTCCTGGTATCAGTTCTAATAGAATAGGATATCTTTGATTTATTAGAAAACTTTATATCAATCTCACGCCCGGAATCCTTTTCCTCACCTATTTCAAGCCCCTCAACCATTCCATCATTAATATACATAGATTGCTGCTCTGTATTAACCAGCCCTTCTGGCAAAAGTATTTTAGCCTGGCTCTTATCTGCATCCTGTTCAACAATTATCTGTTTAGTCGTATCAGCATTTGAAATAATCAATGTAGAAATTGCCCCTGAATTTTCATAGCTAATATTTTTATATCCTTCCTTATATATATATATTTTAAAGCTTGTCGGCTCCTCAATAGCTTGGAAAGGAACTTGAGCTGCTGTTTGTATAATTATTTTGCCTCCTGCCGAGTTAGCCTGTTCTGCTCCTATAGATGTTATAGGAGCACTGCTTACGGGTATCATAAAGCTTTGTTCTTTAAAAGCAGCATTATTGATATCTACCTCAATTGAATTCGGAGCTGTAACTCTTTGAGCTTTAAATTTCTGTTCACTTCTTTTATTTATGGTTACACAAATCTTTTCTTCTTCATCTTTAACCGCAATACTGTTTTCCTCTCCAAGTCTTGAATTCAGATACTCATAGTCGTCTATTGTTCCCTTAG
The DNA here is from genome assembly GCA_050258375.1 of Deltaproteobacteria bacterium. Classification (GTDB taxonomy): domain Bacteria; phylum Bacillota; class Clostridia; order Acetivibrionales; family UBA4821; genus JBLMYQ01. The sequence goes on along the minus strand of JBLMYQ010000018.1, from coordinate 33,100 downwards.
AATTTCCGCTATCTTTAATAGTATCTTGATTCTGTGAAGGATTTGTATTATTGTTTTGTGACACAGTTCCGCCAACAGAAACCATCAAAGCTTTTTTATCATCAGAATAATTAATATTGTATGAACGCTTTGTATTCATATCTAAAACTATCCGAACCTTTTTGGGTGACTCTTGATATTGTGCAGAACGAATTTTAATAATCCTTCCGTCCTCTATGGGAATTGTCAATTGTGGAATAACAATTGACCTATCTGGAATATCTATTACAAGCCTAAAGGATTTGCCCTCTTCATTGAGCTCAAGTTTAGAAAAGTCTGAAAATTCCACATCTGACTCAATCCTAATTAGTGTTTCTTCGCTTCTGCTCTGAAAATTGATATTATTAATAACTCCGGTATTGCTTTTTTCAATTTGACCTGAAGCTCCATTTTGGTCTGGCTTTGTTGTGTTAGTATCTGACTCTTTTGAAGAATCATCTCCGGTCTTCTTGTCAGATATGTTTATGCTGTAACTATCGGCGTTCCACTTAACCTCCATACCCAACTTTTCAGAAACAAACCTTAAAGGAATCATAGTATTTTCATTAATAACCTTCGCCGGAATTGTGAGTTTTTCTTTCTTACCATTAACAACAGCAGCATCACTATTAACAACTAATACAATTGTGTTTTTTGTACTTTTTATTGTTACCTGCTTTGTAGACTGCTTCCAGAAAACCTTTGCTCCCATCTCTTCAAAAACTGCCCTTGCAGGAACAAGGGTTGTCTGATTTAGAACAACCGGTGGAACTTTAGGCTTAAGAATTTTATTATTGACAATTAAAGATACAGGTCTTTCATTATAGATATGTACCTTACCATCATAAACGAGCTTGATTGCCGCAAAAACCTGTATTGAGCTTATAGATAGGATTATAAAAAGACAAATAAAGAATCCTGATAATTTTTTCATTAGTATATACCTCCAAAACTTCTGTGTTTATTGCTTTATCAATATTATCTTTTAGAAAATAGATTAAATATTATAGTAAGAATTATACTAATTATTATTGAAGTAACTAAGGGAAAATAAAAAGTAAAGCTTTCGTTCTTTATAAATATATCTCCAGGCAGCTTACCTAATCCCAGTTTACTGCTAAGTATGATTATTGCTCCTACAATCAAAAAAATTATTCCACTAAGGATAAGTATTTTGCCTATACCTTCAAATTGCATTTAATCACTCCGCTTTGGCATATATCGTTCCTGCTCGGACAATATACACCCACAATATTTCTGCATATATAATCCTAAATCTCTTGCTTTTGCCTGCCCTTCTCTGAAGCCTTCTCTAAAATCCCTATAATAGAACTCTATTCCATATTTTTTCCCTGCCTCTTTTGCTATCTCACTAAGCATATCATGCTTTTGATATGGACTAACCAGTAAGGTAGTTGAGAAAGCATCACAATTTCGTTTACTTGCCTCTTTTGCTATTTTATCCATTCTAATAGAATAGCATTCCCGGCATCTATTTTGTGAAAAAGCAGCTTGTTTCAAAAACAAGTCTAATCCATAGCTGTCCAGCTCTTCAAAAGCTATACCTGGTTTTTGAAAAAGCATTTCAGCTGAATTCAATCTTGCTTTATATTCAGTATATGGATGTATATTGGGATTGTAGAATAATCCTAATATCTCCATATTTTTTTCGCCTTTAAGCATTTCTAACGGATAAACTGCACAAGGTCCACAACAAACATGTAAAAGAAGCTTCATTAATGTTCCTCCATGCCTAAATGCTCATAGCACATTTTTGTGGCAGTTCTCCCTCTTGATGTACGGCATATAAATCCCATTTGCAGCAAATACGGTTCGTAAACATCTTCAATAGTCTGACTTTCTTCCCCCACAGAAGCCGCAAGTGTATCTAACCCAACCGGACCTCCACCAAATTTTTTTACAATAGTCATGAGCATCAATCTATCCATATTGTCTAACCCAAGTTCATCAACCTCAAGCATATCCAATCCCATTTTTGCAACTTCGAAATTAATTTTGCCATCGCCTCTCACCTGAGCTATATCCCTTATTCTTTTTAAAATTCTGTTTGCAATTCTAGGTGTACCTCTTGATCTCTTGGCAAGCTCATTCGCAGCTTTATTTTCAATTTCAACACCAAGTATTCCTGCAGACCTTCTGATTATTCTCTCAAGCTCATTTGGCGAGTAATGCTCAAGCCTGTGCATCACTCCAAATCTATCACGAAGCGGTGAAGTAAGAAGCCCAGCCCGCGTAGTAGCACCAACCAAGGTAAATTTTGGCAAATCTATTCTGATGGAACGAGCACTTGGTCCCTTGCCAATAATTATGTCAAGAGCAAAATCCTCCATAGCGGGATAAAGGATTTCCTCAATACTTCTGTTTAATCTGTGAATCTCATCTATAAAAAGCACATCATTCGGGTTAAGATTTGTAAGAATTGCAGCTAAATCACCAGGTTTCTCAATAGCCGGCCCAGATGTAATTCTAAGGTTCACTCCCAGCTCATTTGCAATAATAGATGCAAGGGTTGTCTTACCAAGCCCGGGAGGACCATAAAGCAATACGTGGTCAAGCGGTTCACTTCTAATCTTTGCAGCTTTAATAAATATGCCAAGATTCTCCTTAACCTTTTCCTGACCTATGTATTCGGATAACTTTCCAGGTCTGAGTGTTGTTTCCATTTCCAAATCTTCTCTGGAAAGCTCTGGGGCAATAAATCTTTCTTCCATGTATGCTCCTTGAAATAATCTTAGTAGCTTCTTGCATAAATATTATCATAAAAATGGCTAAATATGAAGTTTTTTAATAAACTTGAAATCAAAATTTATTATATATTTGTAAAAACATTCAGTCCTAAATGTTAACTTTTGCTTAAATATTTAAAATTAATAATTATTTATACATATAATATTAAAATAATATCTATTAATTTAGTCAGCTTTTTGGTAAAATATAATTACATTTACTTATTATATAATATGCTCCCTTTTTATCTGAGTATGGGGAAATCTGTTAATTGTTTTTATGTGTCTTAAATTAAGGTGCATTTGACGTATATAAAAAAGATTAAAAAAATGGAGGTAGGAAAAGTGTCGTTACAAAGAAACCAGATGAGAGTTATTGCAATTTCAGTATTGGAAAAGTATTCAAATTTCGAAGGCTGTCCATGCAATAGCGAAGCCAGTGAGGCAGTGTTACGCCAGCTGTGCAAAAAAACAAGGAAAGATTTAAAAGATGTATGTCTTAGCTGGTCTAAAACTTTAGATTTGTATAAGAGCATACCAGATGAAGCAAAACTTAGCTATCAACAAATGGCGTCAACGTTCATTGACGAACTGGAAGAAAATCAATTATATGCCCTACTGCTATCGTATTATCTTCTTAATCCAGATCAGCAGCCTCCCTGTTCTATAAAAACAGCTTTATCTGCCGATATAGCCAAAGGAATAATACAGAAAATGGGTAGAGCTAGATATGAGCAACTGACTGGAGTAACCATGTCAGAGGAACAAGTTAAAGACATATTTGAAAGTTAAAAAAGAAGAGGCTTCGGTCTCTTCTTTTTTTCTATTCTTTCTCTATTTCTCTAATTTTGTTAGCATAAAAATCAGTTAATTCCTCTGCGAATTCTTCATTTATTGATTCTCCAATTATGCTGCATACAGGCTCTTCTGCATCAGGAAGAATCAATACCCATCCATTATCCTTATGAATTTTGACTCCCTCAATCATTTCTTTACTGCGTGCATTTTTCTCTTCAGAAATACTTCTTATTACCTTGCCTTTCATATCCCAAGAACAATCAACAATCTTTCTATTGATATAAAATTCAGGAACTGTATCAACCAAATCTGACAGCTTAAGCTTATTGCTTTCAAGAAAATCAAGTATTTTGACAAGACTGCTTAATGCATCAAAATAATATGCAAATTGCTCTTCAATCACCTCTTGCGAACTGTTCAGGTTAAGATTTCGCATAATATCTTGAACCGAGGTTTTTGTCCTTAAAATTTTACCATTATATTTATGTGCTATTTCCTCCATGACGTTTGAGGCTGAGATTGGAACAACAGCTGTACTGCCTTTATATTTTTTAAATAAAATCAATGTAGCAACAGCAAGAAATAAATCATCATTTATTATTTTGCCTGTATCATCTATAAGGTGGAGCTTTTCACAATTATTATCTATATATACTCCCATATCACATCCTGATAATCTTACATAATTAGATAAATATGATATTTCTTCGTTTAAGCTGTTATTTGAATCCTTTTTATTATCTAATATACGTAAGTTGGTACATTCAACCTTGCATCCCAGCTCAGTTATCATTGATTTTATAATTTCCTGAATAAATTCTGATTCACAGTTTAAAAGGACCTTTAGATTAATTGATTTTGATTTAACGTTGTTCAGAATATTTCTTGTGTAAAAAGAATTAAAATTATATATATTAGTAATCTTATTTATATCTTTAGCATCACATCTGGAAAAGTCTTCTCTGACAAAAGCATTTTCGATACTTCTTTCTAAACTCTTACTTATATTAGCACCTTGCGAATCCAGAAAATCAATTTGCAGCTTGCCATTTCCATTGATAATAGAAGTAATATAAATACCTCCGTTTAGTCTATAAAACTTTACAGCATTCCTTGTCATAGGAAGAATCATTTTATCAAAGCTATATACCTCAAGCCCTGCTGATAATAACCCTGAAATCATAGAATAAAAAAGCATCTGAGAAGCCGGCTTTCCATCATGACTTATTCCAATTTTAGAATATTTCTTAAAATTTGCTCCAAATGCTCCTGCAAGCTTTGATGCAAATTCAGGCGTAATTTCAAGATTTATTTGCCCTTTTATTCCTCTCGTACCAAATAAGGATTTAGAATAAGTATTACCCCAAACAAGATTCGTATTAATTTCTACTCCACTATCAATTATTTTATTAGGCCATATCTTAACATTATTTCCTATAATGGCATGCTGCTTAATTGTTGTTCCATTTCCTATTACAGAATTTTCATTTATAATATTTCCTTCCATAACCTGAACCTTATTGCTTATTATTGTTCCATTAAGTCTTGCATTACTGCCTACAAAACAATTTTTCCAAATAATACTTCTCTTTACATAGCTATTTTCTTCAAAGATTGAATTGTTCCCTATTACAGAAAAAGAGTCTATGATTGTACCTTTTTTGATTTTAACATTTTTACCAATTACTACAGGTCCATTAATTTGACTTCCATCATCTATTTCACAATCTTCTCCTATCCATATTTGTCCTTCGCTTTTGATTCCTTCAATATCTATATTAACTTTCTTTTCAAATATATCCAAGTGTGCTTGATAATAGGCTCTTAAATCTCCAATATCGCACCAATAATTTTCAGTTATATATCCATATATAGGTAATTTATTTTTAAGTATATATGGAAATAAGTCTTTACTAAAATCAAAAATTTCATCCTTTTTAATCATTTCAAGAATATCAGGCTGTAAAATGTATATTCCCGTATTAACAGTATCACTAAAAACCTCGCCCCAACTTGGCTTTTCTAAAAACCTTGTTATTCTTCCATCGTTATCTGTTACAACTACACCATATTCTAAAGGCACCTTAACTTTAGTAAGAACTAAGGTAGCAATAGATTTGTTAGCTTTATGGAATTCAATTGCCTTATTTAAATCAATGTCAGTTAAAGCATCCCCGCTTATTACAATAAAAGTATCATCCAGAAAATCCTGTGCATTCTTTACACTTCCGGCAGTCCCAAGTGGGTATTGTTCTATATAATACTTTAAAGAAACCCCAAATTGACTTCCATTTTCAAAATAGCTTCTTATAATTTCAGGCATATATTGCAGTGTAACCGCAATATCGGTAAGATTGGTTTTCTTTAGTAGCTCTATTATATGCTGCATTATAGGTTTATTCATAATCGGAACCATTGGCTTTGGAATATTACATGTAAGTGGTCTTAACCTTGTTCCTTCGCCTCCAGCCATAATTACAACTTTCAAGTAAAAGTCACCCTTTCGCGCTGTATTTGTTTATCTTACTGCTTTCTAAAATATTTATAAAACAAAGCACAATTTAGAGATATAAATTTTGACATAAATAAATTAAATGCATAGAATTTCAATGCATAATAAATACTTAAGAACTACTTTAATGCACGTTTATTATGTGTAAATAATTCTTAATTATTCTGCTTCAAATTGGGATGTATTTTATTATTGATAATGAAAATAATATAAATTGATAGGTAATAAATTTTAATCTCTATTGAAGATTAAATTTAAAAATTAAAAATGGAGGTGCGGTTATGAAAAAGAATCCTTATCTTAATAACGGTATCTATGTCAAACCAGTACAAGTTACTGTTGGTGATAACATCAAGCTTTCTTATGACGGACTATTAGCAAAATCCGGGGCAAACGAAGTTTATGCTCATATAGGATATGGCAACAGATGGGATGACTCCAGAGATTATAAAATGCTTAGGACAAGCACAGGCTTTGAGACAAATATCCCTATTACCAAGCCGGAAACACTCAATATCTGCTTCAAGGACAGCATTAACAATTGGGATAATAACTCCGGAATGAATTATATCTTTGAAGTATTAACCTAACTATAATAGAATGGGACGGCTTTGTAAGCCGTCCCATTCTATTATATCTTAGTCAACGAGGCGGCACTTTCCATTTATCTTTCATATATTCATTTACCTGTATCTCGTAGCCATTTTTAGTAGGACTATAATATACAGTATCTTTCATTACATCTGGTAGAAATTGCTGTTTTACGTAATTCCCTTCATAATTATGAGCATATTTATATCCTTCTCCATATCCGAATTCACTCATGCCATTTACAGATGCATTTCTTATATGATAGGGAATCTCCCCTGTGTCTTTATTTTTAACATCAGAAAGTGCTTTTTCAAGAGCTATGTACGAGGCATTTGATTTTGGGCTTGTTGCAACATATACTGCCGCTTCAGACAAGATTATTCTGGCTTCAGGCATTCCAATCATATGAACCGCTTGTCCAGCCGCCGAGGCAACAACCAGAGCTTGCGGATTTGCCATTCCAACGTCTTCCGCTGCACAAAGAATGATTCTTCTCGCCATGAAAACAGGGTCCTCTCCTGCCGCAAGTGCTCTTGCCAGATAAAAAACAGCTGCATCAGGGTCGCTTCCACGCATTGATTTTATAAAAGCACTTATATTATCATAATGTCCATCTGCGTTTTTATCAAATGATATGGTTCTTTGCTGTAAGCATTCTTTTATAATATCGTTATCAATAAACAAGCTTCCGTCAGCACTAGCCGGAGTTGTCAGAACAGATAATTCCAATGCATTCAATGACGTTCTTGCATCTCCATTTGACAAATCAGCTAAAAAACCAAGAGTCTGGTCTGATATATTTATGTTTAGATTCCCAAAACCTCTTTCTTTATTCTCTATTGCATTCTTGATTATTTTAACAATATGCTCCTTATCCAAAGGCTCAAGTTTAAAAACCGTTGACCTTGAAAGCAAAGCTTTGTTTACCTCAAAAAATGGATTCTCAGTTGTCGCCCCAATCAGAATTACCGTTCCATCTTCAACAGATGGAAGTAATGCATCTTGCTGCGCCTTGTTGAATCTATGTATTTCATCTATAAAAAGCACTACTCTGCCCGAAGGGTTCATAAGGATATTTTTTGCTTCTGCAATAATGGATTTGATTTCTGCAACACCTGATGTAACAGCATTGATTTTTTCAAATTTATTTTTTGTTGAATGGGAAATAACCCTTGCAAGAGCAGTTTTGCCAACTCCTGGAGGTCCCCATAGTATAATCGAAGAAAGCTTGTCCGCTTTTATCATACGATTCAGAAGCTTTTCTTCACCTACAATATTTCCCTGTCCGATATACTCCTCTAAATTTCTTGGGCTCATGCGATATGCAAGCGGCTGTTTCTGATGCATTTCCAACCTCCACATTTTTTATTTATTATATCAAAAAGAAGAAAAAAAGTAAGGGTAGTATTTAACCCTTACTTTCAAAAATTAATTAAAGAATACCATACTTCAGTACAAACTTGTTAATACTGAAGATATTATTTTTTTACTAACATTATAATGATAAAAGCCTCTGGTTTTTACGATTCCCATACCCGTTACTGCTTCATCCGCTTCCAATATGATTATACGCGGAGTATATTCCCACGGTGGAAACACAATCAAATTAATATATCCCGCCAAAAATTCCACAATTTTTGCTTTAATTACATTTTCTCCCGTAGTTGCTTTAAAGACCACATCATTTACAGCCTTTATGATTTTTGATTTAATTGCATTTTCTCTGGTAACTTCCTTTAAGGTTTCATCATTTATAAATTCTACGCTCCGTGATTTACAGCGAGGATAGTTAACTTTACTACCCCTTATTAATATCCTCCCGCCTTTCTTTAGACATTTCCTTGAACGTTCATACAATTCCACAAAAAGCAAATCCTCCATGTCAGCTCCTTGCGTAATCCTTTTTCCGGCTGCCCCTTTTGCCATATCCTCCTGCCGCCTGTTTAGCAAGGATATGACACTGAAGATTTCCGCACAGTCTGCAATCTGAAGCTTATAACCGTTTGATATTACGCTGTTAGGAATAAGGTACCGGTCTTTATCTTCAACCACCAGTAATCCTTTAATCTCTTTCTCCTTGGAGGACGGAAATATTTTTCCGGCATAATACCTAAGTTTAGCAGAAATTTTATCATCATTCCGGTCAAACAACTGAAAATCAGAAATGTCTAAAATTTCGACCCTTAGATCAAAGCAAGCCGGATAAAATCTTCCTGAATTAAGTACAGTCACTTCACCTCCATCTCTAAAGACCTTTTCAACTTCATTCAGAAGTACAATACTCTGAACATTGTTTCCCGCAGTCATTTGCATAAACATCCCTCCAGTATTTATTAAAATAGGAGCTTATTGTCATTAAAACAAGTTATTTTTATAAAGATAAATTTATTATAAAATACTATCAAATATTTTTGTATATATCAATAACTATAAAACTAAAAACGGCTGGTGTTAACCCAACCGTTCTTCTATAATTGCTGCAAGCTCTCTTGCCCTTTGCTCTATATATTCTATATCTTTCCCTTCAATCATAACCCTTACAAGAGGCTCTGTTCCTGAGGGTCTTATCAAAACCCTACCTTCCTCCTTAAACTCACTTTCCAAAGTATTTACCATATTAGCAATTAGATTATCTTCCATATAATAATTCTTTTTATCATTACTGACTTTTGCATTTATCAAAACCTGAGGATATATATCCATGACCGAAGCCGCTTCCGAAAGCTTCCTGCCTGTCTTTTTCAGTACCGATAAGAGAGTCAGTGCAGTAAGCATTCCATCTCCGGTTGTATTCAGGTCAAGGAATATAATATGTCCCGATTGTTCTCCGCCAATGGAAATCCCCTCTTCAACCATTTTCTCAAGAACGTATCTATCTCCCACCTTGGTATTGTAGACCTTTATCCCTTCTTTTTTTGCGAAGATGCCCAATCCCAGATTGCTCATTACTGTAGCAACAATAGCATTTTTCTTCAACTTTCCCTGCTGCCTCATGTAACCGCCGCAGATTGCCATAATCTTGTCGCCATCTACAATCTGCCCTTTTTCGTCAACAGCCAAAAGTCTGTCTGCATCACCATCAAAAGCCAATCCTATATCCAGATTATTTTCAACTACAAAATCTCTTATAACTTCCAAGTGCGTAGAACCGCATTTATCATTTATGTTTATTCCATCAGGCTTATTGTTTATAGCCTTCACATCAGCTCCAAGCCTGGCAAAAAGCTTTGGTGCAATCTCATATGTTACGCCGTTTGAGCAATCAATTCCTATTTTTATTCCTTCAAGATTACAACCTGCGGCTTCATTTAAAAACTTCATATAATCATCTGCAGAATTCTTAACAACTGAACATCTTCCAATATTATTCCCGATAACTTCAGGTAATTCCTCTGAATTATCAAGGATAATAGCCTCTATTCTTTCTTCAACTGCATCAGGCAGCTTATAGCCTTTTGAATCAAAGAACTTTATACCATTAAACTCATATGGATTATGCGAAGCAGAAATCATTACACCTGCATCAGCTCCATAATTTCTAACCAAATAAGCAACAGCCGGAGTAGGAATTACTCCAAGAAGCTCTACTTCAGCACCAACCGAACATAACCCTGATACAAGTGCTGCTTCTAACATATCACCTGAAATTCTTGTATCTTTACCCACAACAATACGCGGTTTGTGATGAACCTCGCCAGATAATACATAAGCTCCTACTCTTCCTATTTCAAAAGCTAGCTGTGGTGTCAATTCTTTATTTGCTAAACCCCTTACACCATCAGTTCCAAATAATCTTCCCATTAATATCCTCCTAATAAGCTACTACGATTGCATATTATATAACTATAACCTAAAATGCGCAAGAAAAGAATTGGAATTCCCATTTAGAAAGCCAGCTACATTTTTATGCATAAAAAATACACCTCCGTTATTCCTGAATATTTTATTATATTCAAGAGTACGAAAGGTGTTCTTTCTAGTTGTTAAGCCTGTTTAATTTCTCCATCACTGACAAAAAACATTGCACCAGGCTGTTCCTTCATAATTTCTTTTGAATGACTTCCTATTTCAATAGAGCAATTTGGATACATTTTTTTAATTATTATAACTTCTCCATCGCCTCTTACTTTTACAATGTTATTTAACATCTTTTTCTCTTCTTCATTCAGCTTTATCTGGTCATTCAATTTATTTATCTTATCTTTAAGAATAGAAACTCTGGCTTGTGCTTCTTTTTTTTCATTCGCTGTATTTAAATCACTTTTTAATTTGGCTAGTTCATTTCTATCAGCTTCCAGCTGACTAGCTATGCTTTCTATTTCCTGCTTGATTAATTCTTTATTTATACCTTTAACACGTAATAAAGTTCTTTTCTCGCTTGGAGAACCAAGAGTGTTAACTACTACCCTTGCGCTTGCTTCTATAGCACCACCCATTACCTGCCCTTTGGATGATTCGATATATACTTCTTTTGCTTTTAGTTCTGAATTCAGGCAGTAATAACCTACATTCACCATATGACCTGCAACAAGTGTAACATTTGATGCATATTTTACAAATATATTTCTTGCCGCTCTAATTGTAACCTTGTTTTTGCATGAGATTCCACCTTTAATATATATGCTTCCTTGGCGGCTTTCAATTGCTTTAATATTTCCTACTCCAAGCTCACCCAAAATTTCAATATCTCCATCTGCAATTACTTGAAAGTTATCATCTATAGTTCCTTTTATCGTTACACAACCATCAAAATCAATATTTCCGGTTGAGAAATCAACATTACCAGCTACTTCAAGATGGTTTGATACACTGATTTGACCATTTATATAACTTACAGCACCAGTATAAAGCGAATGAAGAACAGTTTTGTTGTCTTCTCTAATCTCGTATACAGACATTTTATCATATTCAAGGTTTATTGTATTCCCCGGTATGGGAGCAATATCGTTGCCATAAACATTCTTTCCGGAAGTGCCCAGAGTAGCATCTATTCTTTCTCCTAGCCATTCATCCTTCATAACCCTATTGATAAGACTTAAATCATAATGGTCAACATTCTGCCCTTCCGTAACTTTAGGTTTAGCTTCTTTCAATTCATATAATGTAATTATGGAATCTTTCCCGTTCTCAGGCGGTGTTCCTTCAGCAATAAGAATCTTTCTTTCATTTTCAAGCTCTCCAAGAAGCACTTCATTTTTTATACCGAAGACTACTCTTGATGCACTAAGCTTATAAAGTATTTGTTTTTTTAAATTTTCCCTATTTGCCAAAGCCAGTTCATCTGGAACAGCATTTAAAATAATATAAGCCTTCAATCCATCTGAAGAAACCTCAACCATGATCTTTTCTTTGAGCTCTCCAAACTTCTCTTTGGCTTTAGGGGCAAAAACTATCGCACTTTTAACAACTGTAAAACTTGTTATTTTTATCTGAGGATTTTTCTCAATGATATGATTAAATTCACCAAGAGAAAATCCAGACTTAAAAGACTGAATAAAGAAATCATCATTTTCCAATTCAATTTGTATAAATTCATTTTTTACAATTACTTGTCCACTCATCTCTGCCACCCCCCGCCCCAAAGCTTCCAAGCCTATCTAATATAATTATACCATATTTCGATTTCTTTTGCATTATTCAGTCTGTATAATTTTTAAATTTTAACATTTCTTTTAACCTTGCATTGACATTACCTTTACTCCATCTATGTCGGAGAGTTTTGATGTCATTTCATTAATCTCTCTACTTTTTGCATCTACTATAATGGAAATAATTGACATATTTCTATCTTCATATGGAATACCTAAACGACCAACTATCAAACTGCCAAACGAAGTAAGTATATCATTTACCTTACATGCGTTCTGCCTTCTGTCTTCAACAAAAATTCCCACTATTGATATTTCTTTTTCCATCTGATTTATCCTCCCATATTAATTTATTTCCTTTTTAATATGTTCAGATTTTACTTTTCAAATACATTTTTGTCTCCTTCTTCAGGAACATCAATTGGATAGCAGTTGTCAAAACATGCAGTGCAAAAATCGCAGCCTGATTTTTCTACTGTGTTTATTAATCCTTCTTTGCTAAGATAATAAAGGCTGTCAGCACCTATCGAATTACAAATTTCCTTTACTTCTTTTGTAGAAGCTATCAAACATGACGTGTTTGATATATCAATTCCAAAATGGCACGGATATTTATATGGTGGTGATGCCACCCTCATATGAATTTCTTTTGCTCCGGCCTGTCTTAAAAGTTGAATTATCCATCTTATTGTAGTCCCTCTTACAATGGAGTCTTCTACCAGAACCAGCCTTTTACCTTCTATAATTGTCTTTAATGCATTAAGCTTAATTCTAACTCCAATTTCTCTTTGTGCCTGTTCTGGTTGAATAAAGGTTCTTCCAGTATATCTGTTCTTTATTAATCCTTGATCAAAAGGAATACCCGATTCCTCCGAATAACCCAGTGCAGCAGAAAGACCTGAATCAGGAACACCAATAACAAGGTCTGCTTCTACAGGGTTTTCTTTTGCAAGCATTCTTCCAGCAGCTTTTCTTGCATCATAAACATTTACTCCGTCAATTGCACTGTCAGGTCTTGCAAAATATACATATTCGAATATGCACATACTTGTTTTTTCAGCAGGCTTGGTCTGAATTGATGTTAACCCATTCTTATCAACAACAACTATTTCCCCAGGCTTAAGCTCCCTTATGAATTCTGCCCCAACTGCATCCAATGCACAGGTCTCTGAAGCCATTATATATGAGTCTTGTAATTTCCCCAGACATAGAGGCTTGAAACCATTAGGGTCCTTCATGCCGATAAGCTTATTGCCTGTCATAACCAACAAGGCATATGAGCCCTTTAATTTTGTTGATATTTCTTCAAGTGACTTCTCGGTAGGCTTATCCTGGATACATTCCCTGGCGAGAAGGTTTGCTATTACTTCAGAATCAATAGAAGTTTGGAATAATGCTCCCTTTGCTTCCAACTCATACCTTAATTCTACAGCATTAACCAAATTTCCATTGTGAACAATTGCCAGCTTACCCCTCACATATCTTGCAACCATTGGCTGGGCATTCTCTCTTAGGCTTGAACCTGTTGTTGAATACCTGACATGTCCAATAGCTATATCCCCTTTTAGCTCATTTAAAATATCTTTCTTAAAAACTTCATTTACAAGCCCCATATCCTTGTGATAAAAAATCTCATTGTTGTTATTGACTGCAATACCGGCACTTTCCTGCCCTCTATGCTGAAGTGCATATAACCCATAATAAGTTACACTTGCAGTATCAAAGTTATTTACATTAAATATCCCAAACACTCCGCATTCATCATGCGGCTTACCCTCTAATGCTCCCAAATCAAAATTCAATTTTTTTCCCCCCAGTTATTTTAGTGACCATCTGCCAATCAACTCGCTCTTAGCAGCTTCTCTATAAGCCCTTAACTTCCGCTTTAATCTGTGCATCTTTTTTCTCTACTTCTTCAGCCATTTTTATTTTATATTCCTTCATTTTCTCTCTTAACCCTGAATCAGCTGTTCCAAGAATTTGAACAGCCAACAGCGCTGCGTTTTCAGCCCCATCAACCGCCACCGTTGCAACAGGTATGCCTTTAGGCATCTGAACTATGGAAAGAAGCGAATCCAATCCATCAAGCGTTGATGACTTAATAGGAATACCTATAACCGGTAATACTGTAAAGGCAGCTAAAACTCCCGGCAGATGAGCTGCTTTTCCTGCTGCTGCTATTATAACACCAAAACCATTTTTTTCAGCATTTTTTGCATACTGAGCAGCCTTATCAGGGGTTCTGTGTGCAGATATTACTGAAACCTCTGTTTCCACACCAAAATCTTTTAAAATTTTTATACAATTCTTTAGTACAGGAAGGTCTGAATCACTTCCCATAACTATTGCAGCCTTGAGCATGTATTTCTTCCTCCTCATAATTAATGTAAAATTTAAAGTGTAAAGTTTAAAGTTAAAATCTCATTCCTTCAATCTTATATCTCTAAAAATTAAATCTCTTGGTTAATAATTTGAGAGCTATTATCTTTGACGGTTGTGGAAAATTAACTTTATATTTTACATTTTACACTTTAAACTATTTAAAGTATTTCACTCCTGCTTCAAATATCCTCTGATTCTTTTCTCCGGGAACATTTTTAATAACATTGCTTCCTATTCTTTCAGAATGTGCCATCTTACCCAGCACTCTTCCATCAGGACTTGTTATCCCTTCTATTGCTTCAAGGGAGCTATTCGGATTAAAATTAATATCATAGGTTGGATTACCCTTGAAATCAACATACTGGGTCGCAATTTGTCCATTCCTTGCCATTGCCTGTAAATCAGCCGCAGAAGCAGTAAATCTTCCTTCCCCATGAGAAATTGGTATTGTATGAACATCTCCAACCTTTACGTTATTGAACCACGGTGAAAGATTTGAGACAATCTTAGTTATTACCATTTTTGACATATGCCTTCCTATTGCATTGAATGTCAGTGTTGGAGAATCATCCTCCATGTCTCTTATTTCTCCATAAGGTACCAATCCAAGCTTTATTAAAGCCTGAAATCCGTTACAAATACCAAGCATTAGCCCATCTCTATTTTTTAATAGCTCCATTACAGCCTCTCTGATTCTTGGGTTTCTAAATACTGCTGCAATAAACTTTCCAGAACCATCCGGCTCATCTCCGGCACTAAACCCTCCGGGTATCATTATAATTTGTGAATTATTTATTTCCTTAACCATTTTATCAATAGAATCTTTTATGTCCTCTGCATTAAGGTTTTTGATTACAAAAGTACTGACAATGCCTCCTGCCTTTTCAAATACTTTTTTTGAATCATATTCACAGTTAGTACCAGGGAAAACCGGAATAAAGATTCTTGGTTTAGCAATAGTCATTTTTGGCTTAATTATATCTTCATTTTTGTAATCATATATTTTCGGAGTTTCTTCAATAATTTCAATTCTAGTTGGAAAAATTGATTCTAATGTTTCCTGCCAGCATTTTAATATCAGTTCCAAATCAATATTAACTCCATTAACATGTATCGTTTTTTCTTCATGAACCTTTCCAATTATAGTATGCTGAATTTTATTAAGGTCTTCTTTAGTACAAATTGAATTATCTGTTTCTACTATTATCGAACCATACTGTGGGGCAAAAAGCTCTTTTAATGTGAGCTTGTCAACAAATTCAAAGCCCAGCATATTACCAAAGCACATCTTGCTTATTGTTTCTGCAACTCCTCCAGCTTTGACTGTATGAGCAGAAATAATCTTTTTCTCTTTTATAAGGTTGTGTATTACCTCATAATTCCTTTCCATTTCATCAAAATGAGGTATTTCGTTTTTATCCCGGCTTAAGGGAATAAGCACTACGGTATTACCAGCTTTTTTGAATTCAGGCGAAATAATATCATTAACATTAGCAGGATTAACAGCAAAAGCTACTAATGTTGGCGGAACATTCATATCCTTAAAGGTACCTGACATGCTGTCTTTTCCACCGATTGAAGGTATTCCGAGTTTAATCTGCGCATAATATGCCCCCAGCAAAGCGCTGAAAGGTTTTCCCCATTTTTCAGGATCCTTCCCAAGCTTTTCAAAGTATTCTTGAAATGTCATCCTGGTTTTTCTAATATCTCCTCCACATGCAGTAATTTTTGCAAGAGCCTCTACAACTGCATAAACCGCTCCATGAAATGGACTCCATTTACCAATCAGCGGGTTGTAACCATACGACATTATTGTACCTGTAGATGTCTCTCCTTCCTGGACAGGAATTTTTGCAGCCATTGCTTCAGCAGGTGTAAGCTGATACTTGCCTCCGAATGGTAAAAGCACTGTATTTGCGCCAATAGTGCCATCAAATCTTTCAACCAACCCTCTTTGACTGCAAATATTTAATCTTTCCAGATTCAAGCACCATTCTTTTTCGAGGCTGTGCAAATCACCACTCTGTTCATGCGGAATTAAATCAAACAAATCTTCTTTTTTGTCAGGCATTTTTACTACTATTTTTGTACTTTGTTTAACACCATTTGTATTTAGAAAATCTCTGCTTATATTAACAATGGTTTTATCTCTCCAAAGCATTTTAACACGTTTTTCTGCGGTAACCTTCGCAACCAATATCGCTTCGAGGTTTTCTTCATTTGCAATCTTTATAAAGAATTCAGAATCCTCCTTGGTCAATAAAACAGCCATTCTTTCCTGTGATTCCGAAATAGCAAGCTCAGTTCCATCAAGTCCTTCATATTTCTTAGGAACCGCATCAAGATTAATCTCAATACCGTCAGCCAGTTCACCAATAGCAACTGCTACTCCGCCAGCGCCAAAATCATTACATTTTTTAATAATTTTTGTTACTTCAGCCCTTCTAAATAATCGTTGAATCTTTCTTTCAGTAGGTGCATTTCCCTTTTGCACCTCAGCTCCACAGGTCAAAAGCGATTCTTCATCATGCTCTTTTGAAGAACCTGTTGCTCCCCCACAGCCATCACGTCCCGTCCTTCCGCCAAGAAGAATTATTACATCGCCTTCTGCCGGAGTGCCTCTTTGGACATGAGCTTTAGGAACAGCTGCAATCACTGCTCCAACCTCCATACGTTTAGCTATAAAATCATTATCATAAACCTCTGCAACATGACCGGTTGCAAGACCAATCTGATTACCATAGGAACTATAACCTGCCGCTGCTTCAGTAGTAATTTTTCTCTGCGGAAGCTTGCCTGATATTGTTTCTTCTATTTTTACCCTTGGATCTCCACTTCCTGTTACACGCATTGCCTGATATACATATGCCCTTCCTGAAAGTGGATCTCTGATTGCTCCTCCCAAACATGTTGAAGCTCCTCCGAAAGGCTCTATTTCAGTTGGATGGTTATGCGTTTCATTCTTAAACATTACCAGCCATTCCTGTTTCTCACCATCTACATCAACATCAACTACTATGCTGCATGCATTTTGCTCATCTGAAACCTCCAGGTCATTTAGCATACCTTTTTTTCTTAAAAGCTTCATGCCTATAGTTGCCAAATCCATTAGGGTTATATCGTTTTCTTCTTTCTTTAAAAAAGTTCTTGCTTCAATATAATTTGTCAAAGCTTCTCTGAATAGGTCTTCATAAGAACCTTTTTGGATTTCTACACCTTCAATTTTCGTAAGGAAGGTCGTATGCCTGCAGTGGTCTGACCAGTAGGTATCAAGCATTCTTATTTCTGTAATTGTAGGGTCTCTTTTCTCTTCATCCTTAAAATACTTCTGGCAAAATTCCAAGTCTTCATGCGACATTGCAAGTCCATAAGTCTTTAAGAACATTGAAAGCTCTGCTTTATCCAAATTGTTAAAGCCTTCAAGAATCTTAACATCCTCTGGGATAACTGCTTCATTTTCAAGCGTTCTTGGTTTTTCCAAAACAGCTTCTCTTGATTCTACCGGGTTAATAATATATTCCTTAATCTTAGCAATTTCTTCAACAGCTACTTCGCCCTTTAGCACTATAACCTTGGAAACCTTAACATTCGGTCTGTCTCCTTGCATTATTATCTGAATACACTGAGAAGCAGAATCTGCCCTTTGGTCATATTGCCCTGGTAAATATTCAACAGCAAAAACCTTTTCGTCCCCACTAATTTTAAATTCTTCATCATATACTAAATCAACAGGCGGCTCAGAAAAGATTGTTTTAAGTGCTGTTTGATATACTTCATCAGATATTCCTGATATATCATATCTATTTAATATCCTGATAGATTTTAGTCCTTTTACACCAAGATTTCCTTTTAAGTCATGAAAAAGCCCTCGTGCTTCGACATCAAAGCCTTCCTTTTTCTCGACAAAAACCCTTCTAACATTAGTATTCATACGCTATACCTCTTATTTATGAAATTTTCAAGAAAGCTTACAGACTATCATATACAAGATAGTACTAAATCATAGGATTATTGTCAATTAAACCATGCTTTAAAATAATTCAAAATAATCTAAAATAATCTAATAATACAAATTAATCTAAAATAACAGAATAAATGCTTGCAGTTATATAAAGTATGATTCTTTTTTTGTTTCTTATTTTAATATTACAAATAAAAAAAATCCCCAGAACATCAAAATATCTGATATAATATTTATTAGAATATTTTGGAGGTATAACTATGAAAATCACCAAAAAAGATTATAATGCAAAATTTAATACTGCCCAAAAATTGCTTAACAACGGTGAATACGACAAAGCATTGGATATTTTCAAACAGCTGGCACTTGCAGGTGATTCTTCAGAAATTCAACAATTTATCGGACAAATCTGCCTTCTACTTGGTCGAATTGATGAAGCTTTAAAAAGCTTTAAAAATCAAGCAAGACTTAAGTCTGAAAGCAAAGAAGCATATTTTTATATTGGCAATTGCTGTTTCATGTTAAAAAAATATAATGAGGCTATTAAGGCATTTGAAAAATCTATAGAAATTGATTCCAATAATCCTTATGCTTTTGACAATATGGCAAATGCATGGGAAGAATTAAAAATGTTCAATAATTCACTTGATGCCAGAAAGAAAGCTTCAGACCTAAAGCCTGAAGATGCATACATAAAATGCAATATGGCAAATACCCTTTCAAAGTTAGAGCTTTGCGAAGAGGCAATGCAAATTTACAAAGAAGCTGCGGCACTTAATCCAAAATTTCCTGAAGTATACTATCATATGGGGAACTGCCTGTGCTTAATGGAAAATTACAAGCAAGCAATTCAATCATACTCCACAGCTATTGAGCTTGATCCATTTTTTGTTGATGCTCTTAATAATTTGGGCAATGCATATTTTGATATAGGCAATCAAGAACAAGCTCTAATCTATTATTCAAGAGCAAAAGAAATTGATTCGCAAAATGCAGAGATATTAAATAATCTCGGTGACCTTTACAGCGTTCTTGGCGATAAGGATAATGCCTTTGACTGCTATAACAATATCCTTGAAAATTACAATGACGAGCTTGTTGAAAACCTTATAAAAGGTAAAAAAGAAAGATGCCCGGTTCATCCTGCAGGATATGTAATAAGCAGACAAAAACATTACCGCAAATATATCGGTGAATTTTCAAGGGTTCTTCATACAATTGCCGAAGACAAGAAGCCTTTCATTGACATCTATGAAATCCCCCCTCAAAAGGGAAGATATTTCTGGACATACATTACAGGCGGAATGAGTGATGTAAGTCAGAATACAAATGTTGATTCCGGCGCAAAAGCAAGCACCCATACCGAATTGGTACTTTATACAAATGAAAAGTCAGTTTGGGCCAGAAAGGTTCTTTATAATATGGCGTACTTCCCATTTTTAAATAATACTTATATTCATTATTCAAGTACTGCTGAATTTGATTTTTCTTTTGTAGAATGCTCTGAAATGAAAAATGCAATCGTTTTAGATACACAAGCCGAAGAAAGAGGATTTCTTGATTTTGAGCTGGATGGCAAGAGGGTTAATTTCTTAAGGGTTCAACCCATATCAGACAGCGAATTAAAATACAAAAATTCAAACGGGTTAAGTGCATTTTTGAATCTGCTGAATGAAAAGCAGGTTGATTTTGTAGTAGATATTATGCGCAAACCTACAATATAAAATCGTGATAAAAGAAGGTTTGGGTTCTGACGATTTTACAAAATTAACTTATTGAAAAAAGTTCTGGCTTTAAAAAGCTAGAACTTTCTTAATTGCTATCTTATTTTTTCACGTAATGCCTTACAATGTAGCCTAGGATAAGCAGGGCTTTTTCTGATATTTGTCCTTTAAGCTCCTTTTTGAAATCAATTGTAAATCCAGGTTTCGGAAGTGCTCTTTTTTCGATAAAATCCAATAATTCTTTTGGATACATATTTCTTTCTTCCTCAGATAATGCGTCCAATACAAGCTTCACTTCATAAATGACCTCTCGCGATTCTATGCTGTGACCGCCATCCTTGAAAATTTTGTTATCCATATTAATCTCCTTCAGGAATTATTATGATATTACCACAATCCCCTTCCGCCACCATGTTCAACCTTTTCAGCAAATTTTGGTTTTTTATTCCTAAGTTCAGCCTGTTTCTCTGCTTGATACCGCCTATAAACTTCTTCAGATGCTTGCTTAATTTGTTGATTAGTAACCTGCGGAACATTGTCAAATCCGACGCTTTGTCCTTGAAGCTCTAATTGAACTTCAGGAGCCAAATCATTGAAATCTCCTGTAAAAATTTCATTTTCTGTTTCATTAGGTTCTTCCGATTCAGAAATATCATCATGTATATCATCAGGAAAACCAATTAAGACGGCATTTATATTCCCCCAATCATTTTTAAAAGCAAGCAGCATTTCAAAAAATCAACCTATTTTTATTGTATCTCATTTTAGAAAAAATTTCTATTGTCATAATGTACAAATTGCTGCTTGGGTTTTTGTGCAAAAAAGCAAAGACTGCCTTATTAAGCAGTCTCTTATTAATCTTGAAATCATTTGAAATAAATATAGGCAGCACAGTAGTCTGACGCTTATCACGCTTTCCCTGAAATCGTCAGAAACGAGTAGAACAAGGCGCATGAACCGCTGAGGAGCGGAGTTTATTTCTTATAAATGAGCACCGAATAGGTTCATGCAACACAGTTATACGAAGTTTATCACGATTCCCTATTATATTTTGTTGTTGCAGCCTAATACATCCACCAACTTATGCTTAACCATTTGCTTTATTGATTCCCTTGCAGGTTTTAGGTATTGTCTTGGGTCAAAATCCGCTGGATTCTCTGCAAAATGCTTTCTTATCGAAGCAGTCATTGCAAGTCTTAAATCTGTATCTATATTTATCTTGCATACTGCCATTTCTCCAGCATGCCTTAGCATTTCTTCTGGAACGCCCTTTGCTCCTGGAAGATTCCCTCCATATTTATTACAGAGTTCAACAAACTCAGGTAAAACCGTTGAAGCTCCATGCAAAACAATTGGGAATCCCGGCTTCATCTTTTGAATTTTCTCTAATATATCAAATCTGAGCTTTGCTTCTCCTTTAAATTTATAAGCACCATGACTGGTTCCTATGGCAATTGCAAGAGAGTCACAGCCTGTCTTTTCGATAAATTCAACCGCCTGTTCAGGGTCTGTATACATTGCATCAGCCGCAGAAACATTTACGTCATCCTCAACCCCTGCAAGCTTACCTATTTCAGCCTCTACCACAACTCCCTTTGCATGTGCATATTCAACAACCTTCTTTGTTACAGCAACATTCTCATCAAACGAATATTTTGAACCATCAATCATTACAGAGGTAAACCCTCCATCTATACAAGACTTGCAAACCTCAAAATCTTCGCCATGGTCAAGATGAACACAAATATCAAGACCTGTATCCTCAATAGCTGCCTCTATAAGCTTCATCAAATATACATGCTTGGCATATTTTCTAGCTCCTGCCGAAACCTGAAGAATAAGTGGAGCTTTTTCCTCCATTGCAGCTTCTGTTATGCCCTGAATAATTTCCATGTTGTTAACATTAAAAGCTCCGATTGCATAACCACCTTCATAAGCTTTTTTGAACATTTCTGTGGAAGTAACTAATGGCATTGGTTTTCTCCTTTCATACTTTTGTTTTATTTTAGTTTCTTTTTAAATATTTATTCATATAAACCCTGTTTCATTAATTTTGATATATGAAACAGGAATGATTTAACAATAATAATTATAACTTAGGTTACTTTATGGGGCAATAAATTATTAAAAATAAAAAACAGTACACTTCAATATAAAGTGTACTGCCTTTTATTTTTAACTAGATATAAATTTGCTGAGGATTCAAAATGGGTTCTGGCTTACCTGTTTCCGGCTTGCTTGTTTCGGGATTTCTTATGCTGTCACCAATATCATTAAATTTATTCAATAATTTATTCCAAAACAGGCAAGCTAAGAATGATATCGTTCCTGCAGCTATTGCAAGTAATGCTGCACAATTATTAATTTCCTCCAATAGTTGGTTCCAAAGCAGGCAGATAAACAATATTGTTCCTGCAGCTATTGCAACAATTGTTGCATACGAAAAAGCAATCATACTATCAGACAAAATCATATGAACTGCCGTACCGAATAATACTGCCGGAGCTAATTTTAATACCCAATTCCATTTGCTAACGACTTTTTCAATAATAAAGCTTCCAATGATCAAGATTGGGATATTAATCAAAACTCCTGTTACAAGCGCCTCGATGCTTGCAGATTCTCCAACCAGCACAATGGTAATGTCAACCGACGTTATAAGGTCTATTGCAATACATGGGCCAACTGCTGACCAAAAAGTAGTTTTTGCTTGTTTCTCTCGTTCTCCACTTTGGCTGTATACCTGCCAAGCAACCATAATCATAAGCAGAATTCCACCAATAAGCTTAACAGGTGCATCGTCTGACACTTGGAAAAGAGAAAATGAGGTTAACCCTCTACACGCAACAGCCCCCAAAATTGCAATTATCACGGCAAGCTCCCTGAACTTTAAAAGATTTCTTGTGTACAACACAATAAATAGGCAGTTGTCAATTGCAAGAACAAGGGTTGCCACCCAAACAATAAAGCTACATCCTCCAGGAGGTTCCATCCAACCAACTCCTTTCAAACATCCGTCACCAATAACATCTTTTCTGTTCCTATATCCACCTCCAAAAATAATTTTAGGTTTTTGCTGCGTCCAATCTCCCTACAGGGAAATACTGTAAATTATTCTTTTTTGATATATATTATAACTATATTATTTTAATTTAGAATAATCAACCCAATTCAAAGATATTTTACAGGAAAATAACACAATATTTTCATATCCAAAAACAACTAAAAAAGAGAGGTTTATCTCTCTTTTTGTGTGCCCCATGCAATAATTGCTTCTCTAACTATCTTTGCTCCTAAAATAGCAGTTTTTCCACTCAGGTCATAAGGCGGTGAAACCTCTA
Source organism: Deltaproteobacteria bacterium (assembly GCA_050258375.1). GTDB lineage: Bacteria > Bacillota > Clostridia > Acetivibrionales > UBA4821 > JBLMYQ01. The sequence continues at coordinate 9,438 of JBLMYQ010000018.1, read as the reverse complement.
CAAGGTCAAATCCTATTGCATTAATATCCTTCATAAGCATAATCGCCTTGAATATTTCCATAGAAGTGCATCCTCCCGGTTCGGGAGTCCCTGTTCCATCTGCATAAGCCGGATCAATTACATCAACATCCATTGTTACATAAACAGGTTTACTGCCTATCTCCTCAACAATCTTTTTAACAGATTCAACAACCTCAAAAGGATAAAAATTGGTATTATTCTTTGCAAACTCAAATTCATCGCGTTCACCAGAACGGATTCCTATTTGGTATACATTAGAAGGCTTAACAAATTCGCAGGCTCTTCTTATTACCGAGGCATGAGAATACCTTTCTCCAAGATAATCCTCTCTTAAATCAGCATGTGCATCAAAATGAATTATTTTAAGCTCATCTCCGTATTTAGCATATGCCTGTTTGATAACCGGTAAGCTAATAAGATGCTCACCACCAAGAAACACTGGGAATTTATTATCTTTAAATACTTCTTTTGCTGTTTCTTCAATCATATCCAGGCTGTTTTGAATGTTTCCAATCTGCAAATCCAAATCTCCGCAATCATAATAAGCCCTGTCTTCTAAGCTTTTTTCCTGATGAAAGCTGAACATTTCTAACCCAATAGAGGACTCTCTTATTCTTTGCGGACCAAATCTCGAACCAGTTCTGAAGCTGCTTGTCCAATCCATTGGTGCACCAACTATTACCGCTTTGGCATCTTGATAAGCTTCAAGACTTCCCATATATCTCAATGAAAGAAATCCCTGTCCATCTCTAATTCCCATGACTTCAAATATCTCCTTTTAAACTCATTCATTCCTTCGGTTTGTATAAAGTGCTATTTCAATAAATCCTGTGTAAATTTCGGCAAATTAAAAGCTGATTTAAATATTTCAGGTGTAAAATATCTTGTGTTGATACCTGGAAGCTTCGTAATATCAACATCTAACGGGTCATACTTCTTAGAACCCAGTGTGAATGTCCACAAACCGCCCGGATAAGTAGGTACTACCGCAAAATATACCCTTACAATCGGAAATATTGATTTTACATCTTTATAAACATTAGATATCAGCTCTTTATTGTAAAACGGTGATTCTGTCTGAGCAACAAAAACTCCATCTTCCTTCAATGCCTCATAGACTGATTGATAAAAATCCTTCTGGAACAGCCCAATCCCAGGACCAATCGGCTCGGATGAATCAATACATATAACATCAAACTCATCCTTATGCTCTTTTATATATTTTATTCCATCGCCAATACATACCTCAGCTCTTTTATCAGAAAGTCCGCAGCTAATTTCAGGCAGATATTTTTTGCATGCTTCAACAACCTTATCATCAATTTCGCCTAAAACTGCTTTATCTATAGAAGGATGCTTTAGAATTTCTCTTATTGCTCCTCCATCTCCTCCACCAACCACCAAAGCCTTCTTAGGATTATTATGAGTAAACAGAGGGATATGTGTAATCATTTCATGATAAATAAACTCATCCATAATATTTGTTTGAACCAAGCTATCCAATGCAAGCATTCTTCCAAGCTCTTCGGTATCAACAATAGCTATATCCTGATATTCACTTTTTTCAGAATAAAGCACTTTATTTACCTTACATGAAAGCCTTAATGCAGGTGTTTGTTCTTCAGTAAACCATAATTCCATTGCAACCACTCCTTTTAAATTAGTGTAAAATATAAAGTTAATCCTTCCTGATTTAACTAAGCCGTTAAACTTAATTTGCTAAAATAAATTTATTATAATATAAGCAATCAGAGATAAATAGAAAAAACCGCTGAGCATCAGCACATAGGGTGACATTTTATTATTAAACTTAAGCATAACGTAATTCATAAATGCCGACAGTATTGAAACCAATGCACTAAATAAGGCAATATTATTAAGATCCCATGATGTAAACAAAAGCCCTACTGAAACAGGAATACAGCTTTGAAAAACCATAGCTCCGGTAATATTTCCAAGAGCAAGAGTATCCTTTTTCCTGCCTATCCAAATTACACTGTTGAATTTTTCAGGAAGCTCAGTAGCAACAGGTGCAAGAATCAAAGCTATAATCAATGGTGAAATGTTTAAAAGATGTGCGGTGCTTTCCATTGCTTTTACAAAAAATTCTGCTCCGATAATTATACCAGTCATGGCAACTGCTAACTGTGAAAGAATTATGCCCATTTTAGTATCACACTTGAAAAGCTTCGCCAGTGTAAGCTCTTCAAGCTCACTATCGCTGTGGCTGTCACGCTTCGATGTAAGATAAACATAATAAACATAGGCTAGCAGCAAAAATCCAGCTACACAATAATGGAACATTCTAATTTTTACAAAGCTTGCTAATATAGCAACCGAATATACAAAAATAAAAAACATTATGTCTCTGCCAATTATCTTTACATTTATATTCATTTCTGTAGTTCTTCTTTTTCCTGCACTGTAAAGCACTACTGCCAGTCCAGTAATAAAAAAGGCAAGGGTGCTCAGCATAAACGGCGCTCCGGCAATTGCCCCTATTCCAACCTCTGCTCCTTCTACACTTCCTGAAAATATTGCAATAATAGGAACCAGGGTTTCAGGAAGGCATGTCCCAACAGCAGCAAATATACTTCCTACCACCCCTTCTCCAACCTTTAGCTTTTTCCCAAACCATTCAATTGCATTTGTAAACAGCTCACAGCTAATAAGAATCACTATCAAACTGACAATAAGAATAATTACATTAGTAAGCATATTTCCTCCTCAAAATGTATTATTAACATATATCTTGTCCCACACTTCCATTAACCTCAACTGAAATGCAAAATAATTTTCTACTCAAATATTTTCTCAATTTCTTTCTTTGTTAAGTACTTCCACTTACCCAAAGGGAGATTCCCCACTTCCAAACCGCCCAACGCTTTTCGCTGTAGGCTTATCACATTATGTCCAATAGCTTCGCACATTTTTTTTACCTGCCGGTTTCTTCCCTCATGGATTATTATTTCAACAATGCTTGAAGATTTCTTTTTTGCCACCAATCTTATCTTCGCAGGAGCAGTTGTATAATCCTCAATTTTTAAACCCTTTGCAAATTTAGACATCTCTCCAGAGTCAGGAAACCCTTTTACTTCAGCAATATATGTCTTGTCGATCTTGTTTTTAGGATGAGTAATTTTGTATGCAAAATCTCCATCGTTAGTCAATATTATTAACCCGGATGTATCCATGTCAAGCCTTCCTACAGGAAAAATCCTCTCTTTTATATCAGAAAGCAGGTCCATAATAAACGGTCTGTTAAACTGTTCTTTAGCAGTAGTAATATAACCTTCAGGTTTGTTAAGCATGACATATACACTCTTATTACACTGCTTAAGTTCCTTGCCATCAACGGTTACTATATCCTTGCCTGCTGTAACCTTTGTCCCCAGTTCTGTAATCTGTTTGCCATTAACTTTAACCTTGCCCTGAATAATTAACTCTTCACTTTTTCTTCTGGATGCAACCCCACAATCAGCAATAAATTTTTGAAGCCTTATTTCTTGATTCATATATTCTCTCCTAAAATAGCATAGAATTTATTTTAACATATTTTTTAAAATTTAAAATAGTTTTTTCTTAATATGCTAAAGTACAAATCTCTGCTCAGGATTTTTATCAAAATAATTTAACCAATAATACATATCATTCTCTATTGATATCTTCCCTCTAGCCCGGATTCTGGGCAATCTCAGAAGATTGCGATTCTTATCAAATGGTGAAAGCGCCGGATTAGAGCCAACCAGCATAATCGCCCTGTTTTTATACTTTAATCCCTTATATTCACCTTCTACTACATACTGCTCAAATTTTTTGGAAGAAATCCCCAGAGGCAGCGCCAGCTCATCAACCATATAATTTGGCATAAGTTCACTGGTTTTCTTGGTATGTCCTCCTATTTCCTGTTGAATTATTTCCGGCGAGGCAGCTTTTTTCAGGTTTATATGACTCATAGTATGGTTACCTATTTCAAAGCCCTTGTCTGTCAAATATTTTAATTTTTGCTCCGATGTGCCTTTACCGGAAAAGAAGCTCGTATAGTTTATAAAAAAGGTTCCTTTAAGTCTGAAATCAGGATGCGTTTTGTTGAATTCCTCCATAATCCCGACTGCTGATTTCGGGTTAGCCACCAGCATACCCTCTTTTTCAATCAGATTAAACTGCCCTGCTGTTCCATCATCAAATGTGAATACGACAGGAGTATATCCGGCTGAAATATCTATTTTACCATCAATGTAATCTCTGAGGTTAATAGGTCTGTAACCCTTATCATATAATATTTGCAAATCATTTTTAAAATTATCAAAAGAACGAGTCCAATCATCTGTTTCCTTCTCGGTAAATCTATGATACATCAGAATCATAATTTTACCCATTTGATTACTCTTTAAATTTGTCATATTATCTTTCTGCTTTTTATTTTGTGACTGTTCTTTATTGAGAATATGGTTTGTACGGTTTTCCGGAACTTTATTATTGATGTACTGCTTTTCCTGTACCTTGCATCCGGAAATCAGAAAAGTAAGCAAAATTAATACAATGGCAGACTTTCTCATTATTTAGCCCTTTCAATTCATATTTTAGACAAATATATTATACTCATAATTCTTAATTCAAACAATAATGTCAACAAAGCAGCCTACTAATTTATAATTTAATCACTACCCTAAAACGTAAAGCTGACACCGTTGAATACGATGTCAGCCCACTTATTCACTATTCACCCTTTGCCAGCTTCGAATGTACTTACTCCTTTATTTTCTAATCTAATTGCAAAATTTGATACAATATATCTAGTTCGGTTTTTTCCTTCCATATAAAACTTCCTAAAGCAAATGTCTATCTGCTGAGTTAAATTTCCTCCTCAACTTTTTTAAAATTTTCTTTTCAAGCTTTGAAATATAATCTTCTTTAACTCCAACCAGCCGTGCTACTTCTTTTTGTTTCATCACATCTCCCAAACCGTCAAGCCCATACCTGAATACTATAATAGCTCTATCTCTACCAGATAAAGTTCCAAGAATTTCATACAACATTGTTATGCGCTCCTGATTGAAAACATAGTCTTCAATACTGTTAGTATCTTGCAGCATATCCGAAACTATTATCACTTTTCCTTCTTTAATTAGAGGTAAGGGTTGTTCAAATGAAACTTCTATGCGTGTTTTTCTGTATTTTTTTAAATAAGCAAGTATTTCTCTTTCAATACACACTCCACTATATGTGCTAAATTTATTGTTTCTTTCTATATCAAATGTATCTACTGCTTTAATCAATCCTATGCTTCCTACGCTTATCAAATCCTCGATATCAATTCCTGTATTTTCAAACTTTTTTGCTATATGGGCTACAAGTCTTAGATTTTTTTCAATCAATATACCTCTTGACTCTAAATCTCCATATTTAAGCTTCATCATATATATTTCTTGCTCTTCTTGGGTAAGTGGTAGAGGAAACAAGAATTCATTCATTTTTCACACATCCTTTCTCAATTACATCCTTTTTATTTACGTCTGCACTATCAAAAATTAATCAGACAGCTTTTCTGCATATTTCATAATTTATATTTATAAACTATGAACAAAATATAATTTTACTTTTATTTTATCCTTATATTATATTGTTTTACATATATTGTCAATTGCTTCTATTATAAAGTCCAGCATCTAATAAATACTGGACCTTTTCTTAATTTACAGCTTTTTTAATGCCTGATCCAAATCATAAATCAAATCACTTACATCCTCTATTCCTATTGAAAGTCTTATCATATCAGGAGTAACCCCCGCTTTACGCTGCTGTTCTTCTGAAAGCTGTGCATGTGTAGTACTTGCAGGATGAATAACCAAGGATTTTGCATCAGCAACATTAGCAAGTAAAGAAAATATCTTAAGATTTTCTATGAATTTTTTGCCGGCTTCTACTCCTCCTTTTATTCCAAAAGTAAATATTGACCCGGGTCCTTTTGGAAGATATTTTTGTGCAAGCTCATAGTATTTATTACCTTTTAAGCTTGGATAATTTACCCATGAAACAATTGGATGGTTTTGCAGAAATTCCGCAATCTTTTTTGTGTTTGAAATATGCTTTTCAACCCGAAGCGATAAGGTTTCTAATCCCTGTAAGAATAGAAAGGAATTAAATGGACTAAGTGCCGCTCCTGTATCTCTCAAAAGCTGTACCCTAGCTTTGGTTATATATGCAAGTGCTCCGAATGCTTCTGTATATCTAATCCCATTGTAGCTTGGATCAGGCTCTGTTAATGCAGGAAATTTTCCGCTTCCTTCCCAGTCAAATTTACCAGAATCTATTATTACTCCTCCTATTGATGTTCCATGCCCACCAATAAATTTTGTTGCTGAATGTACAACAATATCCGCCCCAAACTCAATAGGCTTTATCAGATATGGTGTCCCAAACGTGTTATCAACTATCAAAGGAATTTTATTATCATGCGCAATTTTTGCGATTGCTTCAATATCAGCAATATTTATTCTGGGATTGCCAATAGTTTCTATGTATAGTGCTTTTGTGTTATGATTTACAGCTTTTCTGAAATTCTCAGGCTCATCAGGATCCACAAAAACTGTTTTTATCCCCAATCTTGGAAGAGTTAATGCAAAAAGGTTGTATGTTCCCCCATATAATGTACTTGCAGAAACAATCTCATCTCCGGCAGATGCAATATTTAAAATTGCATAAGTAACAGCTGCAGAGCCTGAAGCAACCGCTAAGGCAGCCACTCCTCCTTCCAATGCAGAAATTCTTTGCTCAAAAATATCTGTTGTTGGATTCATCATCCGCGTATAAACATTCCCCGGTTCCTTTAAAGCAAATAAATCTGCTGCATGCTCTACATCATTAAATACGTAAGAGGTTGTCTGATAAATAGGAACTGCTCTTGAACCTGTGGCAGGGTCCGGTTTTTGTCCTGCATGGACCTGTAGTGTATCAAAACCATATTTTCTTTCTGACATTAAAATCTACCTCCTTTTATTAACCTGTTCCTGAAAAAGCTCAGTTGAAACATACCTCTCCCCCGTATCCGGAAGCAGCACAATTATGTTTTTTTCTTTGTTTTCAGGTCTTTTCGCAAGCTGTGCTGCCGCGAACACAGCAGCTCCTGATGAAATCCCTACTAATAATCCTTCCTTCCTTGAAAGCATCTTTACAGTATCAAATGCTTCTTCTGTCCTAACCTTGAACACCTCATCAATTATTTCCCTATTTAACACCTTCGGGATAAAATTTGCTCCAATACCTTGAAGCTTGTGGCTTCCAGCACTGCCACCCGACAGCAGTGGAGAATCAAATGGTTCTACTGCCACTAATTTAACATTAGGATTTCTTTGCTTCAGTACCTCTCCAACCCCTGTTATGGTTCCTCCAGTCCCAACTCCTGCAACAAAAATATCAACCTGTCCATCTGTATCTCTCCATATTTCTTCAGCGGTTGTCTTTCTATGAATATCCGGATTTGCGGGGTTATTGAACTGCTGTGGTATAAATGTATTGGGAAGCTCTTTCGCAAGCTCCTCAGCCTTTTTAACCGAGCCATTTATTCCTTCTGCCCCCTCAGTCAGAATCACTTCTGCGCCAAGTGCTTTAAGAAGGTTTCTTCTTTCTATGCTCATGGTTTCAGGCATTGTAAGTATTAATCTGTACCCTCTTGATGCAGCAGCAAATGCCAGTCCTATTCCTGTGTTGCCGCTTGTAGGCTCTATTATTACCGTATCCTTATTAATGAGACCCTTTCTTTCAGCATCAACAATCATTGCATAACCTACTCTATCTTTAACGCTGCCTGCAGGATTAAAGTATTCAAGCTTTGCAATAATTTTTGCTTTAAGAGAATTATGCTTATTATAATTGGCAAGCTCTAACAAGGGTGTATTTCCAATCAGCTCTGTAAGGCTCTTGGCTATTTTGCCCATACTATTCTCCTCCTCATATCATAAAAAATAATAAAAGCAAATCTAAGTTTATTTTTCAGCTATAACTTTCTGCCTTAAATCTCTTTAATGTCAACGAATTTATAACTACCGAAACCGAACTGAATGCCATTGCTCCTCCTGCAATAATCGGATTTAAGAAGCCTGCAGCTGCAAATGGAATTCCAATAATGTTATAAATAAAAGCCCAGAAAAGATTCTGTTTAATCTTTTTAATGGTTTCTTTTGATAGCTTTACTGCAATAGGTACTGCCCTCAAATCTCCTCTTATTAATATTATGTTAGCTGCTTCAATTGCTATATCCGTTCCAGTTCCTACTGCCATACCTACATCAGCTGCTGCTAATGCAGGAGCATCATTTATCCCGTCACCAATCATACCAACAATCTTTCCGCTTGCTTTGAGCTTTTTGATTTCACTCGCTTTATTATGCGGTAGAACTTCAGCTACAACATTAGATATCCCTACCTGTTTGGAAATAACATTTGCGGTTAAGCTATTATCACCTGTTAACATATAAATTTCTATACCCATTTGTTGCAATTCTTTAATTGCTTGCTTGGAATTTTCTTTTATTGTATCTGCAACAGCAATTACAGCATGCAGCTTCTCATCAACAGCCATAAGCATTGCGGTTTTGCCTTGATTCTCAAACTCTACAATTACATTTTCCAGTTCTTTAATACTAATATTTCTCTCTTGCATCAATCTTCTGGTTCCTATTGCAACCCTTTTTCCATCTATAACTGCATCAATACCGCTGCCCGGAATTGCTTCAAATTTCTCAGAATCAGGAATAGTATAAATTTCTGATTTCCCTTTATTATATATAGCCATCCCCAATGGATGCTCCGAGTTTTTTTCTGCTGCAGCTGCAAGCTTCAATATAGCCTCTTCTTTGAGATTCTCAACCGTGACTATATCAGTAACCTCCGGCTGACCTTTTGTAATAGTTCCGGTTTTGTCCAAGACAATTATACCTAACTTATATGCCCTTTCAAGGTATTCGCCGCTTTTTATTAAAATTCCGTTTTCTGCACCCTTACCTGTTCCAACCATAATAGCTGTTGGCGTAGCAAGACCTAATGCACATGGACAAGCAATAACCAATACTGATACAGCACTGATAATTCCCATGGTTAAATTATTCAATACAAAAAACCAAACCAAAAAAGTTAATACCGCAATACCCATAATTGTTGGAACAAATATGCCGGACACCCTGTCAGCAATCTTTTGTATAGGCGCCTTGGAGCCTTGTGCATCCTCAACCATTTTTATAATCTGCGAAAGCATTGTATCCCTTCCCACCTTAGCTGCTTCAAATTTGAATGCACCAAGTCCATTTATAGTTGCTCCGATTACTGTATCTCCCACCTTTTTCTCAACCGGCATACTTTCACCTGTTAACATAGATTCATCAACAGTCGGATTTCCATCGATAATCTTCCCATCCACCGG
>JBLMYQ010000017.1:0-2751 GCA_050258375.1 Deltaproteobacteria bacterium | reverse complement strand
TTAATAGCCTTAAAGGTTATGAAAACTATTTCCTTATTTTCAGGTTTTTTATTTCTTTTTTAAAAATACAACCGTATTATTAACTGGAGGTACTGGCTCAACCTGGAGATATTATTCAAATCCAAAAGGCAACTCGAATAGAGAATCACAGTTCAGAACTTTCCAGAGATCCTTTTCGTAGAGGCGGTAGGAGAACTTCTTTCCGCAGAAAGGACTTTTGCAAGATGCTTGAATACCTCTTCTTCGGATTCAGCCTAGACAGCATCCATTCGAATGTCACATTCGATTTTAAAGTGAATATCACAACTATATAACTAAATTTAATTTCAAGACATGACCTTATATGTTTTTCCAAAGTCAATATTAACTAACCAATTTTGATATAGAGCTTATCCCAAAACCAATTTTATTCCATATTCATGTTCGATCGATTATTCCAGAAAGAGATTCAAATAAGTAATTTTTGAGTTTTGGAATCAGCTCATACTGAATAATTACTTTTCTCTATGCTAATTATTTTATTTCGATATCTAGAGTGCCTTTAGTCTTTTTTATAATTCAAGTGTCTTTGACTTTTTTATTATTCTATGCACTTGAGGCTCTCTATATCCTGCTTTTAAAGGAAAGAAATATTGATTTTACAAATTTGAGTAATAAATACAAAATGATTTAGTCGTTTTTATGGTTAAATATTATAGAAATTATCAAATAAAATAATAACAAAAGATATAAATGTAATACTATATTATCATAAATGTTTATAATTTCATAAGAAATTGATTGAACAGTTAACAACTTTAAGATCAATTTTAACTGAAGACATATTGAGGCACTTTTAATTTCTTATAAATTGCAAAGATTTCAATTGTGCCTAGTAGTTGACCGCTATCAATCCAAGAAGAGTAATTAGTAAATCGCAAAATTCGGAGATTAGAAAAATGAGCAAAAAAACATTTGAGAAAATAAAAAAGGCACTATGTATTTTCGTGGTAATCTTTTTTATAATTTCTGTGACAGCTGGAGCAACAAGTGCAAGCAGTGGCGACTATGAAAAAGGCTACAAAGATGGCAATAAAGATGGATTCAAAAACGGCTACAAAGACGGCTATAAAGGCAACGATAAAAAAGATGATAAAGAAAGCGATTCCGACAACAAACAGTATAAAGAAGGCTACAAAGACGGTTATAAAGACGGCTACGATATAGGCTACGATATAGGCAAGAGAGACAAAGAAGCCGATGATGATAAGAAATCTGAAGACGATAAGAAATCCGACGACGATCACAAGAAATCCGACCATGACAAAAAAACAGACAGTGACGACAGATCCTCATTTGAACATCACCAAGCTAGCGACGACAAATCCTCATTTGAACATTCCCAAGCTAGCGACTACAAGTCCCCATTTGAACATCACCAAGATAACCACTACAAACCCTCATTTGAACACTCCCAAAATAACAACTACGGCCCCACGTTTGGATCTCACCAAAATAGCAACCACAGCCCCACATTTGGACATCACCGCTGATACTCTGTGTCTTTGTTTGAACACAAATCGAGAAAGTAGACAAATGGGAAAAACATTTGACAGAATAAAAAAGACAATTGCTGTTTTACTGTAAATGTAAAATCGATGACGACTCATTTCCTGATGGGACTCGTGCACTAAGGACAAAACAATATATGAATATATTCTTCAGAATATTAGGTCGTGGGTTTGAATCATTGAAAACCGAAAGCAAGGGAATCTCCCTATGTAGTCATCAAATACGTGGGGTATATTCGCTTTTTCGAAATTGATCTATAATTCAAGGATACGACCGAACATTATTTGGATATTTAAAGGTTAAATTCTATTGATTTATCAGTTCAAGCGCGTAAGTCTTAATTTAGTGAGTCGATTATAATTTTTTTAAGAAATACAACTGTATTATTAACTGGAGGTTTCGGCTGAATCCTGAGATATTCTTCAAATCCTGAAGGCATCTCAAAGAAGGAACTACCGTCTAGAGTTCTTCGAAGACCCTTTTCATAGAGACGATAGGAGACCTTACTTCCTTCGGGCAGGACTTTTGCAAGGTGCTTGAATACTTCTTCTTTGGGTTCAGCCTGTGCAGCGACCATGTAAAGGTCACAGTGAGTCTTAAGGGGCAAGCTAAAATGATTTCCTTCTATAATCTCAATGCTATCGGAAAGCCCGAGGCGTGCAATTACCTGCCGGGAGAGGGCTACCCTTTTTCCATCTTGCTCAATCCCAATTCCGAAAAGTCCGTATTCGCGGCAGAGTACTATCAGACTCAGAGGGAGAGGACCACTGCCTAGAAAAAGCACATAATCTCCGGTTTTCAGGCCGGAACCTGTATATTCGGTCCGGGCAAGTTGCAGGTAGTTCGGATAAAATGTAAAATTCTGAATGGTTTCCCATGGATTTGAGCTTTCGAGAAGACTTTTTGCCTGTTCAATTTCAAGTTTTAGATTGTATGAAAATCGAAATCTAGAAATTGCAGCCGATATAGAATCAAATTCCGGATTTCTTAGGATTGCAGCAATAGACTCTTCATCTACTTCAAGGGCAGCAAGATCATCCAGCCTTTTAAATGCTGCCTGCAGTTTAGGTGAAGAGCTTTCAAGAATCTGCTCCTCTCCAGTGTCTTTTATCAAAGCATGAATCTGCCGAAGTTCGGCAATTAAGGACGAAGCTTCGATTTTAAGGATGTTACTCACACTCCAGGAACACAAGAGTGTTG
>JBLMYQ010000016.1:0-2600 GCA_050258375.1 Deltaproteobacteria bacterium | reverse complement strand
AAGCGATCATATACTGAGGTACCCGCAGCATAAACTCCGGGAAAGAGGTGCTGAAATGAAAGTAAAATTCTTCTTTAGACATTTCATACAATAATTTCGACCTAAATTGTGCAGCCGCAACGGCCTTTTGCATGATTCCTCTAAAATACTTTTCCAAATGAGGAATTTCAATGAGCAATTGATCAAGATTTTGATGGTCAATAGACACTATTGTGGATGCTTCAATTGCCTGGATATAATAATCAGATGGTGCTTTATTTATAAAACTTTGAAAGTCAGAAATCCACCACCCATCCAAAGCAAACTGGGTAATCTGCTCCACTCCCTTTTTATTGACGAAATACATTCGCAGGCAACCTTTCTCCACAAAGTACAAATGTTTGCAAACAGTCCCCTCCTGGTTGATAAATTCCTTCTTTTTGAATTGATGGGTTGCTACATATTTATTAAAAACCACAACCTCACTTTCACTTAAACTTACAAATTTCCTAATATGCTGGATTAGACTTTTATGCATTTGTCATTTTCTATTGAGATTGTGTGACAAAGATTGTTGTTAGGGTCCACGTTATCTTTTTTTGCATATATCGAAGCAATTACCTGTCAAATTATACATAAATATTTATTTGCAGAAACGTTGAAATTTCCACTGTCTCAAAAAAAAATTACACTGCCTGTTAGTCAATGTACATCATTCATTCAAATTCCTTATTTTATATAATGCAATTGCTGCATGATATATAGCTACTTGTGCTAAACCTTTACTTAAATTTTGCCCATGCACTGCTCTATTGCTTACATGAATTGTGTATTCTAAATTTCTTGAAATATCAGTGTTTATTATCCCATTTTGCTTAAGGTATAATATAAGTTGTGTCATATTGGAAATTTTATCTATTGATAAATTGTTCTTTTTAGCTAAATTTCTCAACTCAATTTCTATATATCTCCTTAAGCGAGCCAATGCATTCCAGGGTTCTCCATAATTCAATTCATTAATAATTTTGTCAAACTCATCTCCTAATTTACCTTCATATGGAAAGTCTTTAAGCGTTTGACTACTTTCTTTTGTTAGTTTTTCTGATTCTTTATTCTCTTCAGTCTCTTTATTAATTTGTTCTTCTGTTCCAACAAATTGAGTTAGTTTATTAATAAGTATATCTATTCGCTTATTAATATCCTTATTATCAACGTAATCTGATATAGTTAATTGCCCTATTTCAGTGTCTAAATAGGTTCCAAGATCCTTAATATTTGAAGTTTCCAGTAAAGTCTCGAAATTCTTTTCTTTAAGCATTTCAAGTATTAATCCCTGTTGATATTTAGAATATAAGTAAGAAACAAGCGATGCTAAAACAGATAATAAAGATGCAGCAGCAGCAGTAGAACTAAATATTTTTAAAATATCATTCATAATATTATCTATTTAAAACATTACGATAAAGCGTTAAAAAAGGTTTTATTTTTTTGAGCCTATTCAAAAGTGTTATTGCTGCAATGTATTTTTTTCCAATTTTCCTTAAGATAGATAGTTCATAAATCCCATATGTCATGGATAATAAGGAAAAGAATAATGGAAAAATCATCATCCATTTATCAACTTTAATTTCACTCTTATAATATGCAATAGCTAATGTAATAATCAATGAAACAGCAATACTTAGTGTTCCCTTAATAATCATGATTTTTCTTTCATTATACCAGTCATAGACCTTTTTTAGTTCAGCATCAGGGTCTACAACATCTTGTGTCGCCAAGTCAATTATCTCTTTGATATTAATGTCTTTCATATTATTATTTTGTAGCTAATGTCTGTATAACCGCCATATTGTTGTTCATTTCTTTATTACCATCCTAAACATCTTGTGTAGAATTTCAATTTTAGTAATTGTCATTTCCATTCTCCTGTTTCCTCTCTCCCGCCCCTAACTCCCCAGCTCCAACTGGTTCTTCACCAAATGATAATAGGCACCCTTGCCTACTGTCAGCTCTTCATGGCTTCCTCTTTCAACAATCTGACCTTTTTCCAACACGATGATCTGGTCGGCATTTCGTACCGTACTTAGGCGGTGAGCCACCACCACTACTGTTTTTCCTGAGAAGAATTCATCCAAATTACCAAGGATCACCCTTTCGTTGTTAGCGTCCAAAGCGTTGGTAGCCTCGTCAAAATAGATGAAATCCGGGTTTTTGTAAATAGCACGGGCAATCAGGATACGCTGCTTTTGTCCCTGGCTAAGCCCTACGCCTTCCGAGCCAATGATGGTATTATAACTTAACGGCAGTCCTTCAATAAATTCGCGGATATTGGCCATCCTGACCGCATAATGAAGTTTAGTCTTGTCAATATCCTCATCCCCAATGGCAATGTTGTTGGCGATGGTATCCGAAAAAATAAACCCATCCTGCATCACGGCACCGCATTTGCTGCGCCACCAGTTCTGCCGGTAATTCGACAAATCGGTCTCCCCTATCTTGATGCTTCCCGAAGTGGGCGGGTAAAAGCCAAGCAATAATTTCACAAGGGTGGTCTTTCCGCTTCCGCTGGTACCCACAATGGCAGTGACTTTCCCCTGCGGAATGGTCAGGTTGATATGATT
>JBLMYQ010000015.1:0-34973 GCA_050258375.1 Deltaproteobacteria bacterium | reverse complement strand
GATTCTCTTTTTGTAATAGCTATATGAATTATCTACAACTAAAACTATATCTCCTTTTTTATGGAGCAATTCTCTTAACAGCGACTCATTGAAGAGAATGTCAGAGTATACAAGTACAAAGCCATCCTTCATCTCTGCATCAGCTTTAAACAATGAGTGCAATATGTATTTATCCGAATATTGCTCGTTTTCTATTTTATTGCAATTAGGGTAGGTTATAAGATGTGAATTATATCCAACAACAACATTTATATTACTGATTCCTACATTATTTAAAGTCTCAACCTGTCTTTGTATTATAGATTTCCCTTTTAATTCTATAAGGCATGGAGGAATCTCTCCAAATTCTTTTATAAATTGTTCAGAAGGTTTACCTGCTGCCGGAATAATTGCTTTTATCTTGGTTTTGCTATATTTATGGTCTTTGTTTTTTACATCAAGAAATCCTACTGCATCAAAGATTTCCTGAACAGTTGCACAAAAAGGACTGGCTTCAAGGGTTCTACTATTCTCCAGAATAGAAAGACTTACCTTCTCCATTGCCTGATATGCTGCTCTTAGCATATGATTTGCATGAATAACAATATTAAACCCTTTTTCCCTGAACTCTTCTTCCGTAATATAATTGTATGTAGTCGGAACACATATTAAGGGCTTTCTAAAACCTATCCTATTGCATAATTCATCATATTGTCGAGCAAATTCAAAAACCTCATCAGGAGTACTCTGTTTTGAATGTATCATTATCCCATCTGCGCCTGCTTCAAGGTACTTTGCAGCTCTATTTACAGCATCATTTATTCCTTTATTTGCAATAAGGCTTTCCAGTCTAGCTATTACCATAAAGCTGTCTGAAATCAATACACTTTTACCACGCCTTATTTTTGTAGCAAAAATATCGGGGTCTTCTAAATCCTGATTAGCTCCCGCCTCCAAGCTGTTTCTTTTCGGGAAAACTTTATCTTCAATTATTACTGCAGAAACACCCAATCTTTCCAGCTTTGAGCACATATATTCAAATTGCGTTGCTTCTCCTCCCGTATCTCCGTCAACAATCATAGGCTTGTCTGTAACGAATAGAATATCCTGTATGGTATTCAATCTGGAATCAAAGCCTACTAATTCAACATCAGGAAAACCTTTAGAAGCTGAATCTGTTAGACTGCTCTCCCACATTCCGTCAAACTCTCTAATGGTTCCATCATCTATTGTAATCTTTGCATCGTTTGCAATTATACCTGATATACCATTATGCGCTTCAATAATCCTCGCAAATCCGTTTGATTCAAGTACTTCTTTTAGTTTTTTTCTTCTGTCTGATGGTTCTATGATTCTTTTTAGTGACATAAAATGCTCCTATCTTTAGTTTTTTTCTCTAACCGATAAAATATATAAATTATACTTATCTTTAACTATATTCAAGAATATTAAGCCTATTGCTTCATATAGATAGCTTTGCTTTTTCTCTTTTTAAAGAAACAACCCATAAGGCAATTAATATAATAGAAACTATTAGCATACTAAATATTGCTGCAATCGTAAGCTTTAAATAGTCTAATTTATAATAGTTTGCAATTAGCCAACACAGCAAGACTATGCAATAACCTACAGCACCAGAAATATTCTGTATATTATTATATACAGAAAGGAGTATTGTCCTTCCATTTTTCATGTCAATATTGCTTGCATAGCTTCTGGAAATCTTTAAAAACAAACCATAAGCAGGACCAGCAGGTGCAACTGCCAACATTATATATTGAAAACTATTGTCCAACCGCAATGCCAGCATTATGACCGTCACCATAAATAAAATTACAGAAAACAAGTTAATCCAAGGGTTAAATAGTAAGAATTCATTTTCAATTGACGACTTAACATCTATCAGCTTTTTATTTGGGCGCATTAAAACAACCGTTAGCCCTGAAAGTATTAAAATCTCAAGCATTACAATTCCACTTTTTACACCGAAATCTGTAAGCTTATAGTAGTCCGATAAAATATAAACCATACTGGATAATGCAATCATTTCAACCATCATAAAGCTAAGCGAATATGCTACAAATAAAATCTCCCTGCAGCTTAAACTCTTATCTTCCCTCACAAAAACATCTGCCTTACTCTCTTTTACGGTCTGAAAACCAAGTTTGACATAAGGGAATGATAGATATGCTATAATTAGTGCCATCAAAAGAACAATACCTATACTTAACATTTGCTTATATCCAAAGACCGAGAAAAATATAGGAGATAACATATAACCAAGCATTTGATAAATCAGCACTGCTTTTATATGCTGTTCCAAGCTATCATGTGGAGTACCGTTTAAGAAAAAGTGATCTGAATAATTATAAATAAAATTGCATGCAAAGCTCGCAAATACAATCATAATTATAAATAATATTGCATTTTGTGTGAATATACTAAAACAAAAACCAAACACAAAAACCCAAAACATTGAAAAAATGCTTCTATTTACTTTGCCCAGTAATTTCCCCGAAACTACAATACCAAAGATTGCAGCCAATGAACTTAAAATCAGAGTTATTGAAAGTAATAATCCTTTTTGTTCAGGATAGTATCTATTATAAAAAAGCTGAGGAATAATATTCACAGCACCTGCACTAAAAAAAGAAATATAAAAATATATTATATTTCTTGTGAATATCTGATTTTTCTTCATATATCACCCGAATATTCTTGTAGATTTTGCATTTTCGATTATAGTATAATACAATTATTAATTAGTGTCTATTTTGATTTTCAAATTAGCAAGGCAAATTCACCAAGCAATTCCAAATTTCTCAAGGAGCACAATATGAAAAACATAATTAATATTCTCGAAGAAAATAGTACTAAATATAAAGCTAAGAACGCTCTCTCAATACAAACTGATTCTGGAATTTATCGCACATACACCTATGAACAGCTGTTTAAGAGCACGCAGGATTATTCTCACAAGATAATAAATTCAGGTATTACAGAAGGCGATAGGGTTGCACTCATCGCAGAAAATTCACCCGAATGGATAATTTCTTATATGTCGATATTATATAGTAAGTGCACACCTGTGCTGTTAGATTCCTCTTTATCACAGCCAGATTTGGCAGAACTTATACAAAAATCGGATGTGCGTGGAATAATGATGTCTCCTAATGTACGAAAAAAGCTTACTTCGGCTAAAAATATTGATGTACCTACATTTAATATAATTGACAAAGCCAGTACCTTTGCAGGAGATAATACCAAGCTACCCCATGACTTCCCTCCGACACCTGATCCAGATACAGATATAATTGCTATAATCTATTCTTCAGGTACAACAAGCACCGCTAAAGGAGTTATGTTCTCCAGTGAAGGTGTAATAACAACAGGGAAAAACAATGTAATTAGCAACCGTCTTACCCCAAACGATAAGCTTCTGGCAGTAATTCCTCTTAACCACATCTATGGCTTTATGGCCAAAATGATATGTCCTTTGCTTTGTGGCGCATCAGTTTGCTTTATTGAGACAATGAGCAGTGAAAATCTGTCTAAGACTTTTCTCACATTTAAGCCAACTGCTTTTTGCTGTGTACCCAGAGTATTTGAAATGCTTGGAAGCAAAATAAATAGTACTGTTATTTCAAAAGGGAAAATAGTCAAAATAATATTTAATGCATTATTAAATATTTGCACAGTATTAAGAAAGCATACCGGCATTAATTTGGGTAAAATTATATTTAAAAGCGTCCACAAAAGCTTTGGCGGCTCATTCAGAGCCTTTATGTCTGCAGGTTCCATACTGGATAAGGAAACTGCATCATTGTTTTATGGTTTAGGCTTTGATCTTTTTAATAATTACGGGATAACCGAAACAAATATACCTATAGCAGCCAACAACTACTCTAATTATACTCTCGACACCTGCGGCAGGCCATTTAAGGGTGTAAGCGTTAATATTAGAGAAGCGGATGAACATGGAATCGGTGAAATATTGGTTAAATCTCCAGGCATTATGAAGGGATATTTCAGAGATGAAGCCGCAACAGAAATGGCCTTTGATTCATCAGGTTGGTTTCTTACGGGTGACCTTGGATATTTTGATAAGAATCAAAACCTTATTGTCACAGGTAGAATTAAAGAAAATATAGTTTTGGACACAGGTAAAAAGGTTGCTCCCGGTGACATTGAAAAAGTCTATACAGATATAGCAGGTGTTTCTGAACTTGTTGTATGCGGAGTGCCGAAAAACAAACATTCTTACGATGAAGCTCATGCTTTTATAGTAAAAGATAAGCTATCTAATAGGAACAGCTCAGAAATAGAATCGGATATTTGGCAAATCACCTCAACACTTCCAAGCCACATGCGGATTTCAAAAATACACTTTATAGATGATATTCAAAAAACATCATTACAAAAACCAAAAAGATATATCTTGAAGCAAATGGCTTTAAGCAAAGGCACTGCATTGCAGGAAATTAAACTTCCAAATGAATATTCAAAAAAAGAAACTGAATTAGATAGCTATTCAAATATTGTTTATGAGTTGATTTCAGAATTTAGCTTTAGCGAGGATATCCTTAATCAGAAAACGCGGCTAATTGAAGACCTTGGCTTTGATTCTTTAAGTGTAACAGAGTTTTCATTACAACTTGAAGACAGAACAGGTATTAATATTTCCTCTTTTCTGAAACCAAATATAACAATAGGCGAAATAGTAGAGTTTTTAAACAATTCGGAAGTCGCCTCAAATGATAGTATTGAAGCTATTTCGCAATTTCCCTTAGAGAAGAGATTTTTTGAGAATTCTGTTTTCAAATTTTCAAAAATACTATTTAAGTCTATTTATAAATTAGAAGTTACAGGACTGGAAAACTTACCAGCAAATGGCGGATATTTGATTTGTCCAAATCATGAAACTCATTTAGATGCATTTTTTGTTTTAACCCATCTGCCTGACACAATTTATAAAAGATTCTGTTGTCTTGCCAAACTGGAACACACATCAAATATCTTGGGTAGATTAATGTTAAGAATTGGAGGCGGTATTCCAGTAGACCGTTATGGCAATCCTACTCCTGCTCTGGCAAGATGCTACCAAAAGCTTTTGGATGGAGGGATTGTGCTAATACATCCTGAAGGTACGCGAACAAACGATGGCGAATTAGGAGAATTCAAAAAAGGTGCAGCCAAGCTGTCAATTGACACAGGGCTTCCCATTATTCCTGTCCAAATAGATGGAGGCTTTGAAATATACCCTAAAGGCAGCATTTTTCCAAAGCTGTTCAACTTTAAAAAAATGAAAAGATACTGTTTAAAAGTATCTTTTGGAAATGCTCTACAGCCTTTAAATCATAATATAGACAGCCTCACTACTGAGTTGAGAAACCGTATAATAGAATTATAATTGTTTATCTGTTTATTTGGAATTAGACAATTTTATAATTTTCCAGCCGTTGCTTTTTGCTTGGCGAAAAAGTTGTTTGTCAGGATTTACAGTTACAGGATTACCTACTACAGAAAGCATAGGTATATCCAAGAAGCTGTCACTGTAAGCATAGCTATTTTTTAGATTAATATTATTGGAAGCAGAAAGCTTTTTAATTATATTAGCTTTCTCTTCCGAAAACATTATTGGCTCCAATATTTCTCCAGTAAAAAATCCATTTTTTCGTTCTGCTTGTATTGCAAAATAGCCATTTGCACCTAAATGACAGCAAAACTTCTCTACAATAAAGTCAAGGGAAGCCGAAATAATATAAACTTCATTGTTTTGTTCCTTATGTAATCTAATAATGTCATAAATTTCACTATAGATGCTATTAACCATGTATGTATCAAAAAAAGTGTTATATATATCAATTATCTCTTTGCAATTTTTATTCTTTAATAGCAATCGTGCTGTTTTCTTTTTTGCTTCTTTATAGTCTTTTATCAAAAACATCTTATGCATGATAAATAATTTAACTATTTCAAGTATCTCTCTCTTAGATATCTTTTTAATTTTATAAAGGTAAGTTAAGAATGACTTTTCTGAAGAAACCGATATAATTGTCTCATCAAGATCCAGAAATAAACCGTTTTTCATTTTCATCTCCATTTCAATTCTTTTACTGTTTTATATGCTCAAGAATAATTCTTATTGCTTCATCCTTTTGATAATCCTCTAAAACATTATGTGCACAATTGTCAAATTCAAATTTTTTATATTTTACTTCATGTATATCCAGCATTTCAAGGAATGGCTTTACATCTACCGTTAAATCCTGTTTTCCGTACATAACCATTAATGTTTCATAGTTTGCCTTCAATATATCCACTTTATCTTGAAGCTCCCATGTAGCAATAAGACTTTTTAGTGTAATGGATGGATGATGGAATACATTTTGTGCAGCATTTGGTTCAAGTGTATCTGTAAAGGTACTTCGCCCACGCCTTATAGGCTTTACTACAGCTGGCAAAAGCCAAAGCACTAAATTTCGTACATGCTTATTTTTAAGATAATTTTTGTACTTTGCCTCAGATTTCCCTACAAAAAAATTAGGACCAGTCAAAACTAAATGTTTGACTTTACGGTGCTCTGCAATATAAGCTGCTAAAACACTTCCCGTTGAATGACCTATAATACTTACTTCTTCAGAAATACCAGAAAGCAAGTCATAGGCGCAAACTGAATCTCTAAGCCAATCACTAGTATTAATATTGTATAATTTATTTAATGAGCTTACACCAAAACCAGTTAACATTGGAGCATAATAGGTAATTTTATTATTATCCAGTTCTTTAGCAAGCGAACGCAGCTCATCTACGGAACATGAATAACCATGTATTAAAAGCACAGCATGTTTAATTTTCTTTTCGCCATAGTTAAATAGCTGCTGTGATTCTTCATATATATCAAGGTCTGGAACATATTTAAATTTTTTTAAGTAGCTTTTAGTTGTATTTTCAGCATTTTTCCAAAATGCATATCTAACAGTAAGTAGAATAGAAGCTATAACAAACAAAATAGTTAACAATATAATACTTAACATATCTACCTCATTCTTTATTCTTTCCTGGAGCATCAAGTTCTTTGAAAAGCTTTACAGCTGAAAGAAATCCTTCAAAGTATCCAAAAGGTACAGCAATCAATACAGCAATATCAAATATCCCTAAATTATACCCTAAAATATCAAACATTCTATTTCCCATAAAAAAGCTGATAATAGCAATTATTATTAAGCAAAAATGCATTTCAAAAGGGCCAAATCTAGGAAAAGGCCATTTCTTTTTAAGGTTTATCCAATGTAGAATTACGACCATATTTATGGGATAGAGTAATGCTGGGAATACCATAATTCCAAGTGAAGCATAGGATGAAAATCCTATTGCAAGAAAAGTTGCAACAGCAACAATTATATCCGACATCTGATCATAAAAATATCCCCTCTCAGATTTTAAATCGCGCCCTCTTGCTATTGCTCCATCTAAACTATCTGCAGTTAAATGAATAAGTATACAAAAGGCTGCCAAAAAGAAAAACCTTTTATCAAATCCAGCAAGATAAAAACCTACCGCTGAAAGCAATCCAGCAATAAATCCTATAGACGTAATATTATTCGGAGTTACGCCCATTGGAACAATTGGCATAAGCTTGGTTCCAAGCTTATCAAAACCTCTTTCAAACGGGCTTAATATGACTTTTTCAACTTGATTCTTTTCACTCATTAAAATCCCCTCGTACTTTCTCCATAGTTTATTTTGTGCATTACCAATGTGTTATTTAAAATACACTCAATGTCCCTTCCTCTTCTCTTTCTTTTTCTCCCACCGTTTTTCAAGCTTAATTTGATTTATCTCTTCTTTCTTTTCTTTTGAAAGCTTTTTATGCTCCTTTTTTCTCATTTCATGCTCAAGCTTAATGGCTTGCTGAGCCTTTGTTCCAACCCCCATTCCCGCAGTTTCCTTACGTACAATTTTCTGTAATCTTTTAGGGTTTATTCTCTTCTGCTCTTCTATCTCTATTTCCACAGGTCTACCGAAAACCAATTTATAATAATTTTCAAGCACAAAAAAATAGAGCTCATAGTCCTTTGGCTCAGAACCAAATACAACTCTAGAAGCTTCAAGCCTTCCATTCTCTATCCTTTCAAAAACTCCAACCCAAAATGGAGAGTCAAAAAAGACAGTAAGTTTGATATTCATTTTATTCCTCCTGTAAATTGACTTTCAAGAGAACGGACAACCCCAGGAGGGCAGGTTACTGACAAAAATGATTCTGCATCCGGACTACCAACCGGATTGTGTTTTTATCTCTTGGTAACATTATAATTCATTTTATTTTAACGTGTCAAAAAACTTTTTTAAATCATCCTTTATTTCTTTTTCTAAAAAATGCCACCTTATTCCCTGGATTGCACCCTCCAGTGCACAAAGTGAGTTGAAACAAGTATCGCCTTCCTTTAGCTTCAACCTAATAAAAGCTTCCTTGCTGCCAGTTTCAACAAGAGCTTTTACATCATTAATCCCGACTGCAATCAGACGGTCTTCCATGGTCTTACCTATATTAGGGAGTTCGCTTAATCTTTTCATTTAACACCTTCCTACTTTATTTTCAGTGGTCTGTTTCATTACCTCAAGTTATCTATATGCACACTCATCCTGTTATATATTTTCTATTTCCTTAGCCCCGTATCTGCTCTTTAAATCGGTTAAAATACCAACTGTATTTCTAATGTAATCTTCATCCATAGCAATATAATAATTTTTCATATCATTAGGAAACATTTGGAGCGCTCTTGTTTTTATATTTAAATCAACATCGTAAAGTACTATTTCAGAGATGAAATTAAAGTTGGATTCATCAATAAGACATACTTTTACTTGACCTTCTTTGTAAACATTTTTATGCACACTGGTTTTAAACTCATTTAGCGTACCTATCATTTTTCTGTTATTGGGAACAAAGTAAAGATATTTAGTCCCTTTCTCCAAGTTATTATGCACAGCTTTAAAAACAGGGCTGTCTATATTAATAATATCATTTGTCATATCAGGGGTTACAACCCATATATTACTGGCACTTTCTTCCCAGTCAGCCAATGTACTTTCGTTAATGATATAACCTAAACCATTTGATTTGATAAATTCATTGAGAATATCAATTCTATCAATGTATTTTTCTTCAGTCCTGCATTGCGAATATCCAGCATATATTCCAATAGAACAAAGACATATAAGAATTAAAAACAATGCAGAAACAAACAAACTTTTTGAATCTAAAATATCTTGTAAATATGCTATAAATGCTGATAAAGCAATTACAAAAAACGTACTAAAAACTTTAAATGTGTTACTTCCAAAAAAAGCCAAAAACTTATTATCACTTTTCATTTTCTAATCCTCCAAAAATATAAAGATAGATACTAATGTAGAATAGAAGCACTTTATAAGATTAATGGTAGTATATTTGATGTGGTTTGTAAATATATTTATTACTTGTAAATAATAGCGGGAATTCAAGAAGACATCTGCTGCTCGCAGATGCCTTCTTTGTATTAGCATTATCTGTTATTGGGATAGAGCTTTTTACATTTGCGCATTGAATAAATTTCCGAGCTTATAGATAACATCCTCTGAATCAGCATTGATGCTTGCTGCTTCATTTATACTTGACAGACTTTGCAGTGCTTTTATATTTGCATTATAGCCAATAGTATAAATAGGAATTTTGAAGGCTTGCAGCATTTCAGACACATCTTTTAAAGAGTGACCGTAATTTGTCTCCCCATCACTCAAGATGAAAAGCATTAATTTAGCATTTGGCTTTTTAGCTTTTTCTTCAATAAGCATTTTGGATGCCACCACAACCGCATCAAACATTGCTGTACTTCCATTTGCATTTAGGTCTTTTACTGCACCTGTAAATAATGCTCTTTGATTTAAGTCGAATTTGGCTATTGGAAGATTAATATTCACATTAGTAGAAAATGAAACAAGCCCAACCGAAGTATCTTTACTGATATACTGAGCCCCAGTTAAAAGAGATTGCTTCAGCTTATTTAGCGGAACTCCATCCATACTGCCAGATACATCGGCTACAAAAACTGCAGATATTTCATTATTGGCATTTTTCTTTTCTTTCCAGAGTTTCTGTGCCTGCGAGATTATATCACCTTTAATACTTGCTATTTCAGGTGAATAATTATCAAATTTGTTAAATCCATAGTCAGAGGCAAGCTTTTGATATTCTGCAGATTTACAGAATTCGATGAACTTTTTCAGTATTTCTTTTTTCTCTGCCGATAAGTCTCCAATGGCATACATAGGACTGTCATGTCTTACACCAAACGGAGTGAATATATAGTCATTTCTTAATTCAGGGGTATTAACAAATGTCTGATATTCCAATATGAATCCATCAAGCACACCCGACTTTGCCGAATCTCTCATTTGCATTGTCGTATATGCCACAAAAGGAATATTCGTTTGAAATTTTTCAAAACCCTGAACCGCTTTTTCGCTTAGTAAATCAGCGCTATCAAACGTACACAAGGTAGAAATCAGGAAGTTCAACCCGGTAGAGCTTGCAAAAGGATTTGTATAACCCATAGCCATTTCATTTCCTGCAACCGCATCTGTTATGACCTTTAGGTTTATTGACCCATATTTTTTAATCAGCTGATTGTATTTGTTCTTAGAAATAAGAATTCCGGCTATGTTACCAGCAAGTCTTTTTTCAACCAGCGATACATTAGACCCTTTCGCCTTCATCATCTCTCCCCAGAGCTCATTCGAAGGAGTAAAAGCATCCGGAAGATATTTGCCTGAAACTATATAATCCATTCCCTGACCGGAAGCAATACCTCGTATTCTGACAGAAGCACTCTCCCCATTTACTTTTATATTAGCTCTATTAAAAGCTTTAGCAGTTTCTACCAGCCAGCCATCCTTATTATCTCCGGCTTTTTCAGTAGAAGAAAAAATTTCAACAAAACTGTTTGTTGTCCTTTCAACCTGAGGCGGATATTTTGATATTTCCGGTAATGAATCCTTTACATTTGCCTGTTCAATATTAACCTGATCCTTCCTTGCCGGAACAATATTGACTGTTATGTCTTTATAAAGCTTGTTTAAGGTTTCCATTGCATTTTCAGTTGTGACAGCTTGCTTAGTTTTTCCGATGTTTTTGGTTAAGTTAATACCTCCGTAAATAATGCAAAATACCAATACAGCCATACCAATTAGCGCCGCAAAAGACTTTAAGCTTCTGTTGTTTTCTTCCATAAAGCAATACCTTCCTTTCATCTTATAGTATTAATTAGTTACACCAATCCTCTATAAAAAGCAGCTTAGTACCTTCTATTGATAATATTTAGTCTTTCTAATCAATTCATCCATTTCTTTAATCTCTTTCATATTGTCAAGTGCATCGGCTTCCAGGCTGTCAAACTTGGATATTTCCAGCAAAAGTGCATCTAATTTAAGTATTATTTCCTCGTTATTCTCTATAGCCTTTTTGACAAAGGAAATATACTCATTATATATACTCAACTTTGAAGCAATAACCTCTCTCGAAAATCTCTTTTCCCCATAATTTTTAGTAATTCTTTCATAATCCTCTTGATCAAAAGCATTTATCTTATTTAGAATACTTTTGATGTTAGCATAAAAAATATATTCGATATCAAAAATAGTTCCATTAAACCTTTCGTAACCCTTATCAATAATGTTAAATCTTTGCAGCAGGATTCCCCTTATTTTCTCATTCTTTTTTTGCATCCTTTCAATCTGTTCCAATATTATAGTAATATCATCATCAAAAGTTTTTTTACCATAGGCTTGATTAAGCACAAGAATATAATCTTCAGGCTTGCTTATATCACTTATTTGAATGGTTTTATCTTTTTGAGAAACCAGCTTATAGTTTCCGTAAATAAACATCACAATGCTCATAAATATTGCTGTACCACCTATTGCAGTACCTAAAGCATTAGAACCCATTTGAATATTAAATAATCCAGGGGAAAATAATGCAATGTTTAATGCAGCAATTCCAATATTTAAGCCAGCTAATTTTAACATTTTATTTGTATCCAAATTAATCCACGCTCCATAATGCAAAAATATTATTTCTACTGAGATATTTATATCACGCTTTTTTGTAAATAATTTTGCATATTGTTATAAATAAAATAGTTACGGGAATTCTCATTAAATATATTATTAATATAAATAAAGTGTACCACCAAAAAGAGGATTTGTTAACAGAAAAATAACCGCTCTACAATCCCCAAATCTTATTGTTAAGATTGATTTTGCTCACACCCTTTTTAATCAACCATTATTTTTCAAATCTAGTATAACACAAAGAACAAAAAACAGGAATCGAAGATGATTCCTGTTTTTTATTATCTTACCAGTTTATCTATTGTCAAATAACTTTTTAATTCATCCAGCTTTTCAACCTGAAGTGGCTCAATATCTTTAAGCTTATAATCTATGTTAAGTTCCTTATACTTAAATACTCCTAAAGTATGATATGGAAGCAATTCAACCTTTTTAACCATTTCTTGAGGGAAAGAGTTTACCTCTTGCTCAAATTCCAACATATCTTCACGTGTATCATTCATGCCTGGAACAATCACATACTTTAGCCATATATTCTTATTATTTTTTATAACAGCTTCTTTAAATTTATAATAGTATTTAATTTCAAACTTTGTAATTTTTTTATACTTTTCCGGATTCGGATGTTTAACATCCAAAATAACAAGATCTGTATATCTCAGGATTTTGTCATAATCTCCAAAGCCGACACCAGCTGTATCAATTACTGTATGAATCCCTTCATCTTTGCAGCTTTTAAGGCATTCAAGCAAAAACTCCGGCTGTCCCAATGGCTCTCCTCCTGAAAAAGTAATCCCACCGTTAGAAGATTTAAAGTATGGCTTGTACCTTTTTGCTTTTTCAAGTATTTCCTGAGAGCTCAAAACTGTCCCTTTATTCAAGAACCATGTATCCGGATTATGGCAGTACACACATCTAAGCCTACAACCTTGCAGAAAAACTACCATGCGGATCCCCGGTCCATCTAACGTACCTAATGTTTCTATTGAATGAATGTTTCCTTTTACCATAGCAGTCCTCTACATTTTCTCATGGAATGTTCTATTTATTACATCAATCTGCTGTTCTCTTGTTAACCTGTTAAAATTAACTGCATATCCTGATACACGGATTGTAAGATTAGGATATTTTTCAGGGTTTTCCATAGCATCATACAAGGTATTTCTATCAATCACATTAACATTTATGTGATGTGCCTCTTGAATAAAATATCCGTCTAATATATACACCAAATTGTCTATCCTATGCCGCTCCAGTTTACCAAGGGTTTGTGGAATAACGGTAAACGTGTTTGATATTCCATCTTCGCAGATATCCTTATATTTTAATTTGGTCACTGAGTTAAGGGACGCTAAAATTCCGTTTTTATCCCTTCCATTCATAGGATTAGCCCCCGGAGCAAATGGCATTCCGGCTTCTCTCCCATCAGGAGTTGCTCCTGTTTTCTTTCCATACACTACATTAGATGTAATGGTTAAGACGGAAAGGGTATGCTTCGCATTTCTGTAAGTCTTATGTTTTTTCAATTCATTTGAGAAAAGCTCTAATACTTGCTGCGCTATAGAGTCAACACAGTCATCGTCGTTTCCATACATAGGAAATTCGCCCTCTGCTTTAAAATCTACAGCAATACCATCCTCGTCATAAACAGGTTTTACTTTTGCATACTTTATTGCACTGAGAGAATCCGCAACAATAGAAAGCCCTGCAACTCCAAAAGCCATTAATCTTCCCGGGTTACTATCATGTAATGCCATCAATCCTGCTTCATACGCATATTTATCATGCATATAATGAATGATATTCATAGTATTTACATAAAGCTCTGCAACATAAGTCAATACCTTTTTGTAATTATTTAGAACCTCGTCATATTCTAAAAATTCCGAATTGATTTTTTCTATATTTGGAACTGCCTTTACTTTTTTCTTTTCATCAACTCCGCCGTTTATCGCCATAAGCAATGCTTTAGCCAGGTTGCATCTTGCGCCGAAGAACTGCATGTCTTTTCCCAGCCGCATTGCAGATACACAGCAGGCAATCCCATAATCGTCTCCGTAGATTGGTCTCATGATATCATCGTTCTCATATTGAATAGCAGAGGTTTCTATAGAAACCTTAGCACAGTACTTTTTAAAGTTTTGAGGAAGATTGTTTGCCCATAGAACTGTTATATTAGGCTCTGGTGATGTTGATAGATTTTTCAATGTGTGTAAGAACCTATAGGATGTCTTTGAAATCAGGGTTCTTCCATCTAGACCCATTCCGCCTAAGGATTCGGTTACCCAGTTCGGATCTCCGGCAAAAAGTTCATTATATTCAGGGGTTCTTAAATGTCTAACCATTCTCAGCTTAAGAACAAATTGGTCAACTATTTCCTGAGCTTGTTCTTCAGTGATAATGTTTCTTGCCAAATCACGTTCAATATAGATATCTATAAAAGTGCTTACTCTACCTAATGACATTGCTGCACCATTGTTTTCTTTTACACCTGCCAGATAACCAAAATAAATTGCCTGAACTGCTTCCTTTGCATCTTTTGCCGGTTGTGAAATATCAATGCCGTATTTGGCTGCCATTAACTTCATTTTATTAAGTGCTTTTATCTGCTCTCTTATTTCTTCTCTTGCCCTGATGTTTTCTTCTGTCATGGGCAATACTATAAGCTTGTAGTCTTCTTCTTTTTTCGATATTAAATAATCAATACCATATAATGCAATCCTTCTGAAGTCACCGATTATTCTTCCTCTTCCATATGCATCCGGTAAACCCGTTATAAGGCCAATACTTCTTGCGGTCCTCATTTCAGAAGTATAAGCATCAAACACTCCGTCATTGTGGGTTTTTCTATATTTATGAAACACATTGATTAATTCGGGCGACATGCTGTACCCGTAAGCTTCTAAAGAATTTTCTACCATCCTTATTCCCCCGAAAGGATTTATCATCCTTTTTAAAGGAGCATCTGTCTGAAATCCAACTATTATCTCATTTTCCTTATCAAGATATCCTGCCTCAAAGCTGTCAATGCCTGATATATGCTCAGTATCAATATCAAGCACGCCCTTTTCAAGCTCTTCTTTCATCAATGCGACCGCTTTTTCATACAAGCTTTTTGTTCTTTGGGTGGCATCCTTTAAAAACTCATCATTTCCTTCATAAGGCTGGTAATTCTTTTGAATAAAGTCCCTGACATCAATTGTCTCTGTCCAGCTACCTTCATTAAAATTGTTCCATGCATTTTTGAACACTTTATTTACCCCCTAAGTTTTTCTTGTTCGGGGAAATAAAAAACCACCCGAGCAAGCGCCCAGGCGGTCGACTTTGATTTCACTCACACTCCCTTGTGGTTCTCCACAATTCCGCCAGTCATGTGATATGCTTATATTATATGATTTCTCTAAAGTTGTCAACAACACGAAAGTTGCTATTTCCAAAAATGCTCCTGCCTTATTGCGTTAGCTATTGACCCCATTTCCGGGAATAGCTGTGCTCTGGTTATTCCAATTTTCCTCAGTTGTTCGTTTAGTTCATCTCTCTTTTCTTTACAAATCAAAATCTTATATAAGAACTCTTTATTACCTGGCAGTTTATCTAGTTCTACCATATTTTGAATGAATGGGAAAACAGTAAACACACCCTTTTGAGCTATTATTCTTGGACTATTATCAGGACCATATACTGCAGCCGGTCTTTTATTATCGCTCTCTGAATCAGGTCCAAAAAGTTTCATTACAGAAGCTTCCTCTACATTAGGAATATAGCCTTTTGGGTAATAGTCTTCAAATTTGAATTTTTCGTTTAATTTAATTGGATTCAACAGCCATACTGCAGGATCCTCCTGCTTTTCCTTTTCATTAAGATTAGGGTCAGTTGCAAAAAGTAATGCGACTAAAGCATCCGAAGACCAATCCATTAATCTAGTTGGTACTCCGTAGTGCTGCATTAAAAACAGCCAATCCCAATACCCCATTAAGCCTTCTGAAAACGGATATGCTGGTATCTGCCCAAGGTAAGGTATAGCTTTTGATTTAAATTGAGACAAATAGAAGGTTTCCAGATTGGCATTATGCGTTTCTCTTGCTATAGAAGGCAGCATAACATAATTCTGTGCTTTTACTCCTCTAAACCACAATTGCTTACCGAATTCTGGTGGACTTCCCGGCCATAATTCTTTGTAACCTTTATATACGGCTTTAAGATATTCTTCAATAGTTTTAATTTTACCTTTACACTCATTATTTGCTTTTACTTCAATTTTATTTTTATCTAAATTAGCTGTGTCTATAAAGTTACCCATATTAACTCCAATTTACATAATTTATATTTTATTCTATGACTTATAAATGCAAGGTGTGATAAATTAAGTAATCGGTTGGCACAGGCCTATACTATTCTGAATATCATATTAACATAACAACTTGGTATTTTAAAGGAAGGTAAAAAAATGAAAATTAATCAAGGTGCATGCGTCGGTGTTCTTTATGTAGGAAATGGTAAAGACCAATATGGTAACCCGATTAATGAAGTAAAAATTCACAACGGCAAGCTAAAATGCGCGTATTATAAAGGCAAAGGGTGGGTAAAGAATATAGAAGATAATTCACGGGCGAAACTTCCAGAAAGAGTTTGTGTCATTCACTATAATATCAGATATGATACTAAGAAAGATGACTATGTAGCATTTAGTGAATGCAGAATCTTAAATCGAGTCTTACGCATTGAAAAGACCCCTGATGAGGATACCCCCTGCACGGGCGAAACATTTTCAAAGCCTATACAGCCCGGGCGATGTATTGGCTATAAATTCAAGTATATTAGCGGCTCTCGCGAAGGAGATTACGATGTCAAGAATGGCAAGTTTCTATACGCAAAAAAGACTAATCAATCAAAGATAACTTGCGAGTTGGATGAAGGCAAACAAAAAAACATAGAATATTTGGATTATATGCATTGGAATATCAAAGCAGAAAACGGAGTAGTCAAAATGTTTGCAGAAGAAAAGAGAACAGGTGATAACATTAAAATTGAAGAAATTTATAGAACTACACTAACACCTACTGAGGGAAGCTGCAAGTGCAATTGCTAACTTTTGCCTGAATAAAAACATTTCGCTCAGCCTAAACAATATAGATACTGACCTGTTAATGGATTCTGGCAAAAAACATCACACATTTCACTAAGTATACGTACACTTGCCAATCCAGCATTCATAACCGTGTCATTACCGCCATAATATACAACCACTGTATCATCCTTAAGTAATGCACCACAGCTGAACACTACATTAGGAACATGGACATAATCAGTTTCCTTTACTCGGCAGTCACTCGCACTTGGCATTAACAGAGGTTTTGCACTCATGCGAATTTTAGTTGGGTCTTCAATGTCATGGAATGCTACACCCAAGCTGTAAGGATTGCCCGCCATTGTTGAACGTACACCATGAAAGATGTTCAACCATCCATATTTTGTTTTAAAAGGCGGTACACAGGGACCAATTTTAGCTTGGAATGCACTAGGTCCGCGACCGCTCCGCATAATCACATTACCAGATTCCCATGGTCCGGTAGGGCTTGGTGCATAACTGATGCAGATTTCTGCAAATGACCCGCCAATGTGGCCTGCGCCAGAAGCTTCCATAGCTTTATCGTTTGGACGTAGTAAAGCTCTCCATTTTTTATTGCTATCAGGTTCAGGAAATATAACAACATTGCGCATATCCTGTTCAGAAATCGGCCCATGTCGAACGACAGTCTTAAAATCTTTTGTTACAGCCATCATTACTTTAACCTTATCAGGAATTTGTTCGTGGTAAGCACTGTAAGTTAATACGTATAAACCGTCGCCTACAGGATTAGCCCGAAGGTCTTCCACGCCGCCGGACTCAGCTTCGATAACGGAAGCAATATCCACACCTTCAGCAAATATATCATTCTTGGTCGCAGGGAGCAAAAATGGCCAAGGATCAACATTCCAACCATCGAGACCATTATCGCTTACAGCTTTCCCGATTACACTTCGACCATCAGCAATGTGCGAACGGAAAAGCATTATGGTTTGGGTATTGCCATTCGTATCAGTCA
Source organism: Deltaproteobacteria bacterium (assembly GCA_050258375.1). GTDB lineage: Bacteria > Bacillota > Clostridia > Acetivibrionales > UBA4821 > JBLMYQ01. Next base: position 16,794 of record JBLMYQ010000015.1, on the reverse strand, counting down.
CTTTTGCCATTCCTGCATTGTGAACAGTATATGTATATAAACGATTATCCTTACCCCATACCTTGTTAACGTCATGACATGTTAATATCGGATTATTAGGATAGCGTAGAAATGGCTCATTAATTGTTACCATTCCCCCAAATCCGTCTAACTCAACATGCTCTTGCATACAGCTCATAACAATTCTCCTTTATCATTATAGTATAAGGATAAAAATAAGGATTTATTCCCTAAAAACAAAAAGCCCCTCAACACATTAATTTGAGAGGAAATCAAGAAAGTTCCGAGCAGCTTTAACGCTTAGAATTCCTTTAAACATAATTATTATTTTTGCATTCAAAGTGTATTACATAATGTACTTATTACCGACTATTCCATAGTTTCTATCTGCACTACTATCGCTTTTTATTAGCTTAATTAATCCTGAAACTTTGACCATATTTCCATAAACCTTTCATGTTCCTTATTAAAGATTTTAATTATCTGAGGGTCAAATTGAGTTCCATCACCCTTATTAAGAATCTCGCAGCATCTTTCATGTTCAAATGCCGGTTTATAGCAGCGCTTGGATTTTAATGCATCGTAAACGTCTGCAACCGCCATTATTCTTGCTGATAAAGGAATATTCTCTCCTGCAATACCATCAGGGTAGCCGCTGCCATCCCACTTCTCATGGTGTGATCTTGCAATAGCTATTCCTTCATTATAAAAATTATTATTAGGATAAACAGCTCTAACCTCTTCTAGCATCTTAGAGCCAATTAGTGTGTGCTTTTTCATGGTTGCAAACTCATCTGCATTTAATTCACCGGGTTTTAAAAGTATGTTGTCGGGAATTGCAACCTTTCCAATATCATGAAGTGCGCTTGCATGAAAAATATTGTTGATATAAACAGAATTGATAACCTCTTTAAACTCAGGCATTTCACTTAATCCCAAAGCTAAAATTTCACAGAACTCCTGAACTCTATCAAGATGCTTACCTGTATCGTCGTCACGTGCATGCGCCAATTTTGCCATAGCAAATATTCCAGCCATATGCGCATCTGCAATCTCCTTTAACTGCAGCTGTACCTGCTCATTCAGATCCTTTACATTATTTTGCAGCTGCTTTTGAAGAGTTCTGAGCTTTAAGTGTGTTTCTATTCTTATTCGTATTTCTTCAATTTCAAATGGTTTTGTTATGTAATCAACGCCACCTGAGCAAAAGCCCTTAACAATATCCGAAGCCTCAGAAAGTGCACTAATAAATATAACCGGAATATCCTTCAGTCTATCATCAGCCTTTATAAATTCACAAACCTGATATCCATTCATTCCAGGCATATTAATATCCATTAAAATTAAATCCGGAGATTCATCATGTAAAGCCTCTAAAGCAAGCTGACCACTTAAAAATGTTCTTACTTCATATCCTATCACGGTTAATATCTTACTAATTGTATTAAGATTCTGAGGTGCATCATCAATTACATATATTATCGTCCCAGCAAAACCTCCAAATATTGACCTCATATTCTAGTACTCCCATTCATGTATTTTTGTAACTCTAAAAAGCTTTATAAATACATTATATAATAAATGAACTTAAAAAACACAGAATTTTCGCATCAAAATCCGTTAAAAATCTAAATTAGCAAGCTTTATAATAGTTATGCTTAATATATTTTATAAGCTTTTAGCCTTGTATTACCTAAAAAAATAGGAATATCAGATTTTATACCAATATTCCTATTAATGAAATTTTGCTCTTATTAATTGTCATATTATATTTTTGAAGTAGGCAAACATTTTACTTTATTATGCACTCATCAAGTATAACATTAGTCATCGCTCCCGTAACCTGTCCTTGGATTGTAACTGTGTCACCCTTTTTTAACTTTTTAGCTTTATCTATCTCTGAGTCATCACTAAATGAGCATCGAATTCCCGCATCAGAATTTGGTTTTTCATTTGATAAGTATACTTGAACATCTCCAAATACATCTTCAACTTCAGTTATTTTTCCTGTTACCTCAACAAGCTTTAGCTTATAAGTTTTAACTGCTTTTTCAGAATCTTCTTCAAAAGCCTTATACAAATCAGCAGCACTTAATTTAACTGCTTCAACTTTTGGTTCTTCTGCTTTAGGTGTTTCTTTTGGCTCTTCTTTTACTTGTGTATTAGCATTAGGTGTTGTGTTTGAATTACTCGTATTTTCTGCTGCCGGTGCCGGGGTAATTGAATTTGTCGGCTTAGAACCACATCCTACTAACAATGCAGTATTACCTAAAATAAGCAATAGAATAATTCCCAGTAAAATATTATTTCTCACAAGTGAATTGCCTTGACCTTTTCTACAAGCTTTACAATTTTTTAATGTCATATTAGCACTCCTTTTATTTAATATGTATTTAAAATATCATAATTTAGGAAAAAAATAAATAAATATAAAATAATCCTCTAAAAGCCACAAAAATCGGATTGGAACTCTGTTTGCACCTTTGCCTCTTTATACTTCATAGACAATAAAATGATGGTCTGTCTTTTGAGGCAGTTCAATATATATATGACCTTTCATTTCTAACCCAGTTCGATAATATAACTTTCCATTATTATCAGATGCTGCAATATCTACAAGTTTATATTTTTTTTGGGAGTTTATCAAAGCTTTAAACTCCTTCGGAAGTTCAACAGTACCAATTTGTTTGTCTTCGCAAAGATTTGCAATTACAAATTCCATTACAGGTGCACCAATTTCTTGATGCTTGAATATTTCCCATCGTTTATTTAAAGGATTCTGGTAAATAAGTTTCCGGCCAGAAGTAATATTTGCAATCCATGTAAAAAAATTACCGTGTTCAATCAACCTTTGAGGATAATCAAATGGTTGGTCATCTCTTTTAAAAATCTTTATTAGCTGCTCCTTGAAGGGTTCAAGTTTTTCTACAGGCGGCAAGATTCTACTGAAGTTTTTATTCTCATTTCCAACCCAGGAAGGAGTACCGGCAATATTGAGATTGAAATATTCATTAACTCCTACCTCCTGTGGAAATAACAGTGCAAAAATATCCTGAATAGGAATGGTTACCATTTCTGCTGAAGAGGTCATGAACACCTCCAGCATGGCAATACTCATTTCCGTTGTAATGTCCTTTGGATTAAGGGGCGTTTGATTTGGAGTTGTAAGTATACCAAATTGCTGACTTAAAAAGTTTGCTATCTTATGCTCCGGATAAAGAAAATCATTTAAAGCAACATTTCCTCTTTTTCCGCAAAGCATCTGAATAATAGTAGGAAGATCGTGGGTAGATAAATAAAGCTCAGTTTCTTTTGGCAATGTTCTTAAGTCCTCATATTGACCGGATATATTTTTATGAGGAGCGACATACATTTCAAGAATAGATTTTCCAGACTTACACATCCTTAAAATAGCTTCCTCAACAGCACTTTGCCTTGGAGTATCCCCCAATGTTTCTCCCCCAACTTCAAGTCCATGATTCAAAACAATCTGTATTACCCTTTCTACATTATTAATCAGGATTTCACGATTTTTAGGATCTATAACATATTTACCTCTATCATTTTCATCCTCGTGGTCTAGTACATATTGAGTTGCATAGCCACACATGTGGTCTAGGAATAGAATATCAATATATTGAGCAAGGTATTCAATTCTCTCGTTCATTAATTTATAGTAAGTTTCATCTACAGCAAAATATGGCGGAATATGCCAATTCTGCCCATTGTCTGCTCCTATATCGTAATTCACATCGAACGCCTTGCCTTGAAGCCACCAAACGTCTCCGCTGGCCGATGGGTCAATCCCAAAAGCAATAATCACCTCACGTTTTAGCCCTAACTCATGATACAAATCCTTTATCATAAGCTGTTGTTCATGCAAACAAAACTGGCTGTATTGATATATCTCAATCTCCTCATTATAAAGTGGTATCAACCTCTTTACTTCTTCGTTTTCAGGATTTTGGTATTCAATAGGCCATGTTCTGAAATCAGGCTCTGCATTGGTATAGGTATTTAAGACCATGGATTGAACAATAGAGAAAACGGCGTTCCTGCTTAGCTGCTCATTGTATTTATCAACATAATTTTTAAAAGCTCTAGCACGCTCAGAATCAGGATTCAATTTAATTTCTTTTAGAAACTTTTTTGAAGCTTTTCCCAATATAAGCTTTCTTGCTTCCCGATGTATATCAAAAGCACAACACATATCTTTTTCATAAACTATAGGCCTTTTAGGGATTATAGCTAATAAATCAGGATCTTTCTGAACCTCAGGAACCATTTCCAAAACCAGATAGTCAAGCTCCAACCCAAATAAGGATGAAGAAAACGGGCTGGTAGTACTTTGATGTTTCTGAGTAAAGGGTAGTTCCATAATATTGGTTACGCCTATATCCCGTAAAAAATGAATTACACACGCTAAATCCTCAATATTTCCTACATAATCACGTGCTGTCAAAGGATTTGAGGAATTTTTGAATCGGCTATAGCCCACAGAGGAGTTTGCTGCAAAGACGGGAACTATAACTTTTGATTTTTTTTTATATGAAGATAAAGAACAATTATTCATTCATTTCCTCCAAGAATCATTTATATTAACAATAAATTTTGTTTTAAGTAAATATTTTTATTGAGTTATATAACATTTATATTTTTCAGCTGTGGTTATATATTTTATAATAATCATAAGATAAGCGTGCTTTCGAGATTTTATACAAACACATAAAAATCAGAGTGGAAACAGAATGAATTTCGTAAAAGTGTGCCCTCTAATAAAAAGCTTCCCCACACCATCAACATGTGTTTGGGCTTTCTTCTAATACTATTATGCATTAATTTTGTATTTGCGTAAAGATATTTTCCAACCATCAAATACACGGAGACGGTTATACTGCTTCCATTAAGCTTTATTATATTAACTTCATCTCTTCGCGCCTTTGACAATGTGGCAAGTAATAACTGAGCCATGCAATTTTTGTAACGAAAAACATTATTTATGCATAGTATACATAATAAAATAATAAGGAATGATTCAATATGCCTTATAACTTTTATAGAGAATGTCCTGTAAATCACTATTCGTATACAGTAAAACCAGGAGATACTTTATATAAAATTGCACTAACATATCACGTTAGCCTAGCAAGTATTTTACACGCAAACCCAAGTATTAACCCTAATTATATTACAATTGGTCAACACTTATGTATACCCAGAGTTTGTCCTCCAACCTTTGATGAAATAATTACAGCTATGCAGGGTGATATTAATATGCTGATAGCTGAGAGCAGCGGGCAAAGTATCCAAGAATCAAATTATGGAAATTCAACTAAGAGAACAAGAGTATTACGAGTGACAAATAACGAAATTCAATTTGATGCAGCACCTGTAGCCTTTCCTGGTAACTATACAGGTTATTATACGGCAGGACTGAGCTATCCGTATTATTCGGAATCCGCCAGCGGTGGGCAAAGAGGAATAACTGTTAAAGACAATTTTGGAGTATGGCATATTTTTGGATATCATATTCCAGTAACTTAATATAAGGATATAGATTATTAAATATCGCAATAATGGAGAGAAAGTTCATACGCTTTCGCGAAATGGAATACTCCCTAATATCAACAAATCCCCATATTGTATTATTTCTTTTTGACACGAAGTTTAATAGCCTCTATTTTTAACTTAAGAAAATCCCTCATTAAGTCAAGCGGGAGCGGCTCATCTAATTTTAGTTGAAAACCTGAATTACAACACACATAATCTTTTAATCTATCTTTATTAGCTGCCACTATTTTGGAATCTACAAAAAATCCGATATGATTTTTTCCATTAGCAAAATATGCAAGTTATTTACCATATAATTTATATGATGGCATCTTTTGACTTATCGTCTCCTCTACTTCTGGGACAGTCTCAAAGATAAGATTTCTGATTGCTTGCATTATCCCTTGCCTTTCAAAAGGCGCTTCGGCAATATATTCATCTACCAACACACTTTTTTTGTATTCCATAACTTATTACCTCAAAAAAATATTTTTTACGCTACATATGAATATACATATTAATAGTCTATCTAAAAGGTGTGATTAAAATGGCCAAGACTTACTCATATCAGAGCAATCCGGCAAAAAGCTGGATACTGTTGGGTATACCTGTTCTCTTTGTAATTGGCAGCCTCATGCACTTTGCCTACGAATGGTCGGGCAATTCAATCATTGTAGGTATTTTTGCACCAGTCAATGAAAGTGTTTGGGAACACTTGAAACTGGCTTTCTGGCCTATTTTAGCATGGTGGATATTGGGCTACATTCTTCTTGGCAATAATAATATGATTTCAACCTCTCAATGGTTCACTTCATGCGTAGTTTCAGAAATTGTAAGTATGGTGACCATTCTCGCCTTCTACTACACCTATACTGGAGCACTTGGCATTGAGTCACTTATTCTTGATATCTTTTCGTTATTCCTTGGCATTGCATTGGGGCAAATTCTGGCATTCCATGTATACAAGTATGCTAAACTCAATCATTACTGGCTGTATATTTCTATTGCCATCCTAATTTTTATAGCAGTTACTTTTGTAGTCTTTACCTTTATTCCACCACATATTCCGCTATTTAAGGATTCATCAACGGGGAGATATGGAATCTAAAAGGTGGTTAGCATGTCAATGAATATCGTATCTCCATTTGAATTTAGCATCCATATTTTTATCAGTAATAGTACAGCTTATTCCATCACCTTTATCTATCTGACTTATAAAGTTGGAAATATTATTTCTGTCGTTGCTATATTCTTCACTAATTTTTTTACTTATTTCTATGAGGACATTTCTATTTTTATAAATATAGAAGCGTTCCAGGAACAAAGCATTTAAAATTAAACCAGAAATAACTAGAACTACTATAAAAAAACAAATATTAAGGCTACCTTTGCTCTTATTGTTTTCATAATTCGCCTACCTCAAACATGTATCCGCTACCGCGGACAGTTTTTATATATTCACCGCAATTTGAGAGTTTGGCACGTAGTGTTTTTATATGGGTATCAATCGTTCTTGAATCACCATCAAAGTCATACCCCCAAATACTGCATAATATTTGTTCTCGCGTTAGTATCCTGTCTTTATTTTTCACAAAGTAAATCAACCTACTTCCTTTCTATCAACACAACACACTCAACGTGATAAGTCTGCGGGAACATGTCCACCGGCTGAACCTCTTTTGCCTCATACCCCTTCTCAGCGAACGCCTTCAAATCCCTTGCCAGCGTACTTGGATTACAGCTTACATAAACAATCCTCTTTGGTCCCATCTCCGCAATAGTCTCAATCAACATCTTCTCGCAGCCCTTTCTTGGAGGATCAAGTACAACAACATCAGGCTTAACCCCCAGCCCAGGCACAACCTTCTCGACATCGCCGCATAAAAATTCCACATTATCAATCCCATTAATCCTTGCATTCTCTTTTGCATTATCAACCGCAGGCTCAACAACCTCAATGCCATAAACCTTTTTGGCTTTGCCTGAAAGAAATAACGAAATCGTTCCTATTCCGGAATATAGGTCAAAAACGGTTTCCTTCCCTGTTAATGCGGCATATTCAACTGCTTTGCTATACAGCACCTCTGTTTGAACAGGATTAACCTGAAAGAAGGAAAGAGGAGAAATCTTAAAAGTATACTCGCCTAGCTTGTCTAAGATATATTCTTTTCCATCTAAAATTTTGTTTGTATACCCCAGAATCACATTTGTATTCTTCTTATTAATATTAAGAACAATACTTGTAATCTCCGGATTCTTTGCTTTCATATAATCAACAAATTCTTTACTTTTAGGAAGGCTATCACCATTAGCAACAACAACCAGCATAATTTCTCCAGTCTTAAAGCCTGTCCTAACAACAATATGCCTGATTAATCCCTTTCCTGTTTTCTCATCGTATGCGAGAATCTTTTGTTCGCCAAAGAACTCGACTGCATGCTTAGCAATTTCATAACTCTTTTTATCCTGTATAATACAATCCTGGCCCTGGATAATCTCGTGAGTTCTGCTTGCATAAAAACCGAAACCCATTTTGCCATCAATATTACCAACCGGATACTGTGCCTTGTTTCTATAATTCCAGGGTTCTTTCATTCCAATCGCATCATAAACCTTAACATTTTCCAATCCGCCAATACGATGAATTGTCTCACTCACAAGCTTTGTTTTAAAGCTCAACTGCTTTTCATAATCAATATGCTGAATCTGGCAACCCCCGCACCTTTTAAAAACCGGACAAACAGGGTTGATTCTTGAATCAGCTTCTTTAATGATTTTTAGAAGCTTCCCATATGCAAAATTCTTTTCAACCTTGACAATCTTTACTTCAACCGTTTCGCCATCCACTGCTCCTTCAACAAAAACAGCAAATCCTTCTATTCTCCCGACTCCCTGCCCCTCATGACCTTGGTCAGTTATATCCATAATATAATCTTTGTTTTTTTCCACCGCTATTTGTTTCATTTATGCCTCCCAGCAATTTAATCACTAGTAATTCTATCATATTATCTTTTATTATATACAATCTATTAATGTATAACCTGCATATTTGAAGAATATTGTGTTTTTTCATGCACATAAATATAGCCCTTTTCTTTTGGAAAAGGACTATATAATTTAAGCTATTGCTTTGGCTTATTTGTATTTATCAGCATTTTTCCAGTAAATTCATACTCTCCTTCTTGTCCTTGTGAAGTACTACCCCTCTTTAAAATATATTCATCATTTAATGAATCATAGTAATAGTTCCCTTGTTGGTTCTCTCTAGAATCAGATAATCTTCTTATTCTATTTTCACGTTCTGCAATTTCACGTTCCTTTAACCTTATTTCTTCTTCCAGTCTTGACACTTCATTAAGCTTTCTGTTTATGCTTTCTTCTTTTTGATATAACTCATGCTCCAGCATCCTTTTACCATCAGCCTGAAGTGCAAAATCCTGTTCTCTTTGTAATATCGCTTCTTCTTTTTTTCTTATCTGTACTTCTCTTTCCATAAGTTCTTTTTGGCCTCTGCTTAATCTTTCCTCCAGCTGTGAAGCTTCCTCACTGCGTGCAGTAAGCTCTTTTCTTATGTTTTCAATTTCCTTTTCCTTTTGCAAGATTACTATTTCTTTAGCTTTAAGCTCTTCCTTAAGCTGAGTATTTTCTATTTCTCTGCTTAAAAAGCTTTCTTCTTTAGCCTTTATTTCTTTCTCCTTGCGAAGAGTATCTTCTTCTTTGGCTTTAAATCTTTCTTCTTTGGAATTTATTGAATATTCACGTTTTTTAAGCTCATTTTCTTTATCCGATATTTCTATTTCCCGCCTTATATGCTCATCCTCTTTATGCATAAACTCTTTTTTGGTTTTTGAAAATTCTTCTCTATCATCACTTAATGCTTTTCTCCTTGTATGATACCTTCTTCCCTATTTTCTATATCTTTATATAAAGCTTTGGCATTTCTTTCCTGTTCATCCGCTCTAGCAGCTTTTGCCGTAATTTCTCTATCCCTTGCCTCAACCTCACTGCACCTTTTATCGTAGCTTGATTCTTTTTCATTTACTTCCTTTTCTCTCGCAATCAAGTTACTTTCTTTAAGTGATAAATCAGTTTCCATATTTGAAAGCCTATTTTGTTTATCTCCAAGAATACTCTTAAAATTATTAAGCTGCTTTTCCTTATCAACTAAAGCCTTTTCTTTCTCAGCAAAATTATTTTCCTTTTCCTGCACTTCGGCTTCTCTAAGGACAAAAGCCTTCTCTCTGGAAGCAATTTTCTCTTCCTTTTCAGCCATACCTTTTCTCAAAGTATAATAATCAGCCTCTTTTTTACTAACCTCTATTTCTCTGGTAATAAAGTCTCCTTCTTTATTTTTCATCTGGATTTCCAGTAGCTTTAATTCCGCAAGCCTTTCAAAAAGCTCTTTCTCTCTTAAAATTATATCCTCAGCTTTATCTGGCTGAGTATTATTTAAAGCTATTTCCTCTTTGTTGTTATCAAGCTCCTGTTCCCTTTCACTAAGCATTTTTTCTCTATCATTAACAGCCTGCTCCATTAATTGAAGCTTCTCTTGCTTTTTATTCAGTTGTTCCTCTAATATCCTTAGTTCTTCTTTCTTTTCAATATTTTCTTTATACTCCGGAGATTCAGTGTACTCTTGTCCATATAACAGCTGCCTTGATTTAGCAATTCTTATTTCTTCTTCACGAAATCTGATTTCTGCTTCTTTATTTTTTAATTTTTCTTCTCTATCTGAAATTTCTTTAAATTTCTTTTCAATTTCTTTCATCTGATTAGGCTGTTCATTGCTATGAGCATGGTGATTAGGCGTAAATGTATGTTCCGACCTCCCATAAGCAGCCTCAACCTGAATATCCGGTTCTTCAGCCCTTTCAGGGAACATTTCAATTACATTGGCTGAAACAAATTCTTCGCCCCTATCTGTTTTCTTATGATAATTTTTCTTCTTATTATTAATAAAATTCATCATAACTTAGTCTACCCCTCGCCAAAAACGTTTTTGGGCTTTAAGAAAAATATCTAATTATATTATAATACAAACATTACTAAAAGTGCCAATTAAATTTATGTTACGAACTTTACATAATTTAAATAATTGGTTTTACCTCTTGATTACTTAAAACTATAGTGCTATAATATTTTTTGCGCAAAACATTGCGGGATTGTGTAATGGTAGCACGAATGATTCTGGATCATTTTGTCTGGGTTCGAGCCCTAGTCCCGCAGCCAATAGTAACCCAAATGATAAAGGGAGAGGTCAAACGCCTCTCCCTTTATCATACATAGAGTTATACAAACGTGTTGCATACCTATCCATTAATGAAAAGGATATTTCTGAATTAAAGTATTCGTCGTTTATAATAATCGTTTTATTGTTTTTGTCTTGTGTCTTCAAAACCCCCGCTACTGTTTCCTCAAATTTTCTGTATGAGTATTCTTCAAATTCTCTTTCTACATTTGCCATACTCCACCCCGATAAAAATATTTCCCGATATTTTTATTATTCAAGGTTTTTATTTACCCCATATACAACTAACTAATATTATTGATATAATCAGTCTTTCTCCCCTCTCCTTTCCTGTTTGCCGTAATAAATCGCATATGCATTATTTATCTGTACATTAAATGTAATTATAACAGCATTTTACAGATATGTAAAGAAAATCGAAGAAAATGAAAGCTAATCTCTAATAAATGGCTTTTATGTTATTTTTTAGCTATATTCTCTTTTTATTACAATGTATTTCGCATCAAAAATATTGCATTTTGTATCAACCGCAACAATCGCCCTTATACCCCTGCTATTCTATTTCCAGAGGAGCGTGATTGTATGAATATGAAAGAAGTATTTGAAAAAGCAAAGAAGATTGATAAAGAAGTGAATTATATTAAACAAGTAAGCGAAAATAAGTTTGTTATATTTGGCAAGGATGATAGCAAGTATATTGTTTGTGCTGAAGATGGGAAGATTGAGGTTGTTGGACAAGTGAGGGCAATATAAATATTGAATATTTTGTTATATTATGGTATTGTTTAGGGTATTAAGATAATAATTATGTGAGGTGCTTTCTATGGTAACGCAAGAAGAAGCAGATGCTTTATATAATGCCAAAAAAGTTATACCAGAAGATATTAGCATAAAATGGCAACCAATAGTTTGTAAAGGCATTCAACGGCACACATTGAGAGTCCCTGTAATTACTGAAGAAGGTTTAGAATTAATATTAGATGCTTATTATTCAAACTCGAGACGTGGAAAATCTTATTCTTTTTGTCTATTATATAAGTCCTCGATTCCTATTAGAATATGGGATTATAACAAGCATTATTATAAAGAAAAGTTTTCGCATAAACATTATTGGGATGGAGCAAACAAAAACCAAGTTTATGAAGTAGATGATATATGCCTTTCTGACGTGAATCAAGCATTTGATGACTTTTTAAAGGAATGCAAAATTGAATTTAATGGTATTTATCAGGCAATAATATAAACAAAAATACATATTTATGATATAATTACACTAAGAAGGAGTGGTGATAAATATGGATATGCTTACGTGCGTTGATTATGTGCAAAACTATTTAAGCTGGCTAAAAGGTAGCTTTGTAGTTGAATCATGCAATGATAAATATTGCCATATTATTACGCCATTTTTAAGAGAAAGCCATGACCATATAGAAGTTTTTATAGAAAAACAAGGTGACGATATAATTTTAACTGACGATGGGACTACTTTTGAGTATCTTTTTTTAAACGGGATTGATATAAATACCCCTACGAGAAAGCAATATATTAGCTCTATTTCTAAAAGAACCAACACAATATTTGACGATTGTGAAATCAAAAGTTATGTAGATTATTCAAATAATTTTGGAATTGCATTTAGCAATTTTATTAATGCTATCGTTTCAGTTAGCAATTTAACTTATACAGGGGTTGAGAAAGATAAATCTACTTTTAGAGATGACTTAAAGAATTTTCTTTATAATAAAGGAATTGATTTTAAAGCATTATTATTTTCAGGATACTCGTGCGAATACAAATTCGATTTTGTAATAATAAGACCAAAGCCTGTAATTATAGAGCCGATTACATCTTCATCACCATCTTTAGGTTTAAATATGGCTAAGAAAACAGCTTTCCAATGGGAAGACTTAAGAAAAACTAATAATAATTTTTGCGGTATTTCACTGATTAACGATAAAGAAGATATTTGGACTCCTGAAATTATGAATATATTAGATAAAAATTCAGATAAAACAATATCTTGGAGTAATCGAGATGAAATATTAAAAGAAGCTGTATAAAAGGGTGCAATTAAGCACCCTTTACTTATCATATGTACTATATACACCAGTACCAATTACAATATAACTAATTAAGTCTACAAATGTTTTAAAATCAGCATCAGGTATTTTGATTCCGAAATACTGTAACACTTGATAAATAAAACCGAACAATGCAATTAAAAATAATGGATTTGTTAATTTCTTTTTCATGTTCTTCATATCATTTCCCCTCCCTTAAATATTTAATTATCCCTTGATAAATAGCCTTTGCAATGGCTTTTTTATTTGCCATTATCCATTTGGCATCTTGTAGGTTATCGTGGAATGCTACTTCAATTAAGGCTGCTACTGCTTTAGTTTTTACTTCGCCTAGTGATAATGTTCCTTTTATGCCTCTGTCTTTAGATGGTGTAATGGCTTCCATGTTGTTATAGATGTATTGTGCTAATTTCTTTCCTCTTACTGATAGCAAGTTGTAAAATACTTCTGTTCCTCTTGCCTTGCCATTGCAAGCATTAGAATGTATGGCGATATGCAAATCAACCTTTTTAGCGTTAGAGTCTGCAATGATTTGTTTTAGATTCATTTCCGGCTTATTGCGATATACTATAAATCTGCCGTCAATCTTAAGAAATTCGCATAGAATATCAGCGGTATCGTTCATTTCTGCTTCTTCAGAGCCATAATTGCCTATACCGATATTATGTTCTTGTACGGATGGGCTAACATAGATTACATACTTTCCGTTTTGCATAGCTACCTCCTTAACAGTTCATCTAACTTTGTTTCGATTCTCGTTACTGATACTTGGAGAAAATTAATCAACTCAGTTATTGCTTTTGTGTTGTTGTCAATAACCTTAGTATTCAGTTTCATAATCTCTTGGTTATTACTTAATAAGCTCTTATAATCGTTGGCATAGTCTTTAGCCTCTTTTTTTTCTTTATTTGCATTAATAAATAAGAACACCACTACTACAATACAAGCTACTGAAAAAATACCTAATCCGTACTCTGCAAACTTTGGTAATAGTTCCATCCCTCAATCCTCCTTTGTATTTTGGTAATAAAAAAAGACCTTTCGGTCTACCAATTTCGTGGTGCCACGAATATGGTCAAAATGGCTATTTCAAGCTAAAAAGGCGAGGCTTTATAAGCCCGAATAAGCCATTTTTATTAAGGGGGCTTTATGTTATTACCCCCTTAATTATAGACGTTTCCCCTTTTCAACAACCGCTGATTTAAAATTTGGTTTTTAGCATAATCATTAGCATCATCCAACATCTTTTTAATCATTTTTTCTTTTACATCATCAGTATAGCTATCAAAATTTTTATCCAATCTCATGTTAGAAGAAATTTGTTTAAACCTATTATCTGCTATTTGCTGATACTGTGTATATTCCTCTGGTACAAGATTAATTTTTTGTTTGTTAACTGTAAATGATGATTCCGGATAATAAGTGCCTGTAAGTTCTGGATATTTTGCACTAACAGAATTATCGTTGTTTTTTACTAACGAATTATTTCTCTGTGCTATATTAAGTATTTGCTGTTGATAATCTCTTAGCTTGTTTTGTTTCTGAACGTTATTCAAATTAGGGTCTGCTTCAACTTGCTTCATAAGGTTTCGTATAGTCGCCATATCTCCACTTGATTTATTTAAGCCACTTAGCAAGTTTGGCACTCCTTCGATTCCCAACAGTTTAGCATCTTTATTTTGAGTATTGACCTTTTCAATATTATTGTAAAAGTCATTTTGTATATCGTTGTTGTATAGTGCATCTGCTGTAAAAGGTGCAGTCAATACGCCTAGTATTTTACCTCTGCCATTCGAATAATTGCTTTTAGTTGCCAATGGTAATCCAGCTTGACTTATTATGCCTAGCCATGATTTAGCAAGATAATCCAGTTTCTTAGGTGATATATTGAATTTATCTCCTATAGCTTTGGCGATTTCGCTAGTCTGTGCATCATACTGATACTTTGGAGAATAATCCTTTAAAGCTGATGGTACAATGTCGCGACCAGCCCAATCCTTGCCGTTTTCAGTAAAGAATGCTTGATATAAAGGATATGCTTGGTTGCTTGTAAAAGGATTGTTAGGTAACATATTTTGGGCTGCATTGCCAGCAAAGCCTTTGAACGAATCTTCTTGCCCTTGCGCCAGCCTTGCTAATCTTTCAAATAATGCACCAAATAATACCCCTGCTTCTCTTGTTTTAGGCAGTTTTATAAATTCTCCACTTTTGCCTCCAAATAATTTTTTAGATATCAAAAAGTAATTATCTTTTGTCCTGTTGTCTAGTTGGTCGTAACCCTCTTTGTCTACCGCTTGATTGATAGCATATAGTGTCGCAGTTGGAACTGTAGTAACCCCTACTGCTTTTGCAACATTCTTAGGCTTACCCATTGACCTTATAAACTTATCCATACCTTGAAATGCAGGGTTTAAATATGGAACAACGGCGTCAACAGCCTTTGTCAAATCTCCATGTCTGCTAAAGTTTGTTGTTACTTCCTGTGCGTTGTACATTCCTTTCATTTTATTAGCATAATCCGTACCGCCACGCTTTAGAGTCCCTATATACTCTGCATATCTTGGCAATGTTTCGGTAGCGTTGTTTAACGCTCCTATCGCCTTTAATGGTTTTTCATACCATCCTTTAGGCTTTAATCCTTTTTCTACGTTGAAGAAGTTGCCTCCTTCGCCTCCCAAAGCTTTGTATTCTTGGAATCTTTCTGCGTTAGTAGCCATATCCTTTCCAGCATCATATAAATTCTTAGCAAACTTGAAAGGGTTGTTCTCTGTCCCTTGAATATATGCTGTTGGAATATCCCTTACTACGTTTTTAACTGCAAACAAAGGATTATACCCGGTCACTAACGCTTTGAAAGGATTGGTAAACCCCTTTTTCCATAACTGCAAGGCTTGATTTAGGGCTGTATCATCAACCTTATCAAGGGATTTTAAACTATCAAATAACTCTTTAGTTATCTTTAGTTTAACTGGCTTTCCTTTTTCCATTACAGTTAACATATACCCTTGTATTGGGTCAGCTTCCAGTGCTTTATCTGCGAATGAGGATATAGCCTCTAACCCATCTGCTTTCACTGAATCAAGCATTGATTGTATTTGTTTTTGTTCTAATACTTTATCAATTTTGTCAGTAGCTTCTAATAATTGAGCATATGGATTACCAGGTTGTTTTCTTGCTATATCAAGTATAGTTTGATATACTTCATTCTTTTTAGCTGCTCTGATAGTCTTGTCAATAAGCATAGGGATTGATTCTCTTAAGGTTATTAAATCTTTATCCCCTCCTACAGCATTATTGATAATCTTCGCCACACTCATTCCACGAGATTTGGTCATTATTGCATCAGCGCCGCCAAGTTTCCTATAAGTCGGTACATAGTTTTTATACATAGTCTGTAAGTAATCTCTTAGCTCAGGAGCAACCAAGCCGGATTTAACGCCCCATTCATCAAGTAAGCTTTTTAATGTATCTGTCACAACCTTTGCGCTTTCTTCTAAATGTGGATATTGTTTTTTAATAGCATTAACAATTTGCTGAGAATTTGCTGTTGTATCATTAAATCCAAATACAGGCTTCTTCTGCTTTATCCTGTCGATATTATGTTGATGGAATAATAATTCATCTAGGGCTTGCTGTTCCTCTTTAGGAAGGTTAAATACTTCTTGTAACCCTCTATCAATTACCTTTTTACCTTCCATATTTACAAGACCATTTTCGAGACTGTTTTTAACTGTACCAGCTGAAAGTCTTGCTGTTGTGGTTGCTATATTGCCTTTTTCTCCTGCTGTCTTGCCTATGTATGAGGTATTATCAACAAAAGTATTATACGCTTTGGTTTTTTTGTCTTTAAAGTTATCTTTAAAGTTAAAAGGTTTTTTATCAAAGCTTGATACTATTCTAGCTTCTGGCTCATAT
>JBLMYQ010000014.1:0-27037 GCA_050258375.1 Deltaproteobacteria bacterium | reverse complement strand
ATACAAGCCTCATTTATCTTTTTGCAAACATCTTCAAAATTATAAATTACATCTTGATTTTTAACTCTGACAACCCTAAGACCATAAGATTCAAATACTTTTGTACGTTCTTCATCATATTCAAGCCTTTCAAAACTATTATGTGTTTCTCCATCTATTTCAATAATCAACTTATGGCTAGAACAATAGAAGTCTACAATATAATTATCTATTTGTTTTTGTGCTCTAAATCTATATTTGTGATTTTTAAGAAACTCAATCCATAGCTTCTTTTCTGCCATTGTCATATTATTTCTAAAATCCTTTGCTCTTTCAGTGAGTTTTGGATTATAAGGCAAGATATAACCATTTCCAACTAATCCTCTTTTCTTTAAGTCTTTATTATCCATACTCAGGCTCCTTCAATAGTATACTTTTCGTCCCCTTTTGAAGGGGAGATAGAGGGGTCTTAAACTACTTGAGATTTACTTTAGCAAGTCTAACTTGTTTTTACAATGCTTTTGGAAGATGTTTCTTCATAAAAACATTATACATCCGGTAGAAGGGATTTATATATGCGAGAGGAGTTAGAGGTGAGGGTTGAAAAAATATTTTACATTTTCAAACAAAATTCGATATAAATTGTGGTGAAATAAAAAAATATGTTTAAATTATATAATATATGGTATAATTGGTATGATTAATATTGTATTGTCGCAGATATTATGTAAACTTCTGCAACGGGAGAAAAAAGTGTATAATAACTTAAGAAAAAGGTTTGGAGAGTTTCTATTCTCAAAGAATCTAATTACGGATGAAAAAATAGAAGAAGCTCTTTCTTACCAAAGTGAACACAAAGAATTTAAAATTGGCGAAATAATATGCAAGCTTGGTTTCATTGAACAGGAACAGGTTCTTATACAGTTGTCACAATTTTTAGATAAAAAACATATTATCCTTGATGGAATGATAATGTCTAGCGAATTATCTGATATATTCTCTCTAGATTTTATGACTAAACACAATTTTGTTCCCTTCGACTTAAACGAAGGAATCTTAAAAATAGCGATAGATGATATAAATAATTTCGAATTAAAAACAAGTATTGATTCAATTGCATCAAAAAACAACTTTTCTACTGAGTATTTCATTTCTTTTATTAATCAAATTAAAAAATATTTAGACTCCAACTATATTGAGAAGGTGTCTTTTGGCAAAGATATTCCCCAGCTTGTAGATTTTATTATTGAAGAAGGCATTAAAAAGAATAGCAGTGATATACATATTGAACCTGTTACTAAGAACAGGATTAGAATCAGATATAGAATAGATGGTCAAATGATTTTAAGTAAAATTGGAATACCAAAAGAGGAATATGAAGAGGTAGTTTCAAGGATTAAAATTCTTGCAAACCTTAATACAACTGAAAAAAGAAGACCGCAGGATGGTAATATTTCTGATTTCAAGGTCAAAGACGGCAGCCTGTTTGACATAAGAGTTTCTATTGTTTCCATTGCTCATGGAGAAAAAGTTGTTTTAAGGCTTTTAAATAAGAATGAGCAGATAAAAGACTTATTAGAGCTTGGATTCAATGATTACCAGGTTTTTACTATAAAAAACAATATCAGGCATAAAAATGGAATAATCTTTGTAACCGGTGCTACAGGAATGGGAAAATCAACAACGCTTTACACCACCTTGCATATCTTAAATAGGATTTTTTCTAATGTGGTTACCTTGGAAAATCCTGTAGAAAGGACCATTGAAGGGCTGAACCAAATAAGTATAAACGATACTATTGGGATAACATTTTCAAGTACCTTAAGGACTGTTCTAAGACAAGACCCTGATGTAATCATGGTCGGAGAAATAAGGGATAAGGAAACTTTATCTATTGCTTTAGAGGCTAGTATGACAGGACATCTTGTTTTAACAACACTGCATACAAATTCTGCAGTCCAGACAATTGATAGGGTAAACTCAATGGGTATTGATATGTATAATTTCACAGCCAGCCTTCTTTTGGTTATTTCACAGAAATTGATAAAGAAATTATGCACTGCGTGCCGTATAGAATATTCTCCTAACAGTGAAGAGCTTGAGTATATGCAAAGTATTATAAAAAAGCCTATGGACAAAAACATCAAGCTTTATAAAAGCTGTGGGTGTAATAAGTGTAATAATGGATATTTAGGAAGAGAAGTGGTTTGTGAGTTATTTGAAAATGATGAAAAAATTGAAAAGCTTCTTATAAATAAGGCATCATCTGCTGAAGTACAGGCTTATTTGAATAGTATAGGATTTAATAGTATCAAGCATCATGCACTTCAAAAGGTTTTAAGCGGAATAACCTCACTGGATGAGGTGAAATCAATTTTTGCTGAATGAGGTTGAATTATATGGGAGCTAGCTCTGGTAAAAATGTTAAGAGCTTAATTATAAAAATAATTATTTGTTTATTTTTAGTTATAGGCTTGCTGCTGATAGAATCAAGCTTTGGTTATTCAAAAATGCCTATTAACAGAATGACATTAAATCAAACCAAGGATGATATCAAATCAAAAATGCAGCAAGTAATAAATATGGATACTAAGATATCGGAAATCAGCCAAAAAGCGCCTGAGCTTGTTAAAAATGCTGAT
Source organism: Deltaproteobacteria bacterium (assembly GCA_050258375.1). Taxonomy (GTDB): domain Bacteria; phylum Bacillota; class Clostridia; order Acetivibrionales; family UBA4821; genus JBLMYQ01. The sequence continues at coordinate 24,416 of JBLMYQ010000014.1, read as the reverse complement.
AAATTAACAAATAATGCGCTATTGGGGATAAATAAGCAAAGAGGAAATGTAACAGATATTCCTGCAATACTTGTGTATCTGGAGCAAACAGGGAAAAATGCAGGGCTGGTTGTAAAGAAGATTGATATTGAAGGGCTTGATAATACTGGGAAATCTGTAGAAAACAGCAATCAGAATAATTACGCAAATAAATTAATTATTACAGCAGCAGGTTCATATAAGGGTTTTTGTGATTATATCAAGGAAATTCAAATTAATACAAAAGAAAAGATTACGATTGAAGGATTTAAGTTTACCAGTATAGATGGGGCTATGAGCAATTGCAAGGCTGTAATCGAAATATCTCTTTAAAGGAATGGTATTTTTGCCAAGAACAATAGGGTTAGATATTGGAAAAGGCGCAATTAAGATTGCGGTTATAAAAAATGATAAAGTGGTTAAAACCCATATAATTGAAGTTGTAGAAAATGACTCTAAGCATATTCTACAGCAACTTAAGCGTTTCATTAATATTAACAAGCTTAAAGCTGCAAAGATTAATGTTCTTATTAAAGATTACAGAACCAGACGTATAAAAATTGATAGATTAAGAGGCAAGGATTTAAGGAATGCTCTTCTGTTTGAAAGAGAGGAGAAAATAGGTACCAGTGAAATACTTGGAGAAAATTATAAGGATAATCACGTAATACAAAAGAAGACTAATAACTCCCTTGATGTACTCCTTACAGTTATAAATGATGATGAGTTAGATACTTTAAATACATTTTTCAGAGAGCTTGGTATAGAAGACGTAAACTATTACATGGAATGTTTTACTTATAATGATATTGCTCCTGATAATTCAGTGATAGTAGATGTTGGCTACAGCAGTATTGAATTGATGTTCTTTGATAGGAAGAGGGTTCTTAAGACCAGCTTTATGAAAAAAGGTATAGTTGACATTATTGAAGAGCTGAAAGATAAGGTCGATGATAATATTAAATTTAAGGATTTTATGAATTTTACGCTGGCGGATCAGGAAGATCCTAAATATGACATTATAATTTCCAAGTTGGGGCTATATGCCGAGAATATAATTAACGGAATAAATACCTTTGCCAGAGAAAACTCTAAAAATGCAAAAAGTATCAAGGTGTGTTATACAGGAGGAATATTCTGTATAAGTGGAATGGCGGAATACTTTAATTACTTGATGGGTGTAGAGGGTAAGATTATCAAGGTATATGGAGGGAAAGAGGAACCGCTGTTCAATAACAGCATTGCACTTGCTTATAAAGATGGGACAAAAGGCAGAATTAGTATTGGTTCAACCGATTTAGTAAATAAGATAGGCAAAATTGCTTCATATGGAGTTTTTATATTGGCAACATTCATGGTAGTTGCCGGAGCATATAGGACCTATGAATATTTTTCAATTTCAGCCCAGAAGGAAAACGTAGAAAGGATATATACTGAAAAGAAAAAGGTGTATGATTCAATATCTTCTGATTATAGTCAGCTTGCAGGTCTTTGGGATGAGGAAAGCCAAAACGGCGCTGAAAATGCTAAAAACATAAGTGATTTGCTTGGTTATATTCAGACCAGTATGTCAAAGGAAATGACAATTAAAAAGATGGAAATGAATGCTGAAAAACTGTTTATTATAGATGGAACTTCAGATAACTATACGAATTTCGGAATATTCTGCACACAGCTAAAGAAGATATTTTCAAGATGCGATATAAAGACATTAACCAAGACTGCTGATACAACTGTTGTATTTAGATTGGAGTGTAAGTTTTGAGGATTAACCAAAAAGGAAGTACTCTGCTGGAAAATATGATTTCAATGGCAATATTATGTATCTATGTAGCTGTTATTGTTAGCCTGACTAATAATCTTTTATACCAGCAGAACATTTATAATAATAATGTAAAGATGAATGCTTTGCTTCAAAATACAGCAGAACAAATTTTAAACAATAAATATGCAGAGGCTGCAGTTGGAACAACAAATGATGTCGTTGACGGGTTTAACAGAACCATTACTATTACAGAGGGTTCAAATTTGAAAGAAATTAACATAAAAATATTTAATTTGGAAGGAGAGATGAATTTATCAGTCGAAAAGGGATTGGATATAAATTAAAGATATTTCAAGAGGAGGATAATCATAATGTGTAGAGAGAAAAAAGGTATAGGGATGATTAAAAGCAATAAGGGCTTTACTTTGATGGAATTGATTATTGTTATGGCAATACTCGCAGTTTTAGTTACTTTGGCCCTTCTTTATTATGGAAATGTCGGGAAGGAAGCTTATGCAAATGCATTAATGGCTGATTTAAAAGCTGTTGATGAAGCTATTGGATTATATGAGAACAAATATGGGTCATTACCTGTAGTTGAAACAGCTACATTTGATTTGGAAACCAAGACTACTACCAATGTTAATGTGCCAGCAGGATTAAAAATAGCCGCTAAAGTTAATGCATACACAATTGATGCAACAAATGCAAACTTTATGAATTATTTAAAAAAGACTTCTTACTTACTCAAGGGTACTGAAACTGGTGATGTTAGAGGCGCAGGAAGACTTTACTATGTTGATTCTGTCGCTAGTGTTGTAACTGGTACTTCAACGGCAGCAGCAGGGAAAACTATTACTCTTGCGGCAGGTTCAAATGCCACAGATGATTATTATAAAGGATGTACAATCAATATAACTGACCATACTGGAGTTGGACAATCAAGAGTAATTACTAGTTATGCAGGTGCAGGAAAGGTTGCTACTGTTAATAGTGATTGGGCAACTGGAGAGGAACCTGCTGCAAGCGATTACACAATATTGCCCCCTGTTAAAGCAGGAGATTTAGTTTTTGTACAGTCTAATCCTGCTAGCAGCAAGCTGACAATCAAGGATGCCAGCAATGAAGCAATTTATAAATACTAATTAAACATAATTTTAAATTTATTGCGCTTAATTGAGACTTATATGCAGAAAGATTCTTGAAGGAGGAGCACTAATGTATATTAAAGTCAAAAAGGAGATGGTAAGCCAACAGCTTAAGGGCTTGAGACATAATAACAGTGGTTTTACTTTAATGGAGCTTATAATAGTAATGACAATCCTGGCGATTCTTGTTACACTTGCACTGCTTTATTATGGGAATGTAACTGATTCAGCATACAGAGATGCGTTGCTTGCAGATTTAAATCAGACTGATAAGGCAATAGCCTTATATGAAAGGGAATACAATTCCCTTCCAATGGTAGAAACAACACCGATAGATTTACATACAGCACTTGATTCTGCCAATGTTCCTCCTAAAATTCTTGCTGTTAATGGGTTAGTTACCGGATATACAGTCAACAGGGCAAACGCAAATTTCCTGAAATATTTAAAGAAAACAACATTTCTGTTTAAAGGGCATGAAACTGATGATACTCGAGGTGCCGGAATGCTATACTATGTTGACACTGTAAACACAGTTGATACAGGAACTTCAACGGCTGGAACGTCTATAACAATAAAGCTTGAGGATGATTCGCGGGCAGATGACTATTATAATGGATGTACAATTAGCTTGACTGATCATAACTGCGCAGGGCAGTCGCGGACAATTATTAATTATGATGCAGCTTCAACTACCGCCACAATAGATTCTGCATGGGAAGGCGCTGCTGTTCCAAGCAACAGTGACTATGAAATCAGACCTCCGGTTAAAAAGGGAGATTTGCTTTTTGTCCAATCTGCTACCAGCGATAGGCTGATTATTAAAGATGAGAAGGGTAATCCGATATATAAGTAAAAGTAGTGGGTCTATTTTTCCCCTCTCTTTTAAATAAGGGAGGGGAAAATTGCATTTTTTCTTTAGTGTTAAGGGAAGGCTTATAAATAAGTTGAGGTTGTTTAAGTGAAAAAAATAAAAAGCTGCAAGCTTAAAAAACGAATATTATCGTCAGAACAAGACGGAATGACACTTATGGAGCTTGTTGTGGCGCTAGGGATTTCTGCAATACTCGTAACTGTAATTGTTGTTTTTTGCTCTAATATGGTATTGCAATACAAACAGCAAAAACAGACAATTGATTCCAGCTCGAAAACGACATACCTTTTACAGGTATTTAATACTATAGATGAGGGTTCTTCAGTCCGTGTGAGGGCAGATAATAAAGCTCTGGAAGTATCAGACAACAGCAGTACTCCTGCTGTCAAATCAGTGTATTACGAGCTTAATAATTCAATTTACCAAGATTCATATGAGGATTCTAAATATAAAAAGACGATTGCTTTAGCAAAGAACTATTCTATTAATTTTTCTTTAGAAAGTAATTCTTCATATTTAAAGGATATTTTGCAGATAGTGATAAGCGATTCATCAGGGACAAGCTGGGAAAGAAAAATTTCTTTAAGGGATTGTGATACTGTTGAAACTTACTGATTATTTATCAAATGAAAAAGGCGGCACATTTATTCTTATTCTTATGACTTTTTTGCCTGTATTGATACTTGTTACATATCTTGGTTGCCAATTCAGGAATGCAAGTAATACATTCATGGAAACAAGAAATGATATACAAGCGTATTATGCTGCCGAGATGGGAATAGAAAGATACAAAAATCAGGTAATAGGCAATCATGCCTATAGCGATGCTATGAGCTTTTCAAAAACTATTGGAGCTGTAACCTATAATGTTCAGGTTTCCTCAGCAAGGATTGGCAGTGGTGTAGATGAAAAAGTAAAAATTACAAGTACCATATCCGGTTCAAATATTTCTACAGAAAGAATAATTACTTTATCAAGATTCTAGTTCTGTAAAAGAGAGGCTTCTGCTTATGGCTTTGTACAAGTATAAGGTTAAGAAAAACAGAGAAATTTTAAAGGGGTTTGAAGAGGGCAGCATCAATGAAATCAGGAAGCGGTTCATTGATGATGGTTATGCAATAATAATGCTTGAAGAAGTACGGGGAAGGGTCGGGCTGGGAGCCTCTTCCGGTTTTAAAAGAAGAATTTCAAACGGTAAATTGACCGAATTTTGTTCCCAATTTGCAATATTGATTGAAGCCGGAATGAATGTATCAAAAAGCATTGAAATTCTTGAAAATAATGAAATGAATACAGCTTTTAAAAGCGTACTTAATGAAATAAAAACAGAAATAAATAAAGGAATTTCACTCAGCGAAAGTGTAAAAAACAGAAAAAATCAATTTCCGGAAATTTTCGTTATGGCTTTAAAAACCGGTGAGTATTCAGGGAATATGGCGGGAGTCTTAAAGGAGATGGCTGAATATTTTGAAAAAATTGATAAAAATTCTTCAAAGCTGATTGGAATTTGTGCATATCCTGCTGTGCTTGTGTTGTTTCTGTTTATAAATCTTATAGTAATGTCAATCAAGGTTGTTCCGGTATTTAAAGAGGTTTTTTCAGAATATGAAAAAGCTCTTCCGTGGAGTACAAAGGCAGTATTTCTAATAGCTGATTTTATAAAAAATAATTATGTACTTCTTATAATTTTGATAGTTTTATCAATAGTACTTATGATTCTAGGACCAAGAAATAAAAAAGTTAAAAATGCTCTTGATATCTTAATTTTAAAAATTCCAATCATAAATCAATTAGTTATTGATACTTCGGTAGGAAGCTTTCTAAAGAGTCTTAGTCTTTTACTAAAGAGCAACATGACCTTAATTGAATCTCTTGAACCGGCAATAAACACTATAGGAAACAATGTTGTAAGAAATAGTATAAAAAAAGATACTTCAGATATTTTAACAGGAAAGCCTTTTTATGAATTGATTCATGATAACAGGTACATAAAAAACATAGCTAAAACGCTTATTGAAACCGGAGAAAACTCAGCTCAGCTTGAGGAAACAGTTGAAAAGGCAGTGGAGTATTATGACAGGCATCTTGAGAAGAGGATGGATTTGGTCGCAAGGCTTATTGAACCTATATTCATATTGGTTTTGGGTATAATAATTGCTTTTGTCGTTATTTCTATGGCACTTCCAATCTTTAAAATATCAAGCGGTTCAATTATGAAATAAGCTTTTGAGGTGTTAAAATTTGAAATATTTAAACAAAGAGAATGGCTTTACCTTCATAGAAATTTCAATTGTAATTTTAATAATTGCGATACTTATAGCTGTTGCTGTGCCTAATTATCAGGGTGTTAAGAATGAGGCGGCAGATTCAGCAATAAAGGCAGATATAGGAACCCTCGAAAATGCCTTCTCTTTAGCTGCAGTTACAAATAGCAGTCTTGGTAAGGATGCTGTTGCGGCAGGCACAATTGTGAATGCGCTGTCGGATATGAATGGTGACATTATAGACCCAAATACCAGAAAGTTGTATCAAATAAATACTACAATTGCAAGCTTTTATAAAAAACTGAACAGGGATATTGGAAATTATATGGTTGACAGCATGAACAATGTTTATTATAAGGGCAAATTCCAGGGGATAAACGGCAGCATATCAGCAAAGCTGGAAAGTGATACCGGAAATAATACTACGCAAAAAACAATCACCGGATATGCAATAGAACATAGATACAGGCATTCTGCAGTTTATTATAACGGAAAAATGATTGTTTTTGGAGGGGACGATGGAACTCGAAATAGTAACGATTGTTATGAAATAGATTTGACAACCTATGTTTGTTCAAAGAAAAATTTAACAGGCGCATCTATTGTAGGCAGGTCATTTCATACAGCAGTAGTATATAATGACAAAATGATAATATTTGGTGGTTGGAATGGCTCGGCTTTAAATGATTGTTATGAAATAAATCTGAAAACCTACAATGTTGTCCAAAAGAGCCTTACAGGAGACACAATCGTAGGAAGATGGGGGCACACAGCAGTAGTATATAATGGTAAAATGATAATATTTGCTGGTGGGAATATGTCCGAACGTTTAAATGATTATTATGAGGTTGATCTCTCAAATTATAAAGTTTATAAAAAAACATTGACTGGAACTGTAATACCTGAAAGAAATTATCACACAGCAGTTGTGTATAATGGAAATATGATAATATTTGCAGGTTATCATACTTACTGGGGATGGTTGGATGATTGCTATTCGATAAACCTATCTAATTATAAAGTAACAAAAATAACTATTGCTGGAGATTCTATAGCATCAAGGCATTTTCATACTGCAGTTGTTGGAAATGGAAAGATGATTGTTTTTGGGGGGGCACCATTAACCAATTCATGCTATGCTTTGGATCTTACGACATATGTTTCTGTGAATATGAATCTGGTAAATCCACCATCTGCCAGATATGCGCATTCTGCAATTATGTATAATGGTAAAATGGTTATATACGCAGGAATTGACGGAAGTAACCTTTTTAGTGATTGTTATGAGATAGAATAATTTTTGTTGAAAATATTAATGGAGTAGTTAAATGAAGAAGATATTTTATAAAAATAAAGGTTATACGCTTATTGAAATAGCTGTTGTTATTGCCATACTAGCCATATTGGTAACTATTGCTGTGGCAAATTATTCAGGCTTTAAGGCTGATACCGGTGATACTGCTGTAAAAACAGATATGGGGACGTTGGGAAATATATTTTCACTAAGCTCTATCAATAATGGCAATATGGGTAAGGACTCAATTGCAGCAGGTACAATAGTGAATGCTCTGTCAGATATAAACGGGGATATTGTTGACCCGAACACACTAAAGCTGTATTCACTGAATTATGATATTCAAAAATACTATAAGAAGCTTGCTAAAAATCTCGAAGATTATCTTGTAGATGATTCAAACAATATTTATTATAAAGGGAAATTCAGCAATATTTCTGGAAGCATATCTGCAAAGCTGGAAAGTGATATGGGAGTTAATACCACACAGAAAACGATTACTGGTGATGCGATACTTGCTAGAGCTCAGCATACAGCAGTGTTATACAATAATAAAATGATAATATTTGGTGGAGATAGCAGCGCAGGACAGCGAATGGATTGTTATGAAATAGATTTAAGCACATATAACTCCACTTTAAAAACTTTAACTGGAGATACAGTTTGGTGGAGGGCAGCACATTCGGCAGTGATATATGATGATAAAATGATACTTTTTGGAGGATGGAACGGTTGGGGGGTTCTTGGAGATTGCTATGAAATAGATTTAAAAACCTATCGAGCAACTAAGAAGATTATTACAGGGGATGCAGTAAACAAAGATTGGCATGCAGCAATTATGTATAATGGCAAAATGATATTATTAGGGGGTAATACAGGAGCTGCATGTGACTGTTATGAAATTGATGTTAAGACATATGTTTCAAAAAAAATAACTTTATCCGGAGATGCTATATCAGGAAGATGGGGACTTACAGGCGTTTTATATAACGGTAATGCAGTAATTTTTGGAGGCGATAATGGAAGTGGGATGCTCAATGATTGCTATTCTGTAAATCTTTCAACCTACAAGGTTACAAAAAGGACACTGACGGGTGATTCAATAGATGTTAGGCGGACGCATTCTGCTGTTGTATACAATGGTAAAATGATAATTTTTGGAGGATATAATGGTTCACAGCATAATGATTGCTATTCTGTAGACCTTTCAACATGGGTTTCTACAAAGAAAGATTTAGTAAATCCTCCAAGTGCAAGAAGTGCACAGAGTGCAATAATGTATAATGGAAAAATGGTTATGTTTGGAGGGCATACAGGTTCTTCATGGCTGAATGATTGTTATGAAATAGAATAAAAGAATTTTTGTATTTTTGGAGGTTGATATCGTGAAAAAGCTTTTGATAATATTTATTACACTTCTGGTCGCAATTGGTTATGTGTTTATTACTGATGAAAAGCTTTCTGTAGATCAAAATCTTTTAGCTCAGGCGAATCCTGATGCCAAAGAAAAAAAATTACAGTCGGATTTGGCGGCGCTCAAGCAAAAGGTTTTGGTACCAATTGAAAACAGAAATTCTTACTTGTTGGATGAGCAGAAGCTTATTTCCTACAAGGATTCAATAAATGATGTCAATAATGCTTCAAAGAAAATTGATGAAGCTAAGCCTAAAGCGAAAAAGACATATAAAAGCAGATGGAAAAAGAGGTAATCATTTTCAATTGTAAATTGATATGGAGGAGGTAAAGCATGTACTCTTTACAAAAGAAACGAGGTCTTGGAAATTTTCTTCTTAATAAAGGCATACTATCTAAGGAAGAACTTGATAAAGCTATTGATATTCAGAAAACAAAGAGCGATAAGAGAATCGGAGAAATACTTCGTGAGATTGATTTGATTGGAGAAGAGGATATGCTGAATCAACTTGCTGAATACTTGCAGGTTGATTATATTATTTTATCCGAAATTGACTTTAAATTGAATGAGCAGAAGCTATTTACAAAAAATATCATGCTTGATTGGCATTTTGTGCCTTTTAGAATAGAAAAAGACACCATTGATATTGCGGTTAGTGACATTTATAATTTTGAGCTTCATGAAAAAATTAAAAATATGGCAAATCAATTTAATGTAAAGTTTTATCTTTGTCTTGAAAATATGATAACGAATTTTATTAAAAAATCATACGCAGGCAATACTACATATTTAGAGTTTAAAGGTCGCAGGGAGAAATTTGGTGAATACCTTGTGAGAAGGGGATTAATAACCGAAGAACAGGTTCAAACAGTATTGGCAGAGCAGCAGAAATTTCTTGATAAGAGAATTGGTGAGCTTCTGATTAAAATGAATATTCTAAGTAAGGAAAAAGCACTAACAGAGCTTGCTTCACATCTTAAAAAGGATTATATTTATTTAGGCGAAAAGGAGATTGACAAAAGTCTTATAAGCTTATTTGAGACAAGCTTTATGCTAAAAAATAATTTTATTCCTTTTAGGATTGAAAATGGTTATGTTAAAATTGCAATCACCAATATTTTTGACTTTGAATTGATAGAAATAATTGAAACAAAATTAAGTAAGAATAACCTTAAAGCCCAGTTTTATATTGCCCTTAAGGAAGAAATACAAACAAAGCTAGTATGCCTTCACCCTTAATCCATCTCCCAAAGTCAGGAAAGGGAAAAATAATAGGGGGCAGGAAAGCGTAAAAAATAATTCAAGGATGATGTTTGGTGAATAATATTTTAAAAGAATTAGAATTGCATGCCAGGGAGAATAAGGTGCCAATAATTCTGGAAGGCTCAAGAGATGTACTGGAAGTGCTGTTGCTTACGACAAAGCCGCAGAGCATTCTTGAAATCGGTACTGCAATAGGGTATTCATCAATATTTATGGCGCAAGTTCTTGGTAAAGAGATAAAAATTGATACCATAGAAATTAACGCAGATATGGTTGAAAAAGCTTGGCACAATATAGAAAATGCAGGATTACAAAATGTAATAAGGATTATTGAAGGGGATGCACTGGAAATTCTTCCTTTGTTGACTAAAGAATATGATTTTGTATTTATGGATGCAGCAAAGAGTAAGTATATTGACTTTTTACCGCACTGCGTGAGATTGGTCAAAAAGGATGGTATTATTTTTTCTGATAATGTTCTTTATAAAGGGATGACCAATGGACCAGAACTGGTAAAACATAAACAGAGAACTGCTGTAACAGGATTAAGAAATTTTTTGACTGAGCTTGAAAATCATCCAGATTTAAAAACAGTAGTGCTGGATATTGGTGATGGGGTTACGGTAAGCGTAAAAAAATAATTCATTCAGCACTCTCTCTTAAAACAGAGAAGAACTACAAAAAAGTGTAATTAGAAAAATTAATCTTACAAATACAAAAATATGAAGGGGAAATAAAATGCAAAAGCCAGAAATACTTGCACCTGCAGGAGACCTTGAGAGAATGAAGATGGCACTTTTATATGGTGCTGATGCGGTTTATATAGGTGGAGAAGAATTCAGTCTTAGAGCTTATGCAGCTAACTTTTCATTGGATGAAATGAAAGAAGGAATTGAATTTGCACATTCTATGGGTAAAAAGGTTTATATAACGGCAAATATAATTCCGCATAATAAAGACCTTCCACAGATAGAAGAGTATATGAAGCAAATAGCTGATATTAAGCCTGATGCGGTTATAGCATCAGACTTGGGTGTAGTAGATATAATAAAAGAGCTTGCGCCGGACATTAAAATTCATATAAGTACACAAGCGAATAATATCAATTGGAGAACTGTGAAGCACTGGTATGATTTAGGTGCCCAAAGGGTAATCTTGGCGCGTGAGCTTTCACTGGAAGAAATTAAAGAAATAAGGGCAAAGATTCCGGAAAGTTTACAGCTTGAAGCTTTTGTGCATGGCGCAATGTGTATTTCCTATTCAGGAAGGTGCTTGCTAAGCAATTATATGGCAGCAAGGGAATCCAATATGGGGGCATGTGCTCATCCGTGCAGATGGCAGTATTATCTAATGGAAGAGAAGAGACCCGGAGAATACTTCCCTGTGTACGAAAACGAGAGAGGAACCTTTATATTTAATTCTAATGATTTATGCATGATTGAGCATATACCGGAGATTATTGAATCCGGAATTATAAGTATGAAAATCGAAGGCCGTATGAAGAGTTCTTTTTATGTTGCAACTGTAGTAAAAGCCTATAGGCAAGCATTGGATGATTATTTTGAAAGTCCTGATAGATACAATCAAAATAAAGCCAAATACCTTGAAGATATTTCAAAAGCAAGTCATAGAGGATTTACTACAGGATTCTATATTCAAAAGCCTGGAACAGAATCGCATAATTACAGCTCAAGCTCATATTTGAGGGATTACGACTTCATTGGAATAGTTTTAGACTATGATGATTCAGCAGGAATCGCAACAGTGGAGCAGAGAAACAGGTTCTTTGCCGGAGATGAAATTGAGGTTTTGCCTCCTAATGGAGAGTGGTTCCAAGATAAAATCGAATGGATAAAAAATTCTGCCGGAGAAAATATTGAGTCTGCACCAAATGCACAGATGGTTGTACAGATACCGATGGAAAGAAAAGTTGACAAGTATTCTATACTTAGGCGAAGGGTGGAAGCCTCAGCAACAGTCAAAAGCTAGAAGCTATAATGTTTTGTTATTTATTCCCTAGTATGGAGAAGATTGATTTACATAAAATAAAGCTAATTCGACTTTGAGGTGCAAAATGCCTTATAAAAAAAGAATTTGCTTTATTTTTTTTGTATCAATTGCATTAATTACATTTTTGGCTTGTAAGCTCTTTTTTTTGCAGGTATTTTTTCATGATAAATATTATAAGCAGGCATCAGGCCAAAGACTTTTATCAGTGAAGCTTTCAAATAACAGGGGAATGATATATGACAGAAATTTAATTCCTATGGTTGAAACAAAAAAGGTAAAATATGCAGTTGTTTATCCGGATTTTATAAAAAATCAAGCAGATACCTTAAAGCTTCTAAATAAGATTTCAGGGAAACCTATTAAAAAATACATTATTAATAAAAAGCCATTTTCTTTTGAGATTATAAATCAGACATCTGCAATTTTGGAAAAATTAAAAAAAAATAATGTACTTATAATTGACGGAAAAAGGAGATATGGCGAAGAAAATCTTGCACGGCATGTAATCGGTTATGTTTCTGAAAAAGATGACCATGGAAAAAGTGGAGTCGAAAGTATTTGTGATAAATATTTGTATAGTACCAGACAAATATCTGTAGGCGTTTTATCCAATGCAAAGCAAAAATATATAGGTGAATTTGAACCCAGATATTTAGAAGAGAATTATTTTGATGGAGAGTTTGATATAAAGCTAACCTTGGATTATCATATACAGAAAATAGTCGAAGATGAAATGAAGCGGAGTATGATTAATGGAGCTGTTGTTGTTCTGGATAATCAAAATGGAAATGTACTTGCAATGGCAAGTAAACCGGATTTTGAACAGGATTCTGTAGAAAAGTACTTGAATAAGAATGGAACGCAGTTAATTAATAGGGCAATTAAATCTTTTAACGTAGGCTCAATTTTTAAGATTATAACTGCATCAACTACTTTGCAAGAGCAAAAAGCTCTTATGAATGACTATTTTTATTGTAATGGTGGCAAGGATTTGGATGGTCACTTTTTTAAATGCTCATATCCACATGGATATTTGTCTTTGATAGATGCATTTGCAGTTTCATGTAATTCAGCATTTATTGAACTTGGGTTAAAAGTCGGAAAGACAAGCTTGATTGATACGTCAAAAAAGTTTGGATTAGGAAGCTATACAAATCTTAAGATGCAAGGGTTTAGTGAGTCACCGGGACAGCTGCCTTATGGAGAATTTACATCTAATAAGGAGTCTGCAAATTTTTCTATTGGACAGGGAGAAGTTTTGGCTACTCCTGTGCAGATTGCAAGCCTTGTATCTATAATTGCAAATAACGGAATAAAAAAGGAGGTTAATCTTATTGATTCCGTCATCGATTCAAAAGGCAGAATAATTAAAAATTTGAAATCAACAGGTTCAGAAAGGGTTGTTTCTATTGAAACAGCGTGGAAAATTAAAAAAATGATGGAAATGGTTACAGAGAAAGGAACAGGTAAAAAGGCTAATATTCCTGAATATGGCGGCAGCTCAGGAAAAACCGGAACCGCTCAAACAGGATGGAAAGAAGGAGAGACTACCAAGGTTCATGCATGGTTTGCGGGATATTTTCCAAGAGAAAATCCTGAATATACAGCAGTTGTATTTGTAGAAGATGGAAAATCAGGCTCAAATGTTGCAGCACCGATTTTTGGAAATATAGCAAGAGAAGTCATGAAATTAAAAAGGAAATAAATTTTGTGTATACAGGCACCTTTAGGAAGGCTCAGTAATATAATTAATAGCAGCCAATTTCCTGGAGGAGTTTTAATGTTTATATCATTCTCAGCTATTCTTGCAGGATTAAAGCAATTTACTATCCTTGTTTCTTATCTATCAAATGCTAATTCATTTCCACAACCTCTTACTGCACAAGAAGAAGGAGAATTGTTGACGAAATGTAAATTGGGTGATGATGAGGCAAGAAATGCTTTAATAGAGCGAAATCTTAGGCTGGTAGCCCATATTGCCAAGAAGTACAGCATTATGGGAAAGGATAATGATGATTTAATTTCTATTGGTACAATAGGTTTGATTAAAGCAGTTGGTACATTTAATAAGGATAAAGGCACAAGGCTTGCAACTTATGCGGCAAGGTGTATTGAGAATGAAATACTGATGAGTATAAGAGCAGGGAAGAAAAATCAAAATGAAGTATATCTTCAGGAGCCGATTGGAGTAGACCGTGAAGGAAATGAAATCAGCTTACTGGATATTATACCTGGAGAAGCGCCTGGTGTAACCGAAGAAGTTGAACTAAAGCTTCAGATTAAGAAACTTTATGAAAAAATGAAGGAAGTATTGAAAAAGAGAGAAAAAGTAGTTATTGAGCTTAGATATGGATTAATGAACGGCATAAGCAAAACCCAAAAAGAAATTGCTTCTATGCTTGGTATATCACGTTCTTATGTTTCAAGAATTGAAAAAAAGGCAATAAAGAAGCTTAGCGAAGAGATGAAGCTGCAGGGATAAGAAATCCGATGCAGCTTTTTGTACTGGCTGTACATGTTAAGGGTTTTCGCAGTATATAACTTCTTTATTTTCCACAAATTATATAATTTTAGCGAAAAAGGAAATGCATGTAATCCAAAAATGATTGACAATATTTATTGTTGCATAATATACTATTATCAAGTAAATAGTAGTTTTGAAATAGAGCAGGCGATACACTTTTGTTAAGTGTATGGGGCTGGGCTAGCGAATGAGCTGGCAACAGGGGAAAATACCTGTGGGACTATAATTCTAATAAAATTATATTGCCACAGGTATTTTTGTTGAATTGGAGTGTTATTTATGAATTCATTTTGCATTAGTATGATACAAACAAATAAATTGTTTATTTTAATATTACTTTTACTGTTATCTTTCCTGTGTTTGTACGTACCTTATGGGCTGATTGAGATACATGAACACTATGATTATGAAAGCTTTTTGAAACCCTTTATAAATAATAGTAAATCATCAACAAATCCAAGAAAATTGCTCAAGAGATTAATGTCGTTTTTACTTAAAATGTTTAGACTGCCACAAATGCTATTGAGTGTAAATGTTTTAGCAAATATTCGCTTAGCTTTATTCAATATGTGCTTTTCTAAAGTGTCTATTCTTCACTTGTTTTCAATTCTATGTTTGTATTTTCATGGGAGTAAATACAAAAAAGGTATTAAGCATGCTGACTTGTTACCATTAATGGCTATTTAAAAGAATAGTGCCATTATGTGTAACTATTCCAATTTTCTAAGTGTGTCTAATCTTTGGATTGTTATTTTATCCGGGATAACATGCTTTTAAAGTTGTAATATCAAAAGAGTTTTTTTGTTGTGAAAAAAGTCCCATTGAACGCCAAATAGGTGTTAATGGCAATTGGTCTGGCGGCAGTTTCTACTTTCTGGTGGGAAATCGTAAAAGTATTTAACAAGAACAGGAGTGAAAATCAAATTACCTTTGGATGTTGAAGATAAAATATAATTATTAAAATACAAAGGAAATGTGAAATGGATTTAATAATAAACTTTTTTGATTTTGTTATGAACCTCGATGAAAATCTGATTGAATTGGTTAAAAATTATGGAGTATGGACATATTTATTACTGTTTATGATTGTATTTTGTGAAACAGGGCTGATAGTTACACCTTTCCTGCCTGGTGATTCAATGATTTTTGTTATTGGTGCTTTGTCAGCAAGAGGCGAACTGAATTTAGCAGCTATTACGGTTGCCTTGACTTTAGCAGCTATGCTGGGGGACACAGTAAATTATCATATAGGCAAGTATGTAAGTCCAAAGATTTTTCGTAAAAAAAATGTTCGCTTTCTAAACAAAGAATACCTCATGCGTGCACATGATTTTTATGAGAGGCATGGGGGGAAAACAATAATAATTGCTAGATTTATACCGATAATCCGAACGTTTGCCCCATTTGTAGCTGGAATGGGAAGAATGACCTACTGGTGGTTTATCAGCTATAATATTATTGGAGCCGTAATGTGGGTAGTATTATTTATTACAGGAGGGTATTTCTTTGGTAATATGTCTGTTGTTAAAGAAAATTTTACCCTTGTAATATTTGCAATAATATTTGTTTCTTTATTACCGGGAGTAGTTGCATTCCTAAACAGTAAAAGGGTTAAAATTTATGAAGAAAGAACTTAATAAGTTAAACTATTAACTAAAAAAAGAATAAGAGAAGGGAGATTGAATTTATGGATTTTTTAGAAGATTTATTTGACTTGGGAGGACATAAAAGGAAAAAATATGGTGATGGGCATTATGATAAGCACCATGAACATGAGCATGATGAATATTATGAACAAGAGCATCATGAGAACGATCATAGGTATTATGAGAATACTTCAAGACAGGGTGCGTTTTGTCCACGATGTTCTACACAGGTTATGCAGGGGGCGAAGTTTTGCCAGAATTGTGGAAATACATTAAATATGGCATCCAATTGCAACAAATGTGGAACGAAAACAGATTTAAACGCTTCATTTTGTCCCGAGTGCGGTAATAAGCTCAGATAGGTACAAAATGACTGTAAGAAAAGATGAAAGGTTGGCGTAAATGTGGACTTTGAAGATATTTTCTATAATTTGAAACATAAAAGGTTTGGCGGAAGATTATTTAAAATAGTTTTGGCAGGTTTTCTGTTTATAGTTGCTGCCATTGTAATTCTGCTAATAACCTCAATAATACTGGCAATGAATTACCATACGCAGATTTATGATGGCTTTATGCAAATTGTTAATTTCATATTCGGAGATTCGCCGGAGAATGTAATTCGGGGATATCTGCAGCAAATTGCTGATAACTTTTTTAAGAATTTGTTTAATGGAAATTGATAATTTTAAATCATTAACAAAATAAAACTTCTTGATACCAATGTAATTTGGTATCAAGAAGTTCTTTTTTATTGCTTTTCATGCTTGAAAAAATTATTCTATGCAAGCTTTATTCCGAAAATATTTTTAACCTTTCTTTGTGGGACCGTTTATTCTAAACCTCGAATAAGGTCTCAAATTCTTCCCATGAAAGATTATTTTGAATCAGAATACAACATTATCCAAAATTGCAAAATTTACCCAATAATGCGGAGGTGTATTGTTGACATTATAAGTTGTTTTCACTATAATTCTAAATGCAAATGAGCTGCAATTAAAAGGGAGAGACAAGAATGAAAAATATAAAGCTATATTCACTGTTTGTTTTAGTGTTACTAATAGCGTTCGGATGCAGTCTGAATTCTACAATGAATAATAAAGCTCCGGAAAATAATCAGGCTGCAAAAAAAGTAAGAATTATTACTTCATTTTATCCTGTATATATTTCCACATTGAATGTAACAAAAGACATATCTGGTGTTGAGGTTATAAACATGACCAAACCGCAGACAGGTTGTTTGCATGACTATCAGATTACAACTGAAGATATGTTAACTTTGGAGGCTGCTAAGGTATTTGTAGTAAATGGTGCAGGAATGGAGTCGTTTTTGGATAAGGTTATAAAGCAGCAGCCGAATTTAAGAATAGTAGAAGCGAGTAAAGGGATCGAGCTAATAAAAAATGATGGGGAAGAAAACCCTCATGTATGGGTAAGCATATCAAATGCAATCAAGCAGGTAAGAAACATATCAGATCAGCTTGCAGTAATTGACCCTGCTAATGCTGGAAGCTATAAAGCAAATGCAGATTTATATATTAGCAAGCTTGAAAAAGAAAAAGACAAAATGCATAATGTGTTAGATAGCATAAAGAACAAGGATATAGTGACATTCCATGAAGCTTTTCCGTACTTTGCTAAAGAATTTAATCTTAATATAGTAGGAATTATTGAGCGTGAACCCGGTTCTGAACCCAGCGCAGGTGAATTGGCTGATATGATAGAAAAAGTAAAAAGCTTAAAGGTTAAAGCCTTATTTGCAGAACCCCAGTATTCTCCTAAAGCTGTTGAAACAATTGCCAGAGAAACAAATGCAAAGGTATATAGCCTTGACCCTGTGGTAACAGGCGAAATGAAGGCAGATGCATATATAAATACCATGGATAACAACTTGAAAGTACTTCAGGAAGTGTTAAAATAGATAAAAAGTTTTTATAAAGGTATTCCACAGCGTTCTTTCTACAATATTCTTCAAATATAGAAAATACGCCCCTGTAATATATACATGGAGTCTGAAGCATTAATATTGCGTTCCGCATAAAAGGGAATAAATAAGTTGAAAAATTAACCAAAATGGGATAAAATATTTATTAAGTATATAATTTACCTATAGGAGGTAAAAATGAATACGAAAAGAGAAGATTCAAGACTTGAAACCAAATTAAGCTCTAGTATAAAGGGAATAGGTGAGACAAAAAGACATTTTTGTATCATTAGGAACTTAAGCAAGAAAGGTGTGTTTCTTACAGTTAAGACAGCTTTGGTTATTGGGCAAACAGTAGAATGCATTATAGCTTTCGAAGATAAAAGTATTAATTTTTTTGGGATTGTAAGAAGGATTGGACAAAATGAAGTAGGACTTGAGGGATATGGAATAGAAATAATAGAAATTGCTGATAAGGATGACAAAATACTGGAAGAATTTATAGAACGCGGTTATATACCCCCAATAAATGATTAAAATATTCGCACAAACTATAGAGTAGGAGTTGACGAAGTATGATAGTTCTTCAGGAGCAAAGAAACAATCCCAGATTGAATACATATCTTGGTTCAAGCTTAAAAGATGAATATAATGATAAGAAAAATTTTTCTATTGCTAAAAATCTTAGTATTACCGGAGCTTATCTAACTACAAAGAAACAGTTTGAAACAGGCAGTATACTTGATTGCACAGTTTCCCTTGATGATGATGCTATTAATTTTTCTGGAGAAATAGTCAGAAAAATTGATGAAAGCTCATGCTTTGGATATGGCGTTCAAATAACAAATATTGAAGAAGACGATCAAAAGAGGTTAGAACAATATATTGGTGAGGGTTTCAGTAAAAAGGCGGTTTACCTTGAACCACATTATAGTTCGGATTCATCTGCTCAAAGTGATGTTTTGTACAATGATGGAGCGGCATATGATATTGAATATATTAAAACTGATGGAAAAGAAAGCAGACTTGTACAAGCAGGCTTCCCATTTTATGCGTCAGTGGAAGACTACGATTATACATATCAGGCGCCCATGGTGCAGGGACAGATTGATGATTTGTTATCCATGAGTTGGGTTGAAGAAACTAATAATGTAATTTTCTTTGGGCCTGCGGGCTCTGGGAAAACACATATGGCTGTAGCTATTGGTAGTAAAGCAATTGAAAACGGATATAAGGTTAGCTTTGTTACGCTAAGCGAATTATTGAATCTTTTAAAGCCTGAAAGCAATACAGCAGATAATAGATATAAGATTAACAGGATATTAGAATCCAGAGTTGTTATAATAGATGAAATGGGATATCAGCCTGTTTCAAAACAAGAAGCGAATATGCTGTTCCAGTTCATAAGTAAAATATATGGGAAGGCATCAATTGTAATGACTACTGACCTTACATATGAGCAATTAAAGGAATCACTTGGAGACTCTACAGTAACCAATCTGCTTTTAGACAAGCTTACCCATAGTATATGGCTGAGAAATATAATAAATTAGAAAAATGGTTCTATGATAATAGAACCATTTTTACTTCTATTTTTTTATTTTTCTATATCACTTAATAAATACTTACCTTTTAGGTATTTTACTGTGTAAACCCAAGAAAATTTCTTTGTTTGAAAATCCTTGCCTGGATATTTAATTGCAATCTTTTCATTTACATAAACTTTAAATTCTGTCCTGTCTGTATTCCATCCAAAATCACTGATACTACATTCGACAACCTTTTCTTTGATTCCTTTTTTATACAGATTCGCAACCAAAGATTTCTGCGAATTATATAAGTTGCTTCCTTGAACCAGGTAAGGCTGCACTAAACCAAAATTGTTTTTATTTATGGCTTGAATCATAGAATTCTCATAATTCGAAATTACTTTTTCAATGTAACCATTTATCACTTTCACTGACTCATCTTTATTGTACATTTGCTTTTTGGTGTTAATGTTTTTATTAAATGATTTCCAAAACTCACCGTTTGTGTCTATTACATCAAGAATTTCATAATACGGAATATCAAAAGTTGGGAAGCCCTCACAATATGGAGCAATCTCATAAGGAGTATAATATATTTGCAAAGAATCTTTTGTTATTATAAAGCCACATCCCTCAGTAGAATAGCTATTTTGACTCCATGAAGATAATCCCTTTTCTTTCTGCCATTCAGGAATCTTCTTTGTTAAAATTTTCTCAATTTTTTCTTTATACTTACTATTCTTATTAAATAAATCTTCATATTTATAAAAGCTGCCATTTTTTAAATTAATATAATAATAACTTGTATATGGCATTCCGTGAGCCGCTCCCAAAGGCCAATCGTATCCATTCAGACTTAAAATAAGTAAATCCTTATTTTGTTCAATATTATAGCTCACGTAGATGTCAGTATCTTCATCTATACCTCTATTACCTATGAAAATTTCCTTGAATTTTTTATTCAATGCATCCTGAAGGCTCTTCCCTTTAAGATTTTCAATTATAGGGTACCTTACAAGAATGAATCTGCCGGTTCTATATTTTTTACTTACTACCTTTGCTCCGTTGTCCAGAGCATATATCTTCTCGGATTTCCAAATGGTTTTTCCATCTTTGGTAAGGTAGATAATATCTTGATCAAAATTTCCAACAACTATGTCACCTTTTATCTTGAGAGCTCCATAGCCATCCGTTTCAGGTAATCCAGTTACTTTTTGCCCTTGAGTATTTATAAAGTATGTCTTTTGAGCATCACTCACAGATATTAAACCATTTTCAACATCTGTAACCTCATAATAATTAAAATCGGTTAACTGCTTGCCAGCTATATTAAATAAAGCTTTTTTACAATATGATGCATCTGCCCAAGAGATATCCTTATCAGACAAGCTTACTGCATATAAATCTTTTCCTATTCTTTTTATATAATTATATTTGGGTTCAATTATGAATTTGCCGTTGGAATCAATTAATCCAAATTCATTATCATAAGATTCTTGAGCATTGTTTACTACAGCATAGCCTTCCTCAAATGGGTTAGCTTGTGTATATTTGGGCTCAATCAAAATATTCCCCTTTAGGTCGGTATAGCCATATTTATCCTTATTTTTATCATAAAAAACTGCAATGTCTTGATTTATAGCATCAATTTTATAATCAAAGGTTTTTATTATTGTTCCAGTTTTATCAATGACAGCAGTCTTGTCATCGGCTGTTATAACAATAGCTTTACCATTTTCGAAGTCTTTAGCATATTGAAACTGCGGTTTAATTACAATTTTGCCATCTTTATTTATATAGCCGTATAATGTTTTTCCACCAGCTTCTTGAATCAAGGTTGCTAACCCCTGGTTGAAATTATAAATTGAGGAATTTGTTTCAAATATCTTTTTCCCTTCTTCATTTACAATACTATATTTATCTGATTGAGCGATGGTAACACCGTCTGAGAAATTACTGATGTAGCTATATATTGGTTGTAAAATAAATTTTCCACTCTTATTTATAATTCCCTGATTAACTTTATCAGCATTCTTCACATACACTTTTGCTAAACCATTTGACTGAAAATCATCGGCACCATCGAATAAAGGTTGTATTACAAAAGTGCCGGTTTTATCAATGTAGCCCCATTTCTGATTATTGTTTTCCATGATATAAGCAGGATATAATCCGATTTCTGAAGAATTGGGTTGGCTCGAAATTAATGCCTGTGCTGAGACAGTTTGTTGTTGCGCCATGGAAATAGGATAACAAGAAAATATCAGACATGTGGATAGTAATAAGGTAAGCAGTTTTTTATTCATATGTAAGCACCCCTATAGTTTAATATAATTATTATATCAATAATTTCCAGCTTTGAAAAGAATGGAACGGGAGCAATTTATGACAACGGGGGGCTGATTAACAAATTATGCTCCTTGAATATCTGGTTATATACATCTACATACAGAATGCAAAGAATGATACCCATGTTTCGAAAATAAAACTAAATATCCGCTTCACAAAAAAAAGGACTGCCACCGACAGTCCTTTTTTATCTTCATTTTATCTTATTCTTTGCATAAAGGAAATTATACTTGCTGGCATGCTTTAATTCATCAGTTATAATCTCGGTTATCATATTTATGTCTTTTCTCTTAGTTAAACCAAATAAAATTTTTCTATACCGCTCTACAGCTCCAAGCTCACCAAATAAAGCTTGCTGAAGTCCTGCGGAATATGATTCGGGCTTTACAAATTCCGGTTCGGGAGCTGAGGGAGGCATTTTACCCGTTAATTCATAATAAAGCTCCTTAAACATTTTGTTATGTTTTCTTTCATCATCACGTATGCTTTGAATTATTTTTTTATCTTCTTCTGAGGGTGCTTCGCTGATTAGATAATCATAAAAAAGCTCGTCTTCCCTTTCACCTAATATAGCATCCTTAATTAGCTTTATTGCTGCCTGAAGGTTCTCATACATCATAACTTGCTCAGGTGTAGCAGGCATACTTGATGGCATGTAAGGAGCTGCAGGTCTATAACTATAGGCATTATAATAATCCATATATCCTCCTAAAATTAAGCTATAACATATAATATGATAATTGATTTGGAAAGTTACATAATCCAAGACGTTTTAAAGGCTAAAATGTGAAGGGCACCAAAAGTAGGTGCCCTTTCAATTATGATATACTCTGGAAGTAGCTCTTGATGCGTTAGCCAGAGTTGAACGAAATTATCAAAAATATTAGGTTCTTAATTATATTATAGCATTTTATTATTACAGATTTGATAGTAAATATTAGGATTATTATCAAATTATGTTATGTTATAATTAAATTTTATTTCATATATAATAATTTTAAATCATCTCTAAATTTGATAACTGCAAGTTCCTTAGCCTTTGCCTCAAGCATTATATCATAGTCATAGCTTTTTGATAAATCATGAAACCATAGAAAATCTTCTATATTAATATAATCGGCATGTGGCTTTAAATTCTTAATATGTTGAGGACTTGAAACATGAATTTTTGGCTTATAACCATTCCATGTAGAGAAAATTTCTTTTATATCTTCAGAAGTCAGAGGTCTATAACTATTATTTATTCTATGGTGATGAATATCCAAAACCATTGGATTACCGATTTCTCTGCAAATTTCCAGAGCATCCTTCCAGTCATATTGTTTATCATCATTTTCAATAACTAGTTTACTTCTAACCTGTTGAGGAAGCTTATAAAAATTGCTTATGAATCTTTTCTTAGAACCTGCCTTATCTCCATAGACTCCACCTATATGTATTACAATATGGCCAATAATACCCATGAGATCCAGCACATCTGAGAGATATATAAGAGTTTGGTATGAGTTATTAAATACAGAATCATTATTACTATTTATTACAGTATATTCATCAGCATGGAAAGAAAGCCGCATATTATATTTATTTGCAAGACTTCCCGTATGTTGAAAGCATGGCAAAAGTATTTCCCGCCAGTTCCATTCTTTAGCTGAGGAATGAGTGGGAAAGGGAAGAAGATTTGTAGGCATACGGTATAGATATATATTATTGTTATAATTGAATTCTAAAATATCATCTATAAGGCTGGTATTATTTAATGATATAGAATTAAGCTTTTTAATTTTATCTTCTATATTTAATGATTCTAGGGTTTTTAGTGTTAAGTCCTTGAATTTTGTTTTAAGTGTAATGTTTAAACACGCATAACCGATATTTATATGTTATCAATCCCTTCAATAACTGAAAATAAGGGGTGTTAACCCCTTATTTTTAGTCTCTTACTTTTCTGTAATTGTTATTATTTTGAAGTAAATCTATTACTCCTAATACAATGTGTGCAAGTCCAAATCCTATAATTCCAGCGGCCCAAATAGGAGTAGAGCTGTATAGAGCATAACCTATAAGTGCAACTATGACGCCTACAATTGTAGCTGTTGTTCCTTCACGAGTCCTCATTAAAATCACTCCTTTACTTTTAGTATTTTTAATTCATACACAATACCGGATGGGTATCATTCTGGGTTTTTAATGAAATTTCATATTTTTAAATATAATTAATCATTTATATTTTGTGGAATAAGAATTGAATTATTCTGTTAATTATTTAAATGTAATAAAATTAATTCTTCAATTGGACATTAAATAATATTTTGATATAATATAAATTAACAATTATTGTATTGAATTATTATCTTATATTCACAGGTGGTGGCAGTTCTGGAAAAGCTCTTTAATAAT
>JBLMYQ010000013.1:0-17491 GCA_050258375.1 Deltaproteobacteria bacterium | reverse complement strand
CCCTTTTGTAGGGGAGATAGAGGGGTCTTAAGCTACTTGGATTTTACTTTATTAAGTCTAACTTATTTTCACAACGTTCTTTCCACAATATTCTTCGAATTTAGAAAATGCGCCTCATTGTTAAAGTATTTTTCTTTACAAAAAAATGTAATTGTGATAATATTTTGTATTGAAATATTCCATTTTTTATTATGCATTGCATGTAGTTTAAGTTGGTACCCAAAAAATTTTAGGTACTGTCGGAAAAAAGAAAGGAGAGGAAGGATAATGAAACAAACTGAGGAAACAGTAGGGGAAAAAGCTTATCTGGCTGCGATGAAAGGTCTGTGGGAGACAACCCTGCGAGTAAAGGCAGAAATTCCCGAGGACAACCATTACAGGTCGATGCTTGATTCCGATTTAGAGGAACGAGCCATTATAGAGCATATAAGTAAGGCTTTGCACGTAGCCGCAAAGTACGATGCCAACATTGATGACCGGCTTGATGTTGGACTGGTGCTGCTTATGGAGCTCTGCTTCAAGGTGATAGGTTTGAATATCATGGAAATGATTGAAAGCCCGCAGGTAGAGCAGTCTCAGGAAACCGGCTATGAGACCATCCTGGCATCGCTTAACAAGCTCATGGAAGAGCTGGAGGCTGAAGAAGCAGCCCTGAAGGAGAGAATGAGAAAGCTTGAGGGGGTGGATGCGGCATACTTTCTGAAAAAAGTCAGAGCTGGAAAAGAGGCTGCAAAAGACGATGAGGATATCCTGAGGTGCGAATATGGACTTTGCATGCGTATTCAGGGTGTATTCGAGGGTGCATGCAGACTCTTGGGTGCTTGTGAAGAAAGTATCTCCATGCCTGTCGGAGATTTGCTGGGAGCTATTCTTGCCCAATGTCTGTCGTCGGATAAATTTGACTAAGAATTGAATATCCCAAAAAGCTCTGGTAAATTACCAGAGCTTTTTGCATTATGTTATTAATAAGGTTATTCTTTACAAAAAAATGTAATTGTGATAATATTTTGTATTGAAATATTCAATTTTTTATTATGCATTGCATGTAGTTTAAGTTGGTACCCAAAAAAATTTTAGGTACTGTCGGAAAAAAGAAAGGAGAGGAAGGATAATGAAACAAACTGAGGAAACAGTAGGGGAAAAAGCTTATCTGGTTGCGATGAAAAGTCTGAGGGAGACAACCCTGCAAGTAAAGGCAGAAATTCCTGAGGACAACCGGTTCGGGGCCATGCTTGATTCCGATTTAGGGGAACGAGCCATTATGCAGCATATAAGCAAGGCTTTGTACGTAGCTGAAAAGTACGATGCCAACGTTGATGATCGGCTTGATGTTGGACTGGTGCTGCTTATGGAGCACTGCTTCAAAGTAATAGGTTTGAATATCATGGAAATGATTGAAAGCCCGCAGACAGAGCCATCTCAGGAAACTGGTTACAAGGTCATCATGGAGTCGCTTAACAAGCTCATGGGAGAGCTTGAGGCTGAAGAAGCTGCCCTGAAGGAGAGAATGAAAAAGATAGAGGGGTTGGATGCGGCATACCTTCTGAAAAAAGTCAGAGCTGGAGAAGAGGCTGCAAAAGATGGTATGGATATATTGAGGGACGAATATGCTTTGTGCATGGGGATTCAGGATGTATTCGAGGGTGCATGCGAGCTGATGCGTGCTTGTGGAGAAAGGCCATCGATTATAGCCATTTCTATCGGGGATTTGCTGAAAGACGTTTTTTCAAGAGAACCGTCGCCGAATGAATTTAACTAAAAAGTGAATATCCCAAAAAGCCCTGGTAAATTACCGGGGCTTTTTGCATTACTATTGACTTGCATATTATAAAATGCTATATTATACCCTGCGGGGGTATAATATAGCTTAAAGGCAGAAAATATATCTGGCAGTTGATATAAATATGGGGTGAGCCTATGAATGAAGCATGTGAAAACAGAAGAGAGATTGTAAACAGATTAAACCGGATAGAAGGGCAAATAAAAGGTATTTGCCGCATGGTCGAGGATGAAAAGCCATGTACGGAAATTCTGGTTCAGATATCAGCTGCGCGTTCTGCTTTAAAAAATACAGGAAACCTCCTTATAAAAAAGTACTGTGAGAAATGTATATCTGCTGAAGATAAAAAGGACCCCGGTGATATACTGTGTGAGGTTTTAAAGATGCTGGAAGCTGTTATCGACTAATTATAAGTTAATTATAAAGGAGGAATAAATATGGCAAGTGAAAAGGTTTTACAATTAAGCAAGGATAACTTTGATGAAACAATAAACTCCGAGGTTCCGGTTCTTGTTGATTTCTGGGCAACGTGGTGCGGACCTTGCAGGATGCTTGGACCAATTATTGATCAGCTCGGGGATGAACTTGAGGGAAAAGTCAAAATAGCAAAGGTTAATGTTGATGAACAAAAGGAGCTTGCTTCACGTTTTCAGGTAATGAGCATCCCGACAATCCTGATATTTAAAAAAGGGGAAATGGTTGAAAAGATGGTTGGATTAAGAAATAAGGAAGCTTTAGAAACTACACTGAACAAACACATGTAATATATGATATAATCAAACTGCTAGCCTTGCTTGGCTAGCAATTTAACTATATGGAGGAATTTATGAGAAAAAAACTAACTATTGCTGCTTTGATGCTGGTTATTATCGGGTTGACTGCATTTGTTATCCTAACAGGCTTATTAACACCTGGGGTAAGAAATAAGCCAAATACGTCCGAAGGCTCAGTTAACAAAACAGAAAAGTATATTTATCCTGCATATAACAGGGTTCAGAACGAATATAAATGGGGTTATATTGATAACACCGGCAAGTTTGTGATTCAGCCTCAATTTAACAAGGCTGAGGATTTTATGGAGAACGGACTGGCAAGAATTTATGTTGGAGAAAAGGTTGGGCTTATTGATAAAAATGGAAATATAGTACTTAAACCGGAATTTTATGATATTACTGACTTTTCCGAAGGACTTGCGGTTGCTCATAAAGATAATACATATCAGGCTGTAGATGAAAAAGGAAATGTAGCTTTTTCTTCTTCTTATGAAATAAATGCTTTCCATGATGGAATTGCGGTTTGTTCCAAAGAAGAGGGGGAAGGAAAAAGAGCTTATGGCTATATTGACAGACAGGGAAAATGCATCTTTGAACCACAGTTTACTATTGCCTATGATTTTAATGAAGGTAAGGGATTAGCAAAGATTAAAGATAAAGAGTATGTAGTGATAGACAAAAATGGGAAAATACTTTCACTTTTACACAATAATAATATTCATGGACTGTCAGAAAATATAGTGGTTTTTAATGATGACAAAAATGAAAAATCAGGTTATATGAAGGTTGATGGGCAGATTATCATTGAGCCCAAATTCTCTAGTGCAGGTAAGTTTGAAAAGGGGTATGCTGTTGTAAATACTGTAACAGATAATTACCAAGACAATGCCGGATTAATAAATTTAAAGGGAGAATTTGTAGTAAAGCCTGAATATTCAGACATATCTCCTATAGGAGAAAACTTGTACTATGTCGGAGAGAAGGGGCAATATTCCGGTGGAGGTCTTTTTGGCAAAAAAGCTGTAGTATCTTCTGAAGGAAGATTTCTTACAGGATTTGATTATTATGATGTAGGGGAGCTTAAAAATGGCTATATTTCCGTAAGTGATGATAAAACAACCTTTTTGATAGATGCTAATGGTAAAAAGGCGGAGGGAATGCCTGTAGTTAATGGGAGAGGAAGACTTGCGCTTGAAGGGGAGCTTATCAAAGCTGAAATCGATGAGCAGTTAGCTTATTACTCTAAGGATGGGAAATTGGTTTGGCAAAGTGAGAATATATTTGAACTGAAGAATGGTGCCAAAATTCTTGAAACAAAATTCAGACCGGATGTATATATGCTTATACGGTATCCACAGATTTCAAATCATCCGGATAAAAAGGTTGAAGAAAATATTAACAACAAGCTCAAAGACATATTTGTCGGTAATAGAGTGAGTTCAAAAAAAGAGGACGGCAAATATGTGGAGGACATAAATTCGAACTATGGGGTTGTAAATATTCAGAACCTGCTAATCATAACAAAAAATGAATATTCCTATTCTTTTGGTGCTGCACATGGAATGCCTTTGATGGAAACATACCATATCGATATTAATACTGGAAGGTTTTATAAGCTTGGAGATTTGTTCAAAAAAAATAGTGGATATACTGAGAGATTAAATGTTATTTTGAAACAGCTTATGAAGAAAAAAAGTAAAGAGAATGATTCCACATTTTTTTATGATATGTTTGAAGGAATAAATGCCGGACAGGGCTTTGTAATCAGTGATGACAAGCTCCAATTGTTTTTTCAGCCATATGAGATTGCACCTTATTCTGAAGGATTTCCAACATTTGATATTCCATATTCTGAAATTAATGATATAATTGATAAAGAAGGGGACTTCTGGAAATGTTTCCAGAAGAATATAATGTAAGAAAGAAAATCTTAAATGAACAGGAGATGTAAATTATGACGACTTTAATTATTGGTGCAGTAGTAGTGGTTATTATTTTATTCTTACTGATGAGAAAAGGAAGCGGGACTGACAATACTGATAATTCCACACCGGCAGAAAATACACCAAACAATGTTCAGGATTCACCTGATGATGTTGGCGGTATTGATGACAGCGCAGGCGATGTAGGTGGAAGCGATGATGCAGGTGGAAGCGACGATTAAGATATTAAGACAAAGCAGGAGCCAGTTTTAAACTGACTCCTGCTTTATTTTTATATCAGGCTTGTAAAGTCTTCCTTGGCAGGTATTTCTTGAAGAAAGTTCTTTTTCAATATGATTCAAGACTTCTCGTTTGTTTTTACTCCATTGAGGTGCAATAAGCGTATTTTTGGGACCATCTCCGGTTAGTCTGTGAATCACAAGATTGGGAGGAAGTAACTCCAGGCAATCAACTACGATTTGCGCATATTCATCAATGGATAAGGTTTTAAAAGCGCCATTTATATACATTTGTGCGAGAGGGGTTCCTTCAATAACATGAAGCAAATGAAGCTTTATTCCCTGCAGTTTTTTATTTGACAGATATTTAATTGATTCAAGCATTTGAGCCTTGCTTTCTCCCGGAAGGCCTAAAATCATATGACATACAATATCAATTTCTATTTCATTCAGATCTTTTACGGCTTTTTCAAATACTGATAAAGGGTATCCTCTGCAAATTTTAGAAGCAGTTTCTTCATGAGTGGTTTGTAAGCCGAGTTCAACCCAGACGTAAGTTTCCCGGCTTAGCTGATTTAGCAGATTTATAACCTCGGGGCTGAGGCAGTCAGGACGAGTAGCAATAGCTATACCTACAACTCCGGGCACTGAAATTGCTTCAAAGAATTTTTCTCTAAGCTCATTGATAGGAGCATATGTATTTGTGTACGCCTGAAAGTAAGCAATATATTTATTTATTCCATGCTTCTCAGACAATTCTATGATGCCTTTGTGTGAGTTGTATAATTGTTCTTTAATAGAAAGAGCGGGATTGCCTGCAAAGTCGCCCGAACCTCTTGGACTGCAAAATATACAGCCGTCTCTTCCAATTGTACCATCGCGGTTAGGGCAGGAAAAACCAGCATCTATTGATATTTTATAAACTTTTTCTCCAAATTTCCCAGTTAGAAACTGTTTTAAGGAGTAATATCTTTCTGGCAAATTAGGTCAGTCCTTCCTTGGTAAAATGACACCCTAAGGTTAAACCTTAGGGTGTGGAATAGGCATGGAGCATCAAAAGTCTTAGGTACAGGTTATACTGCCGGGTCTTTTAATTCAATTGGAGTCCAGTTGTTTATACCGTTTCCGATATCAACTTTGTTTACAATAACCTTCTTCCATAAACTCTCTATTATTTTTTCGTTTTCCTCAGATGTGTTGAGCACAGGGACTGTAAATGTAAGCTTGTATTCTTCTTGCCCCGATCTAATTAAATAACTATAGGTATTTAACAAGGTCTTATAATTATACAGCTTCCTTTTATCAGAGGATGATATTTCCTCCATTTTTTTAATGTCATACTTTTCTATAAATTTATATGCCAATATGCCCTTATATGCTGCAAAAGAGCCTTCACGTTTTATTACAGGGTCTGAAGACATATACAAATCGCTGTAAGCCTTTTGCCAAGCATCGACCGGCTGATCGATTATACCTGCATTCAGAGAAAGTGAAATTAAGCTTGAAGGGTTATTTACAGTGAGTACTTCTGTAGAAGCATCTTCTTCAGAATATTCGGATTCATACCCATATGAATAATCATCGAGCTGACCTTCATATATGTCAAAAGGTTCAACCCAGCTGTTATTTGTTGCAATCTTTATGTTGAAATTTTTTAGGGCTATTGTTTTTGGCGAATCAGGTTTTAAAACAGATTCAACCGGAACTACTTGTTTAATAAAACTGCTCTTCTTATTTGTAAGACTAAATGATTTTAACATGCGGCAAAAGCTTTCTCTTCCTACTGCATCGTTAAAGGTTGAATCTTTCATTCTCAGGGTTATTCTATATCTGTAATCGTTTCCCTGGACAAGCATAATAGCTTCAGTAAAGGTATTCCGATTGCTGTTTTTTATTTTATACACTATTGCCTTTCTATTAGGACCGTAACCAATAGACTCTTGTGTTGTTGTATATTCGGAAAAAAAGGATTTATTATAGCTTGAACGTATTGCTTTAAATTCCTTTTCAGCCCATGCTGTGAAGGTCTCGTTTGCCGGTACGGATGAAACAAATGAAACTGCAAGAAAATCGGTTATTTTTTCAACCTTTGAATCTGCTGCCTGTTGGTCTGATGTGGAGACTTGCTCACTTGAAGGAGCTTCTGCATCAGGCTGGTCAGAAGCCTCTGAATCAGAGCTTTGGGTTCCTTCCGGGCTTTGCGCCTGCTCAGCTTCCTCATCATTTGCATCTGTAATTGAATCGGCATTATCGGTATCTTCGCTTTCTGCGGATTCATCAGCGTCATCGGTTTTGGAACCTATTTCTTCTAATGAATATAAAGGTTTAAATTTTACAGTTGTTGCAGTTTCCTGATTTTGCAGCTTCCAATATGGTGCCAGCTCAATTTTCCAGCCATAAATTTTGCTGTCAAAAGTACGATATGATGTTGCAAGATCAGACAAATCCTTTATATTCAGATTCTTGGAATCAAAGCTAGTTTTAAAAGAATCTGCCAGTTTGTAAAAAAGGTTCTGATGCTGTTTATAAAAAGAGAGATCCATGGATATATTTACTTTATATATGTAATTTATATCATTGCTTTTTCCAATATAGGTTCGTTCTTCAGTATATGTACCTTTTTCTTCATCGCTGTTAACAGAGCCATAAGCGGAGTATTCGGGAATTATCGATGTTATTGAAATATATCTGTTATTCTGTTTGTCCGACTGAATTTTTGCAGAACATTTGTAATCATATGAATAATAATCATAATATGGATCGGATGAATTCTTTAAAAGTGAAGCTGCATATATTTGTTCGATTGTGAGATTGTGAATATTTTTATAAATATTCACACTTACATTTGCTTTAAAGCTATTTGTATTCATATTAAATGATGTAGCCTTTGGATTTTTATCAATAACGGCATCGCTTGGAAGATATATAGACCAATTGTATATCTTGTTTCCAATCATATCTATATTTTCTGCGCTTTTTGAAAATGCTTTAAAAAAATCTATTTTGCCTGAGTCATTTTTAGCAAAGGTTATTGAATTTATAGTCATTGAAAAAATCATAAGAATAATGAGGGTTAATCCCAAAAGCTTTTTAAAGCTGTATTTTTTCATTATATATCATTCCTTTCATATCAATAAGAATTACTTAGTATTTTCTGCCTTTGAATCTGTTTCGGATGTATTTGTAGCCTCTGGATAATCCTTAAGCTTTGCACTTACTGTAAATTTAGTGGGACCTCTTGAAAATGACAGCTTTATAGCTTGACCCGGCAGCTTCTTTTTAAGGAATTCATTATAGCTTGCTATCGATGTTATTGGTGTTTTGTCTATGGCTTCAAGAATATCTCCTTCTTGCAGCTGATTTTTGGAAAAGATATTATCATCTTTTAATCCGATTATTTTAAGGCCTTGACTGGAGGGAATGCCTACCAGAGCAAGCCAGCTTTCCTCAAATTCAAGACCGGTATAGCATCTTTTTACCTTCCCGTATTTATTGTAATGCTGGATGAAATATTCAACATTTTCAACAGGAATTGAAAAGTTAATGCCTTGGAAATATTCTATTCCTAAAGTATTTATGCCCACCAGCTTTCCATCCATATTAATTAATGGGCCGCCGCTGTTGCCGGGATTTATACTGGCATCAGTCTGCAAGAATGTATAGGTTTCGTCCACGGGACGATTTAGCCCGCTTATTACACCTTTTGATACGCTGTTCGACCAACCGAAGTAAAGAGGTGTTCCTATAGCTATTACCTCATCTCCGGCACTGATGTTTTCCATTTTTTCAAATTGAATGGGTTTAAGATTTGTGCAGTTTATTTTAATCAAAGCCAAATCAAGGTCTTCATTTCTATAAAGCAAGGTAGCCTTATAAGATTTATTGTTATAGAGTACAACATATATATCTTTCATGTTTTCTACAACGTGATTATTGGTTATAATTCTGCCGTCATTGGTTATTATTACTCCCGAGCCGTGCATAAGACCTGCAGGAATTTTGCTGTAGTAATAATCGTTTACTGCTTCAGAATTTATTTTTTTATCTTCTCCTATTATTGCAACAACCGATTGAGTCACATTGCTTATAAGCTCCTTGTTGGAACCCTTTTTGGTTATGGTTATTGAGCTTGTTGAGGTTTTTTTGTAATCAAAACCAAGAGCTTTTTTGATATCACTTAATTTTACGTATGTATCTTTGCCTATTTGTGTGGTTTTGGCTGTGCTGGTCTGTGCCAAGCAGGAGAAAGGAAAAGAAATCATTAGAATTAAAGTGAGAATTAATAAAAAATTATGTCTCAAGAATACTCCTCCTTATAGGTTAATTATAGACTGTTCGTAGAGTTAGTATAGCATAATTTAGAGCTTGTATAAATATTTTTAGTCATAAATACAGAATTTAACAAATGTACATAAACAGCCGGATAAATATTAATATTTTGAAGAATATTCTTCAAATTTTAAAAATATGCCCAAATGACCTTGATTATAGGATTGAATGGTAAAAAACATATTGATATAATATACGTGATTAGACATATATAGGTAATTTTTACAGGGAGGAAGGAATGGCGCTTTTCGCTATATCGGATATGCATTTGTCTATTGGGAATGACAAACCAATGGATATTTTTAGTGACAAATGGCAAGGACATACGGAAAAACTAAAAGAAAACTGGCTCAAGACAGTAACTGAAGCAGATACGGTAATAATTCCCGGAGATGTTTGCTGGGCTACATATATTAATGATGCCTTTGAGGATTTCAAATATATTGCTTCATTGCCTGGCAAAAAGATAATTTCAAAAGGAAATCATGATTATTGGTGGGAAACAATGTCCAAAATGAATAGGTTTCTTACCGAAAACTCTTTAGAAAATATTTTCTTTCTTCACAATAATTTTTTTGAATATGAGGATTGGGTCATTTGCGGTACAAGGGGATGGCCTTCTGTGGAAGAAACAAAAGGAGAATGTGATAAAAAGATGTTTGCCCGGGAGCTAAGCAGGCTTGAAAATTCGCTTAACTCAGCTATAAATACAGGCAAAGAGAAAATCATTACTGCCCTTCATTTTCCGCCTTTTTACTCAAGTGAAAATGGTTTTATTGAAGTTATGAAAAAATATAGGGTAAGCATTTGCCTTTATGGACATCTTCATGGAGATTTCAGTTCTGCAAGGCAGGGACTTATTGAAGGAATAGATTTTAAGTTTGTTTCAGCCGATTATTTAAACTTTATGCCTGAAAGAATATTATAGCTTGGTCAAGGCTTATAAAGGAGTATTAATAAAGAAATTAAGTAATTTATGTTATTGTTAATTTAAAAGGTTGATTTGTTCTTAAACCAAAGGTATAATGGCATATGTTATATAAATTCTAATATTATTTAAAGGTAAAACACAGGGAGGCTTTGTTAAAAAATGAGTGTAAAGATTGAGAAAATAGGAAAAGCAAAAGTAAAAATCGAATTTGAAATTGAGGCAGAAAAGTTTGAACAGGCAATGCAAAAATCATTTGCAAAAAACAGCAAACATTTTAATATACCAGGGTTTAGAAAAGGAAAAGCTCCTAGACATATGGTTGAAAAATATTATGGCGAAAGCGCACTCTATGAAGATGCATTCAACATCATTGCAGGAGAAGAATATGATAAGGTAGTAGAAGAAAATGATATTTCGGCTGTGGACAAGCCTGAAATAGATGTAGTACAGATTGGTTCGGGCAAGAACCTTATATTTACAGCAGAGGTCGCAGTAAAGCCGCCGGTTGAAATAAGTAATTATAAGGGAATAGAAGTAAAGAAACAAGTAAATGTTGTTACTGAAGACGATATTGAAAAAGAGCTTGAGAAAATGAGAGAAAAAAATGCGCGAGTTATTACTGTTGAGGATAGAAAGCTCGAAAATGGCGATGTTTCAAACATAAACTTTGAGGGATTTGTTGATGGAGTTGCTTTTGAAGGCGGCAAGGGTGAGGATTATGAGCTTACAATCGGTTCCGGTGCTTTTATTAAAGGTTTCGAAGAACAGCTTATAGGAATGGAAATAAACGAAGAAAAAGACATAACTGTTACATTCCCGGAAGAATATCATTCAAAAAATCTTGCAGGTAAAGAATCTATTTTTAAGGTTAAGCTTAATGGAATTAAAGCAAAAGAATTACCTGCACTTGATGATGAATTTGCCAAGGATGTAAGTGAATTTGATACATTGACTGATTTAAAAAAGAGTATCAGAGAAAAATTTGAAGCTGAAAATGCAATAAAGGCAAAAAATGATATGGAAAATGAATTAATAGATAAATTGGTTGAAATGGCTGAGATTGAAATACCACAGGCTATGATTGAAAGACAAATAGATTATATGGTTAGGGATTTTGACTGGAGACTCAGCATGCAGGGAGCAAATCTTGACAGCTATCTTAAGTATACTAACAGCGATATGGGTAAGGTAAGACAGATGTTCAAGGAACAGGCAGAAAAAGCTGTAAAGACACAGCTGGTAATTGAAGAAATAGGCAAGAGAGAGAATATTGCTCCGGCGCAGGAGGATATTGATGCACATATAGCAAAGCTTGCTGAAGGATATAATCAAGAGGCTGAAGAATTTAAAAAGCAGTTAAAGGAAGAAGACATTAAGTATTTAACAGATGAAGTCAAGGTTGACAAGACCATATCTTTCCTTATGGAAAAAGCAAATATTGTATCATAATTAATAAAAGTGTTATATAATATTTAAATCAGAGGTATATTAACCGAATAATTGTTGTATAATTATGGTTGTAAAATGCATAATCTATCACATGAATAGAGTATTTGACTGGAGGTGTTCATATGGAAATGAATTTGGTACCTATGGTAGTTGAGCAGACTAATAGGGGAGAAAGATCTTATGACATATATTCAAGATTACTGAAAGAAAGGGTTGTTTTTCTTAGTGATGAGGTAAATGATGTTACTGCCAGCCTGGTTGTTGCACAGCTTCTTTTCCTTGAAGCAGAAGACCCTGAAAAAGATATACATTTATACATAAACAGTCCGGGCGGTTCAGTTACCGCAGGATTAGCAATTTTTGACACAATGCAATATGTTAAGCCGGATGTTTCTACCATATGCGTAGGTATGGCAGCCAGTATGGGAGCATTCCTTCTTGCTGCAGGAGCAAAAGGGAAGAGATTTGCACTTCCCAACAGCGAAATAATGATTCATCAGCCTATGGGTGGAGCAAGAGGGCAAGCAACTGACATAAAAATTCACGCTGAACAGATTTTAAAAATAAAATCAAAATTAAATGAAATTCTAAGTGAAAGAACTGGTCAGCCATTGGATAAGATTGAGAAAGATACAGACAGAGATTTCTTTATGTCAGCAGAAGATGCTAAAGCTTATGGGTTAATTGATGAGATAATGATCAGAAAAAAGTAAATTTTATATGTTTTGTTTATTTTGACATTACGTATTATTGGGGTGAATTTATTTTATGTCAAGATTTGATGAGAGAAAACAGCTTAAGTGTTCATTTTGCGGTAAGACCCAGGAACAGGTTAAAAGACTTGTTGCAGGACCGGGGGTTTATATTTGCGATGAATGCATAGAGCTATGTTCGGAAATAATTGAAGAAGAATTTGAAGAAGCAAGAGAAGTTGATGAATTAAATGATATTCCTAAGCCAAAGGAAATCAAAGATATTCTTGACCAATATGTTATTGGACAGGAAAGGGCAAAGAAATCACTTGCTGTTGCAGTATATAATCACTATAAAAGAGTTAATTCCGAAGACAAAAGTACTGATGTTGAGCTTCAAAAGAGTAACATAATAATGATGGGTCCTACCGGAAGCGGTAAAACACTTTTAGCTCAAACCTTGGCACGTATTCTTAATGTGCCATTTGCTATTGCTGACGCCACCTCTTTGACAGAAGCCGGATATGTGGGTGAAGATGTTGAAAATATACTTCTGAAGCTTATTCAGGCTGCAGATTATGATGTGGAAAGAGCCGAAAAGGGAATAGTCTATATTGATGAAATAGATAAAATTGCCCGTAAGTCTGAAAATCCTTCAATTACAAGAGACGTAAGCGGTGAAGGTGTACAGCAGGCTTTATTGAAGATTCTGGAGGGAACAATTGCTTCTGTTCCTCCTCAGGGAGGAAGAAAGCATCCGCATCAGGAGTTTATACAGATTAATACTACAAATATTCTGTTTATATGCGGTGGAGCATTTGACGGAATAGATAAAATTATAATGAATAGAGTTGGCAAGAAATCCATGGGGTTTGGTGCAAAGATTGAAAGCCCTAAAGAAAAAGATATGGGAGAAATACTTGAAAACATACTTCCGCAGGACCTTCTAAAGTATGGAATGATACCTGAGTTTGTAGGAAGACTTCCGGTAATAGTAACATTGCACCAGCTTGATAAACAGGCACTTATAAAGATTCTTCTTGAACCTAAGAATGCACTTACAAGGCAATACCAGAAGTTGTTTGAAATGGATGATGTACTATTAGAGTTTACCGAGGAAGCTGTAGGATGTATTGCTGATAAAGCTTTAGAGAGAAGCACGGGAGCAAGAGGGCTTAGAGCTATAATTGAAGAGTCAATACTTGAGATAATGTATGATATACCCTCAATAAACAATGTTGAAAAATGTATAATAACCAAGGAAACCATAGGGAACAAAGAAAAGCCTGAACTGATTATAAATGAGAATAAGAAGCCGTTGAAAAAGTCCGGGCAAAAGAGAAATAGGATTAAAAGAGAATCAGTATCATAGAATAAAGATAAAAAAACGAACCGAGAGGTTCGTTTTTTGTTGGGATAAAAAATGACAATCCGGACAATAATATTTAAAAATTGACATATTTTAAGAAACCCTCATCCCTAGCCCTTCTTCCACAGCATTGGTAGAAGGGAATTGTTTCAAGAATATAAAGTCCCTCTCCTGATTTCGGGAGAAGGGGTGGGGTGAGGGAAAAACGGGAGGATATAAATGATTAATGGATTACTGTTTTGTATACAGCTGTTTTTTACCATAGTAATTGGATTGTACTTTTTTAATCTTCTCAAATCCCAGCAGGGTAATAAATCAGCAATTGATAGAGAATCCCGCAAAGAACTCGAAAAAATCAGAAAATTAAGAGATATAAAATTATCAGAACCTTTATCGGAAAAAACCCGACCGGCAAGTTTTAATGAA
Organism: Deltaproteobacteria bacterium; assembly: GCA_050258375.1. Classification (GTDB taxonomy): domain Bacteria; phylum Bacillota; class Clostridia; order Acetivibrionales; family UBA4821; genus JBLMYQ01. Next base: position 3,581 of record JBLMYQ010000013.1, on the reverse strand, counting down.
ATAATCGGTCAGGAGCAGGGGATTAGAGCACTAAAAGCGGCTTTATGCAGTCCCAATCCTCAACATGTTATAATTTATGGTCCCCCGGGAATAGGAAAAACAGCGGCGGCAAGAGTTGTATTAGAAGAAGCGAAAACCATGGGATGGTCACCTTTCAGGAAGGATGCCAAATTTGTTGAGATAGATGCCACAACATTGCGTTTTGATGAACGTGGAATTGCCGACCCGCTTATCGGCTCAGTTCACGATCCTATTTATCAAGGAGCGGGCGCATATGGTGCGGCAGGAATACCTCAACCCAAACAGGGGGCTGTTACCAAGGCGCACGGCGGAATCCTTTTTCTGGATGAAATTGGAGAGCTGCACCCGCTTCAAATGAACAAGCTTTTAAAGGTTCTTGAAGACAGGAAGGTTTTTCTTGAGAGTGCTTATTACAGCTCTGAGGATGTGAATATTCCTTCACACATACATGAAATATTTAAAAATGGTCTGCCTGCTGATTTTAGGCTTGTTGGGGCAACAACCTGTGCGGCAGAAGAAATACCTGCCGCGCTTCGGTCGCGATGCGTAGAAGTTTATTTTAGACCTCTGTCGCATGTGGAAATCGCTGAAATAGCTCAAAATGCCGGAAAAAAAGGAGGCTTTGAGCTGGAGGAAGGCGTGCATGAGATAGTAGCAAAATATGCAGTAAATGGCAGAGATGCGGTAAACATTATACAAATTGCGGGAAGCATATCAATGGTTGAAGGAAGAAACATCATAACTGCAAAGGATATTGAGTGGGTTGTTGAAACCGGGAATTACAGCTTGAGAATTGATAAAAAGGTTAGTTCAGGGAAGCAGGTTGGTTACGTAAATGGACTTGCTGTGTATGGTGCGAAAATTGGTATGATTATTGAGATTGAAACAAGTGCAATTCCCGTGCCAAATAAAAAGGGTGCACTGATTATAACAGGTGTAATTGAGAAAGAGGAAATTGATAATAAGGGACGGAAGTTAGAGAGGACAAGCTGTGTAAAGGCATCTATAGATAATGTCTTAACGGTAATGAGAAAGCATCTTGGGGTTGATTGCAAGAATTACGATATACACATAAATTTCCCTGGTGGAATTCCTATTGATGGACCATCGGCAGGAATAGCAATAGCTGCAGCTGTTTATTCATCATTAGCTAATGTTCCGGTTGATAACCGAACGGCTCTTACTGGCGAAATATCAATTCAGGGAAAGGTTAAGCCGGTTGGAGGAGTTCCTGCAAAAATTGAAGCCGCAAGAGCTGCGGGCGCAGAAAAAGTAATAATACCGAAAGAAAACTGGCAAGAAAGCTTTGAAAGCTTGCCTATAGAAATAGTTCCTGTTGATGATATTTTTCAGGTTGTTGATATTGTTTTTGGAAGGAATGCACCCGTTAACAAGAAGATAATAAGCAAAAAGCCTTCTAGTGAAATATTGACAGCACAAAGCATATAGCCTTTGAGAATTAAATAGTTTCCAAAGGCTTCATATACTGGAATTCTTTAATTTTCTTTTTTTTCCAAGGTCTTTTCATTTAATAATAATTATTATATAATGATTATTAATAAAGTCTTGTTTGTATCTTACCAAACAAAATATGTTCAATGTTTTTACATTTCAATACTAAATCAGAATAGTTTTGTTTGTTATTCCCTTTCTTAAATAGAGGCTTAAGTTTTTATTCTTTTTTTAAGAAGAACAATTTTATTATTACAAAAGTATAAAGGGGCTGAGTAAATGGGGGAGAAAAAAATAATTAAGAGGCAGATAATACCTCTACTACCTTTAAGGGGCTTGACGGTTTTTCCTGATATGGTACTGCATTTTGATGTGGGTAGAGCTAAATCAATAAAGGCACTTGAAGAGGCAATGGTAAGCAATCAGCTGATTTTTCTGGTTACACAGAAAGATGCCAGAACAGACTCGCCTGGAGCAGAGGATGTGTTCAGCGTAGGTACAATATCAAGGGTGAAACAGCTTCTCAAGCTTCCCGGAGATACAATAAGGGTCCTGGTTGAAGGAATAAGCAGAGCCGAGATTTCTGAAATACTTCAAGAAGAACCATTTTTTATTGCAGAAACTGTTGAAAAAATTTATGTTGATGACAATACTCATCAGATAGAAACTGAAGCATTGATGAGAAGAGTTTTTACAGCTTTTGAAGAATATGCAAGGCTGAGTAATAAAGTCTCTCCCGAAACTATGTTAGGAATTATGTCAGTAGAAGAGCCAGGAAAGCTTGCTGATGGTATAGCGGCTAGTGTTATGCTTAAAGCCGAGCAAAAGCAGGAAATATTAAATGAATTTCATCCAAGAAAGAGGCTTGAGTGCATACTCGAAATACTCTTGCAGGAGATGGAAATCCTTGAAATAGAAAAGAACATAAACTCAAGGGTTAAGAAATCAATTGATAAGATGCAGAAGGAATACTATTTGCGTGAACAAATGAAAGCAATCCAAACAGAGCTTGGTGATAAGGACGGTATAAATGGAGAAATAGAAGAATATAAGCAGAAGATGGAGGCAGCAAACCTTCCTGAAGAAGCTGAGAAAAAATTTATAAAAGAATTGGACAGGCTCGCAAAAATGCAGCAGGGTTCTGCTGAGGGTTCGGTAATAAGAACATATCTTGATTGGATTATTGATTTGCCCTGGAATAAAACCACTGAAGAAATAATTGATTTAAAGCGGGCACAGGATATATTGGATGAAGACCACTACGGAATGGAAAAGGTCAAGGAAAGAATAATTGAATACATAGCCGTAAGAAAGCTTAAAAATGAACTCAAAGGTCCTATCCTATGCCTTTATGGACCTCCCGGAGTGGGAAAAACATCAATCGCCAAATCAATTGCAAGAGCATTAAACAGAAATTATGTAAGAATGTCTCTCGGAGGTGTAAAGGACGAAGCTGAAATCAGAGGACACAGACGTACCTATGTAGGTGCTATGCCTGGTAGAATTGTTACTGCAATGAAACAAGCAGCTTCAAAAAATCCGTTGATTCTTCTTGATGAAATTGACAAAATGAGCAGTGACTTTAGAGGAGACCCGGCATCGGCAATGCTTGAGGTGCTTGATGGTGAACAGAATAATTCCTTCAGGGATCATTATCTGGAAATCCCATTTGATTTGTCAGATGTTCTTTTCCTTACAACTGCAAACAATCTTGATACAATACCAAGACCTCTTCTTGATAGAATGGAAATAATCAGTCTTTCAAGCTATACAGAAGTTGAAAAGGTTAATATATCTATAAAATATTTAATTCCAAAGCAGCTTGAAAAGCACGGTTTAACATCAAAACAGGTTGTGATTACCGATGAGGCTGTAAGGCAGGTAATAAACTGTTATACAAGGGAATCAGGTGTTAGAAGCCTTGAAAGAGAAATTGCTACAATATGCAGACGTGCAGCAAAAAAGCTTCTCACAGAGCAGAAAAAAACCATAAAGGTCACAGAAAGAACGCTTGATAATTATCTTGGAATTCCTAAATACAGGTATGATAAAGCAAATGAAAAAGACGAAGTCGGTATTGCGACCGGTATGGCTTGGACTCCGGTAGG
>JBLMYQ010000012.1:0-2544 GCA_050258375.1 Deltaproteobacteria bacterium | reverse complement strand
TAATGACAGAGAACACTTTGGTGGATTTCCCACCGGCAAAGATCCTGCTGCTGTAATAATTAAAAGAGATAATCAATACTTTCTGGCATCACCTGATGGCAGACATGAGCTTTTACCTGATGTCCACTTTCTTCTGATAGATAAAATTCCTGAGGAAGACACATTATCTATTGTAATAGAAAAAATCAGGGAACATAAGGCCAATGCATTTATTTTGCAATTGCCTGCGCATCTTTCTCAATGTATGATAAGAGAATTGCGTTCATCGGGATGCAGAAAACCGGTTATTCTGATGAGTTGTACAAGAAATAAATCTGAAGAAGAGATCCTTCTCGAGAACTGTCTTCATCCCAGTGCTTTACTTATGGATGGATATGGACAGGGAATATGTATTGAAGCAGAAGATCTTGACACAGATGAGGTTGCTAAACTTGGCTTTGGAATATTACAGGCGACCAGGACAAGAATTACTAATACTGAATATATAGCCTGTCCTTCATGTGGACGTACTCACTTTGACATTCAGCAGCGACTGAAGGAGATAAAGGAAGCTACCTCAGGTTACAAAGGTTTGAAGATTGCAGTGATGGGCTGCATAGTAAACGGACCAGGCGAGATGGCTGATGCTGATTACGGATATGTTGGTGCAGGCAAAGGCAGAATTACCTTGTATAAAGGTAAAGAACCAATCCGCCAATCAATCCCCGAAGAGAATGCACTAGAAGAGTTGCTGAGACTGATAAAAGATGATGGTATAAACTGATTAACCTATACATTAATTCCTGTTATGCTAGTGTTTTTTTATTTCATCCATTCAGCTAATATGACTACACTAATGAATTTCCCACACATAGCCTTTTAATATTTGGGTAAGGTATTCTTACATTCGATTCAAATTTGAAATTAAGTTATAGGTAAACCACCCATCTAGTCCCTTAAAAACTTGTGGTTTAGTATTCACTCCATCCTTTTGCAATCCAATTCCATCTTCATAAGGATCAATAGTCACTATTTTATTATATGGTACTTTGAAATTATTTGTAGATGATGCAAAATAAATCTGTTTATTGGTTAATGCAATTAAACCCTTGCTTATATATTTCATTTCTTCAACTTTTACGGGATTCCCTTTAAATGAGCCTGTCCTATAATAAAGTCCTTTTGCAATTCTAACGCTTACACCCTGAGTTTTACCTTTATATATTGTACTAGTCCTTTGTTCGTAAAAATCAACATCATTAAAAATCCAAATTACATTTTCATTTTTCTGTAGTAGAAATGGTAAATTTCCAATGACATTCAGATAAGGTTCAGGATTCTGGCCATTAAGAATTTCCCTTAAAATTGCCGCTTTCACAACTTTTTGTAGAGAGCCATTTTTATCAATTATATTTTGCTCAAAATTATAATGTGTTTTAAACTTAGCAATCTTATCCTCTTCTTCTGTTGTCAAAATTCCATCATTAAGAAAAGAATCAACAGCATTATCAAATCCTTGAGCATATAAATTAACCATCTCATCTGGTTTTATATAATTTTTCTCTGCAATTGCTTTAATTTCACTTTCAAGATTGTTAAAATCCGAGTTCTTTGTAATGGTAGTGCAGATATTTTCAATTATCTTATTTTTACCATCAAAATAGTTTGATTCACAGTCTTTATGTTTGCTTTTCAGAAATCCAGCTTTCTGTCCACAATAAATACAATTTCCCATTATATTTAATTTTAAAGTGTTGTTAGTGTCTTTCTTTACCTTATGCTCAACTCGTCTTAATATGACTTTGCCATGTAATATCCTTTTATCAATCCTTCTCCAATAATTCAAGGATCTCCTGAGTTTGTGCACTTGCCAAACATTAATTCTATTTATGAAGTAAAATTATTTAACCTTCGTTAAATATCCTAAAGAAATATCATATATTAATCCACTTTAATACAAAAAGAGCTAAACACATCTTAACAGAGATAGGTCCAGTAGGAATCCTTCGAGTTGGGAAAAGGTGAGAATAAAAGAGTATGCTGGTAAAAAAATTGTAGAGACATAGCGCACTACATCTCTACAAGACTTATGTTTCAATATTCAGCTCTTTGGAAGCCTTAATGTACTATTCTTCTATGGCTGCAACGCCGGGAAGTATTTTACCTTCAATAAACTCGAGCATAGCACCTCCGCCGGTACTAACATAACTAACCTTGTCGGCAAGGTTGAATTTGTTTATAGCGGCGACTGAATCTCCCCCTCCAACGAGTGAGAAAGCACCTTTTCCTGTTGAGTTGGCAATTGATTTAGCTATATCGATAGTACCTTCGGCAAATGCCGGCATTTCAAAGACTCCCATCGGGCCATTCCACAAGATCGTCTTTGATTCCATTAGTATCTTATCGAATAACTTTACCGATTCAGGTCCAATATCTAAACCAAGCCATCCATCGGGTATTTCATTGGCTTTAACTATCTGTGTTTGGGCATCATTAAAGAAACCATCGGCAGCAATTGCATCCACTGGAAGAATGAGTTTTACGTTATGCATTTTTGCCCCTTCA
>JBLMYQ010000011.1:0-55934 GCA_050258375.1 Deltaproteobacteria bacterium | reverse complement strand
ATACAAGCCTCATTTATCTTTTTGCAAACATCTTCAAAATTATAAATTACATCTTGATTTTTAACTCTGACAACCCTAAGACCATAAGATTCAAATACTTTTGTACGTTCTTCATCATATTTAAGCCTTTCAAAACTATTATGTGTTTCTCCATCTATTTCAATAATCAACTTATATCTAGAACAATAGAAGTCTACAATATAATTATCTATTTGTTTTTGCGCTCTAAATCTATATTTGTGATTTTTAAGAAACCCAATCCATAGCTTCTTTTCTGCCATTGTCATATTATTTCTAAAATCCTTTGCTCTTTCAGTGAGTTTTGGATTATAAGGCAAGATATAACCATTTCCAACTAATCCTCTTTTCCTTAAGTCTTTATTATTCATACTCAGGCTCCTTCAATAGCATACTTTTCGTCCCCTTTTGAAGGGGAGATAGAGGGGTCTTAAACTACTTGAGAGTTACTTTAGCAAGTCTAACTTGTTTTTACAATGCTTTTGGAAGATGTTTCTTCAAAAAAACATTATGCGCCCGTCTGCATTTTTGTTTTATAGTTTGGGACTTGATTTCGGATATGCAAAATGATATAAATTAGTTTAGTTATGAATCGGGAGGAAAAAACAAATGTCAACAAAATATGTTTTTGTAACAGGAGGAGTAGTATCCGGATTAGGCAAGGGTATAACTGCGGCTTCCTTGGGCAGACTGCTGAAATCAAGAGGAGTCAAGGTAACCATACAGAAATTTGATCCATACATAAATGTAGACCCCGGAACAATGAGCCCATACCAGCATGGAGAGGTTTTTGTAACAGATGATGGTGCTGAGACAGATTTGGATTTGGGTCATTATGAAAGGTTTATAGATGAAAATCTTAATAAAAACAGCAATGTTACCACAGGAAAGATATATGCCAGTGTTATCGGAAAAGAAAGGAAGGGCGACTTTCTTGGTGGAACCGTTCAGGTAATTCCCCATATAACAAACGAAATAAAAGAAAGAATTTACAGAGTAGGCAAGAATGAACACACAGATGTTGTAATAACAGAAATAGGAGGAACGGTAGGAGATATCGAAAGTCTTCCGTTTCTGGAGGCAATAAGGCAGGTTTCGATTGAGGTAGGCAGAGAGAATGTGGTTTACATACATGTAACACTTGTTCCATATCTGAAAAATTCACAGGAATTAAAAACCAAGCCTACACAGCACAGCGTAAAAGAATTAAGGAACATCGGTATTCAGCCGGATGTTATTGTTTGTCGTACAGAGAAGCCTATAGATAAAGAAATTAGAGAAAAAATAGGGCTGTTTTGTAATCTTACAAGCGAGCATGTAATTCAGAATCTTGATGCAGGAATACTTTATGAAGTACCTTTGATGCTTGAAAAAGAAGGGCTTGCTGATATAGTTTGTAAAAAATTATGTATTGATTGCTGTTCTCCTGACCTTGCTGATTGGGAGCAAATGGTTGACAAGAATAAAAAACTGAAAAGCAATGTTGAAATTGCTCTGGTAGGCAAATATGTTCAGCTTCATGATGCATACCTAAGTGTTGTTGAGGCTTTAAAGCATGGGGGAATTGCAAATGATTCTACAATAAAAGTAAGATGGGTAAATTCTGAGCATATGAATCAGAATAATTACAAAAAAGAGCTTGAGGGTGTTGATGGAATTCTTGTGCCTGGAGGCTTTGGGGACAGGGGAATAGAAGGAAAGATTCTGGCAATCAGGTATGCCAGAGAGAACAATATTCCATTCTTCGGCATTTGTCTTGGAATGCAGATGGCGGTAGTTGAATATGCTAGAAATGTGCTTAATTATCCAAACGCTCACAGCTCGGAATTCAATATTCATTCTGCATATCCGGTTATAGACCTGATGCCTGAGCAGAGAGATGTAGATGAAATGGGCGGAACCATGAGGCTTGGCTTATATCCCTGCAAGGTTGCAGGTAATACAAAGCTTTCTGAAATTTATGAGGAAGAGCTTATATATGAAAGACACAGACACCGCTACGAATTTAATAATACTTTTAGAGATGAATTTCTTGAAAAAGGGCTGGTTATTGGCGGAGTTTCTCCTGATAACAGGCTGGTTGAATCTGTGGAGCTTCCAAATCATCCGTGGTTTGTGGGTGTTCAGTTCCATCCGGAATTTAAATCCAGACCCAACAGAGCGCACCCGTTGTTCAGGGATTTCATAAAAGCAGCATTAAAATACAGGCAAAATATTACATAAAATTATACAAAATGTTACATAAATATCACGAAAAGCATGAAATACTAATTACCAATGGGTTAGAAACAGGAATATATCAGGAATATTAGTTGAATTTTACATTTTTATTACATGTATAATACTCCATTGACGCTAAAAAAACCCAATGGTATAATTTAACTTGAGTCAGGATAGGTAATCTCTACCAACCCCTGATTATATATCAAGAGAAGTTAGGTTATTTATATAAAAAGAAAGAAAGGCGTAACCTAACGGATTTTTTAACTTTTTAAAGTAGCCTTTCTTTCAAAAAAACAATATTAAAAGGAGGATTTCAAGGTATGAAAAGCATGAAAAAATCATTAGCCTTCCTAGTAGTTTTTGCTATGGTTCTCAGTTGCGTAGCTCCAGTATTTGCAGCTACACCGACAGACGTAGCAGGAACAGACTATGAAGCCGCAGTTGGAAACCTTGTAAGTCTTGGAGTAATCAGTGGTTACGAAGATGGAACTTACAAGCCAGAACAGAACATTACAAGAGCAGAGTTTGCAAAAATTGTATGCTCTATGCTCAGGTTACAGCCTGCTGGAACCGTATCAAAGTTCAAGGATGTAAAAGCAGATAACTGGGCAGTAGGTTATATCAATGCTGCTGCTGGTAAAGGTTTAATATCTGGTTACCCAGATAAGACATTCAAGCCAGAAGCAAACATAACCTATGCTGAAGCTATCACAATTCTCGTTAGAGCACTTGGAATGGGCGAATATGTAGACCTTCAAAAAGGTGGCACATGGCCTGGAAATTACCTTGCAGCTGGATCAATGGCTGGTATCACAAACGATGTAGCTGGATTCTCTGCAACTAATACAGCAGTAAGAGGAACAATTGCTCAATTAGCATGGAATACTCTTGGTGCTAAAAGCTGGGGACCAACAGAAATTACATCAGCTGGTATCGTATATGGTCGTACAGACAAAACATTAATGGAAGACCTTTACAAAAATTATGTTTTCAAAAACAGTGATGACAAATATGAAATCAAATGGTTTGAAGACGTAAAGGTTATAGGAACATACACAACTGGATTGATTGAAGCAGATCAAATCAAAATTGACGTTACTAATGAATCAGAATTACATGATATGGCTAAGAGCACAGAAGTAGTTAATACTGTTGACCAAGGATTGTTTGATGTTGCTGAAGGTATCAACACAATAACACTCTATGGCTTAAAGGTTGATATTCTCTTAGGTAAAGATAACAAAATCATGAATATCAGAGTTGCAACACCTGCTAAGGATAGAGTTAAAGGATTCCTTGGAGAAGTCAATGCTGATGACAAATTAATAATCAAAGCTAAAAAGACAGATGATTCCGATGTAGGAACAAAGTACACAATAGCTAACGATGCTATTATGTTTATCAACTCACTGCCGGTTGCTTCAAACAGAGCTGATATAAAGACAGCTGTAAATAATGCAATTGGAAATTCAAACGCTTCAGTTGATGCTATCATCGAAAGTGGAAGCATTCAAACAATAAAGGTTACAATAGCTGACCTTGTTGCTCCGGCAGCCGTAGCAGCATACAAAGCTATTGCAGCACCTAGGGACCACTTGCACAATTGGAAGCAGTTCGTAGTTGCTGAAATAACAAAGAATAATGTTGTTAAAAATGTTGCTAACCCAAGGGCAACAATGTTTGACCTTGATGACCTAAGCAACACAGATAAGTATATAATAATCAAGAATGGTAAGCCTGCTACAAAAGCTGACATCAAAGTTGGAGATGCAGTATCATACTTCGAAAAATCAGACTTTACCTATATCTTGGTATCAGATGTAAAGGTTACTGGAAAGGTTGAAAGAAATCAATCCGGTGATAACAATAATCTTGGTGGAACTACAAGAAAGTTGACAGTTGGTGGCAATTTATACACAATGGCACTTGATGGTTCCGCTGCTTACACAAAGAACAACAGCATTGAAGAAGAAGATATAAAAGCTGTTGCTGGCGATGACATGAAGGATTTCTACAACAAGGATGTTACAATTACACTTAACGCTCTCGGCGATATAGTATTTGTAAGCGGAAGTGTTACAGCTTCAAGTGCTAATATGCAAATAGGCGTAATCAAAAAAGTAGCTTCTTCAGAAGGTAGTGACTACAGTGTGAAGATACTTGGACAAGACGGAATTGTAAAACCATATACAGTTAAGAGTGGAAAAATCAAGTTCGCGCAAGCAATAGGCGGACATGGCGCTGCATATACAGGAGATTACCAAGACCTTGATGCTGATGCTAACAAGGCTGAGATTGATGATGTATATGATCATCTCGTACCTGGAACTCTCGTAATGTTCGAAGTAGCATCTGACAGCAAGATTGATGCATCTGATTTCTACGTATTAGCAGCACCTAACACAGAGATAGCTGGAACATCATACTATGGAGACCTTTATATATCTGCACAAACCGGTCATGTTCAAGCTGTTAAAGACAGCTCAAAGAAAATAACTAATGATGGCGGAACATCATTCTACTTTAAAGCAGCAACATCAATACTCAATTCATTAGCAGCTAATGTTGAAAGTGTTGATAACTGGGACAGCATAGTAAGTGCTGACTTTACTGCAGTTCCATCAGCTAATACAATACTTGATGATGCCACTGCATTGCATTTTGTATATGACAACGATGACAAGTCATTGAAGTCAATCATAATCAATAATGCTAAAGCTACCTATATCACTACAGAGTATAAGTATGGTATATACCTCTCAGACGAAAGACAGGATGACCCAATCGTAAAACTATTCCTTGCAACCGGAGAAAAGACTTACACAGTTGATGGATCAGTATATAATGACCATGAAATCAACAAAGGTGACCTGTTCGCATTCAAGGTTACTGGTGAAAGCAAATTTACAGATGACTCATTGAAGTTCAGTGTTAAAGATGCTAAGAAAATAGTTGATGATGGATTAGATGCAGCTGATTACTACAAAATCAAGAAGAGCTTTGAAACCGAAAACAGAACTATAACATTCCAAGAAGCTTGTAAGAGAGCAAATAATGCGGTTGAAAGTTCAGCTACTCTTGCAACAGATGTTGTAGTATATGACTGCAGAGGAACAGAGCCAAAAATTGGTTCAGTATCAGATCTTAAAGCTGGAGTATATGTATGGACTGAAGACTATACTGTAGCAGATCAAGATTATGGTGTAGTAGTAATATTTGCTGGTGAATAATCAGTAAACAACTAAAGAACCACCCTTAGGGGTGGTTCTTTTTTGTATAGAAATTTTTATAGAACCGAAAATTTTATAGTTTAAATTATTAAAATGCCGTGATATAATATTTATCACAGGGGGTGCATATTATGGAGCTTAGGATTAAAAACTACAAACAAGAAGAAGCAGCGGTAATCTTCGAATGCAGCTATGGAGGCAGAGATTTTAGTGCTCTTGCAAATCCGGTGGACAAGGTATTTAAACAAGAGGAATATGAAGCAACCGATAAGGTAAAAGAAAGAATAGGTACTATATTGATGACCAAGGCAGAAAAGCTTATAAAGCAATAAGATAAAAATTGTAGAAGAGCGGAGAAAATCCCGTTCTTTTTTTATTTTTAATTTAAACAATTAAAAAGTACATTAATATTTTAAACAATTTTATTCAAATTGCTTTTCTTTATGCTTTATTAAGTGCTCTAAGGGTCCTCCACAGATGTTTTACCACAATATTCTTCAATTTTACAAAATATATCCAAAAAAATGATAGATATAGATGACAAAAAAAAAAAATAATGATAGAATAATACTTGATTAAACAAAAAGTTATTAAAAAGCTCTTTATTGTAATATAAGCAGATAATACGCAGTACTTTTTGAACTATTCATATGCTAACACTTCTTAATATTTTATATTGTTAAAAAAAATAATAGACTCTGATTATTACCTGATTTGTTTTGGCGCAAGTAGTTTTTACAAGTAATGTTTAATTACTGTACTTTTAAAAATATATCAAGGGGGAATAGGTAATGAAGTTAAACATCCGTATGAGAATGATTGTTTCTGTTCTGGGCATATTGCTTATTTTAGCAATTGCATTGACAGCTACTGCTTACATTAAAGGGAGAGAAATTGTCTTGAATGATATTGCTGATAAATGTAACTCTCTTCAAAAGGTTTCTTATGAAGATTTTAATGCTCAGGTTCCGGGAGAATGGTATATTGAGGATAATGAGCTGTATAAAGCTGATAGGAACCTGGTGAAATCTGTAGCAGCAATTGGAGGAATAGTTCAAAAGATTTCAAAAAAACCTGAAATGCTTAGGGGATTGGTTATGGCTGGAATTATTGATCCAGAGGTTGCAAAGAGTATGGCCGGAAGCAACAAATTCCAAGCATTAGTTAATAAATTGCGTAATGTAAATATTAAGAATAATCCGGTGCTTAATTCCGGATTAGAAGCAATATATGAAAAAACAGGTATGCATATATTCATATTTAAAGGTGAATACTGCGTTGCAAGCAGTATGAAAACAGAAAACGGAAAGTATTTTACTGATTTTACAATTGATCCTATAGTTAAAGAAAAGATAAAAACAAAGGACGATGAAATTTTAGCAGAAGATGGTGAATTCGTAGTAAATAATCTTACATTAAAAGCAAGAGTAATCCCATTGGCTGATTCGAATAACAAGGTTATTGGGTATGCTATGTTTGGATTGGATAAACAGGCTGCGATAGATGAAATTAATAAATTTACTATAGAGCTTGGAATAGTTTTGCTGATAGTGACATTGCTGGCAATAGCGTTGACCTACTATATGACAACCAGAATTTCAGGAAGAATTGTTGCAGTAACAAATGTAATGACACAGATTGAGGAGAAAAACGACCTTACCGTACATTGTGATGTTAACGCAACAGATGAAACGGGCATACTTTCACGAGACCTTAACAGCATGGTAGGAAAAATAAACGCAATAGTAAAGGATGTAAAGAATAATTCGGGAAATGTACTAAGTTCAAGTGAAAAGCTTGCTGCCTCGACCGAGGAATCGGGAGCATCTATGGAAGAAATTGCTGCCAGCATCAACAGTATTGCAAGAGGAATGTTTGATAATTCCAAGCTGGTTCTTGAGGCAACAGAAAATATAGATAAGGTAGTAAATAGTGCAGAAAATGTAGCTTCATCCTGTGGTGATTTGGCTGAAGAAAGCAAGAAGGTACGTAATGATGCGTTAAATGGAGGAAAATCAGTTAAGGCGGTTGAAGGCTCTGTTGCTGAAATAAATCAATATACCAAAGAAGCAGAGGCAGTAATTAATGAGCTTGGTAAGCTATCTCAGGAAATCGGAGAAATAATAGAAATAATTACCGGAATATCAACGCAAACCAACCTGCTTTCACTCAATGCTGCAATAGAAGCTGCCAGAGCAGGGGAAGCCGGAAGAGGATTCTCTGTTGTTGCTGAAGAGATAAGGAAGCTTGCCGCAGGCAGCAGCGAAGCAGCTAAAGATATAACAAAGCTGATAACAGATGTACAGAATAAAACAATAGATGCGGTTAATAAGATGCATGCCGGAGCAACTAAAGCAGAAGAAGGCTTGAGGATGGCTACTGACACAAATGCGTACATCCAGGGTATAATTGCTTCAATCGAAAATATTGCAAAGCAAACAGATGATATTTCAAAAGCGGCAAATCAGCAGGTTGAAGTATCCAGGCATATGAATTCATCAATGGCAAATATACGCAATATTACAGATTCTACAGCTTCCAGCGCTCAGCAAATGAGTGCAAGCGTACAGGAGCAGACCAGTGTGTTTACAGAGCTTGGAAGTCTTGCATCAGACCTTTCCGGTGCAGCGGCACAGCTGGCGCAAATAGTTAACAGATTTAAAGTTGATTAAGCTTAACCTTAGCCCCCTTTCTTTTACCAAGAGAGGGGGCTTTATTATTGCAAAAGCTTTAAAATAGTGTTACAATAAAATTATTCGGATGCGAAATATTCGCATTAAAACAAATTAGGTTTTATGAGGTAAATAGAATGAATATACAAAGCAGCTCCGAAGAATTACAGATAATTGGATTAATAAAGAATATAAATCATATATTAAAAAATGAGATGTTAAAAGCTAGCAAGAAACATGGGATTACACCCACCCAGGTTATGGTAATCAAGTACATATGGATAAATGAATTGGTAACATTGTCTTCTGTCTCGGCAGGAATAGGTCTTTCAATGAGTACAACCTCGGGGATAGTTGACCGGCTTGTAAAAGGAGATTTTGTAAAAGCGGAGAGGAGCGAAAAAGATAGAAGGACTGTTAATCTTACGCTAACTCAAAAAACAAAAGACCTTGGTGAAAGAATTAAGGAAGCGCATGAAATATTCATAGAGAAGGTATTCAATAAGGTATCAGACACAGAAAAGAATCAATTAAAAGAAATTTTAAAGAAATTTTATATAGTGCTGACTGAAAATATTGAGCAATAAAACATTAGGAGAGGAAGGATATCCATCATGAAAAAACAAATAATTAGTTTGTTGTCTGCATTGGTTTTTATAATAAGCATATGCAGTACTGCGGTTTTGGCTGAGGAGGCTAAAAAAACCCAGGCAGCAAAGCCGGTTGTAATGGAAATGACTTTGCAGGAAGCTTTAAAATATGCCGGTGAGCATAATAGTACAATAAGAGATTTAAAGAAGTTATATGATGATTATTTTGATACATATTATGAAATTGAAAAAAGAACAATGAAGGCTCAGAATTCACAGGATAAAACTTTTGATATGGAGAGAAATCCTATGTCAACAGCTGCATATATAGACCCATATGAGCTTTACAAAGGTTATACTCTTGAAAAAGCCGGGAACACAAAAATTGATTTGCTCAAAGCAAAGGAAGCTGCTGAGCAGGGAATATATTACGGAATTGAAAAGCTTGTTTATGATATTGACAAAACTGTAAAGGATATAGAGTATTATAATAATACTAAGAAAAAGCTTGAGAAGGATGTTGTGATTTCGCAATTAATGCTTAAGCTGAAAATGGTAACCAGCCTTCAGGTAAGCAAGTCAAAGCTTGCAGTGAGCCAGATGAATTCAACAATAAAGCTTTATAATGATATTCTTACATCCAAAAAGAACGCACTCAAGGGATTGCTTGGTGTGGATAGAAATACTGATGTTAAAGTAAAAATTGATAAAGCTGAATACAAACCAGTTGGAGAAATAAACCTTGAGGACTTAAAAAAGCAAGCCTTAGAAAAAAGGGCAGATGCAGTCAAAGCCGTACATACATTAAGATCAAAAGAAATTGGTTTTTTAGTAGCTGATTTTGAAAGCAAAGCGATAGGATTTAATGCCTATAATAATGCACGTACGGCTTATCAAAATGAGAAGGCTGATTGTCAAGGTAAAATCGACGATATAAAGTTTAATATAGGGAAGGTATACGATGCTTTGATTACTTCCCAAAATACATATATTGATGCGCTTGAAAGCTTTAACAATACAAATGAAACACATAAAATCAATAAGCTGAAATACGAAAAGGGAATGCTGTCAACAGTTGAGATTATGGGAAGTGAATTGGTATACCAGAAAGCGCAGATAGATTTGGAAAAGGCTTTAAGGGATAATATTTTAGCAAATGAAAGGTTTGTATTGGCTTGTACGATTGGGGATCCTGAAGCAGTGACCGAGCAATAAATAAAAAGCCCCTCTCTGAAAGAGAGGGGCTTTGAGTGATAGTAGTTATTAGTCACATATAATTACGATTCCGAATTCATCATTTTCTGCATCATAGTTATCAACTACTACATACATAGCGCTTGATATATCATCAAGTTTAGCAAGTTTTATTTCTCCACTTCTTGAATCATAAACTAGTACGTCTGCTGCAAGTTTAACTGTTGTTAGATTTGCAAGTACGTCAGCATTTTCACCATATCTGTCTCCAGCTGCTTTGAAGGTTATGATTCTATCTGTCTTATTAATCTTGTCTATCTTATTAGCTAATCCACTGCCTGCTTCAGCAAGGTCTTCAATTGCTGATACGTTAGCTCTTAATGAATCGGATGTTGTTGTTGCGTATTCTCCGTCTCCGTTAAGCTTGAATCTTACCAAGTCACCCTTTTCGATGTCTGCATATACGCTTGATGCAACCTTGTATCTTACTTCAGAACCATTGATGTTAAGTGTTACATAGCTGTCATCTGCATCATTATCCTGATCAACGTATATTCCGTAGCTGTAGTCAGAACCGAGGTAATCAGCTGAAAGTGAATCTAAAATTATTGATTTTATTATATTGTTGCTGTCTGCTACTATATAGAAGTTAGCATCATCAAGTATTGAATTAGCATCGTCGCCTACTCCGGTATAGTCATCAGATACTACGTTATTCCATCCGCTAAGTTTTTCGATGTTTGCAGCATTCTTGTTGAGGTAAGTTGTTGCGGAGTTTGCATAGTAAGTGTTAGCACCAACTGTTATTTTCTTTGAAGCATCTTTAACTGTTATTGTTGTAGGTGCTGTTACATAGTTTACATATAGATCTTCATCATTGTCATTGATTGTTCTACCTGTTATTACATATAGGTTGTCTGCATCAATCTTGCCGTCTGAAGATACATCATATACTACTATTGCGCCTTTAGATATAAGTGTGTTATCAAATGCTACTTCGTTAGCGTCACTTCTTACTAATACTGATCCAGCGATTACTGCATATTTGTCGCCTGTTACGATATAGTTCTTGGCAACTCCATCAGGTCCTAATACTTTGAAGTTGTAATCAGCGCCGTTTACAGTCATATCTTTAACAACTACGCCTGTTTGAAGATTTGCACTGCTCTTAACACTTCCGTTAATCAATAGTATTTCTCCAAGTACGTTAAGTGTAACTGATGCGTCTTTGTTGTAGAAATCGCCCATGGAGTCTATTGCTTTAATATTTTCATCTTCTGTGCTTCCGTTCTTAGTCATTACTGCTGCTCCATCATATGGCATTGTATAAACCTTACCATTGATTGTAAGTTTCTTTCTTGTTTCAGATCCAGCTGCTGCTGTATCACCAGAAATCTTTGTAACTTTTCCTGTAACCTTAACGTCTGAAACCATAATATAAGTCATGCCAGTTCTTTCAACATAAGTTACTGCATCGCCGGCTTTGATATCAGATTTAGCTGCAGGTTTGCCGTTCTTGATTATAATATAGTCGTTTGAATCTGATAGGTCATCAAGGTCAAACATTGTTGCTGAATTATCTGATACATTTTTAACTTCATTTCTGGAATTTATTTCTTTAACTACAAACTGCTCCATGCTTGCTATTCCAGGTACTGTAACTACATCAGCTGTTGTAAGTTTTAATGTTTCAATGCTTCCACCATCAAGAATCATTGAAGCAGAAACTGTTGAGTTTTCAAGTTCTGGTACAACTGTTGTAAAGAAAGTATTTAAGTTTGCAATTGGTTGTGTGTTAACTATTACTACAGGTGAAGCTACAAAACCATATTTCTTTGTTGCTGTAGCGTCTTTTGAAGCTTTTATCTGGATTTTTTGATCTGCAACAAGGTAATCGTCAACTATTCCTGATGCGATGTCTGATGCAGGTGTTGCAACTTTAATATTTGCAACCTTGTTATCTTTACCAAATAAAAGGTCAACCTTCAATCCGAATAATCCTGCAAGGTTTATGCCTGTTGCTGTAACATCAACAATAGCATCGTTATTAGATGTTCCAAGCATGTCCTTCAATGCAGTTTTTCCTGTTAAGTCAAGCTTGATTTGATCTGCATCCATTGTTCCGCCTGCTTGTGTTCCAATTACTTTTATATCTTCAAAGAATTTTGTAACGTATTTGTCATCGCTGTTTTTAAATACATAATCTTTATATTGTTCTTCAAGTAGAGTTTTTCCTATTGGTCCATAAGTGATTCCTGATGCTGTATATTCTTTAGCGCCCCATTTTTCTGCTTCAAGAGCGTTCCAAGATAATTGAGCTATAACACCTCTAAGTGCTGCTGTGCTTCCTGAGAAACCAGTAACATCGCTTGTTATTCCAGCTGATGCTGCTTTTTCAAGGTAATTTGCAGGCCATGTTCCACCTGCTTTTTCAACATAGTCGCCCATTCCAACTGCTCTAACAAGAATTGTAATAGCTTCAGCGTAAGTTACGTTTGCTGATGGCTTGAATGTCTTGTCTGGGTAACCTTTTATCATTCCTTTTTCAGCGGCTACATTAATATAGCCTGATGCCCAGTTGTCTGCACTAACGTCAGAAAATTTTGTTTTTCCTTTTGCAAGGTCTGCAGCTGCTTGTACGCCTATAATGTAGCAGGCTATTTTTGCAAATTCAGCCCTTGTAATGTTCTGGTCTGGCTTAAATGTTCCATCCTCATAACCTTTGATTATACCAAGGGTTACCAGTTTTCCAACTGCATCTTCGTAAGCAGTTCCTGTTACATCTGCAGGTGTTGCTGCAAATACAGGTATCATTAATGTTAATACCATTGCAAAGGCAACTATTAATGATAATGCTTTTCTAAAACTCTTCATAAGTGAATCCTCCTTGTATTTTGTTATTTTCTTATCTCTAACTTTTTTGTCAGAAAGCCTTTTCATTCGTGCGGTTTCTAAAGGCAACCGATATTCACCCCCTTTCAAAATCTTTTTCCTAGTTAACATAATACAGTGTACAAAAATATTTTGCTATAGCTTTAAACTAATTGTAAAATAACCTTAAAATAGCGGTAACAGATGATAAAAGAAAAGTTAAAAACTGTAAAGGTAGACCATAAAGCGTACTTTATGTTAACCAACGCTGGTTATTCTATATTACTCTATTTAGCTTGTCTACAGGTAATAAAAACCAGCATTGAGCGCTGGGGGTAAAGGCTCAAAATTAGAGGGGCAAAGAAAGAACAAGGCTTTGCTTTAAAGAGCTGCGATTTTATCTCTGGTAATGAGGGGGAGGGGAGTAGGGCAAACGCACGAATACAAGTAATTCCAAATCCAGACCCTCCTAACCTCCCTGACAGGGAGCGAATAGTAGTTTCTATGAAGATTTTTCTATGGAAAACTGCTTTTCGTCCCCTTTTCAGGGGAGAAAGAGGGGTCTAAGTAGAATTTTATCTTTTGTTTTCTAGTATTCTGCTTCATGCGTTTACCTCTGGGGAGGGGACTGACTTAAGTATTTATATATTTTAAAAAAATAGTTTGGATAAAACGCTAGTATATATTGAACATTTATATATTGAATAGTAGAATAGTAGTGAAGATGGCAAAGCCTAATTTAGGCGGTCTAAGCTTTTTAACAAAGGATAAAATCTGATTCAATAACGAAAAGGGGGATTTGAATGATAAAAACATCTAAAAAAGTTATTTTTACCGTAATGCTTCTAACAATGTCCTTATTTTTACAGACTATGGTATATGCAGAGACGACGCTTAAAGACATAAAGGGAAGTTGGGCTGAAAAAGACATAAAAGAAATGGTAGCCAATAAAATAATACTTGGTTATCCTGACGGTACTTTTAAGCCTGATAATACTGTGACAAAGCTTGATACTCTGGTGCTAGCTTCCAGAGTGCTGGGAGTAGATAAAAAAGAAAATGCAGAAGAAGCCATTGCCGCTGAGGAAGCTTACAAGAAAACACTTTCTACATATGATATATATGGGAAAAAAGAAATTTCATTCTTGTTGAATAGGAAGATTTTTTCACAAGCAGAAATGGATACATATATAAAAGGTCAAAATGCGAAGCAGAATACCAAAAGATATGAAGCAGCCATAATTTTTACTAAAATTATGGGAAAAGAGAAGGATGTTAAAAATAAGACCTTTGTAATTCTTCCATTTATGGATTCACAGCAAATTCCTGTGGCTGCAAAGCCTTATGTCGAATTTGTAAATGATGAAGAAATAATGGTAGGAGTAAGTAAAAATGAGTTTAAGCCTAATGATTCATTAACAAGGGCACAGGTCGCGGTTTTGCTTTTACGTGTAAGTAAGAAGTTGGGAACTCAGACTACTAGTAATTCAACAACAGCAGAAGCTTCTTTCGCTGGAACTATTGATTATATAGATACGTCAACAATGCTAATAACTGTGAAAGATGCTGCAAGCTCAAAGAATTTTACTCTTCCATTAACAACACCTATAAAAGTTGATAATACAAATTCAACAATAAATGGTCTGGAAAGAGGATTTACTGTTACTGTTAAAACCAAAGGAACAGATATAGTTAGCGTAGATGCTGTTTCAAGGGCTTTCCCAAAGACAATTAACGGTATTGTCTCCAGCATATCATCAACCAAGATTGGGATTAAGGATGGTATGGACGAGGATGCGGATTCGGAGAGCTATGGAATAGATGAGTATGTTCAAATAACCAAAAACGGTAATAATTCATCAATGAGTGCTCTTAATACAGGTGATTTTGGAACTGTATATCTGACGTCAGCTAATAAAATTGGTAAAATTGCAGTTGAAGATAAGGATAAAAAGGTATCAGGAAAGGTTGAAAGCCTTACAACAGATGACAAGGTTTATTTGACAGTGAAGGTTAATAATGAATCTAAAAGATATAATGTTTCATCTGATGTTACCGTTTCAAGAAATGGTTCGGCTGCAAAGCTTAAGGACGTCAAGGTTGGAGATGATGTAAGTCTTACTATCAGATATAATAAGGTTATAGAGATTAAAGCTGAAAGCCAAGAAAAGACCGTTGAGGGAACAATAGAAGAAATCGTAATTGGTAAGAATAATACAATTACTATAAAAGATGGAACAAAGATAAATACTTATGCATTATCCACAGATGCTCAGATAAGAGTTGATAATGCGGCTGCTGTAATTTATGATTTGAGGCTGGGTGCAAAAGCAGAAATAAAATTGGACAGCAATGTAGCGGTGCAGGTAAAAGCGCAAAAGAAGGTTGAAATGCTTGAAGTCAGAGGAACAATCAAGTTGATTAACCTAAGCCTTGGTGTTATAACTATTGAGACAGATAGTGCTGAAAAGATACAGATTTATGTAGATTCATCAAGTACTAAAGTAAATAATGTGGAAAAAGCTGAATATGTAAAGCTTAGTCAGCTTGAGGAAAATCAGAAAATAATAGCTTATGGTAAGAATGACAGAGGAGTATTTGTAACTTCGCTTATTGTAATAAGCTCAGAAGAATAAAATAGGCCGGCATACTACAGCCCTTCTCTTAAAAGAGAGGGGCTTAATATTGCTTTTTGGTTTTAAAAGTAGTATACTTGGCGAAGAAAAAAATATTGCAGGGTTTGAAGTTGTAGTTGAAAGGAAGATTTAATGTCTGAAAATAATACAAACAATACCAGGAAACTGCGTATACGTATAAAACCCAAAAAAGAAAAGCAAAAGGGTGAGACTGAAGCGGGTACACTTATACATATAGGTGAAAAGGCTATTGTTCTTAAAAGCGAGTATAAGAACATAAACAAGGTTTTTAGCTTGAAAGGCATCAATGCCAGATTCAGAACCTACATAAACATAATGGAGCAGGAGTCAAAGAAAAAATACATAAAATCCAAAAGATGGATTTTGTCTGACAGATTGAGAACCAAGTATTTTAAAGCCGGAATAATAACAGCTCTTATAGTTGTAAATGCTTTATTGATA
Source organism: Deltaproteobacteria bacterium (assembly GCA_050258375.1). GTDB lineage: Bacteria > Bacillota > Clostridia > Acetivibrionales > UBA4821 > JBLMYQ01. The sequence continues at coordinate 40,038 of JBLMYQ010000011.1, read as the reverse complement.
TTAAATGGACTAAGCATAAAGTACAATGTTTATGTAAATGACAAATATGTTGGAGTTATTAACAATAAAAATGATTTTACTGATTTATTAAGTCAAGCAAGTGCCAAGCTAAACAAGGATTTTAATTCGGATATGGCTTTTACAGCAAAAGCTGATTTTAGACCAACTATTGCTTTGAAATCCTCAAAAGCAGATACAGCAGCTGTTTTGGATAATCTGAAAAACAAAAGCTTTTTCACTAAAAGAGGGTATGCAATCAGTGTAGATGGTAAAGAGCTAGTGGTGGTTCCTACAAAAGCAATGGCAGAGCAACTACTGGAGAAATTAAAACAGCCTTATAAGAAATCAAACAGCGCAGTAGTTGACTTTATAGAAAACGTAGAAATAAGAGAAAAAAATATTAACGATATAAAAACGCTTACTTTTGATGACGCCTTTAAGCTTCTATCATCCGGCAAGGAAGGAAGTAAGGTTTACAAGGTTCAAAAGGGAGATACGCTATGGTTAATTGCAAAGAATAACAGTATCAGTGTCAGCAAAATAAAACAAATAAATCCGGAGATAGGCGAAAACATTAGAGAAGGTCAAGAGATTAAGCTAAGCAGTCCGGTGCCATTGATAAATGTTAAGACAAAAGAGATAACTACATTAGAGCAGCACCAGCCTTCTAATAATACTCAGCAAAAGGATAAAAAACTAATAAAGGCTCCGGTTGGTAAAAAAGAAGCTGCCGGGACAAAAAAACAGGTTGCTAAAGTTTCAACGGGAAGCTTCAAAAGACCTGTTTTGGGGTTTATAACTTCAAGGTTTGGCGCAAGATGGGGCAGAATGCATGAAGGGATAGATATCGGCGCAAAGGTTGGGCAGTCCATATATGCAGCGGATGGTGGAGTGGTTTCATTTACAGGGTACGAAGGTGGTTATGGAAAGCTGGTAAAAATCAGGCATGGGAGCAAGTATACTACATATTATGGTCACTGCAGCAAAATTCTTGTAAAAAAAGGACAAAAGGTTCATAAGGGTCAGAAAATTGCTCTTATAGGTATGACGGGAAGAACAACCGGACCGCATCTCCACTTTGAAATAAGGAAAAATGGTAACCCGGTTAATCCCAAAAAGCTTCTAAAATAGAGCTTTATGAAAAAAAATGGATTAAAATCCTTATTGTATAATTAATTTAAAGTGATATAATCTTGTTTGAATAGAAATAATGTCTGAAATTTAAGATTACTAAGCCTTTAAAAGAGCAATATAGAAATTAGTTTTATTATTCTGAATTGCACATTGTGCATTGCCAATTATAATGGGGTGTTAATTATGAATAAGAAAATCCTTATTATTGATGACGAAAAACCAATAGTTGATATTCTTAAGTTTAACTTGAGAAAAGATGGATATTCAACTTTAGAAGCATACGATGGAGAAGAAGGCTTTGACATGGCATTGGCTGAAAGTCCGGACTTGATTCTTTTAGATGTAATGCTTCCCAAAATGGATGGGTTTTCTGTGTGTAAAAAATTAAGGGAAAAAATATCTACACCTATTTTGATGTTAACTGCCAAGGAGGAAGAGGTTGATAAGGTTCTTGGGCTTGAGCTTGGTGCGGATGATTATATAACCAAGCCATTTAGTGTAAGAGAGCTTATGGCCAGAATAAGAGCAAATCTTCGCAGGAATATTCCGGAAAATGTTACTAGTACACCAGAGGATATACTTGTAAAAAGTGGACTGGAAATAGATTGCTCAAGGTATGAAGTGCGTAAAAATAAAAAGGTTATAGACTTAACATTAAGAGAGTTTGAGCTTCTTAAATTTCTTGCTACACAGCCTGGGCAAATCTTTACCAGGGAACAGCTTCTTGAAAAGGTTTGGGGCTATGAATATTATGGAGATGTTCGTACGGTTGACGTTACTGTCCGCAGATTGAGAGAAAAGGTTGAAGAGGATCCGGGAGAGCCGCTATACGTTTTGACAAAAAGAGGAGTAGGTTACTACTTTAACAGATTTAATGAAAATTAAAGGCTTATATAAATACCGGAATGTATGGGGGCTAGGATGAATCCAGCCTCCTTTGATTAATATAAGCATAAAAATGAATCAGCAACGGTTCACGGGGGGTACTTAATGTTTTTCAAAAGTCTTAGGTGGAGACTGGTATCAATATTTTTTCTATTAGTTATATCTATAATGATAGTTGTAGGCACCTATCTTCTATTTGCCGTTGAAAAAACATATAAGGATGAATTTATTTCCCAGATGAAACAATCTGTTGAGGCTTTTTCTGAAAAGGATATCGAGAAAAATATCAGTGATGACAGCCCTAATTATGGCTACGAATTATTTAAAACCTTTAAAAACATTTTTGTAATAAACAATATAAATAGAAAAGGTTATCTTTTAGATAGCTTTGGGAAAATGGTATATGCGTCAGATCCTACAGATTTAAAGGAACAAAGCATAGCCAAAACTCCAAATATAATTTCAGCAATTTCAGGTAAAATCGGTGATAAGATAACCGATGGTGATGAGCAGCTGGATTATGCCAAGCCAATAATTATAGATGGAAATGTAAAATATATCTTATATATAAAATACAATAAGGATGGACTTAAAAACATTCTCAACAGGCTGAAAAGTATAATATTTTATGCAATGTTTTCAGCCCTTGCAATCTCAATTCTACTTGGGTATCTTCTTGCACAGGCTATTACAGGACCTATTTCTGATTTGATTAAAAGGACGGAGAAAATTGCATCAGGTGATTTTGAATATATTAAAGAAGATAGCTCGGGTGACGAGCTTGGAAAACTGATAGACTCATTTAACTATATGTCAATAGAGCTTAAAGACACACTGGGTGAAATTTCTAATGAAAAGAGTAAAATAGTTACAATACTGCTTCATATGGCGGATGGAGTAATCGCCTTTGATGTTGAGGGCAATATAATACATGCAAATCCGGCAGCACAAAACATGCTTGATATTAATCCTGACAGGGAAGATTTTTCTTCTATTTTCAGCAGGCTTGGAGTAAACACTTCAAAAGAAGAAATAATTAAGCTTGAAAATCAAAAGAATATTGAAAATAGTATTATATATAAAAATAAGGACTATAGGCTTGTTTTTGCATCTTTTAAAGGAGAAGACGCAAAAACAAATGGTATAATTACTGTTATTCATGATATAACGGAACAGCAGAAGCTTGATAATATGAGAAGAGAGTTTGTTGCGAATGTTTCACATGAACTTAAAACACCTCTTACATCTATAAAGACTTACACGGAAACACTTATTGATGGCGCAATAGAAGATAAAGCCACAGCAATAGACTTTTTAAATGTAATAAATTCAGAGTCCAGTAGAATGTCAAGAATAGTAAGTGATTTACTTCAGCTTTCCAGACTTGATTATAAAGAAACAAGATTAAATAAGGTGGAATTTGATTTAGGTGAAATGGCTATTGATGTTGTTGAGAAGATTAAAATTGAAACAGATAAGAAAAATCAAGTTATGAAATGTGAGGTTAAAGAAGGAATACCAAAGGTTTACGCAGATAGGGATGGAATTATCCAGGTTGTTGTAAATATAATATCGAATTCTATAAAATATACACCTGAAAAGGGAAAAATCAGTGTTGCTGTCGGTTCGGATGATGGCTGTCCTTATATAAAGGTTAAAGATAATGGAATAGGCATACCGGCAAAAGATGTGCCAAGAATTTTTGAAAGGTTTTATAGGGTTGACAAAGCAAGATCAAGGGAAATGGGAGGGACTGGTTTAGGACTTTCCATTGCAAAAGAAATCATTGAAGCCAATGGTGGAAGTATTTCTATTGAAAGCGCTCTCGGAAAAGGGACTGATGTTACAATTTCCTTGCCGGTTAAAGATTGTATGGATAGCAGTGCTAATAACGGGCAATTTGAAGCAAGTATGGTGTTTCAAAATGCCGATGTAAAGTAAAATTAAGTGGACTGTAATATGTATGTAACATTTTTAAAGTATAATAAAATTAATCGAAATATATTTATACATATAGTTGAGGTGTATTATGTTTAGAAAGTTGATTGTATCAGCTGCTACCATAATAGTTACAGGATTACTTATTACTGGAGCTGTATGGGCGGCACCTGAAAAGCTGACAGGTGAAGAGAAAAGCACAGCTGCATTAGTTGAGCTATCAAAGCCAGAAGAGGATTTTTCCACATTCAGTGATTCCTGTATTGTGTCTGGAAAATCTGAGCAAGGGGTTAAGCTTTATATTTATATAAAACCTGATAATCAAAATACATATGAAAAATTAAAGGTTGATGATAAACAGGTTTCGTGGACAGTAGGGGTATCCGGTATCTTTGCAAAAGAAATCGGATTAGAAAGAGATAAGGTAAATAAAATATTAATTTATGCTGAAAAAGAAAGTGAATTCCAGATAATCAAAAGGGCAATAACGGTTAAGAATCTTGCAGTAAAAGAAGTTCTAAAAAATGAAGTAATTAAAATTGAGGAAATTATCACCAAAATTTTAAGTAATTAATAGCAAAAGGGATAATTGGTGAGGTAAAAAATGTTTAATCTTAATGCCGGAAGAATGAAGACATATATTCTAGTATTCTTAATTATTACAAGTATGATTTTATGTGGAAGCCTATGGTTTGAAGATTACCATGGGTTTTCAACTTTTCTTGCCAGAATTGGTAATATTGATTTTTCAAAGCTTATAGGAATAGGGAAAGAAGATATTCAGACAAGATATGAGAAAATTATTCTCCCTACCAAAATACTGGTGAATAATGGGGATGAAGGGCACTGGATACTATATCCTTCAAATCAGGAGCATGATAAGCTGTGGAAGACAGCAAAAAATCTTATGAAAAGTACAATATCAGATGGTCAAGCCAAATTAAATATAGTAGATGCGGCTGAATGGAATGGGCTTCTATCTAAAAGCTCGATTGTTATGTATTTTGATTATCCGATTGGAAAAGAAATAATTTCAATGCTTTACAAGCTTGATGAGAAAAAAATTAAAGAAGAATCAAGCAACCTAAATGCTATTGCTATAACACGATTTGGTCAAAATGTAATACTTTATACCAGAACCCTTAAAAATGGATGTGAGACATTTAGAAAATATTATTTTGCAGGAAATGACCAGGTTACAGACAAGGATTTTGAACAAATCTTTAATAATTCCAGCTTAATAAAGTATGCGTCATTAAAAGAAGCCCTGCCTAATGTATCCCTGAATTTAAAATTTCAAGATGATGTATTTCTTCCAATATTCAATTTTTCTGATGAGAGAAGAAAAAGCTTAAAACTCGGTAAGGTTGAGTTCTTTCCGGAGTTATCTCCTAATGATAATAAGAAAATTGATGAAATCGTTGACAGATTTTTTAGTGGGAAGGATTACTCAAAGTTTATAAAGAAAGATGGCACAAACATATTTATAGATGAAAATAATAATACTCTTAAAATTTTTGCGGATGGATTCCTTGAATTTGAATCTTTGCAGCCCGATAATAAGGGCTTTGACTTTAAGCAAGCCATGAATCAGGCACTGTCAGCTGTTGAAGAGTATGGCGGTACTGAAAATCTATTTGTTTCTGATATAAAAATGACGGAAAAACAGGCAATATTCCGTTTTGACTATGCTGTAAACGGAATTCCGGTAAATTGCTCGCGGGGGCGGGATTTATCAAACCAAGAGAGCGCAGTTGAAGTAATTATTACACCTGAGCAAATAAAATATAAGAGATGCTATCAAAGCTTTAAAATGCTTCAAGGCGAATATACTTTTTCTTCAGAAATTGAGAGTATTATTAATGCTGTTTTTGCAAATGCAGGATATGTTAAAGGAGATATCGAAATTAAAGATATAAAGCTTGAGTATAGAATAACCGAACAATCAAAGAACAATAATCTTCCTGTTTGGTTAGTATGCTTCAAGTCTGATGGAAATATCAAAAATATAACGGTTGATGCAGGAAAATAGATAGGAGATGATTTTTTGAATTGGGCACGTGTAAAGACAATTCTGATAATAGTATTTTTAATAGTTAATATTTTTTTGTTATTTAAAGTAAATCAGAAATACAGTCAAAAAGAGCTTAAGGCGGAGGAGATATCTAATTTAAAAAATCTTTTGTCTTCAAATGAAATTGTTTTAGAAGCAGCATTGCCTGCGCAGATAAAGCTTTTGCCCAGAATGAAAGTAACCAATTATATTGTAGAAGAAAATCAAACTACAAATAAAATTTTAGGCACAAGTAAGTGGAAGGTAATAAATAATGGGGTTGAACAGATTTATTCCTCGGATAGAAAACAATTAAAATATGATGGAAATGGTTTTGTTGAATATACAATAGATATTGGAAAAGAGGAAGCTTTAAAGCTTTTATCAAATGAAATAAAAGCAAAAGAAGTCATTAGAAACACTCTGAATAAATACTTAAAGCTGGATAAATATACTGAAGGTAATGTTAGTAGAAGCAAGAACGGGATAATAATCGAGTACTTATATTTTAGCAATAAAAGCGAAATATTAAATAATTATATTAATGTAAATGTTATTCCTGAAGGAGAAATAATAATAAGGCAGGGCTTAATTGAGGATAATGGGTTTACTTCTAAGAGCAAGAAGATTACCCCTGTAGATATGATTATTGAATTGGTTAGAGTTTTAAAGGATAAAGGGAAAACTACTGTAAAGGAAATATCAATAGGTTACTATGCGGATTTAAATAAAGCTAATGAGATTGTAAGATTTGGAGAGGCGGATCCGGCATGGAAAGTGAAGACAGATAGGGGAACCTTCATTTTTGACGCATATACAGGAATTATGAAAGCGAGATTTTAAAGATTAGGGAGAAGTCATGAAAGTTATTGTGTTTAGCGATTCTCATGGAAAAACAGATGCAATGATTGATATTATCTCAAACAACAATGCTGATAAGATTATTCATCTGGGTGATTTGGTCAAAGATGCAGAAATGCTGGAATATGAATATCCGGATTGTGAAGTTATATCTGTAGCAGGAAATAACGATTGGTACAGCAATCAACCTACAGAATGTTTACTTGAATTAGAAGGGAAAAAGGTTTTAGTAACGCATGGCAATCATTATGGAGTTAAAAACGGAGTTGCGAAAATAACTGAAAGAGCCAGAAAGATTGGTGCTGATATAGTTTTGTTCGGTCATACGCATATACCTTATGAAAGTTATTCAGATAATATTTTACTGTTGAATCCGGGCAGTGTTTCTCTTCCGGCTGGCGGGTCGCGATGTTCATGTTGTTTAGTAGATATAACATCAAAGGAAATAAAAACTAAGTTTTTGGGGATATAAAGTAATTTTTTCTTACCGTTCTATTTTTTGTTTTTATTTAAAAATAAAGCTTGTTGAAAAAGCACAAATTTTGTTATATAATTATTTTATAAAAAGGAATACTAATGGCTAAGTAAACATTTTGTATAACACTTCGTAAAAATCTGGAAGTATTCTTGCATGGTAAATTACTTATGGTCTGAGGTGATATGGATTGGTTAGAGTTTTAATAGCAGATGATACTCAGTTTATGAGAGCTAATCTTAAAATTATACTTGAAAGAAACAACATGCAAATTGTTGGAGAAGCAGAAAACGGAATAAAGGCTGTAAAAATGTATGACGAGCTAAAGCCTGACGTTGTTACTATGGATATTACAATGCCCGGAATGGACGGGATAGAAGCTGTTAGGCAAATAAGAAAGGATTATCCTGAAGCGAAAATTGTCATGGTTACAGCACTTGGGCAGGAAATGTTTGTCCGTGAAGCTGTTATGGCAGGGGCAAAAAACTTTATTGTAAAACCATTTAAAGAAGAAAAAATTGTAGAGATACTTAATAAAGTAGTAACTACAAAATAAACTAAAAAATTTAATTGATTCTTAATTTAAAGGTATGATATAATCAATTATGGAAAAGATACAAGGTAGAACAATGGCGTTCTCGGTTCCCGTTAAAGGGTTTATTGAGGACGCTAATTTTATGTGATTTAACAATTGAAAGGAGATATGATATGAAAAACTATACGGCAGAGGATGTTAAAGCTCTTGTAAAAGAAAATGATGTTAAATTTATCAGACTTCAATTTACTGATATTTTTGGAACATTAAAAAATGTTTCAATAACCAGTGAACAGTTGGAAAAGGCATTAAATAATCAATGTATGTTTGATGGTTCTTCAATTGAAGGATTTGTAAGAATTGAAGAGTCAGATATGTACCTCAGACCTGATCCTAATACATTTACAGTATTTCCTTGGAGATCGCAGAATGGAAATGTTGCAAGGCTTATTTGTGATATCTACAATCCGGATGGAACTCCTTTTGAAGGAGACCCGAGGTATATATTGAAAAAAGCTCTAAAAGAAGCTCAAGATATGGGATATACTTATTATGTCGGACCTGAATGCGAATTCTTTTTATTCCTAACTGATTCAGAGGGAAATCCTACTACCATAACCCATGATAATGCAGGGTATTTTGACCTCGGTCCTGTTGACCTTGGAGAAAATGCAAGAAGGGATATGTGCGTTGCTCTTGAAGAAATGGGATTTGAAATAGAAGCTTCGCATCACGAAGTTGCACCGGGACAGCATGAAATTGATTTCAAATATGAAGATGCCCTTACTGCTGCAGACAATATAATGACTTTTAAACTGGTGGTTAAGACTATTGCTCAAAGACATGGTCTTCATGCAACCTTTATGCCCAAGCCAATATATGGAATAAACGGTTCTGGAATGCACACAAACCAATCACTTTTCAAGAATGGACAGAATGCATTTTATGATCCTAATGGGAAATTGCAGTTAAGTAATGACGCTTACAATTTTATGGGTGGATTGCTTAAAAACATAAGATCCATAATTGCGGTTACAAATCCAATAGTAAATTCATATAAGAGGCTTGTACCTGATTATGAAGCACCGGTATATATTGCATGGTCAGGAATAAATAGGAGTCCGCTTATCAGGGTGCCTGCTAATCGTGGAAGCTCAACCAGACTTGAGCTTAGGTGCCCGGATCCGGCATGTAATCCTTATCTCGCATTGGCTGCTATGCTAATGGCCGGACTGGATGGAATTAAAAATAATATTCAGCCACCAGAATCGGTAGACAAAAATATATTTGCAATGAGCAAAAAAGAAAGGGAAGAGTTGGGGATTGCAGGACTTCCAAGAAACCTTGAAGAGGCAGTAAGTGAGCTTGAAAACAGTAAACTTGCAAGGGAAACGCTCGGTGAGCATGTATTTAACAGATTTGTTGAAGCTAAAAAGATTGAGTGGGAAGAATATAAGACCAAAGTTCATGAGTGGGAAATTGATAAATATCTGACAAAGTTTTAAAAGAATAATAAAAAGGTACGCAATTCACTTTCGAATTGCGTACCTTTTTATTATTCTTTAAATTTACGAGCACATATTAGTAATTTGAATAATATTATTCAAATTTGCAAAATATGTTTTCCCATTAATCTTATGCCCGGCTGGCTTGTTTGACATGAATTTGTTAATGGTATAAAATATTTGTTGTTAGATATAGGAAACAGAAAAATTATCAGGAGGGATTTATGAAAAATACAACAATTATTGATCATCCGCTTATTCAGCATAAACTTTCTATGCTTAGAGATAAGAATACCAACACCAAAGAATTCAGAGAGCTTGTTTCTGAGATTGCAATGCTAATGGGATATGAAGTAACAAGGAGCATGCCTTTGAAGGAAGTTGAAATAGAAACTCCTATGGGTATAGCAAAAACTAAGGTCATTTCCGGGAAAAAGCTTGGAATAGTTCCTATTTTAAGAGCGGGTCTTGGGATGGTTGATGCTATGCTAAAGCTGATTCCTTCTGCCAAGGTTGGACATATTGGCTTATACAGAGATCCGGACACACTTAAACCGGTTGAGTATTACTGCAAATTACCAGTAGATGCAGCAGAAAGAGAGTTTGTAATCCTTGATCCTATGCTTGCTACGGGAGGCTCTGCGGCAGCGGCAATCGATTACATAAAAAAGCAAGGGGTTAAAAATATCAAGCTTATGTGCCTGATTGCGTCAACAGATGGTATAAAGAGGATTAACAAAGAGCATCCTGATGTTAATATATTTTGTGCTGCCGTTGATGAAAAGCTTGATAGCCATGCATATATAATACCCGGGCTGGGTGATGCTGGGGATCGCTTGTTCGGAACAAAATAGAGAGGTGCAGCTTTTGAAAAACAGCATATTTTTTCAGATGGAATATATTTTACCTTTTGCAATTGCATTTACAGTGGCATTCTTTACAACACCTTTAGTTCGGAAGCTTGCTTTTAAAATTGGTGCTGTAGATGTACCAAAGGATGAAAGAAGAATGCATAATAAGCCATTGGCTAGATTGGGAGGGTTGGCAATCTTCATTGGTTTCATTGTGTCTATTCTTTATATTATTATTGTAAATTATATTGATACGGGCATAACCAAGCTGGATTCCAGGTTTGAGGGACTCCTTATAGGTTCTTTTATAATAATCTGCATAGGAATTATTGATGATGCAAGGACTTTAAAGCCTTGGGTAAAAATGATTTTTCAAGTTATTGCGGCACTTATTGTAGTTTTAAGCGGTATAACTATAGAAGAAATAACCAATCCGTTTTCAGCCAGCGGCTTTACAGCTCTTGGATTTTTGGCTGTTCCTTTAACAGTTATCTGGATTGTTGGAATCACTAATGCAATAAATTTTATTGATGGCTTGGATGGGTTGGCGGCAGGCGTTTCTTCAATTGCTATGCTGGCACTTCTTTTTATTTCAATCTTTGAGCAGCAGTATGGAGTTGTATCTCTTATAGCAGCTTTGGCAGGAGCTACACTGGGATTTTTACCTTTTAACTTTAATCCGGCTAAAATCTTTATGGGAGATACCGGTTCTAATTTCTTGGGCTTTGCTCTGGCGGCTGTCTCAGTTATGGGAATGATGAAAAGCTATGCAACAATTGCAATTTCAGTTCCGCTGCTGATTCTTGCACTTCCTATCTTTGACACTGCCTTTGCTATACTAAGAAGATTATTTAATGGCAAACCGATAATGCAGGCAGACAGAGGTCATTTGCATCATAGGCTTATCGATATGGGTTTTTCACAGAAACAGACAGTCATTGTACTTTATATAATTAGCGGATTCTTAGGAATATGTGCAATTGAACTTGCTACAAAAGGTGTTTTTAGAGCAATAATCCTGCTGTTTTCTGTTGCTGTATTTGTAATTGCCGGAGCAAAATATATGGAAGACATGAACGAAGAAAAAAGCAAAGATAAGCCGGAAGAGCATGCAGGAAAATAATGATGTTTCAAAGGGAGAATTTAATGATTAAAGTAATGACAGTCTTTGGTACAAGACCAGAGGCAATAAAAATGGCACCACTGGTAAATGAATTAAAAACACGGAAAGATATTAAAACAATAGTTTGCGTAACAGCACAGCATAGACAGATGCTTGATCAAGTGCTTGATGCTTTTGATATAAAACCTGATTTTGACCTTGATATTATGAAGGAGAAGCAGACCCTTGCAGGGATAACAACGAGAGCGCTTGAGGGCTTACATGATGTGATAATGCAGGAAAAACCGGATGTTGTTTTAGTTCATGGAGATACAACAACAACCTTCGCAGGTTCTCTTGCTGCATTTTATGCTCAAACCAAGGTGGGACATGTTGAAGCAGGGCTTAGGACTTTTGATAAATATGCACCATTCCCCGAAGAAATAAACCGCAAGCTTACCGGAGCTTTAACCGATTTCCATTTTGCTCCCACACCTATAAACAAGAATAATCTTCTAAATGAGGCTGTAAAGGCTGAAAAAATATATATAACAGGGAATACTGTAATTGATGCACTAAAAACCACTGTTAAACAAAATTATGTGTTTAATGATGAAACCTTAAGAAATCTTGATTTATCAAAAAGAATAATTCTTGTAACTGCACACAGAAGGGAAAATTGGGGAGAGCCATTAAAAAATATATGTACTGCATTAAAAATGATTGCTGAAAGATATGAGGATATTGAAGTGGTTTATCCTGTTCATCTCAATCCAATTGTAAAAGAAACTGCAAACGAGATACTTTCAGGCATTAAAAATGTACATCTTATTGCTCCTCTGGATGTATTAGAACTCCATAACATAATGGATAGATGCTGCATGGTGCTTACAGATTCCGGAGGCTTACAGGAGGAAGCACCTTCGCTTGGAAAGCCTGTTCTGGTTCTCAGAAACGAGACTGAAAGACCTGAAGCGATTACGGCTGGAACAGTTAAAATTGCGGGTACAGATAAGAATAAAATATTTGAATTATCTTGCGAGCTTCTTGATAATCCCGATGAATATAACAGGATGGCAAAGGCTGTAAATCCTTATGGAGACGGGAATGCTTCCAGAAGAATAGCAGATGCAATATTATACGAATATGGATTAAGTGATAAAAAACCAGACGAATTTAAGGTATAAACAAAAAACCGATGGTATGAGTGAAAACTCCTCCATCGGTTTTTTTGTTTACTTGATTGATATTAAGGCTTTTCCATATCTGGACATCTGGTTTGTGTAACGAATCTCCTGTAAAAAATCATAAAAATTATGATACATAATTTTTGCTTTTGCACCATCCCAAAGTACAATATTGTATTCGCCGGTTAAAGGGTCCAAAGAGGAGGTGTCCATGAAGTAATTCGGCGTCAGAAGAAGAAAGTTATTGGGAATTACACTTTTTCTCCTTAAGATAATAGTTTTTTCAAGCATCCTACTGCCGAATATATAAGCACAAGAATTATCCAATGATATCTTTGGCTGATATTTCAGCTCTCCAACGATTGATAGGAACATCTTATAGCTGTCAGGCAGTGAGATACCAATTTCTTTTTCAAGAGCTGATATTTCTTGTTCTGCCATAGGGGGGCCGCATTCCAAGCCGGGTATTTCGCCCGAAGCAATTTTGTTTAATAAGGCTTGATGCTTTTCGAGAGTTTCTTGATACTTCTTTTTCTTACTCATTTCACTCAAATAAATAAGATAGGAGTTTAAAACCATAAACAGAGTAAATAAAATGAATGCTATTGCAAAACTTATGGCAGCCACAAAAGCTTTAGAAAAATATCCGGAAAGAATAGAAAAGCCTACAGCAAAAAGCATAAGAAAACAAAAAATGGAAGATTGGCGATGTTCATTTAGGTTCTTTTTACAATCTCTCTTAATATAATCCAGCATTTTAACGTCCTCCTTTTTTCTTAATAAAACATTAGAAAAAATAACTATCCTCCCCTCAAATTATTGATGAGAATATCTTTTATATATAAAGTTAAACAAATATCATTTTATCATAAGGAAATTAGAACCACAAGAGCATAAATTTTCCTAAAAATAGAAGAAAAGAGTTGCTCTGTACTTCAGAGCAACTCTTTTCTTCTATTTTTTATTGTACTTTAAACCCTGAGCTGTAAATAGTATTTTTTATAGTAGAGATATCAGTAGTAATTGGGTCATAAGTTACTGTTACCTTTGAGTCAAATAAATTAACATTTACATCCGATACACCACTTAGCGAAGATACTACATTTTTTAATTTGTTTGCAGCTTTATTGTCAATAAGTCCATTTACATTAAAGTATGTTGTTTCCAAGTAAATCACCTCCGTATTAATTATTTTCACATTATAGTTTTTTCCAAAAAAGAAAATTTATACATTTTTATGAAGCGGTAAGACCTTTAATAATTTTCCAAATAAGAATAAATGGGTATCCTACGGAAATAATATATATTGTTTTAAATTTCCGGAGGGAGAATTTGAATGGGAAATAAACTCACGCAAAAGTATTTTGATGTCAATCATCCAGAAGCTTTGAAGAATTTTTCAAAGATACTTTTTGATATGATAGACCAAAAAGCAGGTGATTATGAACAGATAGTAATATTATGTATAGGTACTGACAGATGTACCGGAGATAGCTTTGGACCGTTGGTAGGATATAAGCTCATCAATGCTCCATATGATAATATTAATGTATATGGAACGCTTGATAATCCGGTGCATGCGAAGAACCTTGAAGAAAATATAAGGCAAATTTATGATACTTACCAAAAACCCTTAGTGATTGCAATAGATGCTTGCCTTGGAAGCACTGAACATATAGGTTATATTACAATAGCCGAGGGGGCTATTAAACCTGGAATAGGAGTTAATAAAGAGCTTCCTGAAGTAGGGGATATTTCAATAACAGGAATAGTAAACTTTAGTGGGTTTATGGAATTTATGGTTCTACAAAATACCAGATTGAGCATTGTAATGCAAATGGCTGATTTAACTGCTAATGGAATACAAAGTGCGGTGTGCCGGCTGAATCTTAATAGAAAAAAGGTGCTGCTTATGTAATTAATGAGCATATTTTGTTCTATTTTTAAATGTTTTGGGGTTTACTTTTTATAGAAAAATGTTTATAATAAGCAAGGTTGCTAGTATTTATTTTTATGTAATAATGTCAAGGGGGACATGTAAATGTACGATTTGAAAGTTCTCAGTTGTAATTCTAGCCGGGCGTTTGCAGAAGAGGTTTGTGAGTATCTGAAAATTCCTCTGGGACAAAGCGAATCTTTCAAGTTTGATAATGATAATATGTTTGTAAGAATACTCGAAAGAGTACGCGAAGATGATGTATTCATAATTCAAACTTCAATGCCTCCGGTTGATTCAAATTTTATGGAACTTTTAATAATGATGGATGCAGTAAAAAGATCTTCAGCCAAAAGAATAACTGTTGTTCTTCCGTACTTTCCTTATGTTCGTTCAGATAAAAAAGACCAGCCAAGAATAGCTATTACGGCTAGACTTGTTGCAGACTTGCTTACTGCTGCAGGTGCACATAGAGTTTTAACCTGCGATTTACATGCTACGCAAATACAGGGCTTCTTCTCGATTCCGGTTGATCAGTTAACCGCTGAACCCCTTCTGACCCAATACTTTGCTAATAAGCAATTTGATGATTTGGTGGTTGTTGCGGCTGATGCAGGAAGCTCGAAGAAAGCTTATAGATATGCAAAGAGCCTTGGAGTTCCAATTGCTTTGTTGGACAAGCGCAGGCTTGGCAATCATCAGGAAGTAACAATAGATAATTTGATAGGGGATGTTGAAGGTAAAAGGGCAGTTGTTTTTGATGATGAAATTGATAGAGCAAGCTCATTAATGGAAGCTGTTAATACCTTGGTAAAGCATGGTGCTAAAGAAGTATATGCCGGATGTACACACCCTGTATTATCAGGACCGGCAATAGAGAGGATAAAGAACTCTCCGGTTAAAGAGGTTGTAGTTTCAAATACAATCCCGCTTGCTCCACAAAAGCAGCTTGATAAGATAACGGTACTTTCTATGGCGCCGTATTTTGCAGAAGCTATAAAGAGGATACATTATGGTGAATCAGTAGGGCAAATGTTTCTTTAAAATATGCAAACAAAGAAAGAACGCGGATTTCCGCGTTCTTTCTTTGTTTGCATATTTTTTATATGTTTCGCGTATTAATTTGTATGGTTAAATAAAATATATTTTCCAGTATTGCATAATCATAGAATTGCTTGTTAATAATATTTATAGGTGAATACTGAGTGTGGAGGTAGCAATGACAAAGAGTTGTCCCAGAAAAATAGTAGTATTGAGAGATATACCATCAAATATTATAGAAGAAGCGATTTTGGTTCTCAAATCAGATACTTGTGATGAGAACAAAAATAGTAATGAAAAAAATGGCACTGATAAGAAAAGGGATTTTATTATAATAAAAGAAGCAGAAATGATAATCTCAAATTATATTACAAATAGGAATTCAGTTAATAATGAGAAGAATAAGCTAATAGAAAGTAAGAAATGGTATATTGATTTTTTAATAAATATGGGGCTGATTGTAGGAATTGGAATCTTCGCATTTATGCTTATAAAGATGTTGTAACTCACCCTTTGGTTTAAAAAGCTGAAAAGACCTTCTTTTCGCCTCCTTTCGGAGGGAAAGGGAGGTCTGGTTTTTATTTTTCCTTTTATGATATAATCAAAGAAGCTTTAAAGAATATTACTAAAGTTACTAAAAATGAAAAATAGATTTTCACACAAAATTTTGCTCAAAAATCATTTTCCATTTTATCTTAAAATTAATTATATTTAGATTTCAATTATCAGTAATTTTTTATTATTTTGATAGGAATTAACAATGAATATAGGTAACCTTAAACCTTCGAATATAGTTTTTCTTGCGCCTATGGCAGGTGTAACAGACATGCCTTTCAGGCTTATATGCCGTGAAATGGGCTGTGGTCTTACATATACTGAAATGGCAAGCTCAAAAGCTTTTGATTATTCTCACGGGAAAACGCAAGAAATTGCCAGGCTTAGTCCAAACGAAAAGCCGGCGGCAGTTCAGATTTTTGGTTCGGATCCTGATGGTATGGCCAGAACAGCTTATAAGCTGTGCCAAGAAGGAGCTGACTTGATTGATATAAATATGGGATGCCCCACTCCGAAAATTGTAAAAAATAAAGAGGGTTCAGCGCTAATGCTCGACCCTGAATTAGCTGAAAAAATTATCAGGGCGGTCGTAAATAACAGTAGTGTCCCAGTAACAGTCAAAATGCGGAAAGGCTGGGATGATTCCGGAGAGGGTGTTAATGCGGTTGAATTGGCAAAAATCGCAGAGGCTAGCGGGGCTTCGGGGGCAGCTGTTCATGGCAGAACCAGAGAACAATTTTATTCAGGCAAAGCGGATTGGGATATAATCCAAAAGGTTAAAAAGGCAGTTAAAATACCTGTTATAGGAAATGGAGATATACAAACTCCCGAAGATGCCAAAATGATGATTGAAAAAACCGGCTGTGATGCGGTTATGATAGGAAGAGCGGCGCAGGGAAATCCATGGATATTTAAAAGGACAGTGCACTACCTGAAGACGGGAGAAATTATTGCTGAACCATCCTGTAAAGAGAGGATTGGTATATTAATAAGGCATTTCAATGATATGCTGGATTATAAAGGTGCATATGTTGGAGTAAGGGAAATGAGAAAACACATTGGCTGGTATCTGAAAGGAATTCGTAATGCTGCAAGGATACGGGAAGATATAAATAAGCTGGAAGAGCCGGAGGCGGTTATCTGTATGCTGAAAAGATTATTGGAATTGGAGTGAAGAAATTGAAAGTAGTTACTACGGAACAAATGAAAGAAATTGAGCGCAGAGCTATAGAGGAATATGGCATACCTGGAATATTGCTTATGGAGAATGCTTCTTTTAATATCGCCAATGAAATAAAAAAGGATTTGGGTACCTTTAAAAATAAAAATATTGTTATATTTGCCGGAACAGGTAATAACGGCGGGGACGCAATGGGAGTGGCAAGGCATGCTTTCAATGAAGGGGCTAATGTACTTGTTGTTCTAACAGGCAAAGAAGAAGTGGTAAAAGGTGATGCAAAAACAAATTTAAATATTATTAAAAGCATGAAAATAAAGCTGGCTGTAGTTGGGAACAATGAATACAATGAAGAAATACAAAGGTCTATTCTTATGGCAGATGCAGTTGTTGATGGGATTTTAGGAACCGGAATAAATAAGCCTGTTAATAGCTTTATGTATGAGATTATAGATATCATTAACAATGCAGGAAGGTATACGGTTTCAATAGATATTCCATCAGGAATCAACGGAAATACCGGTGAAATACTGGGGATTTGCGTGAAACCGTCAAAAACTATTGCTTTAGGATTTCCCAAAGCAGGTACAATTATTGGAGAGGGTGCAAAATTTGTTGGGCATATTGAAATATACGATATAGGAATACCCAAAAAGATTGCTGACCAGCTGGAGTTAGAAACAAGACTTCTCACTGCTGAATATGTTTGTGGATTGGTTCCGGAGAGGTCTATATATGCACATAAAGGAAGTAATGGCAGGGTTCTTGTAATAGCAGGTTCTGCGGGACTAACCGGGGCAGCGGCATTGACTGGCAGAGCAGCGCAACGAAGCGGTTCCGGACTTGTAACCCTTGGTATACCGAAAACCCTTAACAGCATATTGGAAACAAAGCTTACTGAGGAAATGACAATGCCCCTTGAAGATAATGGAGATGGGACTCTTAGTGAGAAATGTATAGAAAAAATCAATTGTCAAATAAACAGATACAATGCTATAGCTTACGGACCAGGGCTCGGCAAGGGAACAGATATAAAAAAAATCACAGAGTGGCTGCTGCTTAACAGTCCTGTTCCATTGATAATAGATTCGGATGGAATAAATTCCTTGGTGGGGAATATAGATTTATTAAATAAAGCAGTGTGCCCGGTTGTCCTAACGCCGCATATGGGTGAAATGGCAAGCTTAACGGGTTTATCAATTGAAGAAATACGAATAGATAGAGTAAATATCTTAAAAAAATACTGCAGGAAGCTAAAATGTACGATAGTATTAAAGGATTGGAGAACAGTGATTTGTACAAAAGAAGGATACATATACGTAAATTTAACGGGGAATCAAGGGATGGCATCTGGTGGAGCAGGGGATGTTTTAACCGGAGTAATAGCATCTTTTGCAGGTCGGGGAATTTCGCCGGAGGATTCTGCTGCTGCCGGTGTATATGTACATGGTTTGGCAGGGGATATGGCAGCCTCTGAAAAAGGAATGGAGGGAATGACTGCAGGAGATATTACCGAACACCTTCCGTATGCTTTAAAAAGCATGAGGGATAGGGAGGCTTGCATTTAAGAATTTAATTATGGTGAGGAGTGAATTTTGACTTGAAGCATTTGAGAATACTCATGGCTGCTCTTTCACTAATGATTATTATGTCAGCGTGCGGAAACAGACTGTCTGCTGACAATTTTCAAGGTATACAAAAAAAATTATTTGAGTTAAAAAGCTATAAATGTACTTCGGAAATAACAATTATAAATAACAAAAACTCAACAAAATATCTGGTTACACAGATATATCTTCATCCTTCAAAGCTTAGGACTGAAATCCTTGAGCCGGAATTTATGAAGGGAATATTGACAGTAAGTAATGGAAGCGAGACCCGTGTAAGCAATCCTAATATTGATGTAAACAATACATATGTCTCGGAAAATCTTATGAAACTAACAGGGAACAACATGCTTCTGACTTGCTTTTTCAGTAACTATGTAAGCTCGGAAAAATCAAATATGGAAATTGCTGATGGCAGCTACATATTAAAAACGTATATACCTTGCGAAACAGATTATATGGAAACAGAAATTCTAAGAGTTAATAAAGAAGGATATCCTGAAAGCTTAAAAATATTTGACAAGCAGGAACGGCTGAAAGTTGATATCAGGTATAAAAATTTTGTGATGAATCCCAAGTTTGCAGAAGATGTTTTTGAATAAAAATAATTTTGTTGTATTAATGTCAACAAAATTTAATTTGACTGGAAATGTAACATGAGAATATAATTAAACTATCAAAACTGCTTTAAACAATTACTTTTCAAAATAACATTTCCAAGGTCATATTATTTTACATTTTAGGGAATAATGCAATAAAGAAGAATCTTATTTCAGAATTGCACAGATATCACAATTTTTTTCCTGTTTGATACTTGTTTTTGAAATGGGGGGGTATTCTTGGCTGAAAGTAGAAAGATAATTATAAGTCTTCCAACAAGCCTGTTGAAGGAGGTAGATACTATAGCTTCCCTCGAAAATATGAACAGAAGTGAATTCGTGAGGCAGGCTATGAAGCTTTATATCCGCGAAAAGAAAAGGATAGAAAAAATTGAGACTGCTAAGAAGGGTTATAGAGAAATGGCCGAAATAAACCTGAAGTTAGCCGAAATGTGCATAGAAGCGGATAACCAGATTCAAAAAAAATATGAGAACCGATTAGCGGAGTGTGAGTAGAGTGGTAATAAGAAGAGGCGACATATATTATGCCGACTTAAGCCCTGTCGTTGGTTCGGAACAGGGAGGGGTAAGGCCGGTTTTGATTGTGCAAAACGATATTGGTAATAAATATAGTCCTACAGTAATTGCTGCTGCAATAACATCTCAAATTAACAAGGCAAAACTGCCCACACATACCGAAATAGGGGCTAAGGAATATGGTCTTGCAAAGGACTCTGTAATCTTGCTGGAGCAGATAAGAACAATAGATAAGAAAAGGCTTAAAGAGAAAATCGGACATCTGGATGAGGATCTTATGCTGAAGGTAAATGATGCACTTCAGGTTAGCTTTGGACTTCAAGATATTCAATAAATATATAGCTAATATAAATATAAAATAATTTGCTAGAAAACTATTTTATATTTTAACTGCATATTATTTTAGGAGGGGAACCGATGAAAAAAAGTATTTTATGGATTACAACTATAGCTTTAATTATGACTGTATTATTTAATATTGCACTTGCAGCTACAGGGACTCCGGGAACAGACAGCGATCCGCTGATAACATCAAGTTATCTTGACAAAAAGCTTCAGGAAATTACCGATAGCATTCAGACAGCAGTAAAAAACCTTGAAGCAAAGGTTGAACAAAACAATTCAAATCTTGCAATTATGGATAAAAAGGTAGAAAGCCTGGGGAATACAACAGGAACTACAGGGGCAAAATACGAAATAGTTAATCTGTCTGCAGGAAAAAAGATAGTATGCCAGGAAAGCACAGAGCTGATTTTAAGGTCAGGGAAAGCAAAGGCGTTAGGCTCAAGCATGGGTGGACTGTCTGACGTAACTACAGGTGCCGATGTTATCTCTAATAGCTACATTGAAAGTAATCATTTGCTTATTATTCCAAGGTCAGACGGAAGAGGTGCTATCGCACAATCAGAGTGCATTCTGATGGTAAAAGGAGCTTATTCAATAGAATAGATTTCAAGCATAAATATAGAGGCTTAATTATGCCTCTATATTTTTATGCTTAAATAGTATATAATTTTTAAGGCATGAAGAATATTCCACAATTATATTTTATGAGGTGATTTCACAAATGAAGTATCTACAGTCCAAAAAACTTATGCTGGTTTTAACAATGCTTTGCATTGTGTGTTTATTAATGTTTGGAGTAAACGTAATAAAAAATAATACTTTGCTGCAAGGCTCTGCTCACAATAATTGGCAAAAGGCTTCAGATACTTATGACATAATTGTTGTAGGCGGTGAGCCTGAAGGTATTTCTGCGGCAGTATCTGCTGCAAGGTCTGGCGGAAAGGTTTTGCTTGTTTCTTATGAGAATGGGCTTGGGGGGCTTATGACATATGGAATGCTTAATTCTATAGACATGAACCGCAATGCTGCAAGGCAGCTTGTTACAAGAGGAGTGTTCCTTGATTTTTATAATGGTGTTGGCGGAGACTCCTTTGATGTAAAAAAAGCAAAAGAAGTATTTGAAAAAATGGTAAAGAGACAAAAAAACATGATATATATTTCCGGAACCAAATTCATTTCCCCTATAATGGATAAAAATACAATAAAGGGTATCAGGCTTGAAAAAGATGGCACACAGAAAGAATTTTTTGCTAAAAGAATAATTGATGCTACTCCTGATGCCGATGTTGCAGCCTCTGCCGGAGCGCCGTATTCTCTTGGGCAGGAAGATGTAGGCTTAAAAGATACATACATGTGTGCAACACTTGTATTCAGGGTAAAAAATGTAGACTGGAAACAACTTGGAGATGACATTAGAAAAAATCTCAAAACCAAGAAAATTAAGGACGAAGGAATCAACAGCAAATCTGCATGGGGGTTTGGAGAAATAAGAAAGGAATATAAACCTCTTCACAGCAATATGAAAATAAGAGGATTAAATATAGGTAAGCAAAATGATGGCAGCATTCTTATAAATGCTCTTCAAATTGTAAATATTAATATGCTGGATGAAGCCTCGCGTAAAAAAGCTATTGAAGAAGGGAAAAAAGAAGCAGAAAACATCACTCTTTTCCTTAAAAAG
The DNA here is from genome assembly GCA_050258375.1 of Deltaproteobacteria bacterium. Taxonomy (GTDB): domain Bacteria; phylum Bacillota; class Clostridia; order Acetivibrionales; family UBA4821; genus JBLMYQ01. The sequence continues at coordinate 18,034 of JBLMYQ010000011.1, read as the reverse complement.
AAGATTCCAGCTTTTGAAAATGCAAGTTTTGCAGGTGCTGCAGATAACCTATATATAAGAGAGACCCGACATATAAAAGGAGAATATACACTAAAAATTCAGGATGTCTTAAATAATAGAAACTTTGAGGATAAAATTGCAGTTGCTTCTTATCCGGTTGATATACAGGCTAGCAGTATTGAAGATATGGGCAATGTAATTTGTACACCTGACCAGTACAGCATTCCTTTAAGGTGTCTTGTTCCATTAAATATTGAAAATATTTTTGTAGCAGGTCGTTCGGCTTCATATACTTCAACAGCAGCAGGGAGTGCAAGAGTTATACCTGTAGGTATGGTTACTGGACAAGCTGCCGGAGTTGCGGCGGTTTACTCAATAAAAAATGATATTTCACCAAGAAAAGCAGCGAAAAGTATAGCAGCTGTAAAAAAGATTCAGGAAACATTAATAAAACAGGGTGCATATCTTCCTGATTTCAATAGCCCAAATAGTAATGCATCACACTGGGCTTTCCCGGATATTGAGAAGCTTTCTGAATTTGCTGCTATTGGCGGTGGGTATCAGAATAATTACAGATTTAGTGATAAGATACGTAACAACGAATTTATTGGTATAATAAATAATGTGGTTAAAAAGCAGGCTCCGGCAAAGTTTGATCAAGAGTTGTGCAAGAAATTATTTGAGATTTGTCCAGGTGAGTATATAACAAAGGATGATGCAGCTCAAATGATTTTATATATTTATGATAAAAAAGTGTATAATAAAAACATTGCGTGGAAAACAGCAAATGAAAAGAAGTTATTAAGTCCGGAATTTGTAAAACGTTTAAAAGGAGAACAATTGGTACTTAGAGAAGAAGCATTTAATGAGGTGGTTTACTTTATACAAAAGATTAGCGGAAAAAAATATTAATTTTCAAGGCATAATTTTAGGAGGATAACATGCAGCTAACCAAAAAAATACTTATAGGAATAATTGCTGTTTCACTATTGGTTTCTTGCTATACTGCGTTTAATAGATATAAAGCTGAAGAGAGAAATAATCATATTGAAATTGCAATTGATATGACCGAGTTTCAAGACCTTGCCGGAGAAATGGGAATGAGCTTTGAGGATGTAACGCAAAGACTCAAATATTCGGGAGCAACTTCAATAGGGGTTCAGGAGACTACCCTCAAGGACCTTAAAGAAAGAGGATATATTGCCTATATGTCTTTGGGAGATTTCATGATGGGTTCATATTCCACCGGGACTGTTATGCCGCTGACGAGCGAGCTTCAGGCAAGATACCGGAAGGATATAGAAAAACGTATAAACAGTAAAGGAATTAATAATAGAATATTTAACTACAACATGATAATAATTACTCCATATAAAGATGTCTTTGATTTTCTTCAGAGCAGTTTTTCAGATAGAATAAAAATTGAAACTATTCGAGAAGGAAATCAGTATGCAATAATAACAAGTCAAAAATTAAAAAATATGGAAGAGTCAGGATTGGGATTCTTTGACCGTGACCTTGAATATGCAAAAACACTTGGATTTATTAATGTAATACCAAGAATTCAAAACTTTCAGGGAATAACCCGAAAACAGATAGATAAAAAAATCTTACAGGTAAAAAAAATTAATGCAAAGACTGTAATTTTTGCAGGAGAAAGTGTCCTTGGATATAATGCAGATGAGGAAGAATATAAAGAATTGATTAATTATGCTGCACAAGAATTTAAGAAAAATGGCTTAATTGCGGCAATAATAGAAAAGCCTGCAGATGATGATATCAATAAAGGTCAGCGAGGAATAAAAATATTTTCGCGCGAGAGTGAATATGCTTCCAGCAAGGTGTTTTCAGTCGAATATGACAAGCAAAAAAGGTTAAAGCCTAAAGATTATCTTGATCAATGGTCAAGAGCTATAGCCGAAAGAAATGTCAGAATAATATATGTAAAGCCAATTTGGAATCCTGAAAAAGAACCCATTCAAGTTCTTAAAGACACTTCAGAAGCAGTAAGCCAGATTTCAAAAAGGGTAACTGCGATGGGGCTTCATAGAAAGGCTGTGGTAGGATTAAATGATATAGAGCCCAGCTGTTTTGAAAGGCTTGTAATAATTATAGGAATAATAGCAGGTTCTTTATTGCTCCTTTTAGCCTTCTTTAATATGAGTGAATACATTACGTATGGTTTATTGGTTATAGGAAGCTTGGGGACTGCTGCTCTTCTTTACAGTACAGTTTTATTTAATATTTTTGGGGATTTGGGGATAAAGATGGCTGCTTTGCTTTGTGCAATCGTATTCCCGTCTCTTGCTTCATGGCATCTTATAAGCTACTATAAAAATTATTTTAGTATGGAAGAAAAGCCAGGTATAGGCAAAATAATAATGAAGAATATTCTTGTACTAATTAAAGCGGCAATAATTGCTGCTGCCGGAGGAATAATGATTGCTGCACTTCTGGCAGAAAGCAAATATATGCTGAAGCTTGATATATTCAGAGGTGTAAAGATAGCTTTTGTTTCACCTATGATAATATTCCTTCTTTTATATATAAAGTATATTGGACTTTATTCTGACAAGGATGGAAATCCGATAAGCATTTCGCTTCAACTTAAAAAGATTTTTAATACATCGGTTACAATAAAGTATGCGGTTGCTGGACTTATTGTACTCACTGCAGTTGCAGTTCTGCTAATGAGAAGTGGTAATGCTCCTGCCACAATGTCGTCAGATATAGAGTTAAGGTTCAGGGCAATATTGGAGAACATTTTTATTGCAAGACCGAGAAGTAAAGAGCTGATTTCTTTTCCACTGCTCATGCTTTTGATTTATTCATATGTTAATAGAAATAAAACGCTGGCATTTTTATCACTGTTTGCCGGAGTTGTAGGATTGGCTGATATAGTTAATTCGTTCAGCCATATAAGAATGTCTCTATTAATGGCTGTATTAAGCACCAGCTATAGTGTTTTCTTTGGAATAATGTTTGGTGCAGTTCTGATTATAATATTGAATGTTATAAATAATAGATATTTCAAAAATACTGGTATAAGGGGAGAAATTCATTGAAAAAAGTACTGATTTCCGGCTATTATGGCTTTGGAAATACAGGGGATGAAGCTATACTTGAAACTCTCTCAAATGAGTTTTCAAAATCAAATATTAAAGCCGAAGTCCTTTCAAGTAATCCTCAAAAAACTCAAAAAGCTTATGGAGTAAAAGCATATAAAAGGTCTAATCTACAGGAAATAGTAAAAGCGATAAAAAATTGTGATGCTGTAATAAGTGGAGGAGGCAGTCTTTTTCAGGATGTTACAAGCTCAGGAAGCCTTTATTATTATTTAGGAATTGTAATTATTGCTCAGGTATTAGGCAAAAAGATACATATTTTTTCACAAGGGATAGGACCAGTGAAAAAAGAGCTGAATCGGAAAATTTTTGCTAAAATAATAAATAGGGTTGAAACAATATCAGTCAGAGACCAGATTTCTTTAGAAGAGCTTGCCTGGTTGGGTGTTAATAAGCCCAAGCAAATGTTAACCAACGATCCGGTTTTTATGCTTCAACCGGCATCGAAGGATACAGGCAGAAAAATTCTTCAAGAAGCAGGCGTTGAGTCTGAAGGCAAGTTGACGATAGGAATTGCAGCAAGAAGCTGGAATAACAATAACGACTCGATTTCACAAATTGCAGAAATTATTAATCAAATAATAAAAGAGTTTGATGCAAATGTTGTGATGTTTCCTTTTCACTATCCTGAAGATTTGGATTTTGCATATAAGATTGCTGAGAAGACTCAAAACAAGCCGTATATCTTAAAAGAAGAATACAAGCCGTCAGAGATTATGTCGGCAATAGGGCTTATGGATATAAATATTGGAGTAAGGCTTCACTCATTGATTTTTTCGGTTTGTATGGGAGTGCCGGTAATAGGAATTACTTATGATCCTAAGATTGATGGCTTCCTAAAAGAAATTGGGCTAAGACCTGTATGCAATTATGATAATATGCAATGTGAATTAATAATAAAAGAAATTAAGAGAATAATTGATAACAAAGATGAAATTTTAAATAAAATTATGGAAGCAAAAGGTTTTGCCAGCAATAAGGTTTTTGACAATTTCAACAAACTTATAGGGGAGGTAAATAATGGATAAAATTAATATGCTTGGGGTACCTATTGATTTTGTTGATATGGAGGATGCTTGCGAAAGGGCAAGGATGTTTGCTGTTGGTGATAGATTTAGATATATCTTTACACCTAACCCTGAAATCATTATGTTGGCACAGGAGGATGAAGAATTTAAAAGGGTGCTTATCTCCGCAGATATGCTTGTTCCTGACGGAATAGGAGTTGTATGGGCTTCCTGGTTTTATGGCAAAAAGCTGCCGGAAAGGGTTCCGGGATTTGATATAATGGCTGATTTGATAGCATGGGGGGCAAGCCACGGATGGAAGTTTTATCTGTTGGGAGGGCAGCCGGGGGTAGTAGATAGGGCGAAAATGAATCTTGAAAAAGTATATCCAAACATTAATGTGGTAGGAACTCATCATGGATATTTTGATGAAAACAAGGAAGAAGAAATAATTGCTCATATTAATCTTTGCAGCCCAAATATAATTCTTGTGGGAATGGGTGCACCTTTACAGGAAAAATGGATTTTTAAAAACCGGATGAGGCTTAATGCCAGGGTTGGAATAGGTGTTGGAGGTGCGCTGGATATACTTGCAGGAAAAACGAAGCGGGCGCCTGCAATATTCGCACGTTTTGGTCTGGAGTGGTTGTACAGATTAATGAAGGAGCCATCAAGAATAAAGAGAATGATGGTAATTCCGGTGTTTTTTATTAAAGTAATACTCAGTACCAAAATGAAAGGTTTTGATATTAATAATACTATTAAAAAGAAAAAATAAAGAGCTGGGGTAAAGTATGAATGTAATTGAGGTAAAAAACCTTACGAAAAAATATAAAAAAGCACTGGTGGTTAATGGAGTAAATTTTACAGTCAAAAGCGGTGAAATACTGGGTATACTGGGACCGAACGGCGCCGGTAAGACTACTCTGTTATCTTTAATTTCTACACTACTAAAGCCGGAGCAAGGAGAGCTTTATTTTAATCAGGAGAATATTGTAAAAAATCCAAAAGCAATAAGACCGTATCTAGGCTTTGTACCTCAGGACATAGCTCTTTATGAAACATTAACTGTAAAAGACAACATGTGTTTTTGGGGAGGCATTTATGGAGGAAAGGGTCCTGAAATAAAAGATAGAGTATCCGAAGTTTTAGAAATAGTGGGATTAAAGGACAAAGAAAACGAGAGGGTTGAGCATCTTTCGGGAGGTATGAAAAGAAGACTTAATATTGCGGCTGCCCTGATACATAAACCTCAAATAGTTATTATGGATGAGCCGACGGTAGGAATAGATATTGAGTCAAGAGAATACATAATTTCAGCTGTCAAAAAGCTAAAGGATCAGGGTGTAATCGTTATATATACAAGTCATTATATTGAAGAAGCTGAATTCTTATGTGATAAAATTATGATAATGAACAGAGGAAAAGTAATTGCGATGGGAACTGTTAATGAATTAATGCTTCAGGCTAATGGAGTCGATAAGAAAGAAGAGCGTTTACAAAAACCGGTGTTAGAAAAAATTTATTTGGAACTATTAAAGAAAGATAGATAACAAAAATACGACAAAATATTAAATTAAGTCGTATTTTTGCTATTTATAAAGAAATTTATGATAAATTCCAAGAATATTCATGTTTATCGCCCATCAATAAGGTCAGTAATGCCTTTTGGACATGAAGCCTATTTTCAGCCTGATTAAAAACAACTGATTGAGGACCATCAATAACTTCTGCGGAGACCTCATAATTTCTATATGCTGGCAGGCAATGCATAAATACTGCATTTTGTTTTGCAAGGGACATGAGACTTGGTGTAATAGTAAAATCCTTAAAATCGGCAATCCTTTGTTCTTTTTCACTTTCCATTCCCATGCTTATCCAGGTATCGGTATATACAGCATCGGCATCTGCTGCTGCTTCTTTGGGATCGTTTGTAATTACAATTCTGCTTCCTGATAAGTAAGTGGAAGGAACAGCTTGTTCTATTATAGTTTTATCACATTTGTGATTTTCAGGCGTGGCTATGCTAATGTCAATTCCAATTGTTGCACAAAGCTGCAAAAGGGAATGGGCGATATTGTTACCATCTCCGACATAGGCTAATTTAAGATTAAGAAGTTCCTTTCCTGTTTCAAGCAGCGTAAATATATCTGCAAGTGCCTGACAAGGGTGATGCATATTACTTAATCCATTAATAACTGGAATTGAAGCGTTTTCTGACAATGCAAGAACTGTATCATGGGAAAAAGTTCTAATCATTATTCCATCCAGATACCTTGAAAGAACACGTGCAGTATCTTCGATGGTTTCACTTCTGCCAAGCTGAAGATCAGAAGAATTAAGGAATAATGCATGACCTCCTAATTGGTACATGCCAACTTCAAAGGAAACTCGTGTTCTTGTAGAGCTCTTTTCAAAAATCATACCAAGAGTCTTGCCATTGAGATAGTGGTGCTCAATTTGATTTTTTTGCATATCTTTTAATTTCTTTGTCAGTTCAAAAATTTCAATTATTTGTGATTTTGATAAATTATCTATGCTTGTAAAATGAATCATAAAAGCCTTTGCCTCCTGATTGGGATAGGTTTTAAACAATGAATTAAAGCCTTATTGAATTATTATACAGAGTTGAATGATAATGTTCAAGATTAGGGAGGTAAAATATTAAATCCCAAAATATTCAAAGATTTGATGCAGTGTGTTATAATCTATAATATAATAGCTGGTTGTGTCTAAAAATGGAGGAATATATATGCCAGGAATAAGGTTGGAACAAGTATCCAAGGTTTTTCCGGGAGGGAATCAGGCGGTTAAGGATATAATGCTGGAAGTGAAGAATGAGGAGCTTCTTGTTCTGACTGGTCCTTCTGATTGTGGAAAATCAACTCTTTTAAGACTTATTGCAGGTCTTGATGAGCTTACTTCAGGAGAAATCTATATTGACGGTCAGCTCGCAAATTTTACAGACCCAATTGAAAGAAATATTGCAGTAGTCTATCAAAATCTAACCTTTTATCCATATATGAATATATTGGGGAATATTGAATTCGGTTTAAAATTCAGCCAAAATAAGGGCAGACATATAAAAGAAAATATTAAGAATATTTGTGACCTTCTTCAAATAACTGATTTGCTGCAAAAGCAGCCAAATCAATTGGATGTTTTCGAGAAACAGAGGGTAGCATTTGCCAAAGCAGCAGTTAAGTCACCCAAGGTATTTCTTGTTGATAGGGTTTGTACAGATTGTGATGAAGATACTAAAAAGGGTCTTTACCAGGAAATAGTCGACATATGGAATAAGCTTAAGAAGACGACAATAGTTGCGATTGACAGCGATATGATTCCATTTGATACCGTAGGAAGAATTGCGGTAATGAATAATGGGGGAATCGAACAGATTGATACTTATACCAACCTTTATAATATGCCATGCAATAAATTTGTTGCAGGCTTTGTTGGCAAAGGAAGGACAAGCTTTATAAATGCCAGAATTGGTGAAGAAAATGGCAGGACAGGATTGAAGATAGGTAAAAACATTCTAAGCTTAAGAAATGACAAAATTGATATTATAAAGAATAATGGTTATTTGGGAAAAGAGATAATAATTGCCTTGAGACCGGAAGATATAAAAGTAGGAGAGAAAAGCAGCAACAATGAATGCATGCATTTAAAGGTTGATGCAGCGGAGACCATAAAAGGAGAGACATTCCTGCATTTGACAGCAGATGAAATAAGCTTCTTTGTCAAGAGCACCGGCAAGCTTATATGCAGTAAGGGAGAGGAAATAACAGCTTCGGTTGATATAAATAAGATACTATTTTTTGATAAAGATACTGAAAAATTAATTTGAAGATTCTGGAGGCAGGCAGTGGATCAATATATTCAGGAAATAATCAATCAAATCAAAGGGTTCATCAATATAGAATTTGGCTTCTGCGATATTAGTGGAATTATACTTGGCTGCTCTGACCAATCAAAGATGGGAAGCTTTGACCATAATATATCTGCTGTTCTGGAGTCCGGAGAAGATGTTTGTATTGTTGAAGAATATGTTTATCAAAAATACTATAGAGATGGAATCATAGATTTCATAGCTTTTATTAGAAATCCCAATCAAGATGCTATAAATTATATAAATGCAATAAGTATATGCATCATAAACCTGAAGAAGATAAAAGAGAACTACACAACAAGACTTAATTTTATTAGTGAGATAATTAAAGGCGAAGTTGCTATCAGTGATATTAATAATAAGGCGAGAGAGCTTCAATTAATAAATCCTGTTACGAGGGTGATATTTTTAGTTAAGGTTTACAAGCCTAGCAAGAATAATATAAGTGATATTATACAAAGTATCTTCCCCAATAGAAACAGTGACTTCGTAATAAAATTAGACGAATACAGCACGGCTTTGGTTAAAGAGCTCTATCATAAAGAAGAGCTTACGCCTGATAAAATTGCAGCAATAATATTAGATACACTGAATAGCGAAATAATGATAAAGGCGTATGTTGGCATAGGGGGAACCTTTGATAACATTGTGGACATTGTCCGTTCCTTTGAACAGGCACAGGCAGCTGTATCTGTGGGAGAGATATTCTATCCTGACAGATTTATTATAAATTATAACAGGCTTGGACTGGGGAGATTGATTTGTCAAATTCCACGTGAGTTGGCGCAGGCGTTTTTGGATGAAATATTTACAGATGCTTACGAGGAAGTAATGAATGAAGAAACTGTAGGGACAATAAATAAGCTGTTTGAGAATAATCTTCATATCAGCGAGGCCTCCAGGCAGCTTTATTTACATAGGAACACACTGGTATACAGATTGGAAAAAATACAAAAATCAATAGGCTTGGACTTAAAGAAATTTGATGATGCTGTTATATTTAAAATTGCTTTATTAATTCGGGAATATCTTGATAAGACTTCAAGGAACAGGTAAAAAAATTAATTACCTTTCTATTGAGGATTTTTATAAAATCGTGTAGAATTATGTTACAAGTTTAATAAAAAGATAAAAACGATTATGACTACTGGAAAAAAATTAAAGGGGTCACATAAGTTGATAGATATTAGAAATGTTTACAAAACTTATCCGAGTGGAGTTGAAGCGTTAAAAGGGGTTTCCCTGAAGGTAGAGAAGGGTGAATTTGTTTTTCTCGTAGGGCCCAGTGGCTCTGGAAAATCAACTCTGCTAAAACTTTTGTTAAAAGAAGAAGATGCTGAAAGCGGCATTATTAGAGTTGGGAAATATGAGCCTACTTCTATGAGAAGGGGGAAAATACCATACCTTAGAAGAGGGATGGGCATAGTTTTTCAGGATTTCAGGCTTCTTCAAGATAGAACGGTGTATGAAAATGTTGCGTTTGCAATGCATGTAGTTGAAGCGCTGCCTAAGGATATAAGGAGACAGGTGCCAATGCTTTTAGCACTTGTTGGGTTAAGCAGTAAAGCAAATCATTATCCGCATGAGCTTTCCGGGGGAGAGCAGCAGCGTGTAGCCCTTGCAAGAGCTTTGGCAAATAACCCAAGTGTTCTTCTGGCGGATGAACCAACCGGGAATCTTGATCCGGAAACTTCACTGGATATAATCAAATTAATAAGTGATATAAATCATAGAGGAACAACAGTTATAATAGCAACTCATGCCAGAGATATTGTTGATGCCATGAAGAAAAGGGTTGTTATTATTGATAATGGGAAAATAGTGAGTGACCAAGAGAAGGGTGTGTATTCTATTGAAACTGAGAACGTTCAGGTATCTCGTTAAAGAGGGCTTTGCAAACACGTTAAGGAATAAATTGATGTTTCTTGCTTCAACTATCACAGTGACGGCTTCATTAATAATACTTGGAATTTTTATTCTTATTGGAGCAAATGTTAGTCTTATTGGCAAAAATATAGAATCCGGCTTAATGGTTCAGGTTTTTCTCGATACGGAAATAAAAGCAGATAAGATTGATGATATAGGCAAAAGAATAAAAAGCTTTAATATTGGAAAGGTTTCTTTTATTTCAAAAGAGCAAGCTTTTAAAAAGCTTAAGAGTATGGATATGATGAAGGGGCACGAGAGACTTCTTGAAGGATATAATGAAACAAACAATTTCCTTCCGCCTTCTTTTATGATTACGCTAAGCAGAGCTGAAGATGCACAGATGGCGGTTAGTCAGTTGAAAACCTTGCCGGACGTAAAGGCTGAGGATGTTGTATATCACAAGGAAGTTATTGATAAAGTAATAAAAATGATGAATGTTATAAGAATTGTAAGCCTTATTGTACTTGCTCTTCTTGCAGCAACTGCCATACTTATAATTTCAAACACGGTCAAATTAACAGTATTTGCAAGAAGAAAAGAAATAGGAATAATGAAATATATTGGTGCGACTGATTTTTTTATTCATTTGCCATTTGTAATTGAAAGTGTACTTATTGGAGGATTTTCCTGTTTGCTGGCCTTTATCCTGATTTTCCAAGGATATGAAGCAGTAATAGGATACCTAAAGATAAAAAGTATAGTTAATGATATAGGAATAAACAACTTTGTTTCATTTACTTCAATTTCACAAAAACTTATGATTGTATATTTGTTTATCGGGGTAGGAATGGGATGTGTAGGAAGTTCAATCTCAATGAGAAAGTATTTGAAGGTATGATTTGGGGGAGAGAAATATGAAAAAAAACGGTATAATTGTATTGGTTGCGATAGCAGTTCTGGCAGGGGCTCTCCCTAGCTGGGGAGAAAGCGTAAAGGACCTGAATGCACAGCTTAAGAAAAACAGTAAAAGTATAAATACTAAAATGAAACAATTAAATGGCGTTAAGAAAGAGAAGAAGGAAATAAGCCATGAAATTGAAGTGTTAGACAGGCAGATTGATAGTGCAAGAATGTCAATTGAAGATTTAAAGAAACAGATTTCTGATTATAATCAAAATATTGAAGAAAAAGAAGCTCAGATTAATCAGGCAGAGGAAAAGATGAAAAATCTTGAACAGATGCTTAAGGCAAGAATTGTTGCTCTGTATAAAAACGGAGAATCTACATATCTTGAGATGATTTTGGACGCGGATAGCTTTTCTGATTTCTTTGCAAGATATCATTTTGTAAAAAGTATCCTTGAACAGGATAAAGAGCTTTTAGAATCTACTGCCGAGACAAGGGAAATTATACAACAGGCAAAAACTGCAATTGAAAAGCAAAAAAAATCCAGGGAAGCAGCTAAAGAATCTAAGGTTACAGTTAAAAGAAACCTTGATACATTCAGGGGAAACAGAAGCAGCTACTTGCGGCAGCTTTCTGAAAAGCAAAAAAATTTAGAAGTGACTATAGATGAAGAACTCAAAGAATCTGACAGATTAAAAGAAAAAATAAAAAGAATTCAGAAGGGAAGCAAAAAGGTATACAGCGGAGGAGTTTTCCACTGGCCTATTGACGGCTCATCCAGTGTTAAGTCATACTTTGGAATGAGAATGCATCCAATATTAAAAAAGAAGAAGATGCATACAGGTGTTGATATATGGGCGTCATCAGGAACGGATATTGTTGCTGTAAGTGATGGCACGGTAATAATGGCGGATTGGTTTGGGGGTTATGGCAAAACGGTTATAATCGATCATGGAAGCGGAAAATCAACTTTATATGCGCATACATCAAAAATCCTTGTTTCAGAAGGAGCTGAAGTAAAAGCTGGTAAAAAAATTGCAGAAGTTGGTAGTACAGGATTATCAACCGGACCACATTTGCATTTTGAAGTAAGAGAAAATGGAACTCCGGTTAATCCTTTAACCTATATTTCAAAATAAATTCTTCTAATATTTAAAATAAAGGAAAAGTGAGGCAAATACTTTTTCTTTATTTTTTCCTTGTAATGTATATAATAATGGTATAACAATATAACAAAGTAAATAGAAATAAAATATATTAATAAGTCAGGAGTGAACTAATTTGAACAATGGAAAAAAAGAGATAGCAGTAGGTGTTGTATCTCTGGTAATAATCACATCTGTTATAAGTTTTGCAATATCAGCATTTATATTCTCAAGCAAAGCTTTATCGATGGATCTTCTGCCAAAACAAAAATCTGTCAATTTTGATACAGAAAAAATTAATAAGATAAAGGGTTACCTTGATAAATATTTTTTGTGGGGAACAAGTGATTTGAAGCTGACAGAGGGAGCAATCGATGGAATGACAGACTCGCTTAAGGACCCTTATACCGCTTACCTCAATGAAAAGGAATATGAAGATTTAACAACTGAAACCAAAGGAACATACGCAGGAATAGGTATTGTAGTTTCTGCAGATACAAAGGATGACTCTGTGATTGTAGTTTCTCCGATTGAAGATACACCTGGTGAAAAAGCCGGTATATTGCCTGAAGACAAGATAATAAAAGTCAATGGAATAGAAGTTAAAGGATCAGAGCTTGATAAAGCAGTTGCTATGATGAAGGGGGAGGAAGGCACAAAAGTAACCCTTACAATAAAAAGAAAGGATATAAAAGAACCCTTTCAAAAGGTAATTACAAGAGCGAAAATAATTTTAAAAACGGTCAAATACAAAACACTAAGCAATAATATCGGATATATAAGAATATCAATGTTTGACGAAAAAACTTCCGAATATTTTAATAAAGCATATGATAGCCTTGTCAAGTCAAAGGTTAAAGGTCTTATAATAGATGTAAGAGACAATCCTGGTGGACTGCTTGAGGAAGTTGTTGACATTGCAGATAGATTAGTGCCTAAAGGAATTATAGTCTATACGTTGGATAAGAATAAAGAAAAAAGAACTTGGGAGTCTGATGCTAAACAAGCTGAAATGCCTATAGTGCTTTTGGTAAATGGAAGCAGTGCCAGTGCTTCGGAAATATTAGCAGGTGCGCTTAAGGATTGGAATAAAGCTGTTTTGGTAGGAACAAAAACATTTGGGAAGGGTGTCGTTCAAGAGGTAATTGATTTAAAAGATGGAACAGCCTTAAAGGTTACCATTTCAGAATATTTTACACCTAAAGGAACAAGTATTCAGGGGAAAGGCATCATTCCGGATAAGGTTGTAGAGCTGCCCAAAAACTATAAATCTTCTCTGCAAATAGACGAGAAGCAGGATACACAATTATTGAAAGCAATAGAAATACTAAAAGCAAAGAAATAATCAAGAATTGTGATAATTTCAAATAAATTACTGTAATATATTATTGAAGACAGAAAATAATAATAGTAGCAGAGAATATAAAACCACTAAAACAAAAAGCGACGACAAATGACAAATATAACTGCGTATTGACAACGGAAATCGTTGACAATAAAAATAAGGTATGCTAAACTATGTGCATGGTTGAAAAATGACCATGTTGAAAAGTTTAAGTAATGGAGGAATGTTAAAGTGGAAAAAGGCAAGGTAAAATGGTTTAATCCTGAGAAAGGCTTCGGCTTTATCGAAAGGGAAGAAGGAAAGGACGTATTTGTTCACTTCTCAGCAATAGAAATGGATGGATACAAAACACTTGAAGAAGGTACAGAGGTTCAGTTTGAAGTAATCGAAGGAGCCAAAGGACCTCAGGCATCAAATGTGACTAGGGCTCTTTAAAATAAATGTAGAGCAAAAAAGTAACCCTGACTGAGAAAAGTCAGGGTTTTCTTATGCCCTTTCAGGTATTTCGCATAAAAAATTTTCCTTTCATTAGTTTCTCAGCAGAATTTTGCGGTTTTGTATTGCCAATAATTATTATAATAATATAATAGATACATGTTATGGCTAATTATGAATTATTAGTAGTATCTGGTTTTTGCATTTTTAAAAAGAAGGTGGAATATAATTGAAAGACAAGTTGCTTAGATTAACTGATAAAAATTTAAAAATAAGAGTATTTGCTGCTCAAACAACAAATCTGGTTGAAGAAGCCAGAAAAACGCATAATCTCTCGCCTGTAGCTTCTGCTGCGCTTGGAAGAACTCTTACAGCCAGTCTTATGATGGGAATGATGCTTAAAAATGAGGATGACAGACTCACTATTCAGATTAAAGGTGGCGGTCCATTAGGTGGAATTGTGGTTGTATCAAATCATCGTGGGAATGTGAAAGGTTACGTTAGCAATCCCGAAGTTTATCTTGAAGCAAATTCACTTGGTAAATTAGATGTGGGTGGAGCTGTTGGAAAAGATGGTTATTTAAATGTAATAAAGGATATTGGATTAAAGGAACCTTATATAGGTTTTATTCCGCTTGTTTCAGGTGAAATTGCAGAGGATATTGCATATTATTTTTTGAAATCCGAGCAGATTCCGTCTGCAGTTGCACTAGGTGTTCTTGTCGATAAAACAGAAGAGGTGATTTCTTCCGGAGGCTTCATAATACAGCTTTTGCCAAAGACCGAAGAAAATGTAATTGAAAAAATTGAAGCAAATCTACAGAGCTTTTCTACGGTTACAAATTATCTGTCAGCGGGTGAATCAATTGAAAATATAGTTAAAAGAGTTACGGGGGATATGGAATTAAAAATACTTGATGAAATTGAACCTGAATATTTATGTGATTGCAGTAGGGAAAGAATGGAGCAAGCACTTATCAGCTTGGGCAGAACCGAGCTTAATAGTATTTTGGAAGAAGAGGGTCACGTTCAAATAGAATGTCATTTCTGTTTAAAGAAGTACTGCTTTAATCAAGAGGAAGTAGATTGCTTCATGAAGGAGTAGAAAAACTCTAAAGTCTCAAAAAAGAGTTAAATTCAGGCTTTATATAACATGAATAATGATTCTTCGTGAAATTGCTATTGCTTATGCGGAATAATATATTAGATATATTAATATATATTATAGAGTAGCAATAACGAGAAAGACGAAGATAGATACAGAGAAATTAGTTTAATCAATAATATTGGCGAGTCAAAGTCTTTGACAGATGCTCTTTGTTTCTGTATACTCATTATTGTCGCTGCGGGCGGCACAGTATAAAAGCATGGGAGCATAGCTCAGCTGGGAGAGCATCTGCCTTACAAGCAGGGGGTCATAGGTTCGAGCCCTATTGTTCCCACCATGAAACCATAGTGCTGAGTAATATAACTCAGCACTATATATACGGCCCAGTAGTTCAGTTGGTTAGAATGCCAGCCTGTCACGCTGGAGGTCGAGGGTTCGAGCCCCTTCTGGGTCGCCATATAGAGGCTTGAAGCCGGAGAAATCTGGCTTCTGCCGTCTAAAAAACTAAATAATACGCCTAGATAGCTCAGTCGGTAGAGCAGTGGACTGAAAATCCACGTGTCGCTGGTTCGATTCCGGCTCTAGGCACCAATAGAAATTAGAAATGCGGGAGTGGCTCAGTGGTAGAGCGCTGCCTTGCCAAGGCAGTTGTCGCGGGTTCGAGTCCCGTCTTCCGCTCCAAACAAAAGATAGCTCGCGTAAAAAAAGCGCGAGCTATATAAACAGGATTCTTTATTTGGATGGATGGGTTTCTCCAACTGAATATTAGAAACTGTTATAGATTAAGGCTATGGCGCCATAGCCAAGTGGTAAGGCAGAGGTCTGCAAAACCTTTATTCCCCAGTTCAAATCTGGGTGGCGCCTCCAAGATAGAAGTGAGAAATGAGAGGTTAGAAGTGAGAAACATGCAGAAAAGCTGCGAAGCATTTCTTAAATCTAACTTCCAACATCTAACTTCTAGCATCTAAAAATGCGGGAGTGGCGGAACAGGCAGACGCACAGGACTTAAAATCCTGCGGTAGTGATACCGTACCGGTTCGACCCCGGTTTCCCGCACCATACAGCCCCAAGGGTTTTAGCCTTTGGGGTTGTTGTTTTGTTGGTCGACATAATACTGTTTTGCACGAGTTCTGCCGACAAAAACTTAAAGTATATATTTCTTAGCATATTTGTCAAAAACAGAAAAGGCTTAAAATAGGCATTCTTCAGAAGACAAATCATATAAAATCATAGCACAAGAACTAAAAGTCCTGCGGGTTACAATAATAACTTTAAATAGAATTGATGAAGGAATTTATTATTGTTTATGAGTAGATTTTACCCACATAACAAAAACATGAGTAAAAAAAACAAAAAATTACCCATGACCTCTTTCTTTTTATAAACATTAGTATTATACTGAAACAGAAGGAGGGATTATATGGATGAATTTAGATTAAAAATGCTGCCACCAAAGTCTAATTTTGAAACAGTAAAAATTCTGGTGCAGTTAAATAGAGCAAATAAGGCACTTGCAGAACTTAAGGGGTATTCAGAAATAATTCCTAATAAGAATATTCTTATAAATGCTGTTACATTACAAGAGGCAAAAGATAGTTCGCAAATAGAAAATATAATTACTACACATGATGAATTGTATAAGTCTATGGCGGTTGACTCATATAAAAGTTTAGCCGCGAAAGAAGTAATAAATTATAGAACTGCCTTATGGCATGGATACGAGCTGATAAAAGAAAAATCAATGCTTACAACCAATATGATAGTGGAAATTCAACAAATCGTAGAAAATAATAATGCCGGCATAAGAAAATTACCGGGAACTACGCTTAGAAATGATATTACGGGAGAAATAGTTTATACTCCTCCGGTTGGGGAAAAAGAAATATTAGAATTCATGGGAAATCTCGAACAGTACATAAATGACAACAATGATATAATTGATCCACTTATCAAACTTGCAGTTATACATTATCAGTTTGAGTCAATACATCCTTTCTATGATGGAAATGGAAGGACTGGCAGGATAATCAACGTTCTTTATCTAGTATTACAGGAACTGCTTGACAGCCCGATACTTTATTTGAGTAGATTTATAATTAATAACAAGCAGGCATATTACAGACTATTACAGGAAGTGAGAACTAAAGACAATTGGGAAGGTTGGATTTTGTATATTTTAGAAGCAGTTGAACAGACTTCAATTGAAACATTGAACCTGATAAAGAAAATAATAATAATGATGGAAGAAACAGAAAATGAAGTTAGAGAAAAGCTGAACAAAATATATTCAAAAGATTTGATTGAATCAGTATTTTTTGAATTATACACAAAAAATGCCTATATACAAGACAAGATAGGCATTAATAGAAAGACGGCAGCTAAGTATTTGAACGATTTACAAAGTATTGGTATTTTGCTTTCCGAGAAAATAGGAAAAGAAAAGATATACCTGAATAAAAAGCTGTTTGACCTACTCAAAAATGAATAATATTAATGATGCGAGTAAATAGTACTCACGTTTTTGGAACGTGAGTAAAAAAGCAATAATTTTACACGTGAATCAATATTATATTAATCTAAATATATATGAGTGAAATAGTAAAGTAAAAATTCTTGCAGACTTTCTGCCGACAAAAATAACAGTAGACAATAGAAACAAATGGACACAAAAAACAAAAAGGCTGAAATATCAGCCTTTTGTGGACTCTACGAAACGTAAAAAACCGAAGTTGGAAACTTAAAATCCTGCGGTGGTGACACCGTACCGGTTCGACCCCGGTTTCCCGCACCATTTCAAATCAGGGTAGAGATACCCTGATTATTTTATCTTTCTGTCTAAGGTCTCCATGAGTCCTCTAAAGTCATTAATTAAGTCTTCTCGTTCCTCTTCGCGAAGATCAAAATAATTAGCTAGTGTATTTAGTGCTATGCCCTGTGTTTCAGGGTTGCCGAGCTGCTCGGTCGTTATTCCCAATTTGTCAAGCAATACCATAAAAAAACCTAAAGGAAGACCAAACCTCTGCGCAAGCCATTCTGCGGCCCTTTTTCCTTTAGCTCTCTGAATGGCTTCTTCATTTGAAATATTGTTTACTTTGTCCGCTAATATTTGAGAAAAAGGTGTTGTACTTACAGTCGGACTCTCAGTATTCTGGGGCTGACCTGAAATAGAGTTTGCAATATTTAAATATACCTGCATATCTAA
>JBLMYQ010000010.1:0-42973 GCA_050258375.1 Deltaproteobacteria bacterium | reverse complement strand
CTTTTACGGTTCTCACAAGGTTTTACTCTTCTCTTCTCTGTTCACTTTTCAATGTGCATTCGCTGTTTTTACCTGTTGTCTCGCCCTTTAAGTGCGACAGCTTTGTTATTATAGCACTATGCTTTCTCTCAAGTCAACTGTTTTTTATCCCTTTTTTTCTGTTATTTTTTCCTTTTTTCATATTATGATATGTATAAGTTCTTTTTTCTCTATCATTTAGCTATTTACTCTACTTTTTATGCTGCTTTATTACTTTTTTTTACGTAAGTGCGTTTTTGCATAAAAAAAGGATGCTTCATACAACAAAGCGCCCTTCCTTATGAAGATTAATTGCTATTTACAGAGATTCATTTCTCCAATTATTCTTAATCCTTTACGTGTTAAATCAGGATCAATATAATCAACATTTACAAACTTAAAATCTTTATAGATGTTTGACAGTCCCCCTGTAACAATAATCTTTATTTTATTTTGGGAAATGCCTATTTTAATTAATTCTTTCTTTATTATAGAAGAAATACCTTCAACTTGTGATGCTAATCCCCAAAAAGCTCCTGAAATAATATTTTCCTCAGTATTCCTTCCTATAATAACATCAGTAGCAACAGGTTTAATCCTGGTTATAATATTATCCGACACAGTCATAATTTTAAAAATATTGGTTGACCTTTTTAGCAAGGCCTGCAGTGCAATATCTCCTCCTGCTATGATTTGTCCTCCCAGAATTCTCATATTATCATCCAAAACCGTAAACACAGTTGCTGTTCCCATATTTACAACAACAGCAGGAGCTGTATATATCCTCGCTGCACCAACCATATCAGCAATTCTATCTGCACCTATTCTTTTATTCTCATTTGGAATAATTAATCCTGTATTGGTATGAGAGGTTACATTTATGACCGGTTTATTTTTAAAAACTTTACTTAATGACTTTTGAATTATTGATGTAATCTCAGGAACAACTGAGCAAGTAACAATTCCGTTAAAGTTATTTTTTAAGATTCCCAGCTTAGAAAAATTATTTTCAATTTCTGCAATCATTGTTTCTTCGTTAATATCCTCAGAAGTTTCAAATTGCCACATTCCAAGTGACTCTTCGCCTTCATAAGCCTCCATTTTTATATAAGAATTACCAGCATCAATAACAAATACTTTCATATTTAAAGCTACGTCCCCCTTTTAAAAGACAGTTTATTAATTATGCGCCAATTCCCTTCTATCTATTCCTTGTATTGTCATTTGCTTTTGCCCACTCAGTATAATTGACATTTCCTTTTAAGTTTTTATTAAGCACTGCCCAAATATCTGGGGTTTCGTAACCTCTCCTCCATGATGCAGCTCCTGCAAGCTGGTATTTATGAACAAGAGATGATTTCAAATTTATAGACTTCTGATCTTCAATCCATATTTTGTACTTGCTATTTCCTTTTGAGTATTCCGCATAATATTGCCCACTGGATTCATCCCATTCTAGCTTGGCTTTATTATCTATAATGCTTTGCTGCGCTTCTTGCATTGAAATTGCAACACTCGAAGGCTTTCCTATCATTTTTCCGTCAGCAGCATAGTCTTCCTTCCATTCTCTTGTATAGAACGGGAGTCCTATAAGTAATTTTGATTCCGGTACCTCCTGCAAGGTAAGCTTAATCTTATCTTCAACCCAATCATACTGAGCCACTGAACCGCTTACAGGGCTTGTTCCCCAATGCTGGTCATATGTCATTACCATTACATAATCAACTACTTCAGCCAGTGCTTTCCTATCATAACACTTGGACCAATTATCACTGCCTCCCGGTACTCCTACGTCAACTGATAAAATTACTCCCATTTGTCTTAGCGGGGGCGCCAGCTCTCTTACAAATTGAGTGTATACATCTTTGTCCTCAAGCTTAAGATTTTCAAAATCGAGGTTTATTCCTTCCAATTTATAGAGCTTAACATAAACCAGTAATTCCTGTATAACTTTCTCTCTTAATGAACTGTCATTTAAAATCTTTGAAGCAAGCGCAGAATTAGAATCATTTGAGAGAAGCGGCCAAACACTGTAGCCGTTAAGCTTAGCCCATTCCAGATACTTAAAATCCGCCAGGCTGTTTATTATTATCTCCTTATCTTTAAGTCTAAACCATGTTGGAGAAATAACATCAAGACCTTTTATTTTTTGAATGCTGCTCATATCGGGAGTTTGACCCTCTATATAATCCCAGACAAGATTGATTTTACCTTTTGCAATTCTTGAAGCCGGAGGAACGGCAGGTTCTTGCTTATATTCAGTATATATCGAGGATGTTAATGCAGTTATTTTAACATCTTTCTTTTGGATGTATCCAATCAAACCCTCATCAATTCTAACTTTATACCATTTTTCGTATTCGTCAAAAACCCTGAGAGAATCTTTCTCCTTAAGCCATTTTATTACCGGGGCTTTTATTGACATTTCATTCCTTACAACAGCCTTCTTCAGTATTATTTCAGCAGTTCTTTTTATACTATCTCTATAATCAATAATGACTATGTTGTATTTCTTCACATATTTTATATCAATTCTATAAACATCCTTCAAGAAATCTACAGGCATATAGACCGTACCCGAAACAATCTTCACCGAAGTATTTATAGTCACAGGCTTCTCATTGACAAAGGCGGAAACCTTACCTGCAATCAGCTTAATTACTTTATCCTGTGTAGTTATTATTACCTTCTTGGCTTTTTCATCCCAGAAGATATTCTTATCCAGATACTTTTTTACTGTACTAATCGGGAGTAGTAATTGATTATTCTCATAAATCGGTGGTTCCTTTAACTCAATTACATTTCCTTCAATTTCAAGTATTGTATTCTTTGCAGGATTTATTGATATGGTTTTATAAGTCGGTGATAGAAAATAACCTATCAGCGCTAGCGAAAAAACTAATAGTGCAGCCACAAATGAAATTACTGCTATTATTTTCCTCTCCAAATCCGAGTCCCCCTCTTGCATCTTTTCTTAGGTTTAAATCTTTTAGTCTCTCTATATTCTTTTATACCATAAAACATTACAAATTAACAGTTTAAAACAAAAATAACAGTGTTTTTCACTGTTATTTTAAAAATTCAACCTTAGTTTTGTTATACCAGAAGTATTTACCTAACTCCTACAATCTCAGTTATTCTTTTTGCAATTTCATCCAGAGGAATGATTTCATCGTGAAGGTTCGCCTGCATTACCATTTTCGGCATTCCAAATACTACACTGGATTCCTCATTTTGAATCAGGCAGTAGCATTTTTTTGTTTTAAGTGCACGCACACCGTCAGTTCCATCAGCTCCCATACCGGTCATTATTACAGACAGTACATTTCCCTGATAATTATGTGCTATAGATTTGAATAAAACATCAACCGAAGGTCTGCATCCATGTACTTGCGGCGTTTCTTCAAGCTTGACAATATATTTATCTTTATCAGCCTCATTTCTTGCTAATACCATATGATAACCACCAGGGGCCAGCAGTACTTTTCCGGCTTCAACTAAATCACCATTTTTTGCTTCATAGACAGGAAGCTTTGATTTTTTTGAAAGACTATTTGCCAAAGAAGCAGTAAAGCTTGGAGGCATATGCTGGACTAGAACAATAGGAACAGGAAAATTCGCGGGCAGCTTTGGAATAACATCAGCTAATGCATACGGTCCCCCTGTAGACGTCCCTATTGCAACCAAGTCTATTTTGAATGGTGGAAGTAGGATATCATGTTTCCTAGGCCTGTCAACAGCAGGTTTCTCTTGGGGAATTGCCTGCTCCTGAATTATTGCTTTGCCTTCAGCAATCTTTTCACTAATCTTTTTCTCTTTAATCGGTTCTTCTTTTTTCTTTACCTCTTCACTTACTCTATCAGTAATCTGCCTAATTCTTTCAAGATTTTTTTTAGTTGAGAAAACATGAATAAGAGGAGCAATTTTCTTTTTTAGTATTTCAATGTTTTCTTCTATAGTAGGCTCCGAAGGCTTAGGAACAAAATCAATAGCTCCAAGCTCCAATGCCCTGACAGTAATATCTGCTTGCTTTTTATCAAAACCACTTACCATTATTACGCCTATATTGGGATATTTCTGATTTACTTCCTTCAGCACCTCAATCCCATCCATTATAGGCATCTCAACATCAAGGAAAATCAAGTCAGGCTGGAGTTCTTCTATGGCTTTCATTCCCGACATACCATCCGGATATTCTCCAATACATTCAACTCCCACAAATTCACCGATAACTATATTCAAAAGGCGTCTATAGGTAGAAACGTCATCAATTATTATAACTCGCAGGACTCTTGCCATAGTATACCTCCTCTGAAATTTAGTGGTCAATTGCTAGTGAATAAAGAACAAAATATCTGTTTTTAAATTATTTTACACTATCTTTTGGAACTGTTAACTTAATTTTCAAATATCTATTTTTTTATATTATCTTCATTATATTTTTTTAAATTCAACTTCTTGATAATCTTCTAATTAATCTTTCTTTACCAAGAATCTTTATAATTTCTACAAGCTCAGGTCCATGAACTTGTCCTGTAAGAGCTACTCTAACAGGCATGTACAAACTTTTACCTTTTATACCTGTGCTGTTTTGTATTTCTTTGAATATCCCCTTTGCGAAATCATCATCAATGCTTTCAGCCTTAATTACTTTTTCTTTGAAGATATTCAACAATTCCGGAACATGCTCCATTTTCATTACTTCTTCAGCCTCAGCATCCTTGGGCTCAACATTATCATCAAAGAATATCAAAGCCTTATCCGAAATTTCTCCTACATAGGCAAGCTCATCTTGAACCACCCCAACCATTTTTTGCAGCCATTCCATATCCAGATTTTCATTATCTTTAATAAATCCTGCTTTTAAAAGGTGTGGAATTGCAAGCTGTGTAATTCTTTCAACCGGTGTGTTCTTTATATACTGACCATTCATCCAATTAAGCTTGTCTACATCAAAAACTGCCGGATTTCTCGAAACCCTTTCAATTGAGAATATCTTCTCCAGCTCTTCAAGCGAAAATATTTCTCTCTCTTCACCGGGTGACCATCCCATAAGCGCAAGAAAATTTATTATGGCTTCAGGAAGATAGCCTGCCTCGATGTATTGTTCAACCCAAGTCGAGCCGTGTCTTTTGCTCATTTTAGTTCTGTCCTTGCCTAAGATAAGAGAAACGTGTGCAAAAGCTGGTGTCTCAAATCCAAGCGCTTCGTAAATAAGCAGCTGTCGGGGCGTATTTGACAGATGTTCTTCACCCCTGATAACATGGGTTATTTCCATAAGATAATCATCGATTACAACCGCAAAGTTATAGACTGGTATACCATCTGACTTCACAATTATAAAATCGCCTATTCCATTACTTTCAAATTCAACAGCGTCTCTTACTACGTCATTAACCTTAATTACTTTATCCTCAGGCACCTTGAATCTTATTGAAGGCTTTCTTCCTTCCTGTTCAAATTTTTTGTTTTGTTCTGGAGTAAGATTTCTGCATTTCCCAAGATATCTTGGCATTTCTCCTTTTGACATAAGCTCATGCCTTTCAGCCTCAAGCTCTTCCTGTGTGCAATAGCAGTAATAAGCATCTCCCTGTTCCAAAAGCTTTTCAATATACTTATTGTATATATTTACTCTTTCAGTTGAACGATATGGACCTTCATTACCACCTATTTCAATACCTTCATCCCAATTTATCCCCAACCATTTCAAGCCGTCAATTATAACCTTTTCTGATTCTACAGTAGACCTTTCAAGATCAGTATCTTCAATTCTGAGAAGAAAGCTTCCTCCCATTCTTTTTGCATAAAGATAATTAAAAAGTGCCGTTCTTGCTCCGCCTATATGCAAATGCCCAGTTGGGCTTGGAGCGAACCTTACTTTTATTTTTCCATTGTTAATCAAATCAGCTATCCTTCCTTTCATTAATCTTTCCATAAACCTTTTTTATTTTCTTTTGCTTTTCTTTGAAGTTTGATAAAAGCTTGCTGGTACTTAACATTTGGAGGCACAGTCATCACTTGTGCATATCCTTGTTCTATTAATATTTTATTAAACATCCGTCCATCCTCAAGATAAACATAAGCAAGAAGTCTTGCATATTTATCACGGTGTTGGACATCAAACTCCAGTTTGACTTTTTTATCTATTAACATATTTTTAGTAAAATTTGATGCTTCTTTTCCATATTTCTGTACAGGAGTACCCGGTTTCACAGTCTCAGGTGTGTCAACACCTATCAATCTTACTTTTTCCTCTTTTGAGTTGAGATTAACTACTATTGTATCTCCATCAACAATTCTAATTACTTTTATGAGCCCAGTTTTTTCGGATTGTTGAGAAAATTTTTGAACAATATTTGAATTTGTCCAACTTTTATTATAAGTTAACTCTTTCAATCCCACAAATAAAAATACAAATATAATAAAGCTAACTACAAAAAACTTTAGATTTTTCTTAATAACTATCACCCTGAAAATTAATTATATATTAATATATGATAGAAAATATCAAGGATGGCACAAAAAGATTTTTAAAGAAGTTTCGTTTGGTTAGCAATAAGTTCAAAGTTGTAACCCAAAAACGATGCAGCCCTTCTATTCATCATCATTCTTACAAGAAATATTTCGAAATACTCCATCAAGCGGCAAATCGTAGTATCTATAGTCAAATCCAGCGAAATAACCTTCCTGGATGTATCAACCCTGACTTCGGATTTTTCAACAGCATAATTTACCCTGTCATGAATATCAAATGTAGCAAAATCAGTATTCCTTACCCTTGTCCTGTGGACATCGGATTTATCTGCAAGTATTAATGCCGCTGATATTCTGCTTACTGCCGAACCAGCCTGTTCATCATGATTCCCGATTGCAGTCATAACTTGAATAGCTTCCTCTAAATCCATGCCCATTCTTAATAAGATGTTATATGCAAGAATTGCGCCTGTATTTGGATGATCAATCCTGTTCACAGAATTTCCTATATCATGCAAATATCCAGAGATTTCAGCCAGTTCTACTTCTCTCTGATTACCGCCAATCTCTCTTAAAATATTTCCGGCAACTGTAGAAACAATTTCAGCATGTCTGTATGAATGCTCAGTAAAGCTCAATTCATCCAAATGCTTTTGTCCATATTCCAATAATGTTTTTACTTCCTTATCATTTTTAATATCATTAACACTAACGCTCAATAATTTATCCCCTCAATAATATTATAATAAATTAATTATACATTTTGTAGTTTTTTTTTACAAAAGTGCTTTTGCGTAAAAAACATATTCTTCAGCCTGTCTCGTTAAGCTTTCAATTTCTTCTTGCGTAAGCTGTCTGATAATTTGAAACGGATTCCCATAGACCATTGAACCATCGGGAATCTTTTTGTGCTGAGTTATTAGTGTGCCTGCACCTATAATACAATTTTTGCCTATTTCAACGCCATCCAGAATAATAGCACCCATTCCTATCAGCGTATTGTCACCAATTTTACAACCATGGAGAATCGCTCCGTGCCCGACAGTAACGTAATTACCTATTACAGTTTCAATATTCCAATTAGTATGGATTACACAGCTTTCCTGTATATTTGATTTAGAACCAATCGAAACCGGGGCTACATCTCCTCTTACAACACTATTATACCATATGCTTGAGCCTTCTTCTATAGTCACATTACCAACAACTACAACACCTGAAGCCAAATAACTTTCCTGATGTATACTTTGTTTGAAATTTCCATATTTACTCTTATCAATCATAATTTTCCCTCTTTCAATAATTTATAGCTAACTCAACCCATCCGAAAACCTTTTAAAGAGAGTTAAGCTGCAGTAATGCTGCTTTAACAACCAAAGCACACTCTACTCTCTTTTTCTGCAATTCACATCCAAATTCATAAGGAATATTAATATCCTGATTATACATCCACGCATTTGCAGCACAGCCTCCGCTGCAGTAAAATTTACACCAGCATTCCTTGCATTTTTCCTTAGTAAATATGTTGGAACCTTTAAAAATTCCTCTTACTTCTTCTTTCAATATCCCATCATCAACATTACCTATAAGGAATTTCTCATTTCCAACAAACTGATGGCACGGATATATTTCTCCTTCAGGAGTTATTGCAAGGTATTCATCTCCGGCACCACAGCCCTTTAATCTCTTAGACACGCAAGGACCGTTATCCAACTCCAGTTGAAAATGAAAAAAGTTAAAGCCATTTCCCTCTTTATGCCTTCTGATAAATTCATCTGCTAATCTTTCATATTCCCTGCATATAGCTTCCACATCATCATTTCTGATTGCATAATCCTTATCTGCAGATGCAACCACAGGTTCCACCGAAACCTGTTTAAAGCCCAAATCTGCTAAATGGAGTACATCTTCCGCAAAATCAAGATTATGCCTTGTAAATGTTCCTCTTACATAATAATTTTCCTGATTCCTGGAATCAGCCGCAGCCTTTATCAATGGCAGTATATGCTTATAAGTTCCCGTTCCATCAACCCTATACCTAACCCTATCATTAACCTCTTGCCTTCCATCTATACTTAAAACAAGATTGCTCATGTTTCTATTAGCAAAATCCATTATTTCATCATTTAGAAGCATACCGTTTGTCGTAAGTGTAAATCTAATATTTTTACAAAGCTCTGCTTCTCTTTTTCGTCCGTATTTCACAGTTTCCTTTACAACATCAAAATTCATAAGCGGCTCACCACCAAAGAAATCAACCTCAAGGTTCTTTCTATCGCCTGAGTTTGCAAGCAAAAAATCAATCGCTTTCTTTGCTGTTTCAAGCGGCATTAACCCTCTGGAATGTCCAAAATCTCCTGTAGAAGCAAAACAATATTCACACCTAAGGTTGCAATCATGTGCCGCATGAAGGCATAGAGCTTTTACAACCGCTTTTTCTCCTTCGGCTTTTTGCCAGCCTTGATATGGATTTTCTGAAAATAACAATCCTTGCTGCTTTAAATATTCAAGCTCATCTAAAGCTTCAATGACTGCATCTTTTGAATGCTTGTCCGATAGCTTTTCAATAATAGAATCTCTATCAAGACTTTCAAAATAATTTAATGCTTCATAGGCAGTTTCATCAAGAACATGCACCGCCCCGCTGTATACATCAACAGCAATATTAATTCCATTTTGTGAAAATTTATGTATCATTTTCAACCTCAAAATTTTATTCTCTTTATATTAAAAATTAATGGAAAGGTCAGAAGCAAGCAGTACTAGAAACACAAGGCGAAAAGCACGGAACGTACATAAAAGTACGTGAGTACTTTGAGACCGAAGTGTGACAACGTAGTGCGATGCTTATCACATTTCCACTTCCTCTTTAAAAATACGGCAGGCTATATGCCTGCCGTATTTAATTTTAATATTTTTATTTCTTTTCACAGGACTGATTGCCAACCGTACATGATGTTTTACAAGCTGACTGGCATGATGCCTGACACTCACCGCACCCACCTTTTTTAGTGCTTAAAGTAATTTTTTTATTCAATGTCTTAATGTGCTTCATTATAATCCCCCCTTAGAAATCTGGAGTAATTATAACATATAGGAATTTTTTTTAAAATACCTTTTTATCGCTTTTTAAGATTGATTCCTACTATTCCGCCAATTGCACCGGCTACAGCTCCAACAAGCATCATAACTACTACATACTTATTGATTCCAAAGCCTTTCCCTGACATACTGCTTACAAGATATAATATAATCATATACATCAATCCTGCAATTGCTCCGTTAAGCCAGCCCCTAGTCCTAGCTCTCCTTGCAGTGCAAGTACCGCCAAACATTATGCTTATAATTGTTGTAATAACAACTGCAGAACCAATCATTGATTCAGGAAATTCTGTAAAGCAAAGGATTAGTGCAACAAAAAGAAAAATAATCAGCGTCATAATATAAGATAATCCTACACACTTAAAAAGTAATAAAACACTCCCCCCACTTTCGGTGGTTATTTTCTCATTAAACTTTTTCATAAAAATCACCCCAATGAAAGTATATTTTCTTTGGAGTGATATTATTCCGCTTGCTTATTTGTTTTTATTAATGGTCTCCTTTACTGCCCATTTATAAATGCTTATCTTGGTTTTTTCAGGTCCTGTCTCAAGAGTGATTGTATCATTACTTATGTTAATTATTCTTCCAAGTATTCCTGCAAAAGTAACAATTTCATCTCCAACCTTAATCATGCTCTGCATATCCAGTATTTTTCTTTCTCTTTTTCTTTGCGGCATTACAACAGTTGCATAGAAAAGCGCAAATATTGCAATCATCATCAGAATAGTGATAATATCATTTTTCATGACTAAATACTCCCTCCGTAACCGTATTTTTTATAAAATTCCTTCCTGAATTCAGGAAGCCTGTCTTCTTCAATAGATACTCTAACATTTTCCATTAATTTTATCAAGAATCTTAAATTATGCAAAGATACAAGCCTGATACCCAGCATTTCATTAGCTTTAATCAAATGTCTTAAATATGCACGCGTAAAGCTTTTACACGCATAACAATCACATTCTGAATCAAGAGGTGAGAAATCCTTTTCATAGGTTGCATTTCTTATTACAACCTTTCCGTGTGAAGTCATGGCAGTACCATTTCTTGCAATTCTGGTAGGAAGTACACAATCAAACATATCAATTCCTCTCATTACCCCTTCAATGAGATAATCTGGGGTGCCCACTCCCATAAGATATCTTGGCTTATCCTCAGGTAAAATCGGCACTGTATAATCCAAAACTTCGTACATAATCTCAGCCGGCTCCCCAACGCTTAATCCACCTATAGCATAACCAGGAAAATTCAAGGCTGCCAATTGCTTTGCACTTTCTTCCCTTAAGTCTTTATAGGTCACACCTTGAACAATCCCAAACAAAGCCTGCTTTTCTGTATTTTTATGTGTCTCCTTGCACCTTTTAGCCCATCGTGTCGTTCTTTCCATAGCTTCTTTAGCATAATTATACTCACTTGGATATGGAGCGCATTCATCAAAAGCCATTATTATGTCTGCCCCTAAAGCATTTTCGATTTCTATTGCCTTCTCAGGACTAATAAAATGCTTAGAGCCATCAAGGTGGGACTTGAATGTGACCCCTTCCTCCTGAATATTTCTCAAATCAGCAAGGCTAAATACCTGAAACCCGCCGCTGTCAGTAAGAATGGCTCCGTTCCAATTCATAAAGTCATGGAGTCCTCCTGCCTGCTTCACCAGCTCATGTCCAGGTCTTATATAAAGATGATATGTGTTGCTGAGTATTATTTTAGCACCTATTTGTTCGAGCTCATCAGGAGAAATAGATTTAACGCTAGCCTGAGTACCAACAGGCATAAAAATCGGTGTCTCAATTATTCCATGGGGCGTATGCACTCTTCCTCTTCTTGCCCCTGTACGTGAACATTTTTTTATCAATTCATATTTTATAGCCATTAACTCACCCCTTATCCAACCCTCATTCTATCTCTTAAAATAGAGGGAAAGTAACATAAAAATAAAAATCCGACCTCCCTATCCCTCCTAAAAGGAGGCGAATAGCTAATTCTTTGAAGCTTTTCTTTCAAAGCTCTACTTTTCGCTCCCTTTTTCAGGGAGGGTAGGAGGGTAAACTATTTTATCACCATTGCGTCTCCGAAAGAAAAGAATCTATACCTGCACGCAACCGCCTCATTATATGCCTTTATTATGTTTTCCCTTCCTGCCAAAGCTGATACCAACATCAGCAATGTTGATTCAGGCAGGTGAAAGTTTGTAATTAGTGAATCCACAACCTTAAATCTATAGCCCGGATAAATAAAAATGTCAGTCCATCCTTTGTATGGACTAACCTTTCCATCAGTATCAGCAACCGTTTCCAGAACTCGTGATGCAGTTGTTCCAACAGAAATTATTCTTCCTCCATTTTCTTTTGCCCTGTTGATAATATCGCAAGCTTCCTGATTAATTTCATAATACTCAGAATGCATTTTATGCTCTTCAATATCGTCAACCTTAACCGGTCTGAAAGTTCCAAGTCCTATATTCAAAGTTGTATATGCCACTTTTATTCCCTTATCTCTAATTTCATTCAGCAGATTGCCTGTAAAATGAAGCCCTGCAGTAGGAGCTGCAGCAGAACCGGGATTTTTTGCATACACAGTCTGATATCTTCCTTTGTCTTCAAGCTTGGCTTTTATATATGGCGGCAGTGGCATAAGCCCTATTTTGTCTAAAATGTTAAGGAATATACCTTCATAATCAAATCTGACAAGCCTGTTCCCGCCTTCAAGTATATCAACAACTTCACAGCTTAGTTCATTATTATCACCAAATATAATCAGGCAGCCTTTTTGAACCCTTTTCCCCGGCCTTACAAGAACCTCCCATTGATTGTCACAAATCTCTTTGAGTAAAACAATCTCAATTCTTGCGCCAGTATTTTTCTTAGTGCCATAAAGCCTTGCAGGAATTACCTTTGTATCATTTAATACTAGGCAATCTCCTTCATTCAAATAATCAATTATATCTTTAAAGATTTTATGTTCTATTTTGCCATTATTTTTATCAAGAACAAGAAGTCTTGACTCTTCCCTGTTTTTTATCGGTTCTTGTGCAATAAGCTCTTCAGGAAGGTCATAATAAAAGTCTTTAAGCTTCATAATCCATTCCCATTTTCAATAATTTTATTTCATCAGGTATTAAATAATGTTTTTGTTCAGGCAGAATTTCCTTTAATGCCTCTATTATATAATCCTGCTTAACCAAATCAGTGACACCTATAAGCTTACCAAGAAATATCACATTCGCCAGCTTTGAAAAACCTGCTTCAATAGCCATTTGGGTTGCAGGTATTTTATAATATTTTAAATCATCCCTTGAAGGCTCAGCTGAAACCGCATTGCCGTCATATATCATTATTCCCTGTTCTGCAATAATTTCTTCATATTTGTCAAAAGCTTGCTTGCTCATGGCAATTACCAGATTAGGTGATGTTATATAGGGAGAACCTACAGGTTCATCTGAAACAATTACATGACAATTTGATGTTCCTCCTCTTTTTTCCGGACCATACGAAGGAAGCCATGAAACATTTTTACCTTCCAACATTGCTGCTTGTGCAACTAATTTGCCCGCAGACAGAATCCCCTGCCCGCCAAATCCGGAAAATATTATATTATAAGTCACTATATCACCCCATTAAATCAGTTTAAAGTTTAAAATGTAAAGTTAAAAAACTAGAACTGAGGAATACCCTTACACTCTACATTTTACACTGCTATTTCTGTACACTATCCTTATACACTCCCAGCGGATACTGCGGAATCATCTTTTCTTCAATCCACTTAAGAGATTCAACAGGACTTAGTCCCCAATTGGATGGACAGCTTGATAAAACCTCAACCATCGCAAATCCTTCTCTATTAAGCTGAACTTCAAAAGCTTTTTTTATAGCCTTTTTCGCTCTATGAACATGCTTTACATCATGGGTTGAAACTCTTTCAACATATACAACTCCCTCAAGGGTTGCAAGCATTTCACTAACCTTTATTGGGTAGCCGTTAGCCTCTGGATTTCTTCCGCGAGGTGTAGTATCAGTTATCTGCCCTATAAGTGTAGTAGGTGCCATCTGCCCATTAGTCATTCCATATATTGCGTTGTTTACGAATACAACGGTTATTTTCTCTCCTCTTGCCGCCGCATGAATAATCTCAGCGGTTCCAATTGCAGCAAGGTCCCCATCTCCCTGATAAGAAAATATTATATTTTCCGGAAAAACCCTTTTGATGCCTGTTGCTACCGCCGGTGCCCTGCCGTGAGGAGCTTGAATCATATCAAAATTAAAAAAATTATATGCAAAAACAGCACAACCAACCGGAGCAACTCCAATAGTAGTACCTTCCACTCCAAGTTCATCAATTACTTCTGCAATGAGCCTGTGAATAATACCATGTGTACACCCCGGGCAGTATGATGTTTGTACATCCGCCAAGGATTTTGGTTTAGTAAATACTTTTTTTGTTTCCATTCCAACCTCCAATATTTCTTGTTCTGTGTAAAGACCCTAAATATCCCTCCATCAGCTTCGCTGACAGCTTTCTTCTTAAGGGCTCCAAGGACTTCTAAGTCACTAGTCAAACCTTAATAAGGGGGATACCGCAAAGCGACTAATATCAGCACTGATTTTAACTTTACACTTTACACTCTATTTTAGCCCCTCTCTTACCACCTGAATTATATCTTCCTTCAACGGAACCATTCCACCTGTTCTTCCGTGAAACAATACCGGGCGTTTGCCATTAACAGCTAACTTTACATCTTCAAGCATTTGTCCGGTACTCATTTCGACAACCACAAAGCCTTTAACTTTTTCAGCCAAACCGGCAATAATTTCATCAGGAAACGGCCATAATGTTATCGGTCTTAACAGCCCAACCTTTATGCCTTCCTTTTCCGCAGCCTTAGCTGCCTCTTTTGCAATTCTGGCAACCGAGCCATAAGCAACAATAATTACATCGGCATTTTCACAATTAAACAATTCATATTTTACTTCTTCAGATTTAATCCTTGCATATTTTGCTTGGAGCTTGTTGTTATGGTTTTCCAAGTCTTCACCCTTCAAATGTATTGAAGTAATGACATTATGATGTCTCTTTTCACCAGTACCGGTTAGAGCCCAATCTTTTCTTGGTTTTTCCATCTTTGCTGAAGTATTCAGAGTCATTGGCTCCATAACCTGCCCTAAATGTCCATCTGCAAGAATCATTACCGTAATCCTATATTTATCAGCTATATCAAATGCAAGCATTGTAAAATCATACATTTCCTGAACAGTATTAGGTGCAAACACAACAGTTTTATAATCGCCATGTCCTCCGCCTTTAACTGCTTGAAAATAATCAGATTGAGAAGGCAATATTCCTCCTAATCCAGGACCACCTCTCATAACATTAACTATTACGCATGGCAGCTCTGCTCCGGCAATATAGGACAAGCCTTCCTGTTTAAGGCTTATTCCCGGACTGGATGAGGATGTCATTACTCTTACCCCGGTTGAAGATGCCCCATACACCATATTAATTGCAGAAATTTCACTTTCTGCTTGCAAAAAAACACCCCCAACTTCCGGCATCCTGCTTGCCATATAAGCAGCAATTTCGGTTTGGGGGGTTATTGGATATCCAAAATAGTGTCTGCATCCTGACTGTACCGCGGCTTCGGCAATTGCCTCATTACCCTTCATTAATATCTTTTTAGTCATTGATAACCTCCAACTAAACAATTTATTGCTAACTCACCCTTCTAGCTTCCCTCTCTATACTATAGAGGGAAGAACTGAAAATCCCTCGCAGCTATATTATTTCCTCTCTATTGAAAGAGAGAGGAAAGGAGTGAGTTACTTCTCTATTTCAATTGCAACATCTGGGCACATTACTGCACAAGAAGCACAACCTATACATTTTTCGTTATCGGAAACCTTTATAGCATAAAATCCTTTAGCGTTAATTTTATTAGTATCTACCTCAAGAATATTTTTAGGACAAAATTGTATGCATAATTTGCATCCTTTACATCTTTCTTCATGAAAAATTACTTTAGGCATTATATTCCCCCACCACTATGAACCAATTTTACTGTTTCTCTTCCAAAAAGATTCGTGCTTTTCTTGCGACTGTGACTCAGTATTTTTTAGCTCTGCTATAAAATTCTCTAATATTCTTTTATTAAGCGTATCAGGTTCAGATATTTTTGCAACAAAATCCTTACTTCCCTGCAAGGAACCTGGTTTTTCTATTTCAATAGCAGTCCTAAACGTAACATTGTCAGGAAGCAAAAGCTCCATATACATTTTTTCCATAAGTTCTATTCCTTGTTTTAATCCTATTGTAATTGTATGGGTAGATATTTTCTTTGCAATCAAGAAGCTCCCTTTTTCTTTTGGATCAACACGAATGATACATCCAATGAAAATATCATAGGATTTCCCGTCTCCCAGACCTTCTGTTTTATCAATCTTATGAATCTGAACCGTTATTCTCTGAGGTGCATCAATTTTTATCCTTGATATCCACCCTTGAATAAGATAGTCGCAGCCATCTGATGTAAATTTACAGTTAACTGAATCTCCAATAGCAATAAACTCATCCAAAGGAGTTTCTGCCTGGCCAAAATCAATTTCAAGGATAGATTCATACGCTTTAAATAAAGTGGTATTAATCCAATTTTGCTTTTCGTTGAATTTTACCTCAAGAGACTGACCTTCTTTTAATACTTTATCCAGACTAGATTCCTGCATTAACATTCCCCCCCGAATAGATTGGCCATGCATGCAAAGTATTCGTAAATTTTATTGGTTTTTACACCCACGGAAGTCCAACCCTCAGCTTATGAACAATAATATCTTGTTTGAAAACTTTTGCTGCTTCCCTGGCAAGAGCTTCATTCACACAAATAAATGAAATTGGTATGTTAAGTTTTTCACTTACTTTCTCTATTATTTTTTGACTTTCCAATATATCTTCAATTGTTGTTTCATCAGAAAGGTTAGCATTGTTTACTAACGATGAAACTTTTAACCTTGAAGAATTTTGAATATACTCTATCATTCTTATAATTTTTTCTTCAGTATCTGTATAAGGTCTAAAAGTATTTATTACACAAAAAAGCTCAAAGCTCTGAGAAATAATATATTCTCTGTAACTGGAAAGAATTTTTGCTCCTATATCATCTCCACCAATATCTAAAACAGTTACGCTTTCACTTTCCTGAAGTACAATCGATATATTTGCCGGCAGAGATGGCATTTCGACATTCGTCCCTGTAAAACTTGAGGATATAACTTTTATACCTTGCTCTTCCAGTTCCTTTTCTAAATCTTGGGTTCTGAAAAATGGATTTACAATATCTAAATCTATTACATTAACTTTATCTACATGCTTTTTAATTTCCAGTGCAAAATTCACTGCGGTTTCTGTCTTACCACTTCCAAAATGTCCAACAAAAATAAATAGCTTGTTGTTATTCAGCTCACTTAACATTATATCACCTATAACAAATCCGTGCTAAATAATATTTTAAGATTTTTAAACAAATTTCATTAATAATCCAACTTAATTCAATATTCCTTATAAATGCATTTTCTTGCTGTAAATTTCTTCTACTTTCCTATTTTATATTTTACTATCTTAATTAACTATTATACAGCATATATTATATAGGTATTTTCCTTAATTATCAATAATTTAGAATGGTTATATTATGAAATATTTCGTAATTTCTGTAAAAACAAAGAGAGATATCTGTTAGATACCTCTCCTCAATTGAATCATTTTTGTTGTTTCCCACACAGCCGTGAGTTTATTAGCTTACAAAACCTGCCCTTTTCAACAGGTGGGTGCATCCCGGACATATTACATTTCCCCTAAATACTACAGGGCTTATGTGCTGCATCCGGAGATTTGCTCCCAAATTATTTGCGTAGGTTTGAAACAAATAATAGCACGCACCTAGTAGGAATTTTATATTTTTATTATAGCATATTTTGGCACTTTTTTCAACAATATGAGCAATCTAAAACACGAAATTTGCTTTAAATCTTTATTCCTCTACGAAATCAAATTCTTCTCCAGCCTGTTCTTTAAACTTTTCAAACACTTCATTTAGTTCTTTTTCATCATCAACACTGGAGAAAACATCTTCATCGTTTTCATCCTGTTCAACCTTTAGAATAAGAACCTCTTCAGATGGTTCGCTTTCATTTTCTTGTACTGGAAGTAATACAACATACTCCATGTCATTCATCTCGACCGTATCAAGATATTCGAATTCTGTTTCATTACCTTCTTCATCCATAAGTACTAATACATCATCTCTTTCTTCGCTCATTAAACTCACATCTCCTTTTTGATTTTTTAAGCCTTTTGGCAATTTTGCTATTTAATAATATATATTTATATTATCTATCTAATTGAGTCAAGATATCCCTGTAAAATATATGTGGATGAAATTGTATCGATTAACCCTTTTTTCTTTTTATTTTTTATGTTTGATTCGTTCATCAACCGCTGAGCGGCAACCGTCGTTAACCTTTCATCCCATTTTTGAACAGGAACATCAAATTTTTCTTTTAACAGATTTATAAATTTTTCTGTCTTTATTCCTCTATCTCCAATAGTTCCATTCATATTAATAGGAAATCCAACTACAATTTTTTCAACCTTATACTCAAGCATAATCTCCTGCAATCTCTTAAATACAAATTGCATACCCTTAGAGGCATTAATAGTTTCCAATCCTTGTGCTGTCCATCCGAAAGGATCGCTTACCGATACTCCAATTCGGCTGTCTCCATAATCAATACCAAGAATTCTCATAATAACCTCTGTACAAAATTTATAGGGGCACTAAGATGCCCCTTAATTTATCATTGTCTACTTTTCCAAGTAACTCTTAAGCAGCTCTTCTAAAATCTCATCTCTTTCAAGTTTCCTTATCAAGCTTCTGGCATTATTGTAACTAGTAACGTAAGTAGGGTCGCCAGACAATATATATCCAATTATCTGGTTGACAGGATTATAACCTTTTTCCGTTAAGGCATTGTACACAGCGGTTAATATTTGTTTTGTTTCTTTGCTCTTTTCTTTTTCAACTTTAAATTTAACAGTATCAGTAACCGACACGCTGCCCTCTCCTCTCATACCTTATTCAGGCTAAAAGCTGTTCCTAACTAATATTAATATATAAGGCTTATTTATGCAACATATTTATGCTATTTCAACACAATTTCTACCGTTTTCTTTTGCCTTATAAAGTGCAATATCAGCATTCTTGAGAGCAGCATCAAAATTTTCGCCATATCTAAAGGTACTCATTCCATAGCTAACCGTTACATTAAGGAAATCATTATTATTAACAAGAATTTTAACCCCTGAAATTAATTCTCTTATTTCATCTATTTTGCGTTTATTATCCTCGGCAGTCCTGCCGGGGAGTAAAATCACAAACTCTTCGCCGCCAAATCTCACAAATATATCTTCCTGAGAAAGATATTTCAATGTCGTCTCAACCATATTAACCAATACTTTGTCACCAATGTCGTGCCCGAATGTATCATTTATTTTTTTAAAGTGGTCAATATCCGCCATAACAACCGTTGATACAGGATATTCATTTATTACACTTTTACCCTTACTGTAAAGAAAATATCTGTTATAAAGACCTGTAAGCCTATCACTAACTGCCATTTTTTCAATTGTTGATTGATAATTATTGTTTTCAATTATCAAAACAAGGTCATTTTTAAGTATACTCAACTGAATTTTTTCAAGGTTATCAAACGCATTAACCCTTTTATCCTCTATTAACCAATATCCAACATAAGTATCATTAAGGTAAAGTGGCATAAACATACAAGAGCATATGCCTCTTTCAAATGCCGACGGATACTTTAGATAATTTCCATATTCAGAAGTTATATACTTAGGAACATTTTTTAGAGCATTGTTTTTAAAGACTGGATATTCGAGAAGCTCTTCGAATACTTGATAATAATCAGGACCTGTATTTGATATTAAAACGTTATGCTTGCCTCCATCAGAAGACACAACAGTAGAATACATTACATCATTTTCTTCAACAAGGATATTGTTGATTTTTTCAAGCTTTTCTGTAGCCGTAATCTGCTTTCCAAGCACCTCCATAATTTTTTGAAGAACAACAACGGCTGCATAATTCTTCTTTAATTTTTGAAATATTTCTAATTTTCTAAGAAGAACAAATACAAAAATTATAAGGATAATATTAATAACCATTAAAATATATAGCTCCATAACCTCTCCTCGCGTTAAATATTTACGCGCTATAGCCATCCTCTTTAAAAATCAGAATCCTCTTCAGATTTTTTCTTAACTGATATCATATTCTTTATAGAACTAAATATATTTTTGAAATCTTTTACCTTACTCTTCGAAGGTCCTACAGGATAAATACTCGATGCCAGATGTTCCAAAGCCTCTTTAAAGTCTTCAGTAAAATCAGAATAGTTTAGTTTGCATAAATACAAGCCTTCAAGATATTTTCTCTGGTTACCCTCTTCAAACGGAATAATATAATAATTAATATTCTTTACAAATAATTCATCATAAATAGTCATTTCAGGATTACTGTAATAGGATATACCTTCTATTACTCTCTTTGCCGGAAGCGCACACTTAACATGCTTATTTATAATAACCTTTCCTTTTTCAAGATTGATTCCTTTATATTTAAGCTCTCTAAGAAAGGATGTAATCGGCTGTAAATTGAGGATATCCATATCTTGCACAATATAAATATTTTGGCATATCTTGAACAGCTCCAGAGGAGAATCAAAATCGCAGTCCAATAAAAGAACTGAATTTTTAGATTTCGCCAGCTCTACCATTTTTACATAATCCATATTTTCCTTCGATGCCTGTCCC
The DNA here is from genome assembly GCA_050258375.1 of Deltaproteobacteria bacterium. Taxonomy (GTDB): domain Bacteria; phylum Bacillota; class Clostridia; order Acetivibrionales; family UBA4821; genus JBLMYQ01. The sequence goes on along the minus strand of JBLMYQ010000010.1, from coordinate 22,501 downwards.
GGGATTGCAGTATAAATACTGGTTCTGTTTACCTCCAGAGGAAGGTCTTTTCCATCTGCCAGAGAGCGCAAGCTTTTTGAAGCTATTTCTCTGCTATTCTCATTATTTATTGCATATATGAAATATGAATCTTTGTTTCTTGTTGCATCCATAATCGCCGTTTTAATTCCACGGCGGGTAAGGTAGGTTGCAATAGCATTAATTAAAAAGGTTGTACCTGATTTATGTGCACCGACAAAGCAAACCACCTTGCGATAATCCTTTGGCGTTTCATACACTTCTCTTATTATTTCTTTTTCAATAACTTCGGTGAATTTCTGATATTTGGTAGGACTCTCAGTTATAGGAGGCTGAACCGCAAGATGTTTTTCGTATGGTCTTTGCTGCGGATAAGGCTCTTGCTCTTTTATAGGAATCGGCTCTTCATATTTCCTTATCACAGTCTCTGGTTCAGGCTGTTTTTGACTATAATCTTCAGGTACCGATATTTCATTTCTCGGTAAATCATAGCTTCCCGAATCTTTAAAAGAAGTAATATCCTGCTTCTCTACATAGTCAGGTACTGCAAGCGCAATAATACTTCTGAATTTGTCACTATTATTATACAATACCCTTTTTACATGTTCAGGTAAGAAAGCCGCTATAACCCTAAGTTGAACATCAGTGTATTGTTCTGCAATCCTGTCAAATATTTCAACATATTTTTGCTCATCTCCGGCAGCACTTTCATAAGCAACCAGAATTCTGTTCAGTTCGGTTTCATTTACTTCATCTTCTTTTCCATATGCATCTTCATCTAAATCATAATCTATATAACTCTTTGCTTCTTTTTTACTTCTTGGTTTATCCAGCAGCTTAGCTACTTCTTCAATTGTTCTGTCTTCGCCTATCAGCACATTATAAATACCGATGTTAAACATTTTTCTAATAAGCTTATCATCTCTTTTTCTGCGCTCTGAAGAAATAAAGATTATACTGGCTCCGCGTCCCTCATCGGAGATTTTATCGAAAATTTCAAAAAGGTTATTATCTATTACTTCTTGGTTTGCTGTTGAAAATGGTTCAAGCTCCTCATGAATAATAATGCTGTTAAAGCTGCTAAGCTTTATCTCTTCCAATAAAGCTTTAAAATAGTAGACATTTTTTATTTCAAGAGGATTACCATATTCACGCTGATAGAAATTACCAATGGCCTCTGAGACGGCATCATTGTTTATTGCCACAAGAACTTTCATATCATAATCCTTTCATTATTGAATCAACACCCAGAAAACTACAGGAGCAACCTGAGCAATTACCCAAAAGCTTAAAAATCCAAACATCAGACTGATACCAAGCTTCTTTTTTATCATGTTCCTAGGTCCCAGGACATTAGTAATTAATGCACCAATAATTATACCAACAAGGCAAACCGGAAAACTGTTTCTTTGAAACTCAATGAGAACTCTCCATGCCGTGCTGTATGTTCCTTTGCCCAGCTCGGTTAAAGCTTGATCTGCATTAGTATTTTTAGCATTGCTTCTAATATCTACTGTCTGTCTCTCTGACTCCGGCGTAAAAATAAAATTCTTGGATGCTTTATCTACTGCTTTGTCGCCATCCTTCTTTGTTCTGTCAGCCTTTTGCGAAGCATCATCCATAACGCTATTGCTAATTTCGGCCATTGAAGAAAATGGAATTAGAATGATAATTAGTACAGCTATTAATGCAATAATTTTTTTAGGCATGTTATTCCCCCTGTTACAATCATTAACCTTTGAATAAGAATAATAGATACTTAAGATATTATTATAAATTGTAACTGTTGTCCAGATAAAAATTACAAGAAATATTCCTAATAATATTTTAAACCTTTTTAAGATTATTAGCAATATCCATCCATTTTCCTTATAATTAAGAAGCTTTTTATTTTAAGGTTTTCATCAGATTTGCCATTTCAATTGCAGAAACTGCAGCATCATATCCCTTGTTTCCTGCTTTTGTTCCTGCTCTCTCAACAGCCTGCTCAATGTTGTCAGTAGTTACAACTCCAAATATTACAGGCAAGCCTGTATCTAATGATACTTTCGCCACACCCTTTGAAACCTCTGCACAGACATAATCAAAGTGCGGTGTTGAGCCTCTTATAACTGCTCCTAAACATATAACCGCATCGAACGTACCTTTGGATGCCAGCCTTTGAGCTACAATCGGTATTTCAAAAGAACCGGGCACCCATGTAATTTCTATATCCTTTTCCGAACCTCCATGCCTGATAATACCATCAATAGCAGCCCCTAAAAGCTTTGAAGTAATAAATTCATTGAATCTGCTTATAACAATAGCAAATTTAAGACCAGTTGCAATAAGATTTCCCTCATTTGTTTTTATCATTATAAATCCCCCCTAAAGTTAGTGTAAAGTGTAAAATGTAAAGTTTAAAGTTAAAATCAAGATGCAAATATAGCTAAGCTAAATTTTAGCCTCTAAGCCGTAAGTATTATCTGCTGGAAAATCCAGAATATGATCCATTTTATTCTTTTTGGTTTGAAGGTATCTGGCATTATGCTTATTCCCAGCAACCTGTATAGGCAGCCTGTCAACAATCTCAAGACCATAGCCGCTTAATCCGACTATTTTTTTAGGATTATTAGTAAGAAGCCTTATTTTTCTTACTCCTATATCCGAAAGTATTTGAGCACCTATTCCATAATCCCTTAAATCGGCTGGAAATCCTAATATAAGATTTGCCTCGACAGTGTCTTTTCCTTTATCCTGAAGCTCATAAGCTTTGATTTTGTTTAGAAGCCCAATTCCTCTCCCTTCCTGTCTCATGTATAATATCACACCTTTGCCTGCTTCTTCAACAGCCTCCATAGCTGTTTCAAGCTGCTCACCGCAGTCACATCTTAAAGAGCCGAAAGCGTCTCCTGTAAGGCATTCAGAATGGACTCTCACCAAAACAGGCTCATCCTTATTTTCTATTTCTCCCTTTACCAAAGCAACATGATGCTCTCCATTTATGATGTTCTCATATGCCATTATTCTGAATTCGCCGTATTTAGTAGGCATGTGAGAGCACGCTACTCTTTTTATAAGCTTTTCAGTACTCCTTCTATAACTAATCAAATCAGCAATGGTTATGATTTTCAAATTATGTACCTTTGCAAAATTCATCAGTTCTGGAACCCTTGCCATTGTGCCATCTTCATTCATGATTTCACAAATAACTCCCGCAGGAATAAGTCCGGCAAGCTTGGCAAGATCTACTGCCGCTTCTGTATGCCCTGAACGCTTTAAGGTTCCGCCTTCTTTGGCAATAAGAGGAAATACGTGTCCCGGTCTGATAAAGTCATTTGGCTCAGACCCTTGATTTACTATTTCTGATATTGTTTTAGCACGTTCATAAGCAGAAATTCCTGTAGTTGAAGATACATGATCAATTGTAACTGTAAATGCTGTTCCCATGTGCTCTGTATTTTTTTTAACCATAGGTTGAAGCTCAAGCCGTGCAGCTCTTTCTTCTGTAATTGGCACACACAGCATACCTCTTGCATACATAGTCATGAAATTAACAATCTCCGGCGTAATCATTTGGGCAGAAGCAACCAGGTCGCCCTCGTTTTCCCTGTCTTCATCATCGACTACAATAACCATTTTCCCGGTTCGAATGTCCTCAATCGCTTCTTGAATTGTGTTGAACTGAATATCCATGTTCATCACCCTATTTCTTAATGCTTAATAATCATTTATATATTTATTCTTTAAGAAAGTATACTATTTCTATGTTTATAGTGCAATATTTGACAGGGGCAATAAAAGAACTATTCTTTTTTGATCTCAGTTACGTTTACCTTTAAAAGCTTTGTCTCTCCTGTAGTAGGATTTTTCTCATAATCAAGCTCTACTTTGAAATTTATTCTCACCCTTGCCAGAAGTGGTCTTTCCCCAGAACTTTTTTTGTAAACCTCTCCGATTGAGGTACAGATTCCGGTTACTCTATGTACAGAGCCTCCACTATCAGAGCTTAGGACTAGATATCTGAATCTGGGGCTGTATACCCCGCAAAATTCAGGCTTGATATTGCTCCCAAAGTTAAATTCACCCAAGCCTTCCCATACTGCAGAAATATCCTTAATGTACCTATATGTTTGATAATTACCGTCTTCAGTTTTCTGCACAAGCATATATACTACGCTTTTGCCTATATTGGAAGAAAATACGGCATTGATGTTTAAAATTTTTGTCGCATCCAGGACGTCAACAGAATTAGAAGCAGGCAGCTCTTCTCTTTTCCCGTCATAAAACAGATATGCCCCAAAAGAATTATCCGTTCCTACCATTGCGACATAAAGCTCTTCTATATTGAGAATAGGATTCCATACGCACGAAGCTGATAAACTACGTATCTCCGCTGCATTAATAGTATCAATATCTTCTATTTGCTTTGAAGCCGTAATAAACTTTTTGACAGTAATCCCCTCTCCTTGCTGCTTAGTAATTAAATACAAAAAGCTGCTTTTGAGAACATCAGAATAAACTCCTGCCAACTCAAACTTCTCGGTTTCCCCCGGCAATTCAAAGCTTGAAAGCTTTGTAAGGGCTGCTCCTGTTTCAGGAAAGCCGCTGTAAATATCAACAACAGTGGTATTATCTGCTGTATTCTTATATAAAAGGCAGTAGTAAACCCCCATAGTATTTAATACCGAATCCCAGTAATAATAACTGTCCATAAAGGCATAATCCTGCTGCTCAACAGCATATTGAACACTTGCCGCGGCATCATGAAAATAAACATTGCATGTATTTATTGCATTCTGCTCGCTATTCATATAAGAAATAAGGAAATCATCAGAGGAAAGCTTCGGATTATAATCGCCCGATAATGAAAACTTAGTACCGCTTAAGTTTAATTGTGATATATATGCCCAATCGTCCATTACAAAAGGATAGCTCTCATAAAGATTCTGCTGGGCAATATTGCCTCCCCCTATTGTTTTTTCAGACAAGCTTTCTTCTGTTTTCCATTCAATTTCATATTTTGATGTCTGCCCCATTTGGCCGGACTTGGGGAGATTGCTTCCATTAATATATTTCCCTTTTAATGCTTCAAGATATTTTTGTATGCCGTATTCGGAAGCCTTACCAGCTTGCAGATTATAAAAAAGCATATAGGTTGATTCAAGATTGATTCTTGAGTAAATCATAAAAAAAGAGCTTGCCAATAACAAGCCTAATACTATAAATAAAGCATAAATAGCTATACTCCCTCTATTCTTCGAAAAACCCATCATAATTATTTAACTCCTGCATACTTAAGATTCATAGGATTTTCAAATTTACCGGCAAGCATTATTCCAAAATGCACATACTCTTTCCCTGTCAAGGAATCCTTACCTATTGTTCCGATTTTTTGTCCTTTTTTGACTGTTTTACCTTGCGTATAAACCACTGTTCCAAGATTTGAATATACAAATTTATATTTTTTGCCGCTTGTTCCTTCCAGAATTATACTTTTTGACTGTTTATCCATTTCGCCCGCAAAAATAATCTTGCCATTATCTGCAGCAAATACAGCAGTTCCTTCCTTCCCTGCAATATCTGCTCCATTATGAAAATCAGTTTCCATACCTTTTTCAACTATTTTCTGCCCAAATTTATATAATATATTCCAGACTCCTTTAACAGGAAGCGCAAAGGTTACTTGTGTCACCACCGGCTTTTTGACCGTATTTGTTCCGCTTTTATTCTGTTCTTTATCCTGCGGCTTTGTTTGGCTCTTTTTCTCTACGCTGTCTTTCTTGGTTTGTTCGATATCATTATATTCGATTTTAACCTTTACCTTTTTCTTGGTTTGTGCAGGCTTCTGAGGAGACAAGGTGTTCCCAGAGAAAACACTTACATCCTTAACCTGTGTTTTAGCATCCAAAACCTTTGCTCCATCAGGAATTACAGCACCAGCATCCTGTTTGGGCAGCAAGCCATTTCCTGCAAGCTGCTTTGTTTCTTTTGCATAATCATAAAAGAACCCGATTGGACTTTTAACTTTATTGATGCCGTCAAACACTCTTGAAATTTTTGCAGTATCAAGCTCTCCAAGCTTCCTTGAAACAGAAATGAAATCCACGCTAACCTTCATTGCATTTTCTACATATTCTATTTTCATATTTTCAAACTTGGGTTCCGGATATTCCTTTGAAAAATCGGAAAAAATTTTAATCAGCTTTGTATAATCTGTTATAAATTCAATTTTTATCGGTATTTTTACCAGGTTATCCTCATCGTCAATCCTCTTTATATCAGGTTGTATGCTAATTATCTTATCCTTTCCGATAAATTTCGTAAGCAGAATCAGATTAATTAGAAGGGTTTTATCAGGTGCTTCATCCTTTTCGCTGCTTTTTATTAATTCCATCTGGGCTTCCAGGCTTCGAATCTTTCCCACCTGCTTTTCAGCTGAGGAATATTCTTCTTTAATCTTACTGATATTCTTGGTAATATCGGTATTTAAAAACGCCATAGAATAATAAAATGCCACATCACAACTAAGCATTAATATTATTAATAAAATCAATAGCAATAATTTTTTATTTACCTTTTTCTTAAGTGTTTTCATTTTTTCTCACTTTCTGATTTGCTAAGAAAAAATTTCATTTTAAAATTAATAACATTGTTCTTATTATCATAAACTATTGATTCATAAGCAGCATTAAAAATACCATCTGTTCTTGTAAGTATTTCATAATAATTCATAAGATTCTGATACTCTTTGGTCTGCCCCTCAAGTGTAATGCCATCTGTTTTGGAATCGCTGTCAATCTTATTTATAAGTACGCTGCGAGGAGTCAGCTCGCCAATAAGTGAAAGAATATAATCATACCGATTGTATTCCAGCTTTACTCTTGGCGCAATTTTCAACTTATTACCCTTATCTCTGAAAGCTATGAATGTTTCATTTGAATTTAATCTTTTTTCAAGCTTTTTATTCTTCTGATTTATCGCTTCTTTTTTTATTCCCCAGTATTTCAGCTCAGCATTATAATTATAATGCTCGTATGCTAAAAGAAAAATAAACGAAACGCTTATAAATAAAACTATCAATGCAGCAATTGATACTTTTTCAACCACCCTGCTTTTTTTAAACTCAACCGGCAATAAATTATAACTCATTTTTATTTACCCCATGCACAGAGTCCGCTTGCAGCAGCAGCTATGCTTTCTTCAACTTCAAAGCCTTCAACCTTTATATCCTGGAGCTCTTCAAGCATTATTTCAACATTACCTTTTGTATCACTGAATATAGCGCATCTTGAAAGAGAAAAGTCCTTTATTGCGCTTTTAATAAAAGTAAGAATCCTGTCAATTTCCATTTTAAGCTTAGGAACATCATAGCTAACGGTTTCCAGACATCTGTACCCTAAAAGAAAGTTATTTCTGTAGATGAATATTCCGACATATTCCTCTTCTCCATCATAATAAAAATTCAGGATAAGATAATCATTCTTGTAATTTATTACTCTCCTGAAGCTTTCCGAAATAATATCAATAGCTTTAATGCTTACATTTCCCAAGCTCTTAACAAGCTCACCAATTTTCGCTTTTGGAGCAAACACCGCATTTAGAAACATTTTATCCGGCATATCATTTTTTATATAATACTTATAGGAAATGATATTTTCTACAGGGTCTACGCAAAGCTCCTTTGACAGCTCACCTATTATTGCCTTATCAAAATTTTTCAGCTTTCTCATGTTCGTCTTTTCTATAAGGGTGCTTACCTTTACTACCTCTGTAGGCAAGGTTATTACAAAATCCCTGTTTTTCAACTTCATATTTGAAACCGTTTCGGTAAAAATCTTATTAAGATTTGCCTGATTATAATATATACAGGAATAATCCCTTGCTTTTTTGAGAGATTCGCATATTATGAATTTTTTATTGAAAAACGCAATTCCTACAGGCTCCAAAATATCACTCCTCCTGATAATCCCACTTGCTGTAATCCGAACTCAAGAAAATAGTATCTCTCTTAGCACTTTCATTTCTTTTAAAGTAAATGACAACCTGCTTTAAATTAATATCAGGTCTTTCAAAAGAGCCTTCATAAAAGCCTTCTGCCAAAACATCCGCAGGATTGCTATCTTCTTTTCTAAGAATTGAATTACCTTGAAAAAAATACTCTATTTGCCTCGAACCTATGGTCACCTGCATACGCCCAGGTTCGACAGCCGTAATCACAATATTCTTGTCAAGGAAATCCCTTTCAATAATCATTTTTACATTGGATATATCCTGATAATATTTCTGTCTTTCAGTTCCCGTATTTACCGTCTTTTGAAAATTAGCAAAAGTGAAACAAATCACAGGCATCAGAAGTGAAACAAATAACAAAACTATGAGCATCTCTATCAGGGTAAATCCTTTATTTCGCATAATCGTTACTCTTGACAAAGCCTATCATTTCAAGCTTTGTACCTGCGTTTTTACTTTCAACCGTGATATAATACTTCTCGTTTTCTCTTGTCGAATTTACTTTGAAGCCGTTTATTTCCTTTTCGCCTTCGGAATAAGTAATGCTTTGAAGGTTCTCATCTTCTTTTTGAGCAGCATAAACCGCATTTGTGATTTCTGTAATCCTAAGGTTGTTCAGATGAGTTTGAAATCCAAATAACGCAATAGGAAAGCTTAATATTGAAACTATTACAGCCGCCATAAAAACCTCTATAAAACTCATAAGACACCTCAGTTAACCTTCAAATTATACTTTCCGATAAGAATCTGCCTGGCCTGACCTTTATACTGCAGATTTAAGGTAACATCCGCCGAAAGAACAACAAAGCCTTTTTTGTTGATGTTAACTCCCGAAACAGGAAAATCAAGGACACAGTCCTTGCTAAAAATAATCTTATCCACTTCTACGCCGTCATGAAGAAAGGTTACCTGTCCGGCGTAGAAGCTGGCATCGATATCTGTATTGTTATTAACGCAGTACAGCTTGTAATAATTAAGCTTTGAAACCAATAAATAAGCATTGTTTTTCAAAACATTTCCGTTATATGACTTGGAAAAAGATATGCAAACAACACCTGCAAAAGCAATAACAATCAGCATAACAATAAGAAGCTCTATTAAGGTGTATCCGTTCTTTTTCCTTATCATAAGCATATTCTCTCAAAAGCCTTTTTATGGAGTAGGATCAGTAACAAAATACTGATGATTATTATCTGCACCGGTAAGTCCTGTTGCACCTGTAATTACACTAACACAATTAATTGTACTGGTTGCAGTATCAGCAACCGGATCATAGTATGTAATTACATTAGGTGTAACGCCATCGTTAAGGGACCCCAAGAAAACCTTGTTTACAGGATTTGTAACATTACCGGTAGCATCAGCAGAAGCCTTATACTTAACCAGAATATAGCCCCAAGCATCTCCTCCCTGTGTTTTGGTGGTTTTAGCCCAAGGATTTACAGGAACGCTCTTTAAATAGCCTTTAGTAAATATTGTAGATGTATTGTCGATTTTTTCATAATCGCCTGCAGCAAGTCCGACTTCGAGGTCATAATTATCTGCAGCAGCTTCTATCGCTGCAATATTTGAAGCATTTGCCGTCTGTCTTGCCTTTTCGTTTTTGGATGTGTAAATAGGAAGGACTATTGCAACCAGAAGACTTAAGATAAGTATTACAATCAATAATTCAATAAGCGTAAAACCCTTGCTGCTTTTTAAATTGCATTTTGTTATTGACATAAAAATTCCTCCTTAGTTATTTTAGTGAATAAAAAGTTAAAAATACCTCCTTTCACTCTTAAAATATACGTAAAACTTGATTTAATTTTGTCTTAATATATCTCAATTTGCTTTTATTTCAAGCTTTTCTATCTTTTTTCATTTTATCCGACATTTTTATATATGTCAAGCAAGGGTGCCATTACTGAAAATATAAGGATACCAACTACTCCGCCGAGTGTAGCAAGCAAAAGAGGATTTAAAATTCTGACAGCAGAATCAATACTCTGTCTTACCTCCTGATCAAGAAAATTGGCAACCTTTTTTAACATATCAACCTTCTGTCCACTCTTTTCTCCTACAACCATTACGTTGATAAGCAGCTCGTCAAATATTTCTCTGGACATATAAGTGCTTATTTGTTCTCCCTTTATGACCTCGCTTTTTATAAGCAGAATATTATCTTTGACAAATTTATTTGCAAACATATCTGCCATCAAGTCAATTTCTATAAGAAGATTTACAGCTGCCTGGTCAAGTATTGCCATTGTATTTGCAAAATCAACAGAAGTAACCTTTTTGAATATTTCTCCCAAAATCGGAAGCTTGAATTTTGCCTTATCAACATACGGTGACAAAGGTCCTTTGAGTAAATTCTTTATACCAAAGAAGCAGGCAGTCAGTACAATAATTACAGGCAAGTAATACTGGGTTATAAAATTCGAAAAATTCAGCAGTGTTTGAGTAAGCGGATTCAGTTTGATATCAAAGTTCTGAACAACCGGAAGCATTTTAGGTATTGCCACCACTGTTATTACTATTGTTATGATTACCCCGAAAACCAATAGCATAATAGGATACGCAGTAACCGATTTTATCTTTTTTTCAAGCTGCCCCTTGTTGGAAAAGTATTCATACAGAGATTCAAAGCATTCGGAATAATTTCCCGTTCTCTCCCCGACAGCAATAATTTTTGAAAATATCTCGGGGAATTCAGCATATCTTGCTATACTTTCACTCAGACTTGCACCTGCTACTATATCCTTATGTATAACCTGTATTATACTTTTAAAGCTTCCTTTTGTTTGTCTCTCTGCAACCTCAAGAGAAGCTATCAGATCAAGCCCCGCTCCAAGCATGTGCGCCATGCTGTTGCAAAAAAACATGAGATCTCTGTTTGAAAATTTCTTTGTTTTGAAAAATAGGAATCCACCTTTGTTTTGTTTTATAGACTCTATTATAAAATCATCGCTCTCGAGCCTTTCAATAACTTCAGCCTCCGACTCCGCCTCAAATTCCTGTTTGACATATTCCCCTTTTCTATTGATTCCCGAAATATAAAATCTCATTGCAAGTATCCTCTCAAAAAATCAATTCTTTTTAAACTTAAGTACATTTTTCGAAAGCCCTATGGTAGCAAGCATCTCATCATAATGCACCTTACCCTGCAGTACCTTTTCAAGCCCATCCTCATACATTGTTTTTGCAGCTTTTTTGTGTTCTCTTATACTTCTTATATCAGACACCGCTATATAATCTCTTATCTCATTGTCAACTTGGAGAAATTCAAAAACAGCAATTCTTCCATCATGCCCTAAATTATCGCAGAAAGAGCATCCCTGGGGCTTTTTGATTTTCGCTTCTGAGAAATTAATCTTAGGATGAATACTTTTAATAAATTCAACACTTTCTTCATCATCTACACAGCACTTTGGACAGAGCTTTTTGACCAGCCTTTGGGCAATAACCAATTCAAGAGAATCGGCAATAAGGTATGCAGGAACACCCATATTCAAAAGCCTTGCTATAACCCCATAGGTATCTGTCGTATGTAAGGTTGAAAGCAGCAAGTGTCCTGTTATGCTTGCTTTTACAGCTATATCAGCAGTTTCATCATCTCTTATCTCTCCAACCATTATAACATTCGGGTCCTGTCTCAATATAGCCCTTAAAGCCTGTGCGTAGGAAATATTCGGCGAAACCTTAACCTGATTTATTCCTGGAAGCCTTATTTCAACAGGATCTTCTATTGTTACAATATTTATATCGGAGTTTATACCCTCGCTGTTTAAATAACTAAGCGAAGCATAAAGGGTTGTTGTCTTGCCCTCTCCGGTCGGAGCAGTTATCAGTATCATTCCCCTTCTCTTATTAAGTGCACTTATGATGGTGTTCATATTTCCCTCTGTAAGCTGAAGGTGTTCAAGGTCTACAGCAGATGTACCCGAACCCAAAAGTCGTATTACCATCTTTTCGCCGTTAATGGTAGGTATAGTAGAAACACGCATATTGATATATCCGTTATTTATTTTGAATCTGATTTCTCCGTCCTGAGGTTCAAACTGCTTGGCAATATCCAGCTTTGAAAGTATCTTCAATCTGGAAATAACCTGTTTGTGCCATGCGCGCGGAAATTTAGATTTTGGATACAAGGTTCCGTCTATACGGAATCTGATAAGTGAATCCTGATTGAACTGGGGCTCAACATGTATGTCGCTTGAATTTTCTCTTACCGCTTTTTCAAGTATGTTGTTTACATATTTGACAAGCGGGGATTCAGTTGACATAATGTCAAGCTCTTCATCATCCAATTCCTCTTTGTATTCTTCTTCTTCCTTATAGTAATATGTAAAATGCTTATCTAAAAATGTTAAAATTTCCTTTTCCGTACCAATACATATCTCAATCTTTTTTACCTTATAAAAGTCTTTAATATAATCTATAGTTCGATAATTATAGTATTTCTGGATTACTATTCTTAGCGTATCATCTTTTTTCTGAAAGGGAATTACCAGAAAGTGCCTCATATAATTCTCATCAAAAGACTTAATAAGATTTAAATCTATATTGTCTTCCTGTGAGATATTTACTCTTTCATAGCCTTCCTGCTCTGCAACAACATCAGCAATGTTTTCTTCTGTTATTCTTCCCATCTCAGCCAGGATTTCTCCTAACTGCTGACTTGTCTTCTTTTGCTGCTCAAGGGCATCATTAAGAATAGTTTCGGTAATCAGACCCTTTTTAACAAGCAGCTCACCTATCTTATACCTTTTTTGCTGCTTCAAAGCTAACTGTAGGTTTTCCTCAGTTATTATATTCTCTTTTAAGAGGATTTCTCCAAGCATTAATCTTCTTTGCAAAATCTTTCCTCCTTTTGGTGAATCGGGTATAAGCTATTTCGCCAGCACCGAAACATTCTTTTCGGTTTCATTTCCAACTACATCCCTCACACTTATTGAAATAAGACTATACTCATTTAATGTCAAATCGCTTAACAGCACATTAAAGTTTCTTGATGTAGTAGTTGTATCCGAAACTACAGCTTCATCATTTACAACTATATTGTATATAATCTTTTTTGACGCTTTTTCGTTAATATTTACTCTGAATTTGAATACTCCATTCTTTGCAATCATAGAGCCGTCGGTCGTTTGCAGTGATACTGTAGGTGCAGTAGTATCAATAAACAATTTCTTTGATAAAATCCTGCTTTCCTTTCCTGCCGGATTCTGGAACTGATAAAATACCGATTTTTCGCCATCACTGCCGCCAATAAAAGTAATCTGCTTAGTAAATTCATTTCCCAGAACTTCTTCATAAGGCGACCAGCTAATACCATCAAGGCTTACTCTGACATTTTTAACATTGTTTAGCTGTGTAAGATGCAATTGAAGGCTGTTGCTGTTGGTATAGCTTGTTCCGTCATCAACCACAATCAGACTGCCTCCGCTGCCTTCAACAGCTGCATCCGCAGTAGCATAAGCTTCATCTTCAATTATGTTCAATGTTGCAGAAGATGGCGTTCCAAGCTCTGCTCCTCCTGTAGGACTTTTTAATGTAAGATTTACCGTTTTGTCACCTGCAAATACTCCATTATCAATTATCGGCACCGTAAAGGTTTTGCTTGACTCTCCCTCTATAAAATTCAAGGCTCCGGTTACTGCTGAATAATGAACACCTGACGATGCTGTTCCATTGCTTGTTTCATAATTCACTCTTGTTGTACCAGAAATATTTTCTATTCGGGTAACAGTTATTGTAGCAGAACCACCATTTTCATTTACACTGTAAGAATCACTGGCAAACTGAACCTTCGCTATTGCAGCCGGTTCATCATCAAGTATGTTTACTACAGCAGTACCTTGCTGCCCAATTCTTGCTCTTGTCCCCGGATTTTTCAGAGAAAGATTGATAACCTTATTTCCGCTGTAAATCGTGTTGTCTGTTATGCTGATATTAAAGGTTTTGCTTGATTCTCCCTCTGCAAAATTCAAGGTCCCGCTTGCTGCCGTATAATGTACCCCTGCAGCTGCTGTTCCATCACTCGTTGCATATTCAATACTTGTTGAACCTGTGAGGTTGTCTGACCTCACAACAGTTATTGTTATATTGCTTCCATCTTCATCCACACTGTAAGTACTACTGCTGAAATCCAATGAACACAGATAGCAGATAGAATTCGAGCCTGAAGAAAGCGAACTCACATAACCATTTTCTCCAACAGACATGATAAACATCTTGTATGTTTTATCAGTAGTAATATCCGCTCCCATACAATCTTTAACTGCTGTTGTAACAACTACTGTATGAGATGCGTTTGTTCCCTTTTTTTCCTCTTGCTTGTACTTTGTAGAATCAAGCCCTGAAGCCACATCCAAAGTAAAGCTGCTTACTTTATAAGAAGGTACAATAAAGATTCTATAACCCGTTATATAGGTTTCATCATCTGTACCGTTAAAGCTGACCGATATTTCACGTCTGGTATCATTACCGCTATCTGATGCCGTCGGAGCAGCAGTCGCAAGCACCTGCAGCACATTAATATTAACAGCCTGCACCAAAGGATTTTTGTCAATCACAGAGTTATCTCCTAATTGTCCTTTTTCATTGAATCCACCTGTCCAAACCTTTCCATCTATTCTTAATACAGCCGTATGCTTTGCTCCCCCTGCTATTGCTACAACCTCTGTTATCTGAGCATTTCCAGCCGACTCTTTAACCTGTACCGGTGTACTCTTTTGAACTCCGGTCGTATCTCCCAATTGTCCTTTTTCGTTATCTCCCCATGCCCATACTGTTCCATCCTTTTTTAAAGCTATAGTATGCTTTGCTCCTCCTGCTACAAAGCTGACATTGTCCAAGCCGCTAATCTGAACTATTGTAGTTTTGTAAGTCGTTGAGCCGTCTCCCAATTGTCCCTTATCATTGCTTCCGCATGCCCATACCGAACTATCTGGTTTTACTACTATGGTATGATTCGCTCCGGTTGCTATTGTCGTAACCCCTGTCGCACCGGTCATTTGTACAGGTATTTTACTCTGAGCACCAGTCACATTTCCTAACTGACCTAATGCATTATTTCCCCAAGTCCATACGGTTCCATCATCCCTTAATGATACACTATGCTTTGAGCCTCCCGCTATTGAAACAACCCCGGTCAATCCGCTTACCTGTACTGGACTATTTCTTTGAGTCAGGGTATTATCTCCTAATTGTCCCTCATCATTTAACCCCCACGCCCATACTGTTCCATCTGATTTTACGGCCAGGGTATGATTTTCTCCTCCCGCTATTGCCGTAATTCCGGTTAATCCAGGAACCTGCACCGGAGTATTCCTTTGAGTTACGGTACTATCCCCCAGCTGACCGCTTATATTCTTTCCCCAGGTCCATACCGTGCCATCCCGTTTCAACGCTATAGTATGGTTGCCACCAGCTGCTACTGCTGAAACCTTAGTTAAACTGCTTACTTGCACTGGTATACTACTCGAAGTACCGGTGTTGTTTCCTAATTGACCATATTCATTGCTTCCCCAAGCCCATACTGTTCCATCTGCCTTTAAAACTACCGTATGGGATACTCCCGCAGCTATCTGCTTTATCATATTATTTCCCTGAGCCAGAAGCTTCTTTAGATTCAGACCGGATACCTGCACCAGTATATATCTATTGGTCGTAGTACTATCACCTAGTTGCCCGTTTGAGTTATATCCGCATGTCCATACAGTTCCATCTGCTTTTAAAACAATTGTATGATTTGCTCCTGATGCTATTGATATAGTATCATTTAAACCACTTATAGATACCGGTGCAATTCTTTGGCTAGCAGTACCGTCTCCCAATTGCCCATATTCATTATATCCCCAAGCATATGCAGTACCATCCGTCTTTAAAACTGCGGTATGAGCCTGACCTGCCGATATTGCCGCAATTCCATTTACTCCGGTTATCTGGGTTGGTGTAAGTTTTTGGTCAGTGGAATTATCCCCTAGCTGCCCATTGGCATTCAAACCCCAAGTCCATACCGTTCCATCGCTCTTTAAAGCTACTGAATGACTTGCTCCTGCCGCTATTGCAATAACCCCGGTAAGATTCCCGGTTCCTGCCGTATCTTTAACTTGTACCGGGACAAGACTTTGTGTAGTAGAATTATTACCTAACCGCCCATTATCATTCAAGCCCCATGCCCATACTGTTCCATCTTTCTTCAGAGCCAGTGTATGCGATGTCCCTGCTGCTATTGCTGCAACACCGGTTAATCCGGATACATTTACCGGTGCGCTCTTATTCGCTTGCGTATTATCTCCCAATTGACCACTGGTATTGAGCCCCCATGTATATACCGTTCCATCATTCTTCAACGCTATTGTGTGGTTTGCTCCGGTTGCTATTGCTGCGACTTCAGTTAAACCGCTTATCTGTATAGGTGTAGTTCTTTGACTAGGCGAACCCACCCCCAATTGGTAACTTGTATTTAAGCCCCATGTCCATACCGTTCCATCACTTTTTAATGCTGCCGTATGATTCGCTCCTGCCGCTACTGCCGTAATTCCAGTAAGCCCTGCAGTTCCCGCCGTATTTTTTACCTGTACGGGAGCAATACTTTGCGTTGTGGAATTGTTTCCTAATTGACCATTGGTATTCAATCCCCAGGTCCATACTGTTCCATCCGATTTTAATGCTATAGTATGATTTGCTCCTCCGGCTATCTGCTTTGTCATATTTTCTCCTGTGGAAAGAAGCTGCAGCAGATTCATATCAGCTACCTGTACCGGCATTAATCTGTTTGTCCCCGAAGAAGCATCCCCCAGCTGCCCATATTCATTATTTCCCCATGCCCATACCGTTCCGTCAATTTTTAATGCTACAACATGATTTCCTCCGGCTATTACTTCCTTAACTCCTGTAAACATATTGTTTATATCTTTTTTTACCTGAACAGCAGTACTACTTTGTTCTATTGAGTTGTTCCCCAATTGACCGCTGGCATTTTTGCCACATGCCCATACCGAACAATCCTGCTTCAAAACCACCGTGTGTGTCTGTCCTGCTGCTACTGCCGCTCCATTCAAACCACTTGCCAGCACAGGTGTAGTTCTGTTGGTCTGTGAGGTATCGCCCAACTGACCAAATTCGTTATTTCCCCATACATATGTATCGCCATTGCTTTTTAATGCAATAGTATAATCCGCGCCTGCCGATATTGCCACAACATCTGTCAGTCCGTCTACCTTTATAGGTGCAGACTTATTATCAGTATTTCCGATTCCCAGCTGTCCACTGCCGTTAAATCCCCATGTCCATACTGTTCCTTCCGTCTTTAAAGCAACTGTATGGTTTGCCCCTGCTGCTATTGCCGCGACACCGGTCAATCCGCCTATCTGTTTAGGAGTCTGTTTATCAGCTATAGTTCCATCTCCTAATTGTCCCTGCTCGTTATAACCCCATGCCCATACTGTTCCATCACCCTTTAAAGCAACTGTATGATTTGCTCCTGCATCTATTGCAGCCACTCCGGTCAATCCGCTTGCTTTCACCGGAGAAAGCCTGTTAGTTGTCGAATTATCTCCTAATTGTCCCTTTTCATTGTTCCCCCATCCCCATACTGTTCCATCAGATTTCAAGGCCATTGTATGGTTTGCTCCTCCTGCAACCGCTGTAACCGTAGATAATCCGCTTACCTGTACCGGCGCATTTCTCTGTGTTGTAGTACCATCTCCAAGCTGTCCTTTATTATTTCGTCCCCAAGTCCATACCGTTCCGTTACTTTTTAATACGGCTGTGTGAAAATCTCCTCCTGCAAGCTTCTTACTTGCATTTTCCCCAGGTATTAGAACCCTGTATAAATTCAAATCATTTACCTTTACTGGATTTGTAGAACTACCTGGTGATACACCTCCAATTCCAAGCTGACCACAGTTGTTGAATCCCCAGGTCCACACCGTTCCATCCGATTTTAAGGCTATTGATGTATACTCACCTGCTGATATTCCTACTATTCCGGTCAAAAATCCAGTTCCATCCGGGCTTACAACCCGTCCGGCAATAACAGAATTGTCACTGCGTCCTAAATTACTATATGGGTTATACCCCCAGGTCCATACAGTTCCATCTGACTTTAATGCTGTCATATAATATAGCCCACCCTTAATTTTTACAACATCAGTCAGATAGCCGGAGCTCTCTGTACTTTTAACCTGTACAGGTACATAGCCGGAGGTACTTAACCCATCTCCCAAAAGACCATAAGCACCATTTCCCCAATTCCAGACTGTTCCATCTGCTTTTAACACTGCTGTAGAATATGCTGTTCCTGTTATTGCCACAACTCCTACCAAACCACTAATTTTTAGTGGCACACCATTATTTGTTGTCGTACCATCCCCCAATTGTTGATAGCCATTGTTTCCCCATGTCCATACTGTTCCATCTTCCTTTAAAGCTATTACATGATAGTCCCCTGACGCAATTGCCTTTATGTTATTAAATCCATCTACACTTGCTGACTTAGGTACCATTACCGGTGTTTTGCTAGGAGTTGTATTATTCGCTCCGCGTCCCAATTGCATATTATCATTTAAGCCCCATGTCCACACCGTTCCGTCACTTTTTAAGGCTACTGTATAATTGTAGCCAGCGGCTATTGCCTTAACATCATACAATCCACCCACCTGAACCGGTATAGCACTATTAGCATTATTAGGGTCATTGTTTCCTAATTCGCCATTAGCATTATATCCCCAGCACCATACCGTCCCATCAGATTTTAAGGCTGCCATATGATATTCTCCGGCTGCTATTGATACGACTCCAGTCAACCCCTGTACCTGGACTCGCGTATAACTATCAGTTGTATTACCATTTCCCAATTGACCATGACCGTTATATCCCCACGTCCATACCGTTCCATCACTTTTTAAACCTGCTGAAGTATAGTAACCTGATTCTACTACCTGGACATATGTATCCTCGGGAAGAAGCCTTTTGAACAGTAAACAGTTATATACCTTCACAGGTGTATTTCTTTGAGTCACGGTATTGTCTCCCAACTGTCCGAAACCATTCCAACCCCATGTCCATACTGTTCCGTCAGATTTCAAGGCTAGTGTATGGCTTGCCCCTCCTGCTATGGAAATTACTCCTGTCATTCCGCCTATCTGTGCAGCTGTAGTACTGTATTCTCCTGTTCCGCCGCTGCCGTTACCTAACTGACCATAGTTATTGCTTCCCCATGCCCATACCGTTCCATCCGACTTCAAAACTATTGTATGATATTCTCCGGCTGCAATAGCTGAGACTCCACCCACATTGTTTATCAGTACAGGCGTGTTTCTCTGAAATTTTGTACCATCTCCCAATTGCCCGCTTTCATTATTTCCCCATGCCCATACCGTTCCGTCTTCCTTTAAGGCTACTACATGATTAGCACCTGTTGATATAGCAATAATCCCGGTCAGCCCTGCTACCTGTGCCGGTGTATTTCTCGGTGTAATAGAACCGTCTCCCAATTGTCCCTTGTCATTATTCCCCCAAGTCCATACTGTTTTATCCGCCTTCAGAGCTGCCGTAAAGGATTGCCCTGCAGCAATTGCAGCAACTCCCGATACACCAGTCAGCTTTGTCGGTACATTTCTTTGAGTATTAGAGCCATCTCCCAATTGACCGTTTCCGTTATTCCCCCATGCCCATACATCTCCGGCTGTTGTCACCGCCATAGTATGAGTTTGTCCTGCAGCTATTGCAGCTACACTGGTAAAGCCCGTTGCTTGTGCTTGTACTGGTATATTTCTTTGACCTGTAGAACTGTTGTTCCCTAAGCGCCCATTTTCCGCATTTCCCCATGTCCATACCGTTCCATCTGACCTTAAAGCAGCAGTATGGTATTCCCCTGCTGCTACTGCCGTAATTCTAGTCAGAGATAAAGTTCCATCCGAGCTTTTTACCTGTCCCAGTATATTTTTCTGTACCGTCGAATTATCACCTAACTGGCCATTGTTATTTCTTCCCCATGTCCATACTGTCCCATCTGTTTTTAAAGCAACCGTATGATATCCTCCCCCGGCAATCTGCTTTGTCATGCTCCCCCCTGGGGTAAGAATTTTTAATAAATCAAGTCCCGGTACCTGTACCGGAGCATTTCTTTGCGTTGTAGTACCATCACCCAATTGTCCTGAAACATTATTTCCCCATGTCCATACTGTCCCATCTGTTTTCAAAGCAACCGTATGATTTGTTCCTGCCGCTATTGCCGTAACATTACTGGTCAATCCAGTTACCGCAGTCGGTGAAGTTTTTTGGGTGGTAGAATTATCCCCTATTTGACCATAACCGTTGTATCCCCAAGCCACTACTGATTTATCAGTCTTTAACGCTGTTGTATGGTTTGCTCCTGCCCTTATTGCTGAAACTCCTGTTAAACCACTAATTTCAACCGGCACAAGCTGGTCTACTCCTGAACCATCTCCCAATTGTCCATAGCCATTGCTACCCCAGACCAATACTGTTCCGCCTGTTCTCAATGCCACTGTATGATTTGCTCCTGCTGCAACAGATACAGCATCCGTAATTCCAGCTGCCTTAATTGGGATTTTGCTGTCAACAGTAGTATTGTTTCCTAGCTGACCGCTTCCGTTATATCCCCATGTCCATACCTCTCCGGCAGATGTTACAACTGCAGTATGATATAATCCTGCTGAAACTTCTGCCGCTCCGCTGACAGTGGTTAATTTTACCGGCACTTTACTGCTTACATCAGAATCATTACCCAATTGACCGTTTCCGTTATATCCCCATGTCCATACCTCTCCGGCAGCCGTTACGGCCACCGAATGATACGCGCCTGCTGCTATTGCATTAACTCCCGATAATCCGCTTACCTGAACAGGTATCTTACTGCTGGTTTCGGAGTTATTACCCAATTGACCGTTTCCGTTATATCCCCATGCCCATACCGTTCCATCAGATTTCAAGGCTAGCGTATGATTTGCTCCTGCTGCTACTGATGTAATGCCGCTTATATTACTAACCTGTACAGGTGTTTTGCTATCAGTCTCCGTTCCGTCTCCAAGCTGACCATTTCCGTTAGCTCCCCATGCCCATACTGTTCCATTCACCTTGAGGGCTACGGTATGATATTGCCCTGCCGCTATCTGCTTATTTGTCGCAGCGCTTCCGCCCCCTTCAGCCATAACAGGTATTTCTACCTGGCAAAATACCAGCGCAAAAGCCAATAACCATGCTAAAAATCTTTTGGATGAGGATTTTTTCATTTTTAAAAACTTCCTTTCTTTTTACCTAATTTTACGGAAATATCAGACTTTATCAAATAAATAAGCATTTTTATGCCAGAATACAACACTATACTTTAATTTTAGCATTTAATATCCTTTTTTTCAATAAAAGCAAAATAATGGATATTAAAAATCATATCCATTATTTTGGTTACACAGCCAATAAGTTATTAATCATTAATCTGTACTTATTAATTCTTTACGCAAATCCGTTTTCTGAAAGGAAATCAATATTCAAGCCTTTTCCCCCTGAAGTATTTTTATCTCCATACGCAGCCAGCTTTTCAATATATTTGCCTATCATATCACACTCAATATTAACAATATCTCCAACCCTTTTTTCACCAAGCACTGTACCGGCAAAGGTAACAGGTATCAGTGAGACACTGCAGGAACTAAAATCAACCTCTGCGACCGTAAGACTTATTCCATCAATCGCAATAGAACCCTTGGATATTATGTACTTTAAAAGCTCAGGTGCAAGCTGAAAATTCATCCATACTGCATTTTGTTCCTTTCGAATTTCCTTTATTAGACCGGTACCATCAATATGCCCTGTAACAAGATGTCCTCCAAGTTTATCACCCACTCTGAGTGCAGGCTCGATATTAACCCTTGAAGAAGCCTTTAGATTAGCCAGACTTGTTTTCCTCATTGTCTCCGGCATAACATCCGCCTCAAACCAGGTTTCTCCCATATTGCAAACCGTCAGACATACCCCATTGACCGCTATACTGTCTCCAGGCTTAACACCTTTAATTGTTATGGGGCATTCAATTTTCAGCTTATTAACACTCCCTGAAAAGTTTATTGATTTAATTATTCCCAGCTCTTGAACAATGCCTGTAAACATTTGTCCCTCCATACCCTTATATTCATACTCATATTCTAGCAAAAAAATAATTTTTAATCAAAAAAATTAAGATAATTTCTTCATATTAAAATTATCTTAATTTTCTATTTGAATCTTTATTAGAAATTTAGTTTCTTCCTTTTTATTAAAAACAAAACAAATTTTGAATAAGCTTCATGACCCAATAGCCATTTCTTCTAAGTCAGATAATTCGTGAATTTCTCTTTAGAAGATACTCCAGAATTGTCTGACGTTGTTATCTGAAGCTTTATGAGAAATTTCGTTTTGTTTTTTTATACCTTCTATTCCTACGCTTGCTTTGTCTGAACAAGCCTCTTCCCATAAAAGAACATCATCAATACCGCTG
>JBLMYQ010000009.1:0-12201 GCA_050258375.1 Deltaproteobacteria bacterium | reverse complement strand
AATTCCAAATCCAGATCCTCCTAGCCTCCCTGATAGGGAGCGAATAGTAATTTCTATGAAGATTTTTCTATGAAAAACTACTTTTCGTCCCCTTTTTAGGGGAGAAAGAGGGGTCTAAGTATAATTTTATCTTTTATTTTTCCAGTATTTTGCTTCGTGCGTTTGCCCTGATTATAAGGTTGTACTTTCAAAGACAAAAAAAGAAAGCCCTAAAGGCTTCCCTAATTTACTTGGTAGCGCATAGGGGAATCGAACCCCTGTTACCGCCTTGAGAGGGCGGCGTCATAACCGTTAGACCAATGCGCCGTGTAGCTGGCTGCGGGACTTCGTTCCGTATAGTATCCCAAAACAGCTTCGATTAACATAATAATTATTATAGCATAGTTTTTCTATATTTCAACCTCTTTCTACTATGATTGTATAAGAAAATTTAATGGGTAGCGGTATTGTGTAATATATTTCAAACGTATTATCATGTACTACTATTTTTTCTACACATTGTTGGATTATAGGTTTTATTTCTTCAAGCCTTTCATTATTTGTTAATTCAAGCTTTATAAAATGTAAAAGATACTCTGCTTTTCCAGGGGGCATATTACTATCATCTTTAATCGTGCTTAATTTAATAAGTTTTGTTTCTAGTTCTTCTTTTTTTGCTTCTGCAAGCTCCAACTCTTTTTTTGTTGTAATAGTAAAAATTCCAGCCTTAATTGCGTTCATGATATTATTTATTTCAGTTTCTTTTTGTCTTATTTCTTTTTTGGTAATATCAATTTCATCTTTATTGTTGTCTAATAAACTTAAATATTCAACTTGAAAATCTTGTACTATTTTTTTTATATGATTATCGCTTAGTATATTATTTATAAGGCAATCGACCACTAAGCCCTCGATAACTTCCCGACGTATTCTGTCAACTTTTTTTTCGCAAGTATGGAATCTGTTTTTATAATAATAATAATTATCTCCGCCATTGTCGCCGTGATACTTAGAGCCACATTCACAAAATATTAAATTGGACAATAGATAAACTGTTTTGGCTTTTTTAGTTGCTCTTGGAAGGCTCCTTTTAGACATAGATTCTTGCACTTGGTTCCAGTCATCTTCGCTTATTATTTGTGGTATTGCTCCTTCGTTATAAATAGTGTCAGCACGCGCTCCTCTTTTGCTTTTTCTGGAGCCTCTATTAAAAAAATAAGTACCTTTATATTTTGGGTTTTTTAAAATGTCATGTAATGTATTTGGTTTTATATCGGTTCCTTTTTTGCTCTTTATACCCATATCAGTCAACTCTTTTATAATATCATCATATTTTCTACCCTGTAGGTACATGCTAAATATTTTGCGTACAGCTTGAGCCTCAAATTCATTTATTACATACTGTTTTGTTGATGGGTCTATATCATATCCCAAGTTGGCAACCCCGCCATTAAATTTAGATTTAGAAGCATTAAGATTGAGAACTTTGAGTACTTCTCTTGCGAGATTTTTTGAATAAAATTCCGCCATGCCTTCAAGAACTGATTCAAGTATAACTGATTCAGGGCTATCATCTAAATTTTCTAATACAGAAACTAATTTTACGCCATTTTCTTTAAGTTTTTTTCTATAAAATGCACTATCATATCTATTACGTGCAAATCTATCTAATTTATGAACAATGATAGCGTTAAATTGACCGTTAATGCTATCATTTATCATTTGCAGAAATTTTGGTCTATCGTCTGTTTTGGCAGATATACCTCTGTCTATATAGCTATCTATTAAGGTATATTTATTTTTCTTGCAGTATTCTTTTATTGCTTTTGTCTGTGCCTCAATACTATCTTCGGTTTGCATATCCGTTGAATATCTAGCATACAACACTACATTCATTAGAGTTTTCTCCTAAATTCAATTGCTTTACCTATTATTTTAATTTCTGTTTTATTAATATCGTAAATCTGAGGTTGATGCTTTGGATTAGTACTTTGAGGCATAAGGGTTATATTCCCATTGGTTTTGAATACTTTTTTTATCGTGGCTTCTTCGCCATCAATAAGTACAATTCCTATTTCACCATCTTCAATATCGGGTTGTTCCTTAACTACAATAGTATCTCCTTCTTGTATTCCAATCATATTCATTGAATCCCCAACAACTTTTAAACCAAATATTCTGCTCCCATTGGTTTTGTCTTTTTCAATATAGGTATAATCGACAATATTTTCTTCTGCATACATTGGTTTCCCAGCTCTAACTACTCCAAGAATAGGTATCTTAATTAAATCAATTACATTGCTTATTGTATTGGTTGAATCTTTGCTTTTTGTCACCTTATATTCTGCTGTATCTTCTTCAATAAAAGAAGGGGTTGTTTCTGAAACCTCATATAATCTATTAATATTCATGCCTAATGCTCCAGTAATTTTATCAATCATGCCTGTTGTTGGGTTTGGTATTTTACCATTTTCAAGGTCTGAAATATACCCTTGTGAAATTTCCAGTTGATTAGCCAAGGCGTTCTGATGGATTTTAAGCTCTTTTCTTCTTGCCTTAATAGAAGAACCCAAAACCTTATAATCAATTCCCATTTTTTAACACTCCTTTCTAAAAATAATTATATCACCACAATTGATAAAGTGTCAATAAATTTGCAAATATCAATGAAACAATCAATGATATTGATATAATTTGCATAAATCGAGCTATTTTGCCATAAATAACGGTTATGCATACTTGATACATATCAATCACATTGATATTATTTACAACGAAAGGAGTGATTATTCATGTCTGCAGAAAAAAAACTTATATCAATATTCTCAAAGTCGCCTTGGTATAAAAAATTAGAAATCTTAAGAGTATCTAACGGATGGAATCAAGAAGAAACCGCAGAAAAATGCGGAACTAGCAAGAGAATATATTGGAATTGGGAAAACGGGGTGTGTATGCCAATCAAGAATAACAGAAAATACATATCTAAAATATTCGGGGTTCCGGAAGAAGATATATTTAGCAAAATTGAGAAGGAGCAAGAGTTATGAAAATAATCAAGATAATCAAATCCAGCGGGGGAACAACGCCGCCGAATGAATACAAAAGATTTTTAGAAAATTTCGCCAGATTGATTAAAGTAGCTATTCAAATAGAACAACAACAAACAACCAAATCAGCCTAATACATAACGCATCTTACATAAAGGGTAAGTATAAGGGGTGGTCTTTGAAAACTAAATAAAATGTGCAGTTCTGATGCCCTCGTACACACCAGAACTACACAGACCTATTTATTCACCTTAACAGATTTGAATACTTTACGAGGACAAGTATATCAAAGCTGATTGCCACTTTAGCGGTTTGTTTCCGCTAAGAGGTATACCCTACGCAGGCAATTACAAGAATGAGATTTCCGTGGATTAGACGTGGTGGAGCAAAAACAATCCGTTTGTTTCATTCAAGTATTAAGGAACAGGGTAGAATCAAAAGTTTGGTCAATAAGACCACCTCCTATCCTTACCCTTTATAGGGATAAGACAATTATACAAAATTTGGCATAAAAAAACAATATACAAGAAAGGGGGGTGAATTATGGACAAGCCATTAGAAGTAAGAATGACAGAGGTAGAAAAAGAAATAGCTGAATTGAAAGAGCAAGTTTCAAAACAGCCAGAAGAAATGAAATCATTAATATTGCATTGTTACGGAATAGCACATTTGAGATTGCAACAACATTTAGAACATTATAATCCAAAAGCTACTCCAAATGTAGGAGATACTACTTGTTCTCAATAAATGATTTTAACTCAGTATCTGGTGTAAATGTATTTTTCCAAGAAACTTGACCTTTTAAATCAGCAACCATAAGTCTATCGTTAGCATCTACATATTTCGATAAATTGGATTTTATGGTTCCAGCATCATTTTGAGAACTAACTAACCAGCAAGATTCTGTAATTTTAGTCCAACTAGGGTACTGCTGAATCGCATTAATTAAACTTTTATAGTTTTGACCTGGGTTGTCTAAATCATAAGTAATTAATTTAGCCAACAGAATCACCTCCTTTGCGACAAATAATACCATAAAAGGGAGGTGCGTACAAGAGAGGAGGTGAGAAGGTGGATTACAAAGCAGTATTAGAAGAACAGATAAGGGAATTGCAGAAAGTACAGGACAAAGTAACAGAAAATCCGGGTCGTTCTAGCGATTCATGCGAGATAGCAAGGGCAATAAAAGAGTTGGTAATAGAAGCAAACCAACATTAAGGTTAAGTAAAAGGGGGTGATACATTGACTGAATCAAACTTTTACCACGAACCACTGGACAAGCCGAAACCAATCGAAACACGCATAGCCAAGCTAGAGCAAGAAGTAACACAGACAAAAGTAATAGAAAATTTATTCTTAATGGAAGATGAAAAGTTTGATGAACACTTATTTGAAATTGCAACGCTGCTGAGAAGTTTCGGCGAGGCAGAAGGGGAAAACAGAGATTACATAAGGACAAGCATCAAAACAGAAATAGCAAGAATGCTTAAGGGGTAATAAAAATATCGGGAAATAAATTATAAGGGGGAAATGTATGAAATCAACAGGCATTGTAAGAAAAGTAGACGAGTTAAACAGGATAGTAATACCAAAGGAAATATGCAGAACATTTGATATTAAGGACAAAACACCAATAGAAATATTCGTAGATGGTAATGCAATCGTATTAAAGAAGTATGATCCAGGATGCGTATTATGCGGAAACATGGATAATGTGTATCAGTACAACGGTAAGAAAGTATGTACAAAATGCAGACCACAATAAAAAAAATAGCTCCGTCAAGAGCTAAATAAAACAACCTAAATCAATAATAGCATATCAGAAATAATAAAGTCAAGTTTGCGGGGGTGGCGAGTAATCGCAGGTGGTGAAATAGAGTAGACAATACCTAACCTAGCGGAGTGTTGCGAAGCCTGTAGCGTAGAACTAGGGTGAGAGCTACCACCCCCCACAAATCCAATACATAGGAGGTCACAAATGATAAACATAGCAACCGAATATCTAGCATGGTGCATATTCGGCATAACAAAGATAGTACCAATCATACTGCTAACAACAATCATATATAAGCTAATCATGGACAAGCGAGAGCAACAAATACAGAGATATACAAGAGTAACATACAGCAAGGGTAGGGCTTACGACCAAGATGCAGGACAAAATTTTAATGCGATAGCGTGAGGTGAAATTATGAATTTAGAAATATTAGAAGGCAATATGCCAGTAATAAGAACAAATTTTGAATTGGTAAAGAAAAACTTAATTTCAAATCTTGATGAATATAAAAACTTAGTGGTAACAGAACAATCATTATCAGTTTGTAAATCGAAAAGGGAAGAACTAGCCGGATTAAGTAGAAGCATAGATAAAAACAGGCTAGAAGTAAAAAAAGAGTATTCAAAGCCAATAGTAGAGTTTGAAGAAAAGTGCAAAGAACTTATGAGTTTAATTAATGAAGTAAAAGGCTCAATAGATGCCGGAATAAAAGTCTTTGATGATAAAACAAGAGAACAAAAGAAACAATTTGCAATCACTTGTATTGCTGAAATATCAAAAGAATTAGAACTAAGAGAAAAATACTCAAATCAAATCCAGTTTCAAGAAAGATATTGCAACCTTTCAATTACGCAAAAAGAAGTCAGAGAAGATATTCGCTCTCAAGCTTTAGAACTTAACATTAAACAGATGCAAGAGGACTTAAGACGTACTATGGCAGAAAACACAATCACATTATTAAACGAAACCTTGAACCTTACAAATAAACTTACAGTAGATGAATTTAAAAGTTACATTGAGTATTCAGATTCAGAACCAGAAGTCATTGCAGAGATAGTCAAAAAGGAAGCTCTAAAGAGAAAAGAGATTGAAGAAAAGGCAATACAGCAAGAGAAAGAAAGATTGGCACAAGAAGCTGAACGCAAAGCAATAGAAGAACAAACAAAGTTAGAATCATATGTTGCGGAAGCTGAAAAGGCTGAAATATTAGACAAATGTATTACAACTTCAGAAGAACCTATAAGCGACTTTGAAAAATCATTACTTGAAGAAGAACCAATAAGATTCACTATATTTATTAAGGCTATAGCAACCCAAGAAGAACTAAACGACATTAGAGATTTCTTAAAAAATAAAGCTATTACACATTCAATAAGAATAGAGGCATAGGGGGTAATTATGAACAAATCAGAATCAATACAAAAAATTGCACAAGCATTAAGCAATTTACAATCTGAAATAAAGAATCCTGCCAATACGGCAAATAATCCATTCTTTAATTCAAAATATGCACCTTTGCCGGACATATTGAATGAATCAAGACCATTGTTAGCAAAACATGGATTGTCGGTTTTACAATCACCTTCCGGCGATGGACAGAATATTTCAATCACAACTTTATTGATGCACACGTCAGGCGAATGGATTG
Source organism: Deltaproteobacteria bacterium (assembly GCA_050258375.1). Classification (GTDB taxonomy): domain Bacteria; phylum Bacillota; class Clostridia; order Acetivibrionales; family UBA4821; genus JBLMYQ01. The sequence continues at coordinate 5,750 of JBLMYQ010000009.1, read as the reverse complement.
AAACAGAACCTTTAACATTGAAAGCAGACAAGGCAACAGCACAAGGGGCGGGTTCAGCTATTACATATGCTAGAAGGTATGCACTATCAGCAGTATTGGGAATATCAAGCGAAGATGATGATGATGGGAACCATGCTTCAAATAATAATCAAAACAAAACGCAAACGAATGTTCCTGATTCGTCCAAAAAGGGGGTAAATTTAAAAGAAAATACTGTAAGTGGACATTCAGACGTACCAAACGAGGGATTTGAAAAGGCTATGAATGCAATGGAAACAGTTTATGTTTGTTCTGAATGTCCGAGCACTATAACCGAAGCAGAGCATAAATACAGTATAGATAAATTTGGCAATCCGTTATGCAGACCATGCCAAAAGAAAGCTAAATAATCCTCCTAATTTTACATAACCCTGCGGAGGGTATAAGCCCTCCACCAGCAGGGCAGAAACGAGGTCAATTATGTACATAGGGCTAGAATATCGGGATGATTACATTCCATCAGAAGAAGATTACGAATTAACAGAATTACAGTTACAGCTTATAGAGCAGACCAATAGTAATCCAATATGGGACAGGCTTAACGAGGATAGCGATAAATTAGATTTTTAATATGAAAGGGGTGAGAAGATGGCAAGACGCAGGATGATTGACCCAAACTTCTGGACAAGTGAAGATATTGCAAAGCTTAATATGACACAAAGACTTTTGATGATTGGTATGTTTTCTAATGCTGATGATTACGGCAAGGGCAGAGCAAATCCAGTATACCTTCGGTCAGTTATATTTCCTTATGATGATATATCAATCAAACAAATTGAATCAGATTTAGCGGTCATATATAAGCATATCAATATAGCTTTTTATGAAATAGACGGAAGTCAATATTATATATTTACCAAATGGAATGAATGGCAAAGAGTAGATAAACCGCAACCTAGCAAAATTCCAGACCCAACAGAGGAATCATTCCAAGAACCATTCCAAGAATTAGTCGAGAATGATTCTGGACTAAAAGAAAAGAAGTTAAAAGAAGTTAAAAATAAATATAAGGGAAAAGAAGATAAGGGAAACGAAAAGCCTTCTTCTCCACCATACCAAAAAATAATTGATTTATATAACAACACTTGTCAATCGCTACCTCAAGTTAAGATTCTTACTGATTCACGAAAAGACAAAATTAAAGCACGTTGGGAGCAACTTAATAACATTGATTTATTTGAACAAGCCTTTACACTTGCTGAAAGTAGCGATTTTATCAAAGGTAAAAATGACCGAGGATGGAAAGCCAATTTTGACTGGCTTATGGAAAACGATAAAAACATAGTCAAAGTGCTTGAAGGAAACTTTAATAACCAACGAACTACAAAGCCCAATACAGGGTTAGACAATATCAAAGAACTGTTCTTTGAACTAGAAAACGAAGGAGGAAACGCCAATGACGAAGCAGGATATGACTAAGATATTTGCTATATTGGCTACTACATACCCACAATTCGAGAAGCTATTTGAAAATAAAGACAAACTAAGATTTACGGTTGAAATATGGCATAAGTCATTTAATGATATTGATTTCAACATTGCAGAAATAGCAGTACAAAAACTAATACTAGAAAGCCCATACCCACCAACAATAGCAGACTTACGCAAGCAAATAAGCGATATAACCACTCCCAAGAATCAAGCATTAGACCCTGCGGATGGTTGGGGAGAAGTAACGGCTGCAATAAGAAACTTTGGATATTATCGGGAAGAAGAAGCAATCAAAAGTTTAAGCCCACTTACTGCTAAAGTTGTTAGGTATCTGAATTGGCGAGAAATCTGCTTATGCGAAGAACCTGGGATAATACGAGGGCAATTCATGAAAATGTTTGAGCAGATTGCTAAGAGGGATAAGCAAGAAAGACTATTACCTAACGACTTAAAAGGATTAATACAAGGATTATCTGGCAAACTGAATTTGCCGGAAGGTGTGGCACAGCTTGAAGCTGGCGAGCAATAAACGAAAGAGGGTGTGAGGGAATGAATACAGTTTTAAAATATCCAGGAAGTAAATGGAGTACGGCAGAATGGATAATATCAAACTTTCCGGAAGATTATGAGAAAATGACATACCTTGAACCTTTCTTCGGAAGCGGGGCTGTATTCTTCAATAAAAAACGTTCAGAAATAGAAACTTTAAATGACTTAGACGACAATGTTGTAAATTTGTTCAAAGTAATCAGGGATTTTCCAGAAGAATTTAAAAGGTTAATTGAGTATACTCCGTGGTCAAGAAAAGAGTATAGGTCAAGCTACGAAAAGACAGGAACAAGTTTAGAAGATGCAAGGAGATTTTTGGTAAGGTGTTGGATGGCAATAGGAACAAAGACAAGCGATATAAGCGGTTGGAGCAACAATATTAAACCAGGGGATAGTGGAATATCAAGATGGGAACGATTACCTGGAAGTATAGATGATGCAAGTAAAAGGCTAAAAAGCCAAAAAAGAAGATTAGTACAAATCGAAAATATGAAGGCTTGTGAATTAATACCAAGATACAACAGACCATATGTTTTTATATATTGTGACCCGCCTTATGTATTGAACACACGTTCTGGCCGTATATATGCAAAAGAAATGACAGACCAAGACCATATTGAATTACTTAAAGTATTATTACAACATTCGGGTCCAGTAATGATATCAGGGTATGACAGTGACTTATACGAAGAATACCTGCAGGGATGGAGAAAAGAAACACGGATTTCGCAATGCGAGTTTGGTAAAAAAGCAAAAGAAGTAATATGGATGAATTACGAATCAGCAGTAGAGCAACTAAGAATCATATAAACCAAAGCTAAAGGGGTGAGGGATATGGACTATAAGGATATAAACAAAGCAAGCGACAGACTAAACATGGCTTACGAAATACCAATACTGATAAGCGAGTGTACATATTGGCTAGAGCAGGAGCAGACGGACAAGTTATTCGAGGGAGTTGAGCCATATTCCAAGCCATGTATAGGGTTAGACATAGGGGACAATCAGAGCGAGCGGATAAAGCGATATTACGAGAGGAAAAGGGGGAATAGTTGATGAATACTGATGTTATGTTTAGCAGTAAAACAGTTGAATGGTATACGCCACAATGGTTATTCAATAAATTGAACGAAGAATTTAATTTTACGCTTGATCCTGCAAGTACACACGAAAACGCAAAATGTGAAAAACACTACACAATAGAAGAAAATGGATTAATCCAAAGTTGGAAAGGCGAAACGGTTTTTGTGAACCCACCATATTGCAAACAAACGAAAGAATGGGTAAAAAAAGCGTACGAAGAAAGTAAATCAGGGGGGGCAACTGTAGTTATGCTTTTACCATGTAGACCAGATGTATCTTGGTTCCATGATTACATATTAGGCAAAGCAGAAATACGTTTCTGGAGAGGCAGAATAAAATTTGGAGGCAGTAAAAACTCAGCACCATTTCCGAGCATGATAGTGATTTATAGATAGGGGGAATACAAATGAACGCAACGACACTTATGACAAGACATGAAGGATATACATATATAAAGCCTAAAATGAATGAAAAAGAGCGGAAATGCCTTGACGCAATAAGAATATACGGAAGCGGAATAGCTGAAACAATAGGCGAAAATATGGCAAGAGATGGTTCGTTATTTGGGATAAAGATACCCGAAAAATATATAAAGGTAATGCAGTTTAGAGGTCTTATACAGCCAAGACTTAACAGTTTAGAAGAAAAGGGAATATTAAAGGCTGAAAACATGGCAGTAAATCACAAAACAGGCATAAAGAACGCTGTATATGAGATAGCAGAGCCGTACATACATACAGACACAAGCGGTCAAATAAAAATGTGGGGGTAATGTGATGAAGTGTGTTGATTGTAAGCATTTTGAAGAAACTCCAACAGATATAATCCCAATACTAGGCGGAGAGCATGACGAAAAATATGGTTGGATTCAAAACGTATCAGTAATAGAACACGAACATGAAGGTAAATGTACACATGAATACAACTGGCGACCAAGCAGGGGAGATATGCCATGCGACAAGGATTATAGCTGTATTAAGTTTGAATCGAATGGCTAACAACACAAACGATAACAAGATGAATGGGAGAAGGTGAACGGATGATTGAGTTAATAAAAATTAAGTTAAAACTACATCAAGCTAAAGGGATATTGTTCCATGACTCCAGACATGATGTAAACGAATTAGGAGAAGCAATAAACGTATGTATTAAAAAGATAAATGAAATAGTTAATGAAGTTAACAGACTGAAAACAAATGCGTTTATAGCGGAAATTAAAAACAAAACATTGGCAGGAGGTAAGCAATAATGAAGCTGATTGATAAGGCAATGGAAATTATGAAAGGAGTTAAAAGATATGAGTAAAAAATTAGCATTAACTTTGAATGTAGAGCAAGATGATGAATTAAGAATATACATAAGGGATTTAGTAAGAGGACAAGTAAATTCTATTATAAGGCAAGAACTTTACGGCATGGTTACTGCAATAGTGTCAGACAAAATAGGAAATTCAGTAAAAACGCTAGATGTTAATAATGAAATCAAAAAATTGATATTAGAAGAAATAAAAAGGCAATTACCGGCAGAAAATTGGGGGAAGTCTGATTCAATTAAAGAAATTGCTAGAGAAGAAGTAAAAAAGCTTATTAAAGAAAGAATCGGAAATATAAGAATTTCAGATGTTGTATAGGCTGCTGGAATCGTGAATATGTGGAACAGGAGGGCGAAAAATGAAAGCTAAAACATTTGATGTTGAAAAATTGAAAGATTATTTTAGGGAATGTAGGGCTTATCAACGGGAAGAAGCAATTAAACAAAAGCAACAAGCGGATGCATTTTGTAATGGATATTCAAAAGCAATAGGTGATGTAATAGATATGTTAAACTCCTCAAATTATGAGGCAAAGGAACAGGAGGAAGCGGAATAATGGATATATTTGATAAGTTAATAGATGTTATGTATGAACGGTACGAGAAAGGTTTTTATGAAACAGCTATACCTGATTATGTGTATGAAGCAATAGACGAAATTAAAGCACAATACAAGCAGGAACAAGAGCAAATAAAACAACAATTTAGAGGAAATGAAGAAGATTACCAAGCATTATTAAAGGATTACAAGCAACTACAAGCACAGTTACAGGAGAAAGATGCAAAAATAGCAAGACTAGAAGACTGTATACCTGTGGCATACGACATAATGATAAGTAAACGACTAGAGCAAGAAAATGAACGGCTTAAAGCGGAATTGGGAATAAAGACGGAAGCGTTACAAAGTATTTTTGATATGGGCTCAGATATTTATAAAACATATCATCAGGCCTGGGAAATAGCAATGCGAGCATTAAACAAAGCTGAATCGGAGGTATAAGGGTATGGATATAAACCAAATTGTATTTATGATATGCGTAACAGTAGTAATATGCGCGGGTATATGGAAGGACTAAAGAAAGCGAGGTTGATATAGATGATATTAGCAATAGACCCAGGGAATGTTGAATCTGCTTATGTGCTTTTAGATGAAAATTTAAAAGTAATAGAGTTCGGTAAATATATAAATGAAAATGTCAGATGCGAAGTAAGAAGGTTATTTAATAAATATTATCCCAATGTACACGTTGCAATAGAAATGGTCGCACATTATGGAACTGGAATGCCAGCAGGAAAAGAAGTGTTTGAAACGTGTGTATGGATAGGTAGATTTTATG
>JBLMYQ010000008.1:0-2842 GCA_050258375.1 Deltaproteobacteria bacterium | reverse complement strand
AAATATCGTTATCAAGCCCCTGCCTGCTCCTTTAAGGTCTTCTTTGCTCAGGGCTATATGGGAGGAGATGCCGATTGCCAGGGCAAAATAAATCCAGAAATTGAGAGAAGTTAAGTTTTCTAGCGTAAATATGCTATCAAAGAGGCTGACTGTAAGGGCGAAGATTTTTGTCAATATATACTTGTCCATCTGAGCATGTTCAAGGGAGAGATAGCCAGCTACTATGGCAAAGGAATCCGGCAGAAGCAAGTACATTCCAAAGATAAGGGCTGCGGTTCCGCTGAAGATTGGACCCATACCTACGAAAAAGTTCCCTATGTTCTGGTAGAGGCTTTTTGGGTTCCAGCTGTGATTGACGTATCCAAGGACTCCGTACTTTGTTTTGCGGTCAAATAGTTTGAATTCAGTTATCCTGTGCCTGAAAACGTAGCACATCAGCAGGTGGCCGAGTTCGTGGATAGGGGTGCCTATCCAGGCTGTGACCAGAATTCCTTTCCTGCCAAAAGTCCTCTTGATGTAGAAATTGGCCTTATTCGCAAAAAGGCTGAGTATCATTCCGACAAGGATTAGAGAGCCAGTGACACAGAAAGTTTCGAACAGGCTTACCCGAATAACTGTAAAAAGTGAATTTTCCATTTTTTTAACTCCTTTTATTTATAATATCAGGAGAAGTTACAGCTCCTCAGCGACCCAGAATTAAATCCTACAGACTTAGCTTTTTACAATAATGTGATTGAAGAAAATATAACCTTCTTTCATTACGGGATTCAAGAAAAAATATGGAAATAAAGAAATTTGATACAAAAATTTGAAAGATCATTCTGGAAAAGGAAGTTTCAAAAGAGAAAAATATCTCTTTTTGAAAGCAGGTATAATTATGGTTGTAATTATAATCGACAATTACATCCAGTAACTGCAACCAGCAATTGCAGCCAATAGCTACAACAATAATTATATTTTTTAGCAAGTTTCAAGATTCTCTTGCTCTGCCAGATCAAACCATACAGGGGTTTTGTCTTCAGGGTCACAGTTATAGTTTATTGTGATTTCTTCGTCTTTATGGATATCTCTAATACAAACATAATTTAAAAGGCTGTTATCAAAGTCTTTGTAGTACCTTGCGTTCGGAGTGTACGAGTGGTTATAAAGGGAGCCATAGCCCAGTGCTATAGCTGCATCTTTTGATTCGGAACCCCAGGCGAAGTAATAATTATATAGCTGTGTGAGCTCAAGAGAGTCTATTTCTTCAGCTGGCAAGACTATAACAGGACAGGTTTCTATTACCTCGCCTTTTTTAAAATTTCGCTGTGCATATACGCCTCTACCTTTTCCAGGTGAGTCTTTAACACTTATCATCAACATATGACCATATTCCTTCAAGATTTAACAAATTTCCAGTAAATTTTTTATTTATTTAAGAAGACATATAAGTTATACATTTCCCTCGGAATTTTTAAAAAATGTTATATTTAAAAGGTACTCTATTAAAAGACACGGCATTGTGCCAATTTTTATGTAAAATCACAAATTTTGAAAAGGTTAGGACTTACGCATTTATGATGCAAAATCAAGTATAGTAAACTTCACAGTTAATATTTAAATTTTAGAAATTTGTGAGTTTATTGTTATTGATTTTGTACTCCGAGTTCGTAAGTCCTATTTGAGTATGTTACTATTATCGACATCGAAGGTCTAACTGAAATCGTTCGCCCACACTACCCTTGTATTTATATACTCAACAGTACCTTTATTTAATTCAATACTTAAATAATAATTCCTATATTTTATGGGAAAAGAGGGAGTACAGGGGATGATGGCTGAAGACAGCTCTACTGACATAGAACGAAGTTCAGGGGAAAGGAATAAAATTCTTGAGGAATTTAACAAGCTGCTTGACAAATCTCTGGCAAAATTGAGTACTTTTCAGGATTTAGAACAGTTAGGAGTCCAGAGTGTAAAAATGGCTGCCCTTGACAACGAAGGAGAAGCCAAAGGCAATGTCATCGACAAAAAGTCATGGAAGTATACACACTTTCCACTTGACCAAAGAACTGTAGGTGAAAATAGGCCCATCGCCGCCAGAATGAGGCAAATCGCGGAGATAAAAGTTAAAAATCAAAGTAAAGAGACTCAGATGATGCAGACTCTTCTCTTACTTGTCTCACAGCTAAGGGGTTCCGTAAAAGAGGAGTTTATGGAAAAAGCTCTTGATTTTGTCTGTAATATCCAGTTCGGAGATCTAAGGGCTGAGATTCTTTCTAATATTATTCCGGCTCTAGAGGGACCAAGAAAGGTAGAATTTATTAAAAAAGCTTTTTATTCTGCCTCCGCTATTGAAGACGAAAAAGAAAGAGCCCTTGTCTTTTCTTCCCTTTCCCGACATTTGAGTGGATCAGGCAATGATGAACTTATTGCACATATATTTGAGTTCTCATCCTTTATTGAGTATGATGATTCAAAGTTCCAGATTCTAGCTTCGCTTATTCCGCACCTATACGGCTCAGAAAAGTTCAGGTCAGAAGAAGAAACTGAAAGAATTATTAACACAGCTCTTGAGCTTGTATCGGGGCTTATATCAGATTTTCGTGAGATTGAGTCCTATTCTATGTTACTTCCACTCCTGAAAAAACAAAAAAAATACGAAATTCTAGGAATAGCCCTTAATTTAGCTTTCAATCTTAAAGACAAAGATATGAAGCCAGAAGCCCTCTCGTTAATAATTCCATTTATGAGAGAGCCAAGAAAAAGTGAGATTATTGGGGAAGCCTTTAAGCTCGCAAGCGAGATTAAATGTGATTCCCGCAGATCAATGGCTCTTTCCTCACTTGCCCCATATTTTGAG
>JBLMYQ010000007.1:0-28297 GCA_050258375.1 Deltaproteobacteria bacterium | reverse complement strand
ACCTCTGACCTTCGGGTTATGAGCCCGACGAGCTACCGTGCTGCTCCACCCCGCGATGTATCATATCTATACGAGCTAACTTAGTATAATACATGAGTTGTTTTTTGTCAACACCGATTTAGTCTAAAATATTATATTTAAATTGCATATTGAGGTAAGGTTTAGTATAATAGCTATGGTAATTTAAAGCCAATCAGCCTAATTTTCAGATGGGTTTGGTTAGATAGAAAAATTTAGCTTGCGAAGGTGATGCGCTATTATGGAAGCATATGAAAACCAAAAAATAGTTCCTGTAAATATTGAAACAGAAATGAAAAAGTCTTATATAGATTATGCCATGAGCGTAATTGTAGGCAGGGCACTTCCTGATGTAAGGGATGGCTTGAAGCCGGTTCATAGACGTATTCTTTACGGAATGTATGGGTTAGGGTTTACTCCGGATAAGCAATTCAGGAAATCGGTTGCTACCGTCGGTGAAGTTTTGAGGAAATACCATCCGCACGGAGATGCTGCGGTTTATGACAGTCTTGTTCGTATGGCCCAGGATTTCTCGATGAGGTATACCTTGGTAGAAGGACATGGAAACTTTGGTTCTGTTGATGGAGACCCTGCAGCAGCAATGAGGTACACAGAGTCAAGACTTGCCAAAATATCAATGGAACTTCTTAAGGATATTGATAAGGATACTGTTGAGTTTGCGCCAAACTTTGATGGAACAGAGCAGGAACCTACAGTTTTACCTTCAAGATACCCAAACCTTCTTGTTAATGGCTCTTCGGGTATTGCTGTTGGTATGGCCACAAACATTCCTCCACACAACTTGGGAGAAGTTATAGATGGCATAATAAAAGTTATTGATAATGATGATGTTACTATTGATGATTTAATGAAAGTAATAAAAGGTCCTGATTTTCCAACAGGAGCAATGATTCTTGGGAAAGAAGGAATAAGGACAGCTTACAGGACAGGAAGGGGAAGAATTGTAATCCGTGCAAAAACCGAGATAGAAGAATGGACGTTAAACAGACAGAAAATAATAGTAACTGAACTTCCTTATCAAGTAAATAAGGCAAGACTTATAGAAAAGATGGCTGAGCTTGTCAGAGATAAAAAGATTGAAGGAATATCTGATTTGCGTGATGAATCTGACAGAGATGGAATGAGGATGGTCATTGAGTTAAAGAGGGATGTAAACGCAAGTGTTATTCTAAATCAGCTTTATAAAAATACTCAGCTGCAAGAAACATTTAGTGTTATTATGCTTGCGCTTGTTAACAACGAGCCTAAAACACTAAACCTGAAACAAGTTATAGACTATTATCTTGAACATCAAAGAGATGTTATTATAAGGCGTACAAAGTTTGATCTAAATAAAGCAGAAGCTAGAGCTCATATCCTCGAAGGATTAAAGATTGCGTTGGATAACCTTGATGCAGTAATTGCACTTATCAGAAAGTCTAAGAATGGAGCAGAAGCCAAAGAGGGCTTGATGAATACCTTTAAGCTTACTGATATTCAGGCACAGGCAATTCTTGATATGAGATTGCAAAGATTGACAGGCTTGGAACGCCAAAAAATCGAAGAAGAATATAAAGAGATTCTGGCAGAAATAGTAAGGCTAAAAGAAATATTAGCAAGCGAAGCTCTGATTTTTAATATTATTAAGGAAGAGCTGCTTGAAATAAAGAGAAAATACGCAGATCCAAGAAGAACTGCTATTTCCGCAGCAGCTGAAGAAATTGATGTTGAAGATCTAATTGATGAAGAGAATACAGTTATTACGCTTACGCATTTTGGATATATCAAGAGACTGCCTGTTGATACCTATAAAAGCCAGAAAAGAGGCGGAAGAGGAGTTTCGGGACTCGTAACCAGAGAAGAAGACTTTGTTGAACAGCTATTTATAACAACTACACATCACTTTATATTGTTCTTTACTACACACGGCAAGGTGTACAGACTAAAAGCCTATGAAATTCCTGAGTCAGGGAGACAGGCTAAGGGCATGGCAATAGTAAACCTGCTTCAGCTTTCTCCGGGAGAAAAGGTTCAAGCAGTAATTCCTATAAAGGAGTATAATGAAGGGCAGTATCTTCTTATGGCTACAAAGCAGGGACTTATTAAGAAAACGGCCTTAAAAGAATATGATAGTGCCAGAAAGACAGGCTTGCAGGCAATTTCTATAAGAGAAGGAGACGAACTTATAGATGTCAGACTTACGAATGGTGAGCAGGAAGTAATTATTGGGACACGGCAGGGAATGGCAATAAGATTTAGTGAAAAAGATGTGCGTCCTACCGGTAGAGTTTCGGCAGGTGTTAAAGGAATTGAGCTTGACGACGATGATTATGTTATTGGTATGGAACCGATAATCAACAAGGAAGAATACCTTCTGGGTATAACTCAAAACGGGTTTGGTAAAAGGACAGAGCTTTCTGAATACAAAGTTCAAACCCGTGGAGGAAAAGGTGTTTTAACTTATAGAGTAACCGAAAAAACTGGTCCGCTTGCTGGAATTGAGATAGTAGGGGAAACGGGAGATATAATGCTCATAAATTCGGATGGTATAATAATACGTCAGGGAGTCGAAGGAATAAGCATTCTCGGGCGTGCAACGCAAGGAGTAACATTAATGAAGTTTGACAGCGAGGTTTCGCTTGTAACAATAGCTCGAGTACCTGAAGAGGAAGAAATAGAAGAATAACTCACCGCCTAGCCCCCTTTCTTTTTTAACGAAAATAGAGGGGGAATTAATATTCCGCTGCAGTTTCCACTCAGAGGTATACTTTTTCTCCCCTCTATAAAATTTAGAGAGGGGATATAGAGGGGTGAGTTAGCGCTTTTTTATTCTTATATCATCTCCAAATATTTTTATTATGTCAAATTCACCAAGAACACGGGAGACAATTCTTTGGTCGTAATATTCACGAAATTTCTCCAAAGGCAAATTGGTTGATAAAATAGTTTTGGTATTTTTGCTTCGCTGATTAAGGATTCGGGTATTAATTATATCAAAAAACTCAGAAAACCTTGCACTGCTTTGTGCCTCGGTTCCTAAATCATCAATAATCAGTAAATCAACCTCAAACAAGTCTTCATATTCTTCTTCATCAAAATTTTCGGGTCTTTCGAAACGCATCTTATAACTCATTATTAAGTCAAAAAGTCTAGGGGCAGTTTGATATATAACAGTCTTATTTCTATCAATTAATTCCTTTGCAATACAGCTTGATAAAAATGTTTTTCCTCTTCCGGTTTCCCCAATGAACATAAGATTTTTTCTTTCCGGAGAATCAAATTCGTTTATAAAGCCCACGCAGTAATTTTTAACCTTAACAATATGTTCTCTGGGAGAAATTTCTATATCAAAGTCTTTATCTACTTTATCAGGATATAATTCAGGATTAAAGCTTTCGAAATTCTCAAAAGAAGTAAGATTAATATTTTTTTGCCTGTATGCTAAATTTAATAATCTTTGCTTATAGCATGAGCAAAGTTTACCGGTATTTAAAAACCCAGTATCGCTACAATCTTCACATTCATATTTTGGCAAAAAGATATCAGGGTCTATATGGTATTCTCTAAGAAGAGCCTCTTTTTTTTCTTTAAGCTGCAAGAGTTTTGAATTTAGTTCTTTTAGCATACTTTCCGGTTTCGAATCAGTATGTAAAAAGTTTTTTAAGAAAGAAACCCCTTCTTTTTTAATCTGCTCATCAATTTCGCGTAATAACGGATGCTTATTATAAACTTCATCCTTTTTACGTTCAGCATCATATACAACCTGGTTTCTTTTCTTTTCATATTCTAGATTCAGTAAATTATATACCTGCTTATCCATACTTATCTCCTAAAAATTTGAATCAAAATTTTTATAGAACTTGCTCAAATCTATTTTTGCATCTTCTCCAAAGAACTTATTAGAGGATTCTTTTGGTGAAGGCTTCTTTGTTTCCTGCTTGAACGCCTTCATATGATTCTGAACTTCATCTACCGTTTTAAAACCAGCCTTGTTCCATTCACTTAAAATTTTGTCTATGTAATTAAAATTAGGATTTGTTTTTGATGTAGTTTTCTTTAATGCCAATTCTATTATATCAAAACCAAAACCATAATCACCAACCCATTTTTCTATATAGGCCTCTTCATATTCTGTAAGCATTCTGTTAAAGATTGAAAGCTTTTTGCATATTTTTTTCTTTATCTCATCGCATTTTTCATAAACAATAAAGTAATTATCCAAATCAAAGGAATTGCGGATTCCCTTATGATGCCAGCTTTCAGCTATGGTGTTTATATAATTTCTGCTAAGCTTGTTTTTATCATAGCAAAATTTAAACAAGGAGAGCATAACATCCTCTTCAAACAGGTATTTTTCAAACCATAAATCTATATCCATATACCAACCGGGAGACATGATTCCCTGAAAGAAGGTATTGTTTATAGCGGTAATTACCTGACTCCTTTTGAGATTCCTTTCAGAAGCAACTTTGGCTTCTTCAGGAGATGAAGTGAGCTTTGGTCTATACAGCTTATGTACTTCCTTTTCCTTAAGGTCTGAGAAAGTAATACCGCTTTCTGTTTTAATAAGAACGCCAACATTCTCCCAGTAACAAAGAGCCTGTTTAACCCTTGAAAGATCCATCTTCAGCTGCTTTGCAAGGTCTGCTGCAGGAATCTGCTTATGGTGCTTGCTTAAAAATAAACAGTATAAATATACCTTGACATAATCACCTTCTGCATCAGGCATATATTCACATAAAAATATGTCAGGAAGCTGTGTGTCTGAAAACAATATTGATTTTATACTTTCAAAATTCATAAAAGATTCCTTCCCAAAAGAAAATGATAAAAAGTAAGATTGCTTTTTATAGTGAATTTTATTATATCATAAACAAGAATTGTAGTGAAAAAAAAATTATGATATAATCGTATCAATATTATTGACGATATATATATAACTTAGCCTAAGAAAAGAGGAGATGAGTCTTATGTACGACAAGGTTGAATTTACAGTTCTGCCTGACGGAAGGATTCTGGATTTAAGACCTATGTATTCAAACAATCCGGCTTTGGTTTATGAAAACGGTTCTTGGCTTGTTTACAATGGCTCTGTCCAAGATATGCTGGAATCCAAGCCGGTAGATAGAGACAGATTAAAGGAAATGACATCAAGTACGGGAATTACTCATTAATATAGCATAAAAATAAACCGAAGACTCTTCGGTTTATTTTTATGCTATATTAATTTAAATTTGTAAATTCTATGCTTTGAATTTTATTCATGTCGAATATTAAGTTTTGATTATTACTGCTTGCGTATACCATCCAGCCTTTTTCAGCCTTTTCAATTTTAAGTGGTTCTATACGTATTTTTTTACTTGAATCTGTTTTTGGTTGATAGTAGTCTATCAAAACAGGTTTCTTTTGGCTCATTGCCTTTTCAAGGATTTCCTTAGCCTGGTAAGTCGAAGGGCTGTATACTTTGGAAGCAGAAGGCTTTGCAGTTTCACCTTTTGCAGGAGGCTTTAAGTCCATTATTGTTTTCTTATAGTGGGCATTTTTATCAAGGTATCTTGGGTCAATATTAAATTGGCTTAAATCAATACCGTCTTGATTATTGTCTTGCCCAAATATTTCATCAAGAATGGATAAATGCTCTTTCTTGGATGCTGCAAAAGAAACGTCGGGTTCAGAAATTTGAGGTTTGGCAATATATCCTTTTTTGACTAAAATGTCTAATGCATCATCTCCAAAGGTTTTTTTCAAAATAAGGTCTTTATCAGTTACTTTTCCAATAATGTTTTCTGACATAGACTGAATTGATGAAATTTCGGCTGCCAATTCAGGGGTTCTGCATCTGAGGAGAAGCATATCAACGAGATATACATTTCCATAACTTGCAGACCATTCCTTTAAAGTGTATTCAACGTTTTGAGGAACACCGCTTTTACTATGGGCTTTTAAGAATGATAATAAATCATCAATATTCTTTTCATTGCTTAATGCGCGATGGATAGAAGTCTTTGTAATCCAGTAATGAATAGTTTTTTCAATTTTTCCAATATCACAAAATCTATCAAGCTCCCATCTGAGGACAGGATTAAGATTTACTGTTGCTATTATCTCAAAGTTTGGCTGAATGTAAAAATGATTTTCTTCTTCCTCATTAATAATCTCAGTTCTGTTTGAATAGAAGGCCCAACCGTATTTATTCAATCTAAAGAACATATTATTCTCTGAATCAGTCATAAATTCTACCATGCCAATTAAAACAAGATGATTCAGTATTTTCTTGAAATTACTGCGTAGGTAGTTGAAATTCATATCTGCATGATACTTTTCAATTATTGCTTCAAAGCTGATTATGCTTATCGGAGTATCATAAGTATTTAACAATATAAGCTTTATTTTGTTTACTGCATCAGTTATTTCTCTTTTATTACCCAGGTAATAAGTTTCAAGGAAGCCGGAAACAACCTTTACTTTATCCATTAATTTAATGTTAAGCCAGGAATCATTTTTTGCATGATTTAAATATACATTACCTTCGTTATAAGTAATCATATCAATCATATATAGGAAGTTATTTATAAAATTAAATCTCTCCGAATATTCAGTTTCGGGTTCATCCATATATTCTGATTTTTCAATAAAAAGCTCTTCAATTTTTTGGGCGGATTTTCTAAAAATCACGTTTTTTGCAGTTAGCTTTGTTTCATTATTGTTAATATACGAAAGAAACACATATATATCCTGAGCAAGTTCAAAAGGGTTGCTGTTTACATAAACGTCAAGGTCTCCCCCTGCCCATTCTCCTAAAAGCTCCTGAACAACAAATCGTGAAGCAATCAATCTTACATCATCAACGAGAGCGATATAAGGTCTGTTACGATAATACATTTCAAACTTAATTACTAAACCCATGCGCCAAAGCGAGTCGATGATATTCCTTGGGTTATAATCCTTCCCATAAAGGTTATTAAATTTTCTGATAACACTGTCCTGATCTACGGCTTCATCAGAGAAGAAAATTATTCTTATTATATTTTTCTGATGCTCATCAAGCTGAGCCAGCATATCTTCTACATAACCTGCCTTTGTAAAGGTCTTCGACAATGCTTTTTTGAGGGTACTCAATTCATCCCCATTCCAATCCGGGGTATTGAGATAATCAATACCATGGGAATCCACCAAAATCTTTAGACTTTCAAGATTTAATCCTTCAATGTATTCCTTATAGTTCATTAGTTTAATTCCTCCGCATCGATAATTCTATACTTGTAGCCCTGCTCTGTTAAAAAGAGCTGTCTGTTTGCTGCGTATTCTTCATCCTTTGTTTCTTTGGTCACAATAGAGTAAAAATGAGCCTGACTCTGATCGCTTTTTGGCCTTAGGATACGCCCAAGCCTTTGAGCTTCTTCCTGCCTCGATCCAAAAGTACCTGAAACCTGTATGGCAACATTTGCATCAGGGAGATCAATAGCAAAGTTTGCTACCTTTGATACTATCAAGCGCTTAATCTTGCCGGATTTAAATTGCTCGTACAGATGAATTCTTTCTGTATTAGGTGTTTTACCGGTTATAATTGGTGCTTTTACTTTATCAACGAGCATTTCCAGTTGATTTATATATTGTCCGATAATTAATACATTATCTTCAGAATGCATTTTAAGTATTTTTTCTATAGCATCATATTTATTATTATTTTCAGAAGCAATTCTAAATTGTTCTTTTGAAGTACTCATAGCATATTCAACCCTTTGATGTCCTTCCATGGGTACTCTGATTTCAGTGCATGATGCAGTTGCAATCCACCCTTGTCTTTCAAGATCTTTCCATGGCACATCATATTTTTTAGGACCAATCAAGCTAAACACATCTTCTTCCAAACCATCTTCCCTTACGAGGGTTGCTGTAAGCCCAAGCCTTCTCATTGCCTGAATCTCTGCCGTTACTCTGAATACAGGATCTGGAAGCAAATGAACCTCATCATATATTATAAGACCCCAGTTCATGGATTTGAAAAGCTTAAAGTGAGGAAAATCCACATTCTTTCCTTTTCTGTGGGTCAATATTTGATAAGTAGAAATTGTTACAGGCTTTATTTCCTTAATTTCGCCAGTATATTCACCGATATCATCTTCAGTTAGACAAGTTTTATTAATAAGCTCATCCTTCCATTGGCGAACAGCGGTTATGTTGGTTGTAAGAATAAGAGTCTGGCATTTAAGGCGTTCCATTGTACCCATGCCAACGATTGTTTTTCCTGCGCCACATGGGAAAACAATAACACCGCTTCCGCCGGAAGACGATCCCCCGGCGTAGAAAATATCAACAGCTTCTTTTTGATATTTTCTAAGACTGAAGGGAGAACCCTTGGTTGAGATTTCTCTAAGCTGTACATCCAGAAAGGTACCATCAATATAGCCTGCAAGGTCCTCTACAGGGTAGCCAACCTTTAACAATGCATGTTTTATATGACCACGCATATCTGCGTTTATTGCTATTGTATTAGCATCAATTCTTGCTTTAAGATATTGCTGCAGTTTTTTATTATGCTCTATTTCGGTAATAAGAAGCTGATCATCTGCTTTAAGAACCAATTCATCATTTTCTTTAAGCAGCTTTACTTTACCATAACGGCCAACATAATCGAGTATATCTTTTTTTATATTGTCAGGCAAAGCATATTTTCCGTATTTCTCAAGAGAAACAAGCATATCCTCTGCTTTCATACCGCTTGCAGCAGCATTCCATAGAGAAAGAGGAGTTATTCTGTAAGTATGAATATACTCGGGGCTTTTAATAATTTCCGAAAAACGCGAAATTGAATCCCTAGCTTCTTCATAGAGATCATTTTTTACTTCTGCCATTATTGTTCTATCACTTTGTACAATCAAAGGATTGTTTGGTTTATATTCCATAGTTACTACTCCTTGATGCCCGTTTGTAAGTTTTTAAAGCAGTCAGACAAGTATTTTAATTAAGCTTAGATTATTTTAGTATTTGCAAGTTTTTTAATTATATCATATTTTTAAAAATATATTAGAATATTAGGAATATTTTATAAATATAAATTTGTTTAACATATCCAAGCCTACATATCAAATAGCCATATACTTCTTAATATTTTATAATAAAAAAACCAAAAAGGAAAACATTTTTTAAAAAAAGTTTAAAAAATTTTATCTTTATTCCATATATACTCTAGGAATCCGAGGACTAATTGTTGATATGATTTCATAATTTATGGTTCCACACAAATCAGCAATTTCCTCCACGGTTATATTTGTATTATCAAAAATAACTGCTTGGTCTCCTTTTTTAACATTTGTAATATCTGTTACGTCAATCATGGTTAAGTCCATGCAAATACGTCCTATTACAGGAGCTCTTTGACCATTCACAAGAATAGAGCCTTTATTCGATAAGGAACGCTTCAACCCATCTGCATAACCGATTGGCAAAGTTGCAATGCGGGAGGTCCGGTTGGTAATAAAGGTTTGGTTATAGCTAATTGAGGTTTGAGGCGGAACCTCCTTAATATGAATTATATCTGTTTTCAGGGTAAGACTTGGCTTTAATGAAATTTTTTTACTAAGGCTTTTATCGGGATAATAACCATAAAGCATAAGTCCTAATCGCACAAATTCATAATGTGCCTCAGGATATAAAGTAATACCTGCACTATTACATACATGCCTTATAGGAATGTTTATACCAAAGCTTTTTAATTCATTTAATGTTTCTTCGAAAACAGTAATCTGCTTTTTTGTGTAATCAGCATCCGATTCAGCACTGGAAAAATGAGAAAATAAACCTTCAACCTCAAGATGGGGGAGATTTTGAATTTCTCTTGTCAGACAAATTGCTTCTTGGGGTTGAATTCCGGTTCTTCCCATTCCTGTATCTATTTCAATGTGTGTTTTAATTTTTTTATTATTTATACTACAAAGCTCATCAAGCTTTTTTGCGGTTTCAATATCAGGAATTGAAGGAATCAGATCATAATCTACTATGGTTTGTAAATCAGAAAGCATGGGGGGAGTAAGAACAAGAATAGGCTTATTTATCCCGCTGTTTCTTAGAGCAGCCCCTTCTTCAGGAATTGCAACCGCAAACCTTTTAATGCCGTTTTGCGCAAGAGCTTTTGCTATTTCTAAAGAGCCACCGCCATAAGCGGAAGCCTTAATTACAGTCATTATATCTGTTTTAGGAGAAAGAAGCATGCGTACTTCATTAAGATTGTGTGCTATTGCTTTTAAGTCAACATAAAGCTTTGATGGTCTATTTGCTTTTGATGAAACCATAGAAATGCCTCCAAGCTTTTTAGCATAATTATATACCAAATAATTAAAAATTCACTCTATATTTGAAAATATGAATATATTTTATTTTAATGCAAATAATACTAAAGAATATTTTAAAGGGAGGAACTTATATGGCATTAACTAACAAGGAACTTATGCTACTGCAGGATAATATTAAAATGATGGAAAACAGCATTAATTTTATGTCCGGCTCAAACGCGATATGCTCAGATCCGCAAATAAAAACAATGCTGGACAAGTTTGCAAGAGATTATAGTAATAATTTGCATATGCTAGCAAAATACATCTCAAATCCAAATCTTCAATAAGGAGGAAGCGAACAAATGGTAGGGAATTATAATTTGTCGGATAAGGAAATTACCAATGCAGTGCTTGGAAATCACAAGCTAAGCGCTACGTCATTAACCAATCTTATCCTTGAAAGTTCAAATAATCAGCTTAGGACTGATTGCATGGATGTATTGAAAAGAACGCTTGAAAATCAAAAACAGCTTTTTGATGTAATGTCCCAAAAAGGATGGTACCAAGTTGCAAATGCAAACCAACAGGATCTCTCACAGGCACAGCAAGCGGTAAGCAATATTACAGCATCCATATAATTTATAAAACCCCTCTGTTCCTTGAAACGAAATGAGGGGTTTTTGTATTATTCTTTATAATATAAAATATCTTTAGTTAATATCTAGAAAAATCAGAGAAATGATTTAATTCTCCGCTGATTTTAGTTTATCTCTGACAGCCTTCAAATCTTCCCAAAAGGGAAGCTTTTTAGTTTCATCCCTTAAGAGTGCAGCGGGATGAAAGGTTGGCATAAAAACAAGACCGTTTTTGGTTAACCATTGTCCACGGATTTTTGTTATTTGAGCGTTTTTATCTATAATATATTTCAAAGGAGTAGCGCCCAGGCAAATAATTACCTTTGGTGAAATCATTGAAATTTGCTTTTCAAGGTATGGAAGGCAAGAGTATGCCTCGTCATCATGGGGAATCCTATTGTTCTCGGGTCTGCATTTACAGATGTTAGCGATATAGCAATCTTCCCTGTTTATGCCAAGCGATTTTAAGGCTAAATCAAGGAGCTTGCCAGCTTTTCCCACAAAAGGTCTTCCGGTTGCATCCTCATCTGCTCCGGGGGCTTCGCCTACGAACATTATTTCAGCGTTTATATTTCCCTCTCCGACAACAACGTTTTTTCTTGTTTGAGAGAGGCTGCATTTTTGGCATGCTTCACATTGGCTAATAAGTTGCTCCCATTCAGACATTTTTATTTCTCCAATACAATATCAATTCTTGAATCTGGTGTTTCGTAAAGGGTAATTTTTTGAAGCTTGCAGTTGAGAAGCTCGGTGTAAGGTTCAAGCTCCTTCCATATCCATAAAGAAATATTTTCACAGGTTGTCCTTGTAGGAACTACCTCGTTAAGATACTGATGATCAAGTTTTTGAATAATATTTTTTTCAACCACAGCTTTAAGGTCTTTAAAATCAACAACCATTCCTTGTTCAGAAATCGGACCGGTAACTGTTACTTCTAATCTGTAGGTATGTCCATGAAGATTTTCGCAGCTGCCTGAATGTCCTGTAAGATTATGTGCACTGTCAAAGGTAAAGGATTTAGTAATAAATATTTTTCTGTTATCCATTATTATGCCCTCCTTATCTAATAGTAACCCGTTGACAAAAACCAGCTGCCAGTTAAGAAGCAATAAATTTCGTCAGGAGCGAAGAAGTGCCAATTTTTCAAAAACATTTTACACCGCAAAAGGAAAAAATTCAAATAAATAATCTTGTTGACATAAAAATGCATTTGAAAACAATAAAAGGGCAAATATTAATACTCTTTAAATTTACAAAATTCACCCTTGTGAAATATTTTTGTAATACTGCTGTAATATATTGATAATATTTCGTGGCTGTTGTATAATAAATATAGGGAGTAAAAATGTAGAATAATTTTTACAGAGCCTTTACTTCCTCGGGTATAAGGAGAAATAAATAAAGGCTTTATGCTAAAGGCAAACCTTCCGAAAGGCTGGGGCGCAAAATTCTGGATCTAAGGTGAAATACTATGATTGCCAGGTTGCCATAAAGGTCGAAAATGTTTCTCTTTACCAGGAAAATAAAGATGCCCAAAACAATGCAAGTAGCGCTAGGGTCTTTATTTATTCCTTATACCTAACCTTAAAAACAATGTACAATTAATATAATCAGCTGCTTCAAAAAAGAGGCAGCTGATTTTTTATGTTTACACAACCTTTGAAACAAATTTTCATATTATCTATCGAAATTTTTATTAATCTTTAATTTTAAGCTTGAACCTTCCATTTTTCATTATAATTGAATCAGCGGCTAGGGGACGTATTTCTGCTGCAAATCTTCCTTCAATATAACCTCCACGTCCTTCGAATTTATCTACAATCAATCCAAAAGAATCGTAGTAATTAGCGCCGTCTCCAACTGAATAAGTAGTGCCGCTTTTGTCTGTATACATGAAACAAAATGAAGGAGGAGAAAAGCTAGCTAATGATGTTCGGGCATCCTCTTGCGTGAATTCTTCACCAGCCTTAACATCAGAGGGCAGTGAAATATATATAGTATCCCTATTACCCAAAATGATAGCCCAGCTTCCGTTAAGGCCTTTATTATCAATCGGGTAGTTACTGGAATAAGTTTTATCAGTACCATTAAAGGTTACGTCAAGAGTACCTGCTGCTTCTTGAGAATTTAATCCCGGAGCTTTATACTCTGGTAAAGAATTTGTTGCTATTGGCTGGGATGGCTGATTTCTTTCAGAACTGTTATTTTGCTGAGAAATTCCACCCTTTTGCTGGTTGTCATCTTGAGAATTTCCATCCTTTTGCTGATTCTCATTTTGAGAGGTACTATTATTCTGTGGAGGATTATAAGCTGTTTTATTATTTTTATCAGTACAGCCAACAAACAAAATACATAACATTAATGTGGAAATCAAAATAAATAATCTTTTCATATTATTTACCCCCTACGATTTAATTAATATCAAAGCATACTTTAACTATATTCTATAACTCTGAGGAATATTTTACCATTGTAATAATATAACTTCAATTACTTCTTTATAATATATTTAAAACCCTGTAATTGACACAAGCTTCTTCATATTATAAAAGTTGCACAAAAAAACATAAAAATTTTTGTGCAGGATGACCGTAGAAGGGCTATTTAAAAAGGTGATATAATTATATTAGAGTCCGAATATCTTTGGAAGAATTAGTAGATGATGTTCTTCTAATCAAGTGCTTGGACATAAATCAACAGATCGGACATAATTGTTTGATTCGAAAGGCAAAAAACAGAGTGTTTCTGCCAAAGGGGGAGAAATATATGGGGTTAAAGGAGTTTGCAAAAGAAATTGTAAAAGAAGAACTTGGATTTAGTGAGCTTTTAAAAAAATTAAGAGAAGAAATGTCTAGGTTGGGAGAGATATTTAAGAGGGAAAATTTTGAAGACTCAACCGAATACAGTGCGGTAATTACTTTAACCGAAGCATTCATATGTTTTTCAGAAGACGATGCAGAAGTTTTAAGTGATCTTATTTTTTCGGAAGAAGAATTTGCTGAAATTTATGACCAAGCATGCATAGAACATCTTTGTGGGGCATGTATGAAGATATAAAAGGCAGGTATAATGAAGCGTTAAATGAAGTGCACCTCCAAATATTAGATTAGCGTCTGATGTTTGGGGTGCACTTTACTATTTGGGAGTATTTGTTTGATTTTAAATATTTTTAATTCTTATATTGTAATGCCTTTTCTAAATCCGGACAGCCGTAGCCTTGCTCATTGCGTGTAAAACCCAAGCTCCAGCAGTTGTTTGTTAGAATTCTCTTAACCTCATCTGGTGATAGAGAAGGATTTGCCTGTAAAATCAAAGCGATTACGCTGCAGCAGACAGGGGTTGCCATTGAGGTCCCTGACATACTTGTATAAGAATCGGTAATTCGGTATAGCTTTTGCTGCTTATCATTATAAGATTTTGCTACTCGCAGAGAAACTATATTTGTTCCGGGACAAACTACGTCAGGCTTATCAAAACCATCTATGGTTGGACCTCTACTGGAGAAGGAAGCGAGCCTATCATCATTACGGGAGGTTGTATTTCTATCATCAGAAGCGCCGACGGTTATAATTTTAGGGTCGATTCCGGGGGAAGAAATGGTTCCGCTTTCCGGACCTTCGTTTCCTGCGGCGGCACATACGACAATCCCTGAATCCCAAGCTTTTTCCAAGGCTTCGCATAATAAATCATCCTTGTAAGAGCCAGAAGCTTTTGAACCAAGAGAAAGATTAAGAATCCGTATATTGTACTTTGCTCTATTATCAATGCACCATTGAATTCCTGCAAGGACATCTGATAACTTTCCAGAGCCTTCTTTATTTAGAACCTTTACTCCGACTATTGAGCTTTCGTAAGCAGGAGCTTTGTACAAGCCCTTTGAGCTGTAACCATTCCCACAGATATCTCCTGCTACGTGGGTACCATGACCGTTGTCATCGTAAGGAGAAGTCTTGTTATTAACAAAATCCTTAAAAGCAGTTATGCGGTTTTTTGGAGTAGTCAAATCTGCATGAGGATAAATTCCGGTATCAATTACGGCAGTGGTTATCCCTTCGCCGGTTTTCTTGTCTTTCCATGAATAGCTTGCGTTGACAGCTGCAGAAGCATTGTCAAGAAAAGCTCTTACTTCGCGGTCAAGATGTATGGTTTTGATTTCTTCGTATTTTAGCAGCTGTGCAATTTTTTTTGGAGAAAGTCTTGCCGGATAGCAATACATACCTTCCAGCTTTATTGACTTTTCTGATTTTTTTTCATTCATCATACTGACAGCAAGCCTTTTGTTATTTGGGCAGCAATCTTCTGTTAATCTTACAATTACGTTGACTGTTTTAAGAGAATATCTAAGCGAATTTAGCATATCTCTAAAAAAACATGGCATAACACGTGTATTTCTATAACAGTTTAATAATTCTTTTCTAAGGGGTTTATCCAGCTTGGAAATATTTTCTCTAATCCATTTTATATCTGAAAACATAACGACCACCATGATTATTGTTGTAGTATATATTATGTTAATGATGTTATGGTTGATACTTTATGTATTTTGGGTCTATTCACAAAAGCTCAGGACTTTTCATATTCTGCATTAATAAAATCCAGAAGCGCAAAAGGAACGGGTCATGGGCTTTGCCGAGAAAAGGTTTACAGTTCTTTTAACAACAGAGGGAACCTACCCATTCAATCCAGGAGGAGTTAGTACATGGTGTCACAAGCTTATTGAAGGAATGAAGGAATTTGATTTTTCTATATTAAGTGTAATTGACAGTCCTTTTGCCGTGCAAAAATTTAAACTTCCCGCAAATGTAAAAAGATTTAATGCTATCCCGCTTTGGGGCACTATGGATTCAAGCGAGCATCTAACCTGGGTGCCTTTTTCAGAAATTCTTACCTCTAAAACACGAACAGATAGAAAAGCTATTAATAAAGAATTCATGCCTGTATTTTCTGAGATATTGGATGAAGTATTTGGCATATCAAAAAAGCCGGATAGCTTTGGCATCAATTTAACAGATATGTACAAATATTTCAGAAAATATGATTATGAAAAAACATTTAGGGATGAGTCTGTGTACTCTTTCTATAAAGCAAAAATTATTACAGGAATCAAGCATAACAGATTTTTTTATTCTCAACATGGATTAATTCCGTCAATTGAAGATATCGAAGAATGTCTGGGACTAATATATAGATTTCTTAATGTTGTTAATACACTGGTGCCGGAGACAAATATAACCCATTCTTCTGCAGCCGGATTTTGTGGAATATCCAACGTAATTGCAAAGAATTTGCGCCGAACCCCTTATTTGCTCACAGAGCATGGGATATATATGAGAGAGCAGTATCTATGGATGAACAGAGCTGATATTTCCCCTTTTACAAAGTATTTCATGCTTTCCCTTGCAGAGTCAATAGTTAGATTAAACTATGAATATGCGGATTTGATTTGTCCTGTTTGTGCTTATAATGTTAGATGGGAAAAGAGATTTGGCGTTAAAGATGAAAAAATAAAAGTAATTTACAATGGGGTTGATTCTAATGTTTTTATACCTGAAGAATCTAAAAAGGAAAAAAACAAAATAATTGTAGTTGCAAGAATAGACCCATTAAAGGATATAAAGAATTTTATTTATTCAGCAAGACTCATACTGGACAAATTACCAAAAGTAAGCTTTGAAGTTTATGGAGGTGTGTCTGATAAGCAATATTTTAAAGAATGCCTTATCTTAAGAGACTCTTTGAGCCTTAAAGGAAAGCTGGAGTTTTTTGGTCATATGGAGAGACCGGAGAGAGCATATCATGCAGGAGATATAATTGTTTTGCCGAGTGTCTCGGAAGGGTTTCCATATAGTGTGGTAGAGGCAATGATGTGCAAGAAAGCAGTGGTTGCAACTGATGTAGGAGGGGTAAAGGAAGCAATTGGGGCATACGGCTTGGTAGTTCCTCCACGTAATCCAAAAGAGCTTGCTAACGCCTGTATTAGGCTTATGAAAGATGCAGAATTGAGAGAACGAATTGGCGAGGAAGCAAGAAAGCGAGCATATATAAATTTTTCGATAGAAAAATTTATATATGATTATAGAAAGGTGTATGAATCTATAAGAAAAGGAGGATTTGTTTATGATAGACAGCAAAACGCCTGATTTAAAAATGCTGTTAAAAGATATTTGTGGAATTGTAACAAATCCGAAGGATTATTTTGAAATAGCGGCAGCAGTTGAATCACTTGGATATAATGATCAAATGGTAAAAAATTGCTTCGGTTACGAGGACGTTTTTGTTCTTTCTCAGGAAATATTTAAAACAATACAGAAATCATATATTTCCAATGAATATTCAGATAAAAAGAATGTGACAAGGTCAAAACAGCCAGAGTTATTTTGGGGAGCCTTCAGGGGCATTTTTTCGGTATTACCAATGATAATATCAATGCTTTCAGGTTTTTTGTTGAATTTTTCTTTATGGTCATTTGTAGATAAAAATGATTCAGGAGTTGAAAAAGCAACAGCTATCGCATTTTCAACCATATTGAGCATGGTTATAGCGGGAGGATTTTCACAAGCTTTTTTAAGGAAGGCTTATGGTTTTGTTGAACAAAAATCAACAAGGAAGATATGGTCTTTATATAATTTTTATTTTAAAAAGGGACTTGTTACAGCTTTGTATCTTGCAGTATTAATAAGCTGTCTGGCGATTATTTCGAATATATATAGAATAGAAAATATAATTATATTTTCTGTTTACTTTTTGCTTTTAACCGCGGTATGGCTTTGTATGCCTATATTGAATATTTACAAGGCAGAGGCTGTATTTGCCTTAAACTTAAGTTTTTCAATATATTTGGTGTTTTTTTTGAAAAGCTTTTTCGGTATCAACATAATAGTCTCACAAATCACAGCAATGATTTCATTCTTAATAATACATCTTATGCTGGTAAGAGGCTTTCTTAGTCTGGTTTCCATCATAAAAAAAGAAAAAGCTGAATCTTTTAGCTACAACCCAAGGTTATTGATAGATGCATATATCACTGTGCCGTATTTGATTTATGGATTTCTATACTATATTTTAATATTTATGGACAGATTGATTGCCTGGTCAGCTAATATCAAATATATCCTTGAGCCTGTGCTAAGGATGAAGGGAGAATATGATCTTGGTATGAACTGGGGAATTTTTGTAATTATTATTCCCTCGATTTTTATTGAAGTTTTTACAAGAATTTTCATTAATAAGATTTTTGTTTCCAGTAAATTTTTTAGCTTGGAAAAGGAGGAAGACTTCAAAAAGACTAATGTAAAAAGCTTTTCAGTATTGATAATAATATTTTCAGCTATATGTGTTATTGGTGCAATTATCTCCTTAGGTGCAATAAATTACAGCGTTTTCAAATGGGGAATCGCGCTGAATCCTTATTACAGCGATATTAGCAGAAATGTTTTTTATGTTTCAATAATAGGGTATATATTTATTGTAGGAGGTCTTTTAAGCAATATTTATCTTTTGTATCTTTCACAAGGAAAAACGCTGATGAGAATTCTTATGATATCTATAGCAATTAATTTTATAGTTGGGTTTATCCTTACCCGAATATTTGAGGCATATTTTGCGTGCATTGGTTTTTTAGCAGGGGCAGTGGCTTTTTTTGTATTAAGCACCTATTATACTCTATTTGTTATAAAGAAGCTGGATTACTATTTATATATTAATAAATAAAATAAGCTTTACGGTTTAATCTCAACAGTCAAAAACACATTTCTTTCTGTTTCACGACATACTAATTTATTTGGCTCCAAAGCGTATTGAGGAATTAATGAAAAATCCTTGGAATAAGTAAGAGTATCAATAATTTTACCGTTTAGATAATTGATTTTGTATATACTTTTTTTATCATTATCAAAGACATAGGCTGTATCAGCATTACTGCATGCCCAAAGAGCTTTTGCGTTCAGTCTTGTATCATATACCTTGACCGGAGAAGACCTCATCTCATAAAAGATTCCTTTATTATCAAGAAAATAAAGCTTATTATTATAACTCCACAGACCCTGAAGCTTTTTATTGATAGAAATCTTATTAATCAATCTTTTTTCTGCGTTTAGGGTTAGGAGAAGACCTTTTGTATTATCTGCAATAATTATTTTGTTATTTAGAGTAGTACAAAGGTATGAAGGCTTTGAAAAAGAAAATTTCTTTACCTGATTTTTTATAGGTGAAAAAATACTGCCGGAGACAGTAAAATTGTTGTTGGCAATAGCAAAAGCCCCTTTATCATTCCAGCATAAATAAGTGTTATTTTGAAAAGGAGTAATATAATTAAAAGTCTGCAAAATTCCTTGTTTGTCTATAAAAGTAATTCTTTTACCGGTAAAGTTAACAGAAAGAATTGTTTCAAGGTCAGCGTATTCATTTATACCATACCTTGAAAGATAGTGTTTGTTGGTTGAAAAATCACAATAGATGGTTGGACTTTGATTTTTTCCAATGCCTATCATCTTAAGCTCATCAAGACATGAAACAAAGGCGGTTCTTAAAGCCGGGGTCATTTCAGTTAGTGATTCATTAAAAGGATAACAAAACAATAAGCTTTCACGATTCAAATTTTTTTGCAAATATGAAGAAGCTTTTTTTAAATCCTTTCTTATCCTATTTTTATATTCTTCCGGTGTTTCTACACGTTCAATCTGCCAGAGCCTATTCAAGTAAAAGTTTCCCAGAGAGCCTTTTTTATTTAAAGGAAAAGAAAGACCACCTGTAAAGCCATGTGTTTGTACATCCCAAACACCTGACTTATTAATTTTTTTTAGCTGGTTAGTTGTTAAACGGTAATTGTCTCTAATCCATGAAACAGCTATAAATAAAGTTGCTCTGGCATTATATTTTTTTAATAATGGTGTAACTTCTACCCATGCACTTTCCATACCTTGGTCGAAAGAAAGCCAAACAGAGCATGCAGGGACAGGAACCTTGCATTGGAGAAAATCATATACTTCCTTAACGGAAAGAAAGTGATAATTGTTATCTTTTAGATATTTTAAGCATTCCTCAAGCTTTTGTGAAGGAATTGTACTAACTCCAGGAATCTCCCTGGTTCCAATGTTTTCGAACCTTAAAGAAACAAATTGCGGACTTAGCGCGGAGAATACAGCAACTCGGGAAGCTTCTGAAGAGGACCTAGGAATATTGGTGCTGTTAGTGGGCAGAAAGTAAAAAGCTGTTATGGCTAAAGATAAAAGGCCTAAAAAAATATATATGAATTTTTTCATTATTCCTCCAGAACGAGAGATGATGTATTCATAATATATGCACCGCTTCACCCAATGATAATACATAACTTTTTAAAGATTGGAGAAAGCAATGGCAGCCTGTATTGGATTAAATGCTTTAATATTTATAAAAATTGTAATTATTATTACAGCTGTTTTTGTTTTTATGCCTTTATTTATAGAAAAATTGTCCAGTGAAAATATTGTTCAAAATATTTTAAAAGGTTTTTGTGCTGCGGTCTTTTCAGCAATGACTCTGACTTACTGTCTTGTAATGATTGGATTATATGACCTATTAACAGTATTTGCTCTTTTGATACCTATTACTATTTTGGTTATTTATTGGGTTGAAGGCAAAAAAATAGATTTTATCAGTATTAAAGATAAGCTTACAGCATCAACATTAAAGATTTTTGACGTGATTGAAAAAGAACAATTCAAGGTTAAAAATTGTTTTAAAAATTTAGTAAAACAACTATTAGTGCCTATAAAAAACAAAGCTAATAAAACAAAACCACAAAGAAAAAGACCGGGTAAAATATTTATTTGCATTTTAGTATTTGTTATCGGATATGCGCTTTGTATCAGGCTTGCAGAGGTAATGCCGCATACCTCCCTTTATTATTCAGATTCTTATGGACACCTCATGATAACAAAGCAATACCTTACTGGAAAAATTATGAGTGAAAAGTTTTATCCCTTAGGGTATCACTCAATTATAGCAAATATTAAAATGTTTTCCGGCACGGACTTTGTGGATATTATCAGATTTATGGGACCTATTCAGACTACGATTCTGATTGCATCTGTTTACTGCCTGGCATATTTGATTACAGGAAATAAGTATATTTCTCTTCTTTGTTCAGCTCTGCTTGGAATGGACAGCTTAGATATCTGGCCGATGGTTTTTTACAGGCAGATTGTTGCTTTACCGCAAGAGTTTGGTACGATTTTTTTGCTGCCTGCGGTTTATTTTTGTATTGAATATATAATTAACAAAAAGAATACGGAGCTTAAGTATTTTTTCATATGCTTAGCTAATATATTTCTCATACATTTTTATGTAGGTATGCTGCTTTTCTGGTTAATGCTTGGGGTTTTGATTAGTGCTTTGCTATACAGGCTTTGGACACGAAAAACCTTTGTGAAAGTAGTGATGGCAGGATTATCCAGCTGCGTAATTGGAGCCGTTCCATTCTTGTTGTGGGCTGTGGTAGGATGGCTGTTCGGATTGCCAAACAGGCAGGGAGAAATAGTGCCTGATGGAGGATTTTTATTCAGATATGTAAATCTGAACGTGGGTTTTCAGGAATATATCAATTTCTTATATGATGCATTAAACCCTGATAAAGACATAATAAAATGGCTCAACCCGCTTAGTGCCAACTTAATAATTTATTCCCTTATTATTTCATTTCTTTATTTAGTCCTGAGAGGCTTATTCTGCAAAGCTTTTTCAAAGAGAACTGTATATCTTTCAGTATTTTCAATAGGGCAGCTTTTTATGGCATTATTTTATTATGGCTTTAA
The DNA here is from genome assembly GCA_050258375.1 of Deltaproteobacteria bacterium. Lineage (GTDB taxonomy): Bacteria > Bacillota > Clostridia > Acetivibrionales > UBA4821 > JBLMYQ01. Next base: position 6,580 of record JBLMYQ010000007.1, on the reverse strand, counting down.
ATATAATCTTGTTGCAATAATGTATTTTGAAAGAATCGGATTGGTATTAAGTATTTGTGGGATAATAATAAGCGGAATTTTACTTGCGGAATTTTCTGATTTGTTTTTGAGTATTATTAAAAAAATATCAAGAAAAAGGCTTCTGAAGATTGTTTCTATTACAGGCATATCAGCTGTTTATTTATCAATATTTGCTTTTGCTGTTTTATTTCCATATGAACAAACCAAGACCGAAGTATATCAATATGAAGGTGTCTTAAAAGCATATAATAGTATAAAAACAAATTGTGAGCTTCTTGATTGGACAGTAGTTTCTCCGGTTGAAGAGCTTTCAGTTGTTTATGGATATGGATTTCACTATGAGCTTTGGAAATTTCTCAAGGACTTTAGTTTAAAGGATGCGGCAAATCGGAAATTTGATTTTGATAAAAAGCTTCCATCCAGAAACATCTTTATTATCTTGGAAAAGGACCCATTACTTGTCTGGTATACAATACCTTCAACGGTATATCAGGTTAGTGAGACTGAAAGGTATTACAGAATGTATCATGGACGAAGCAAGCTGGAAAAGCAGCTTGCAGAGTGGATTAATGAATATAAAAAAAGCCATATTGGTATGGCAAATGACGCAAAAGTCTTTTATGAAGATGAAGACATAATTGTATATAAAGTTGTTCATGAGGTGAAAAAAGCCGGGGTATAATTCTTGTACAGGTCTCATTTAAGCAATGCTCAGCATAATATGCCCTAGAACATTATTGTGAGGAGTTCATTTTGAAAAATATTTTAACCATTGATCTTGAAGATTGGTATCATGCAAACTATGCGGAGTGTTTAATAGAAAGCCAAAAAATTTGTGAAGAAAGAGTAGAAGAAAACACAATAAAAATTCTTGAATATTTATCAAGATATAATGCGAAAGCAACATTTTTTGTACTTGGAAGTATTGCAGAAAGGCACCCAGACCTTATTAAAAGAATTGTACATGCCGGACATGAAATAGCCAGCCACGGATTTGGGCACCAGCTTGTTTATTTACAATCAAAGGAGGAGTTTAAAGAAGATTTAAAAAAAGCAATTAATGCTGTAAAAACTGCGGCAGGTTTACAGGTAAAGGGGTATAGGGCACCTTCTTGGTCAATTACTGAAAAATCGTTTTGGGCATGGGATATTATTCAGGAATTAGGATTTTCTTATGATGCAAGTGTATTTCCTGTAAAAAATTTTATGTATGGAATTCCATATGCACCCAGATTTGCATTTAAGCCTGAACACAACGGGAAAAAGTATGATTTTCTAGAGATTCCAACATCAACATTAAAAGCTGGAAGGTTTAACATTCCTTTTTCCGGAGGCTTTTATTTTAGAATACTACCATACAGGATAATAAGCTTCTGCATAAATAGGCTTAACAAAAAAGCTGAACCTGCAGTAATATACCTGCATCCGAGAGAGATTGATAAAAAACAGCCTAGAATAAAACTGAGTTTTCTAAATTCTTTGATACATTACTGGGGAATAAAAACCTGTGAAAAAAAGCTTGAAAGGCTTCTTAAAGATTTTACATTTACTACAATAAGTGATTATTATAAGCCGGAGGCCAAAAAACATGGAGAAATACAATATAGCTGCATTTGATTTTGATGGAACAATAACAAAAAACGATTCGTTTGTGGATTTTATTATATATAATTGTGGATTTGCAAAATTTTTGGCTGGTTTTATCCGGACTTTACCGGAGGTTATTCTATATCTTTTAGGGAAACGACCCAACTGCGTGCCCAAAATAAAAATGCTTGCAATATTCTTCAAAGGGATGAAAGAAGAAGAGTTTATAAAAAGATGCCGGGAATATTCCTTAAATCGTATTGATAATATTGTGCGGGATAAAATGATAAAAAAAATCAAATGGCATAAGGAGCAAGGGCACAGGCTGGTGATTGTGAGTGCTTCGGTAGATGAATGGATAAAACCATGGGCAGAAGAAAATGGTTTCGAAAAAATTATTGCAACAAAAATTGGGGTGCAGGATGGCGTGATTAATGGAGAGCTTGGCTCAGAAAATTGCTATGGTGGGCAGAAGGTAAAGAGCTTTTTAGAGCAGTATCCTGACAGGGAGAGCTATCATCTTTTTGTTTATGGAGACAGCAAAGGGGATAGAGAAATGTTAGAGCTGGCAGATGTACCTAATATTCAGTGCCAGTTTCACTAGTATCTAGAAGAATATTATTACATGCCTTAGGAGTGGTGATAAATGTCCAAAACTAAATATTCCGCAATTGTTACAGATGGTTTGTGGCGAAAAAGCCTCAGTGCAATCCGTTCTTTAGGTAAAGCTGAATTCGAGGTTTCAGTAATGGGAGATTCGGTTTTTACAACGGGCTTCTGGTCAAGATATACATCAAAAAAAATACTTGCACCCACTGCTGCACTAAACCCGAATGCTTTTGGAGAAAAGCTTGTTTTGGCATTGGAAGAGCAAAATAAAAGAGGATTGCAACCTGTACTGTTTCCGATGGAGGATGCTTCTTTAATGTGGACAGCAGAAAATATAGAAAAAATTAAAATTAATGCAGCTATTTTACTCCCGCCCAAGGAAGCTTTATATATTGCTCAGGATAAAGGAAAAACAATGCAGACTGCTTTGAAAATGGGAATTCCTTGCCCAAAAACTTGGCAATGTGATAATCTGGAGGATTTCATCAATGTTGTTAATGGGCTTGAAACAGGCTCTTTTATAGTAAAACCAATAACAGGGTCAGGCTCATCAGGCATTATTCATGGAGAAATGCTTCAAAGGAATGAATGGGAAAACCACTGGGGGAAATACGGCAAATTAATTATTCAGGAAAGAATTCCCATTGAGGGAAAGGGTATTGGTGTTGCCGTATTGATGAATGAAAAAGGAAAATGCAAAGCATTTTTTGCACACAAAAGACTTAGGGAGTACCCTGTTTCAGGTGGACCAAGCACTGACAGGATAAGCTTTTACAATATGGATTTGATTGAAAAGAGCATCAAGCTGCTAAAAAGTCTTTCGTGGCAGGGAATAGCAATGATTGAATGGAAAGAGGATATAAGAGATGGACTCCCAAAGATTATGGAGATTAATCCAAGATTTTGGGGAAGCCTTGAGTTGGCAGTAAGAGCAGGAGTTGACTTCCCTGTGCTATATGCAAAAGCTGCCCTTGGCGAAGAATTTGAAGATGTTTTTGATTACAAGGAAGGAATTAGATGCAGGTGGATGATACCTGGGGAGATATTAAGGTATTTAAGCCAATCCAAAGAAGAAAGAGAAAAACTGGGGAATTTTCTAAAAGGACTTCCATCAGAGGCAGAGGAATGGGATAAAGCCGATTTGGCAGGAACACTAGGCGCGGTTGCCTGCCCGGCTTTTCTTGCTCTCAATCCAAGATACTGGAAATATATAAGGAGAAGAAATTCAAGGTAAAAAGCCCAGCCATTACCGGTTGATATATAAGTTATTGACTTTATAATAAGGTACTGAAGACAAAGAGCTTCAGGTTTTTTGTTTTTACAGAAAAGATAACGGTATTAATTAACTTATGAAAGGCTTAATTGTCAATGGTTCATTATCAATTGTCAATTAAGTTAAGGGGGCAGACTAATGAGACTAAAAAGAGTAATAGCAATTTTTATATGTTTGTTTTTCTTAGGAGGTTCTGTTTTTGCACTTTCTCTTCCTACCGGTGTAGGAAACTATTTTATAGGCTATCCTTCAGGGCTTGAGGCTTATATGAAAAAATTTAATATGTCTATAACCGATGTGCGTAACTATTCCAAAGATTCCATCACTCAGATAAAATCAGCAGGAACTAAAGTTATCGGTTATGTTTCTGTTGGTGAAGAGGTTGTTCTTGAAAAAGGAGACGGATTAGGACCTGGCGGCTATGCTTCATGGTATTTTGATGCGAACAGTGATGGCAGACCAGACCAAAACGGTGAATTTGCAAGCTATTATACAAATGCTGCAAACTCAGGCTGGGTACAAGCAATCCTTAACAGGGATATTCCGGAAGTATTGGCAAAAGGTGTGGATGGTATATTCTTGGATACAGTAGACACTATAGAAAAATATCCGCAATCTCGTGACGGCATGGTAAATCTTATTAAAAGTATAAGACAAAAGTATCCAAGCTTAATAATTATTCAAAATTGGGGATTCAATATTGCTGAACAAACAGCTCCATATATAAATGCGGTTATGTGGGAAAGCTGGTACCCTGATTCAAATGACCAATGGGTTTTGAACTGGCAAAATAAATTTAAAGAACTCAAGGCTAAATATGGATTAGATTTAATAACTCTTGGCTACTACGAAAAATATAGTGATATCAATAGGTATTATGAAGCTTCAAAGGCATTGGGATTTATTCCGTTTGTTGATTCCAGCCAAAATAGAAGCTTGGTGGTTGATTTCTTTTCGGCAAGGCAAGTGAATATTAATTCTGCGCCGGTAACGACACCAACACTGCCACCAACGACAACAACCCCAACAGAGACTATTCAAAAGCCTTCTGTTTACCTGATGGCATTTATGGAACCTTACAAAAAGGTTGGGAATGCTATGCTTGTTGGTCCTATAAGCTGGATAAAAGGATGGTCGATTGTCAGGAGCTATTATGGAATGCTTCACAGAGAAGCAAGAGGCTGGGACGCAGGAGTGGAATTTAGTATTCCTGATTTAAGTAAAAATGCTGAGATAGGAGTAAACTATCTCGACAAGGGAGCCGGAACGCTTCTCGGGTTATCATATTATAAATGGGACAGCATTGCTAAAAAGCCTGTGTGGAGTACTACTGCCGTGAAAAAGCTTGGAACAGGATATGTTAAAGGGTATAAATTTGTAATTCCAAAAGAGGCATTTGTAGATAATAACCCTGTCATGCCTGGGATGCAGGTGATTGTAGGAATAGGAGGCTTGTGCCCTGTAGATAAGATAAAGAGTGTAACATTCAGACAATTATAAAGACCTTTTTTCACAAAAAATCACTTCCTGCATATTATAGTGTGAAATTCTATAATAGCAGGGAGTTGTACATATGTCCAAGAAAGCAATACTTTTAATAATTCCTTTAATGCTGATACTATTGGTTTTTTGCTCATGCATGGAGTTTACTTCGGATTTGAAGAAAGAAGATGAACAAGGATATATCTCTGTAAACCCTGATGTTGCACCAATGATTACAACTTTGATGTTTCATGACATTGGGAAAAAAGATATAAAAGGAACAACAACCATTTCTAAGGAGAAGCTGGAGGAAACCTTGAAATATCTTCAATATAATAACTATAACTTCTTAACGGCACAGCAGGCATATGATTTTATAGTAAACAAAAAGACTGTTCCGGAAAAATCTGTTTGGCTTACTTTTGATGATGGATTAAAAACAGCGTACAAACCAGCAACCGGGCTGCTCAAAAAATATGGCGCCAAAGCAACTGCTTTTATAGAGGTTATGCAGATTGGAGACCAGATGAGGCTAACTCGTTCTGACCTTAAAGCAATGGCTGATTCGAAAATATGGGACATTCAGAGTCATGGCTATAATGGACATACAACATCTTTAACCGATGCTTCAGGAAAGCAGGTTAATTTTTATTTTAACAGGTTTTTAGTAGGAGATACAGTAGAAACATTTGATGAATACAAGCAAAGGATAAAAAGAGATATTAAAAAATCCTTTGATTTTATCGCAATGGAATATAATTCTCCAAAATTGTTTTTTGCATATCCCCTTGATGATAAAACCTATGAAAAATCTGAGCTTAGAAGCATAATTGAAGCCTGTCTTGATGAATTAGGGGTTGTTGGTATTGGAGTAAATGGCAGTAGAAGTCTGCCCATAGAATTTTCAAATGTAAAGCATATGTATACCAGATGCGGAATAAAGAACGACAGCGATATTAAGAAGATTTTTTCTATAGGGAATCTTGGCAAGAGAATATTTGTTCAAGATAAAGGAAAAGAATACATACTTACAAGTTTGATGAAATTAAACGATAATCGATATATTGCATGGGATAATGCTTCAAACTATGCAGTTCTTGATGATTGTATGAGACCAGCTTCCAGAGTGCTGAAGCTAGCTGATAAAAAAGGGATTATTAAAATTAACGGAAAAACATCATTAGCGCAAGACTCAAAGGGTAATTTGTGGGTATCAAACTGGGATAGTAAGAAATTATTTAAAACAGGAACAGATTTTATAGTAAAAAAGGAGTATACATTAAGCTTTAATCCGGTATCTATGTGGCAAAAAGATGATAAGCTGTTCATAATAGATCCCGGAGGGATAATATATTCCTTTAAGAATGGAATAGAAACCTTAGAATATCTTCCGGAATACAAAATCAGCTGTGCCGGTGCGGTTGTTTATGGAGAATATGCTTATATAAGCGATTTTGCTTCGAAAATAATTTATAAGATTAATTACATTAAGAAGAAAACAATTGAAGGCAAAAGATACGGTAAGCAATACTTTTTAACACCTCTTTATGTAGATAAAGAAAATGGAATTATAGCAAATGAAGCAAATAGCGGCGTATTGGCAAGAAT
>JBLMYQ010000006.1:0-18441 GCA_050258375.1 Deltaproteobacteria bacterium | reverse complement strand
ATGAAGAAATTCAAATATTTCAACTGAACAACTGGAAATAGAAACATTACCTCCTTTTGATAGAAGCTTTGCTTCTTCCTGCTTCCCTTTAATACGTCTTTTCCGTTCCTTTTCACGTTGTTTTTTATTACCCATTCTATCAACTCCCTCCTTAAGATATAGCCAATAAAGGGCTTATCTCCTCCTTTCATAATCCTAATCCAGCAAAAGTTGCTTAAATTATCTTGATAATATTAGTTTAAATAATAAAATGATTTTATAACAATTTTATATTATTGTCTAATTATTTTTTCACCTTGCTAATATAATAATAATAATATATACTAAAAATGGCTTTAAAAAGTGTAAAGTTTAAAGTTAAAGTCTAAAAACAAAGAACTTAGCAAAGGTTTTAACTATCAACTTTACAATGTAAACTAATTATGGGGGTGGTTTATGAGAGTATAAGAGAAATGCAGATAAGACAACTAAATTGAGCGCCAGCACTGACAAAAGTCAGTTGACGAGGGTGAGGTTTATCGAAAATTCGGCGGATGACCTCACGGATGGCACGTTCGTAATTGATTGAACAAATACCCGGGTAACCGGGCAACAGAAACAATCAAGTGTGCAAGGATAGACTTTGGCTATTTGCTATTGGCTTATAGCTATTTTTATGCCCAAAATTGTGATAACTCACCTTATATACCCTCATCACTACCCCTTCTCCCGAAATCAGGAGAAGGGAAATAACAAGGTAAAAATCTTTCGAAGTCTATCTATTTCTTCCATCGCCTGATGTGGGAGAGGGAAGCTAGATGGGAGAGGGCATGCAATAGAGGGGAATTAGGAAATTTAATTATATGAAAGGAAAGTGATTATATATGTGTGGAATAGTTGGTTATATAGGGAGCAAAAATTCGGTTCCCGTATTGATAGAAGGTTTAAAAAAGCTTGAATATAGGGGTTATGATTCATCTGGAATAGCAATAATCAATAACAAAGAGCTGGATATTTTAAAATGCAAGGGCAGGCTTAGTATGCTTGAAGAAAAGTTGGCAGAAGAAAAGCTTTCAAGTACTGTTGGAATCGGGCATACGCGTTGGGCAACTCACGGAGAACCCTCTGATGTAAATTCTCACCCTCATATCAGTTTTAAGGGTCATATAGCAGTTGTACACAATGGAATAATTGAGAACTATCTGAGACTTAAGGAATTCCTCCAATCCAAAGGGGTTGAATTTCTTTCAGAAACAGACACAGAGATAATAGCACATTTGATTGAGTATTTTTATGAAGGTAACCTTGTTGAGGCTGTAAATAAAGCCTTGACCAAGCTCGAAGGCTCATATGCACTTGGGATTATTTCACAGGAGCATCCGGATCAATTTATTGCTGTCAGAAAGGATAGTCCCCTTATTGTTGGAGTGGGAGAAGGAGAGAATTTTATTGCATCAGACATTCCGGCAATTCTTGAGCATACAAGGAATATTTATCTGTTAAATGATAATGAACTGGTTATTCTCAGAAGAAATGGTGTGCAGATATTCAATAAAGAAGGTGAAGAAATTAAAAAAGATATCTACAAGGTTGAATGGGATGTATCCTCAGCAGAAAAAGGCGGATACGAACACTTCATGCTGAAGGAAATATTCGAACAGCCAAAGGTTATAAAGGATACCATAAATCCCAGAATAAAGAACGGAAAACCTGAGCTTGAGTTTGATTTGAGCAAGGATGAACTTGAGGGGATTGAGAAGATATTTATTGTTGCTTGCGGTACTGCTTATCATGCTGGTATGGTTGGTAAGTATCTTATTGAAAAGCTTGCGAGAATTCCTGTTGAGGTTGATATTGCATCTGAATTCAGGTATCGTAATCCGGTTTTGAATGAAAAAATGCTGGTAATAATAATTAGCCAATCTGGTGAAACTGCAGATACGCTTGCAGCTCTTAGAGAAGCAAAGAAGCATGGTGCCAAAATCGTTTCGGTTGTAAATGTTGTAGGAAGCTCAATAGCAAGAGAGTCGGACAATGTGCTTTACACATGGGCTGGACCGGAGATTGCAGTTGCATCTACAAAGGCTTATACAACTCAGCTTTCTGCAATGTATTTGCTTGCAGTAGATTTTGCACTTAAAAAAGATACAATAACTAAAGAGCAGGGAACCCAAATAATAGAGCATCTGAAACAGCTTCCTGACAAGGTCGCTGAGGTTCTGGAGCATATGGAGAAAATCCAGTATTTTGCGGCTAACCACTACAATGCAAAGGATATTTTCTTCCTTGGAAGAGGCTTGGATTATACGGTTGCGCTTGAAGGTTCATTGAAGCTGAAGGAAATATCATATATCCATTCGGAAGCATATGCTGCTGGCGAGCTAAAGCATGGCACAATCGCATTGATTGAGAAGGGAACATTGGTTGTAGCGCTGGCAACCCAGGAAGAGCTTTTTGACAAGATGCTCAGCAATATAAAGGAAGTTAAGGCAAGAGGGGCTGTTGTTCTTGCAGTTGCACAAGAAGGTGGCAGTGAGATTGAAAAGGTTGCGGATTTTGTATTATATATTCCAAAGACTGAGGATGTGCTTAGTTCAATTTTGACGGTTATACCATTGCAGTTGTTTGCTTATTATGTAGCGGTTCAAAAGGGCTGTGATGTAGATAAGCCAAGGAATTTGGCAAAGAGTGTAACGGTGGAGTAGGGAATAAGTAAATGATAATAGCTATTGTAACTGTGTAAAAAAGTCTTAAATCAAAAAGCTGCTGATGCAATATCGGCAGCTTTTTAGTTTGTCCTTAATTAATAAAAAAATAATTACTAAAGAAATTAATAACAATTATAAAAATGACACATAGAATAATATATAGAAATAAGTAAATATAACAATAAAATTTGTATCCTGATATAATGAATATATTGACATAATATAAAAAAGTATATATATTATACATAGATATCTATCTATATATATGCGCGGGGTGATTGTATGAAGCTGAATTATGATGATAATGAAAAGATTATAAAAGCACTTGCGGATTCAAGCAGACTGAAGATAATTGATATGTTGTCTTGTGGAGAAATGTGTGCGTGTAATATATTAGAAGAATTTAATTTTAAACAGCCTACACTATCACATCATATGAAGGTGTTAATGGATTGTGGTATTGTAGAATGCAGAAAAGTAGGGCTGTGGAGTTTTTACTCACTAAATAATACTAATTGTAATAAGCTTATACTATTCCTTATGAATCTATTTACAGATACAGATGAATGCATTTGTAAAGATAAATGCGAATGTAATTTGGTTAGGGGTGAAGAAATTGGAAAGTAAGGAATGCTGTAATTCAGATGCTAAAGACATAAAAAATAAAGTGGTCAGAGTCAAACATAGAGTTCGTAAAAGTAATCAAAGGGGTTCTTTATATAATATAGATGATAAGAAGTCATGTTGCTGTGGAGATGGCAATGACTGGCTTCCAGAGTCAATTACACAATATAGTAAAAAGGATAATTGGATAGTAGGTGAAATACGAACTCCCATTGTTAAATTACCACGAGTCTCAACGGAATTATCTTTTAAAGATACAATAGGTAACTGGAAGGCTCGCTGGGGAATAAACAGAATGAATTATAAAATAGATCCTGGGCTTTATGCTGTTGGTACACCGGATGACACTTCACCTGTGTTGGTTACTGCAAATTACAAATTAACCTTTGACTCATTAAGAAAAGAATTAACAGGCATTAATGTATGGATACTTGTGCTTGATACCAAAGGCATCAATGTCTGGTGTGCTGCCGGAAAAGGTACATTTGGTACAAAGGAAATTATAAATCGCATAAATAAAACAGAGCTTTCAAAGGTTGTATCACACAAGACGTTAATATTGCCACAGTTGGGAGCGCCAGGGGTAGGCGCTCATGAAGTTACAAAACACTCCGGATTTAAAGTAGCTTATGGACCGGTGAGGGCAAAGGATTTAAAAGAATTTATCAGTTCAGGAATGAAAGCAACTGAAAAAATGCGTACAGTTAATTTCACAACATACGATAGACTTATCTTAACGCCAATAGAATTGGTAAGTACTTTTAAACCTTCTTTGATAGTCTTTGGCATACTGTTTTTATTAAATCTCATAGCAGCTAAGCCTTTTGGATTAGTTGATTTTTATGGATATGCAGGTGCATTGATAGTGGGATGCGTATTAACTCCTGTATTGCTGCCATGGATTCCGGGCAGAGCTTTTGCATGGAAGGGGTGGCTCTTGGGTTTGATTTGGGCTATTTGTGTAAATATGTTTAATGGATGGCCACAAGCGCCTTTATATAGTTTGGTAAGAGCAGTAGGATATATATTGGTTTTACCATCGCTATCTGCATTTTATGCAATGAACTTTACAGGTTGTTCAACTTATACATCATTTTCCGGTGTCTTAAAGGAAATGAAAATAGCTATTCCTGCTATTGTTATATCAATAGGTTTAGGCACGCTTCTGATATTGGCTAATAGCCTGTTTATAAAGCTTTAAGGAGGAAAAAACTATGAAGCATAAATATTTAAAAGATGTTGCTGCGTTGGAATTCAAGTCAGAGAAATGTACCGGATGCGGAAGATGTACTGAGGTTTGCCCGCATAAGGTGTTTGATTTGAAAGATGGAAAGGCTCAAATTGTTGATAAGAACAGTTGTATGGAATGTGGAGCATGTGCAAAGAATTGTCCATTTAACGCAATAGAAGTAAAACCAGGTGTTGGTTGTGCATATGCAATTATTAAGGGGTGGCTGACTGGTACTGAACCTAGCTGTGATTGCTCTGGGGGAAGCGATAGTAACGGTTGCTGCTAAAAAGATATTTTGGAGGGATTTTATGAATATTGAACAAAAAGCCAGACTATCATTTTTGGACAGATTTTTAACACTATGGATATTTATCGCAATGGCTATTGGTGTTGCATCTGGGTACTTCTTTCCTGACTTGGCAAAGTCACTAAGTAAGCTTAGCACCGGAACAATATCTTGGCCTATAGCTATAGGTCTTATAATAATGATGTATCCGCCGCTTGCAAAGGTAAAGTATGAGGAGATTGGAAAAGTTGTAGAAAACAAAAAGGTATTTTCTTTTTCGCTCATTCAGAATTGGATTATTGGTCCTATTTTAATGTTTGTATTAGCAGTATTATTGCTTGGCGATAAGCCAAACTTTGCAATTGGCCTTATAATCATTGGGCTAGCTCGATGTATTGCGATGGTTATTGTTTGGAATACACTTGCAAAAGGTGATAATGAATACTGTGCTGCTTTAGTAGCACTTAATTCTATCTTCCAGATTCTTTTATATACTGTTTATATTTATGTCTTTGTAACTGTTCTACCAAAATGGCTCGGACTATCTTGGGGAGGGCAGATGGTAAATGTCTCAATGTTGGAAGTTGCAAAGAGTGTACTTATTTACTTGGGAATTCCTTTCGCTGCAGGTTTTATCACAAGATTTGGATTAATAAGAGTTAAAACAAAAGAATGGTACGAAAAAATATTTATTCCGAAGATTTCCCCATTAGCATTGATAGCATTACTTTACACAATTGTAATCATGTTTATCACGAAGGGCGAACAAATTATTAAATATCCGGGTAATGTAATTAGAATTGCAATACCGCTTTTAATCTACTTTGCAATTATGTTTTTTGTAAGCTTCTATATGTCCTTCAGGGGAGGTTTCAGATATGACCAAACTGTTACCTTGGCTTTTACGGCAGCAAGTAACAACTTTGAGTTAGCTATTGCTGTTGCAGTAGCTGTATTTGGTATTGCTTCAGATGTTGCTTTTACTGCGGTAATTGGCCCGTTGGTTGAAGTGCCTGTAATGATTGGGTTGGTTAACTCAGCCTTGTTCTTTAAACGCAAATATTTTAATGAAAATGGCTTGCCAAAGTATAATGTTAAGGGTGAAGGTCAAATGTAATCCTAGGAAATTAGAATGTAAATGTTCCCTTTTAGACAAACTTTTTGTAAATATGGACTTAAACTAATCAAGCTGCGATACAATATCAGCAGCTTTTTTCTAGAATCTAAAATTTTAATAAAGTAAGAACATTTAAAGAGGGAACTCATATGATATAATGGTTGACGTCGGAAACTAATAAAACTTATAATAATAGTTGACGATGGAAACTATACTATTTATAAAGAAGGGTTACAAATGAACAAAGAAATAAAAAATATTTACAACTTAATTCAAGAAATATCCTGGTATTTTGGCAATCAAGGCTTCAATGGCGAATGCTGCGAAGACTTATCTCTAGTTGAATTTATGGCATTAAAAAAGATAAATGAGGCTGATAAAATTACGATTCAAGAAATAGGGAATGCCTTAAGCTTTACAAAAAGTGGAGCAAGTAAAATAATTGATAGGATTGAGACTAAAGGATATGTTATTAGAAATACGTCTCCTATAGATGGGCGTGTATGCTGTGTAAATGTGACAGAGAAAGGTAATAAAGTAGTAACAAACATTGCTGAAAAATACTCAACTTATATTGCTAATATGCTTAAAGAACAGGAGCCTGATACCATAAAAAACATTAAGTCAGCTTTAGAGATTCTAGTAGATTCTGCACATAAGCAAGGAAATGTTTAGAGACATCAAATCTCAAAAGGAAAAACAAATTAGAAATAAGGAGGAGTATATTATGATTATTAAAATTTTAGGTTCAGGTTGTTGTAACTGCAAGAAACTTCAAGCTATTGCAGAAGAAGCAGTAAAAGAAATGGGTATAAATGCAGAGGTTGAAAAGGTTGAAGATATTCCCCAAATTATGTCTTATGGTGTAATGAGAACACCGGCAATTGTTATAAACGAAAAAGTTAAAGCTTTTGGCAGGATTCCAAATAAGGAAGAGATAAAAAAGTATATTCAAGACGAAATGTAGGGAGAGTATTTAAAATGGATTTTATTAATTGGCTTAATAGTCAACTGCTTCAAATGAAATGGCTTTCATATTTAATAAAATTGGTTATAGAGAATGTTTTGGGACTCTCAGTAAACAGCAAAATAGGTGGAAGCATTCACTTTTTTATATACGATACAATTAAAATAATGGTACTTTTATCGGTGCTAATATTTATCATATCCTATATTCAAAGCCATTTTCCACCTGAACGTACAAAGAAGATTTTAGGAAGGTTCGGAGGAGTTACTGGCAATATTATGGGGGCATTACTAGGAACTATTACGCCGTTTTGCTCCTGTTCGAGCATTCCATTATTTATAGGCTTTACAGAAGCAGGATTGCCGCTTGGCATAACCTTTTCATTTCTGATATCCTCGCCTATGGTTGACTTGGCATCACTGGTATTACTGCTTTCAATATTCGGAGCTAAAATCGCTGTTGCTTATGTTGTGGTTGGACTGGTCCTAGCTGTAGTTGGCGGTACAATCATTGGCAAGCTGAAGATGGAAAAGCATGTCGAGGATTATGTATGGGGAATACACAGTCAGGATGTCGAGTTACCTGAAATGACCCGAAGAGAAAGAGTCAACTATGCATTTGACCAAGTGAAAGAAATAGTGCATCGTGTATGGCTGTATGTATTAATCGGTGTTGGAATCGGGGCGCTTATTCACAACTGGATACCGGAGAATATAATTAATAATGTTGTTGGCTCTAACAATCCATTTTCAGTTATCTTGGCTACATTAGTAGGTATACCTATGTATGCAGATATATTTGGGACACTGCCTATTGCTGAAGCTCTGGTTGGAAAAGGTGTAGAGATTGGTACAGTGCTGTCATTTATGATGGCTGTAACTACGCTATCACTTCCTTCTATGATTATGCTTCGTAAAGTAGTTAAACCTAAATTGTTGTGGACATTTATTGGAATTGTTACGATTGGAATAATATTTGTTGGATATATGTTCAACGCATTCTCGTTTTTGTTAATTTGAAGCAAGAATTGATGCTGATTATGAATTATAGAATATGGAATTTAGTGGTTTGAAGTGAATTTCAGATACTGTATTAATTTCTTTTGGTGATTTAGTAAAATATATTAAACAAAATGGTAATGTGGTTCATTTGATTACCATATAAGTAGGTGAACTATTGAAAAAAGAATTCATTTTTGGTCCAATACAAATGATATTTTCCGCAATTGTTTTTGCAGGAATGACTTATACTGCTAAACTGGCATCTTTACATATATCTGGGGCAGAAGTATCTTTCTTTAGATTGTTTTTCGGAGTGGTAATGTTTCTAATTCTTTTATCAATCGGAAAAACAACTTTCCGTTCAGATAATATTAAGCTTCTACTTTCAAGGGGAGCTTTTGGTGGAATAGCGGTATTATTATATTTTGCAAGTATTGAAAAAGGTGCGATTACAAATAGCACAGTGCTGCAGAATACTTATGTAATTTTTGCAGCAGTATTAGGAGTAGTCCTATTAAAAGAAAAGCTGACACTTAAAACTGCTGTAGCTTTATTATTATCAATGACTGGAATTATAGTGCTCATACATCCAAATTTCACAAGTATTAAAATAGCAGATATTTTAGCGCTTACATCTGGGATTGTAGCTGCAATTGCTGTTACAGCTATCCGTCAGCTTAGAAAAAGAAACGAATCTTCTTGGCTAATCTTTTTTTACTTTTGCTTTTTTGGAATGATAGTTTCTCTTTTATTTGCTTTACCAGTATGGAAATGGCCAAATAATAAAGAATGCGGTTTAATTTTGATTACTGCAATATTAGGGCTTTTGGGACAAGTAAGTATGACTTCTGCTTATAAATACTGCAAAGCCGCTGTCGGCGGTGTTTTATCAATGACATCAATTATATTTACTGCTTTGTTAGGAATAGTTTTCTTAGGCGAAAGCCTTACCATACTAGAAATAATTGGTGTTCTTATGATATTTACAGGAAGTATTCTTGTTATTATACGTTCAGATGGTAATAATTAATCTAGGGAAGAATTATTGATAAAGAATTTTATTTTTAATTTAGAATTTATAGCTATAAGAACAAGAAAGTATTTATCGATTTTAATGGCAAACTGTTCTAGGTATATGTAAATAAAAATGTCTTACAAAGTGAAAGAAAGAGCCTTATAGAGAATGATTTTTTTAAATAGTATATAAATGCCGCAAATGAAGTTATTAAGCACACACTTAATTATTTTTGCAGAATTATAAAACTTAATTATAATATTATGAGAATTAAGGAGCAGAAAACCAGATGGGGCAGCTGTTCAAAGAAGGATAATTTGAATTTCAATAAAAAGGCTCAAAAATGGTTGAAGAAGAATGGTGTGGGCTTGAGGTTATAAAAATAATGGACCCTTGAGGATCCATTATTTCTTGGATAAAAAAGCTTCTCCTGCCCATTTTAAAACCTGGTATATGAGTTGATAATTTTCTTTTTGTGAATTATTAACCCAAAGGAATATTTCCATATTGAGTTCTACAATATTATTTTTCCGGCATTTGTCCAAAAAACCTTCATAGGATGAATAAGCAGAATATAGTGCGAGATTACGTAAAATATTTTTCTTTTCCTCCGAAGCATTATGAAAGTATTTTGCAAATTCTAGTTTGGTATTTAAAAGCCAATCATTACTAGAAGTATTCCTCCGAAGGTGTTTCTTAATAGTTTCGACACTATGTCCTAGCTCTTGGGCTAAAATTTTCATAGGCGGCTCAGTTGGGAATTTTTGAATATATATTTCTTTAATTCTGTTTACAAGAGCAGCATGTTCTTGAACCGACATTGAGGATTTTGCCATATTGGAGATAAATTTAGCATTACCACTTAAGTATTGTTCTGTATCTTCAATAGATTCAAAAACTTTAACGCCTCTTTCTTTCATAACTCCAATTATTGGGGTTATTATATCGGCTTGTTCATTTGTTAATTCATCCTTTTTAAAGAAGATAACAGTTGTTTTTACTTTGGTCTGGCTTAGAATCATGGCTTCTGCAATTAACTTACCTGAAATTTCACCTTCGCTGGGCAATATTACATACAAAACTACTTTGGAACCGCGGCACATTTTAAAATTTTCGTCGCTCAACCCCATAATTTCATAGGGGATGTTAAGCCGAGAAGTTATCTGTTCAACGACTGAGGATTTTTCACCAGATGTTCTTAATACTAGCATTTGCCTTCCTCCTTTAATTTTTCCTAGCAACAATTATTTGATTATGCTAATTAATAAACGACCTCCTTATAAATTTATGATGTTTATTAACAATATTTAAAAAATGTAATTATTATTAATATATCATTTCGTAGAACTTTAGGCAATAAAATTCCATAAAATCACATAATAGTAGATATAGTATAAAGATAGTAAGATTATTTTTAAACTTTCTATCTGCTTAAAAAGACTAAAAGATTTTATCCGAAAATCTGAAAAATGTAGAATGTTGGAAGATAAATAATGGTAGCCAAATTTTTAAAGAGCTTAATCGATATAATATTTTAAGTTGGAGGGTGGTATGCTAAATATAATATTTGGAATTATTACTGAAATTATGAATTATAAGAGGTGTTTAAAATGAAAGCTGTAGTGATATACAAATCTAAAACAGGATTTACAAAGAAATATGCAGAATGGATTGCGGAAGATTTATCAGCCGATATTTTTGAAGGCTCTAAAATTACTGCTGATATGCTGTCAGACTATGATTCAGTTATTTACGGTGGAGGATTGTATGCTGCTGGTATCAATGGAGTAAAACTTATTACGCAAAATCTTGACAAGCTAAAAGATAAAAAGATTGTTGTGTTCGCAACAGGTGCATCACCTTCTAATCAGAAAGTGATAAGTGATATAGCAAATAAGAACTTTACACCTGAGGAACAGAAAATCATAAAGTTCTTTTATCTGCGGGGCGGATTTGACTACAATAAGCTTAAATTTCCATATAAAGCGGCCATGACACTAATGAAGTGGACTATAAAATCAAAAAAAGAATCGGAACGGACAGATGATGAGAGTGGCATGCTTGAAGCTTATGATAAGCCTGTAGATTTTACGGATAAGAAATACATTGATGAAATTATTTCATATATTAATTCATAGAGAAATATATCTATGGCATCAGTATTATGCTGATACATTAGATAACTAATATAACACCTCCTTTACATCCCAAATTCAATCCTCATTAGTTGCTTAATTAAAAAGTGTCTAACATTTGGGGTGCACTTCAATCCGCAGCTTTTGTTTTTAAAATCAATGATTAATTAAGTATTTCTTTCCTATTGCTAAACATCTAAGTAACACGGTATAATACTCATGAAACATAAATACAATTGTAAAGGTGATGAAGCTCACCTGAATTGCCGAATAAAGCTAATGGCTTCTACTTTATGAATAGAGTAGAAGTTTTTTATGTCAAACTAAATGAAGGGGGTCTAGATATGATTTATTCATCTGAAGTTGAAAAAATGGCATGTGTAGCGAAAGGTGCAAATCATGGTCCGGCACCAATACCACAAGAAGGAAAATGGACTCAAGCAAAAGAAATTAAAGACATATCAGGACTTACGCACGGAGTTGGCTGGTGTGCACCACAGCAAGGTGCATGTAAGTTAACCTTGAATGTAAAAGATGGAATCATACAAGAAGCTCTTGTAGAAACATTAGGCTGCTCAGGAATGACACATTCTGCGGCTATGGCAGCAGAAATACTTCCCGGGAAAACAATTCTAGAAGCACTAAATACAGACCTAGTTTGTGATGCAATCAATACTGCTATGAGAGAATTGTTTCTGCAAATTGTATATGGAAGAACGCAGACTGCCTTTTCAGAAGGAGGTTTGCCAATAGGTGCAGGACTTGAAGACTTGGGAAAAGGCTTAAGAAGTCAGGTTGGTACCATGTATGGTACATTATCCAAAGGTGCAAGGTATTTAGAACTGGCTGAAGGTTATATAACTCATATTGGAGTCGATGCGGATAACGAAATAATTGGTTACGAATTTGTCCATCTTGGTAAAATGATGGATATGATAAAAAAAGGCACACCTGCTGATGAAGCTATCAAAAAAGCAACCGGCAAGTATGGCAGGTTTGATGAGGCAGTTAAAGTTATTGATCCAAGACATGAATAATTCAAAAGGAGGAATTCGTAATGTCATTATTTGAAAGCTATGAAAGAAGAATAAATCAAGTAAATGCTGCTTTAAATAAATATGGAATAAGCTCACTTGAAGAAGCTAAGAGTATCTGCGATGCAAAGGGAATAGATGTTTATACCTTAGTAAAATCAATACAACCGATATGCTTTGAAAATGCTTGCTGGGCATATATTATTGGTGCAGCCATTGCAATAAAGAAAGGCTGCACAAAAGCTTCAACTGCGGCAGAAACTATCGGCGAAGGTCTTCAAGCATTCTGCATATCCGGTTCGGTTGCAGATGATAGAAAAGTTGGTTTAGGGCATGGAAATTTAGCAGCTATGCTTTTAACAGAAGATACAAAATGCTTTGCTTTCCTTGCAGGACACGAATCATTCGCAGCAGCAGAAGGAGCCATTGGGATTGCAAAATCAGCAAACAAGGTACGAAAAGAACCATTAAGAGTAATATTAAATGGTCTTGGAAAAGATGCAGCACAGATTATTTCAAGAATTAATGGATTCACCTATGTACAGACAAAATTTGATTATTACTCAGGAAAGTTAGAAATTGTAAGAGAGAAAAAATATTCGGATGGTGAAAAGTCTGTCGTTAGATGTTATGGTGCAGATGATGTTAGAGAAGGTGTGGCGATAATGCATCATGAAGGTGTCGATGTTTCAATAACAGGAAACTCCACTAATCCTACCAGATTTCAGCATCCTGTCGCAGGAACTTATAAAAAGGAATGCTACGATATAAGTAAAAAGTATTTTTCCGTTGCTTCAGGTGGTGGAACAGGAAGAACACTTCATCCTGACAATATGGCTGCAGGTCCGGCTTCATACGGTATGACAGATACAATGGGCAGGATGCACTCTGATGCACAATTTGCAGGTTCATCTTCTGTACCAGCGCACGTTGAAATGATGGGCTTCTTAGGTATGGGGAACAATCCAATGGTTGGCGCGACAGTTGCAGTAGCGGTAGCGATTGAAGAGGCTATGAACTGTTAGTAAACTTCATATTGCATTTTCTTAGGAAATTAATATAATTAATTATTGTAAGGGCGAAGGAGTTCGCCATAACTGCTGTAAAAAGGCTGATGACTCCTACTGGTACGGTATTATGCTGTGCTTGTAGGAGTTTTTATTTAAGTTGAAAATAGGAGCAAAAGAATGAATGAAAAATACCAATTAACTTCTGTAATTACAAAGGTTTATTATAAAAACTCTCCTTCTGTAAAGGTTGCCTTTAATAACAGCAAAGAAAAGAATATTGAGCTAAAAGAGCTTTATGAATACTGCACAGAACAGGGTAATCCTGAAAACAAAAAGGATGTTAAAGAAGTTGAAATAGGTTATCCTTACTAGACACGGTGTTAAAGTTAAAAGAACAAATTATGAATTACAGTAAATACATATAATTAAACGAATGAAGCAAATTATCGAATTTATTTGACAAAATTTTATTTAATGTATAAGATAACCTTAAAATACAAAAAGTGGAAAATAAAATAACAACCGTATTCTAAAAGGAGTGAAGTGATATGCTAGCTCAAGAATGTTTAGCTGTCTTAACTAAGGAAGGGTTAGTTGCTCATGCGAATAAAGCATTGACAGAAAAATGGGGTTACGTTTGGGGGACATTTGGACAGGTACTTACTCCGGGATTGTTTAATCAAAAACTACAGCAATATCCCGAAGAGGTGGGGCAGTATAAAGATTTTATTGAAAGTCATTGGTTAAATAAAAGAACCTGTGACTGTGTAGCATTAATTAAATCGTATATGTGGTGGAAAGACGAAGAACCCCATTATGACCCAAAAACAGATGTTGGCGCGAATACTATGCATGAGATTGCAAAGGAAAAAGGGCCATTATCTACTTTGCCTGAGATTTCGGGGGTGTGCCTTTGGAAAAAAGGGCATATTGGTGTTTATATTGGGAATGGACAAGTTATCGAAGCACGTGGGACCAAGTATGGAGTTATTCAATCTCCATTGAAAGGCATAGGCTCTGCAGGCTGGACTGATTGGTTAAAATGTCCTTATATCACATATTAAAGAAAAATAACAAAAAATGCTTGAAAATTAATAATAAAAATCGTCAGACCTTAGTGCCTGACGATTTTTATTATGTAGCAAAGTTTTCTTGGAAAAGGCAGGCTTCTGTTTTTCTAAAGTCCTACAAGAAGATTATTTATATAAAAATTCAAGTAGGAACAAATGATTTTGTATTATGAAGCAAATATTTATTGAGCTGAATAGAATGTAATGCTAAATAATATAAGTTTTAAATTAAGCTTATAATAATGAGGAGAATTTATGAAATGGGCATAAAAGATTATATTAATATTTTAAAGAAAAGAATATGGATTATTCTAATCATTATGATTGTTTTTATTTCAGGCTCCATCTTAATAGATGTTTTTTTAAAGAAGAATATTTATGAAACAAATGCTACATTGTATGTTGGAAAAAAAATTGAAAATCAAACAGGAATCATGTATGATGACCTTTTAATAAGTCAGTTCCTTGTCAAAGACTATAGAGAAATTATGAAAAGCAGGGTAGTTTCGGAAAAGGTAATAGATGAGTTGAAAAAAAGAGGGGATTTGGATTCCGGCTTTGATTCATCAAGTCTTAAGGACAATATTGATATAAGTTTACGCAATGATACAAGGATAATTGAAATAAAAGTAAGAAATCCTAACGCTAAAACAGCCAGAATTTTAGCAAATGAATTTGCAGTAGTACTCAAAGTGAAGATAAAGGAACTGATGAAAGTTGACAATATTGAAATAATAGATTGGGCCCAACTGCCTAATAAACCTACTAAGCCTGAAAAAAAGAAAGATGCTGTATTAGCAGGAGTTATAGGGCTGCTAACCAGTATATGCCTGATATTATTATTAGAATATCTTGATGATACGATTAAAACAGCAGAGGATGTAATAGAGTATCTGCAAATTCCGGTTATAGGTAGAATACCCAATGTGGAATGTGATAAAGGAGGCAAAAATGAAAGAAAATGACGGTTTAATTACGCAAATAAATCCAAAATCCTACGTGTCGGAAGCATATAGGGCATTAAGAACAAATATACAATTTTACAATTTTAAAAATCAATATAAAACTATTTTAATAACAAGTTCGGGGGTTAGAGAAGGAAAATCAACAGTAATATCAAACCTTGCTGTTTCAATGGCTCAATCAGGAAGTAAGGTTTTACTCCTGGATGGAGATTTTAGAAGACCTGCTATATATAAATTATTTAATCTTAATAACAATAAAGGATTATCTAACATGCTGGTATCTGAGCATCAGAATTACAGAATTTATATTCAAAATACAAAGATTAATAATTTGAATATAATAACGAGTGGACCGATACCGCCAAATCCATCTGAAATTTTGGGCTCCCAAGCCATGAAAGACTTTTTGGAGGTTATAAAAAATGAATATGATATTATTCTTATTGATTCACCTCCCATAGATACAATGACTGATGCAGCAGTATTGTCTATTATTGTAGATGGTGTAATTCTTTTGATTAATTCAGGGAAAGTAAGGATTGATGCTGCAAAAAGAGCAAAAGAATCATTGCAAAGAGTTAATGCCAATATAATCGGAGTTGTTATGAATAATGTTAAGGTTGAACATGAAAATTACTATTATTATAATTATTATTCTACAGGAAATGATTTGAATAAAAAAAGAAAACGTAAGCCGGAGAAGGCTAAAAAAATATAAAATATTATTTAAATTAGCTCAATACTGTAAAATTTTTGATAAGAAAAAAGCAGAGAATGGCCTTTTAAAGAGACTATTTCCCTGCTTTTTTGGGTAAAGGTCAAAGTAACCATTCAAATAAAAATAAAATAATATGAATCAGGATATTTAACAGATAAAGATATGAAATGAAAAAAATATTAGTTAATCAGGATGTAAGTAACCTGATATGGTCAGTAAAGCATAAACATACTTATTATAGGTATACCTTTCTTAAAAGGCTTATTGACATAGCAGGTGCAATCAGTGGAATCGTACTTTTATTTCCATTATTTATACTCATAAGCATATTAATAAAACTTGATTCACAAGGCCCCATATTTTTTATCCAGAAGAGGTGCGGTAAAAATGAAAAGCTTTTTAATATGTATAAATTCCGTTCAATGTGTATTAATGCGGAGGATAAGCTTGAACAATTACAGCATTTGAATGAAACAGAAGGTGTAATATTCAAGATTAAAGACGATCCAAGGCTGACAAAAGTAGGAAAATTTATAAGAAAAACCAGCATTGATGAGCTTCCTCAGCTTGTGAACGTTCTTAAAGGAGAAATGAGTTTAGTAGGGCCAAGACCCCCATTACCCAATGAAGTAAAACAATATAAATCCTGGCAAAAACTGAAGCTATCAGTGAAACCGGGGCTGACCGGACTATGGCAGATAAGTGGGAGAAGCGAGTTGGGTTTTGATGAAATGATAAAGCTGGATTTGGAGTATATTGCAAAAAGGAGTTTAGTTTATGATATCTGGATTATTTTAAAAACTATACCTGTTGTATTTCAAGCTCGTGGGGCTTACTAAATTAAATGACTGCTCACCAATCATAATCTCTATGAATATAAATGGATAACGGAAGTCTTGCATTAATACAAAAACCTTTAAAGATATTCCTGATGAAAATATTTGTAGTTTAGGGGGCGGGGTAGTGTTTTATTTAGTAACCGGAGGAGCCGGTTTTATAGGCTCAAACCTGAGTGAGGAGCTTTTGAAAAGAGGTAACAGGGTTAGGATTATTGATAATTTATCAACAGGGAAAGAGGAAAACCTCAGCGGCTTTATAAGTGACGTCGAATTTATGAATGGAGATATAAGAGATTTGGATGCTGTAAAAAAAGCTGTCATTGGTGTGGATTGCATTCTGCATCAGGCGGCATTGCCTTCGGTGCCTAGATCCGTAGCAGAACCTATAGAGAGCAATAAGACTAATATTGACGGAACACTGAATGTTTTAATTGCAGCAAGGGATGAAGGTGTAAAGAGAGTAGTAATGGCATCGTCTTCATCTGTGTATGGGAATAGTGAAACCTTACCAAAGACGGAAACAATGGTTCCTAATCCTTTATCTCCTTATGCAATAACAAAGTATACAGGAGAGCGATATGCCAAGGTGTTTTATGACATATATGGTTTAGAGACCGTAGCTCTAAGATATTTTAATATATTTGGTCCAAAGCAAGACCCGAATTCGCAGTATTCAGCAGCCATACCCAAGTTTATTAAATCAATTATCAGTGATGAATCACCAGTAATTTATGGAGATGGAGAGCAGTCAAGGGATTTTACCTATGTTGACAATGCCGTAGAGGCAAATATTCTTGCAGCGGTTTCAGAAAAAGTAGGTCATGGAGAAACAATAAATATTGCTTGCGGTGAGACTACAACACTAAATCAGCTGGTAAATATGATAAATACAGCTCTTGGTAAGGAAGTAAAGTCTGTTTATAAAGAAGCAAGAAAAGGGGATGTAAGGAATTCCCTCGCTGATATTCATTTGGCACAGAGCTTGCTTGGATATAAAGTAAAAGTGAATATGGAAGAAGGGCTGCGGAAGCTGCTGAAAAATATAAAGGGATAGATTAAGGGATACAATTTGCATGGAGATAAAATATGTGTGGAATAACAGGAATATTTAATTTAGACAGAGGCCCGGTAGCACCAACAGAAATAAAAAAGATGACTGATGTTATTTCACACAGAGGTCCGGATGATGAGGGTATCTTTATTGACGGTTATATAGGACTTGGGCATCGAAGATTGTCTGTCATTGATTTATCCGGAGCTGCGCACCAACCTATGGAAGGTTCTGATTGCGTAGTTGTCTATAACGGAGAAATATATAACTTTAAGCTGCTCAGAACTGTATTGGAATCATATGGTTATGTATTTAAGTCTAATACTGATACAGAGATTATTTTACATGCATACCGGGAATGGGGAATAGATTGTATTCATAAGTTCAATGGAATGTTCGCTTTTGCATTGTGGGATAAACTAAATAAAAAGTTATTTTTAGTAAGAGATAAATATGGGATAAAGCCCCTTTATTTTTATAGTGATGATAATATTTTAGTTTTTGGCTCTGAAATCAAATCGATTATACAGCATCCAAAAATAAAAGCTGACGTGGATTATTATGCTATGAATGAATACTTTACCTTCCAGAATGTATTTTCTGACAGAACCCTTTTTAAAGGCATCAGATTATTGCCCCACGGATGTTATATAGAGATTTCAAATAAGTATTTAGGGGTAAAAAGGTATTG
>JBLMYQ010000005.1:0-7229 GCA_050258375.1 Deltaproteobacteria bacterium | reverse complement strand
GATAATTACGAGGAGGTCACACCCGTTCCCATACCGAACACGGAAGTTAAGCTCCTGGGTGCTGAAAATACTTGGTGGGTAGCTGCCTGGAAAGATAAGTCGTCGCCGGATTTTTATATATCAAAAAGAGCAGCAGATATACAGCTGCTCTTTTTGTTGTATAAAAAAAAGTATCATGGTAATATAATAATGGAAGATAAAAATTTTATCGAAGGGAGTGAGAAGAATGTTTGATATTGAAGTCGCCGAAAATTTAGAAAGACTAAAGAAGAAGTATTATTATAACATGGATATATATGATAAGTTATGTGCTTTAGGCTTTTTATTAAGGCGAGGTATTATACCTGATGAATTAAAAGTGCTGTATAATAACGATATACGGATTATGGAGCAAAATTTAATGGAACTGGTATAAAAAAAAATCCTTTTGATAAAGGACTTTTTTATTTATATGCTTTTTTATTAATGTGACTACATTTGTTCTAACTTGTCTGCAGGAACAACCTTATTCTTTCCTGTTTGTTTTGCTTTATAAAGTGCGTTGTCTGCATCTCTAAGAATTTGCCTGACGTCAGAGGAGGTTTTTGGATATTCAGCGACACCTATACTTATAGTAAATTTTACTTTTTCACCTTCGTCATCAACGCTTGCTGATTCAATATTCTTTCTTACTACTTCAAGCATAGTCGTTGCAGTTTCTAAGTCAGTATTCCTGAAAAGAATAACAAATTCCTCTCCACCGTATCTTGCTACCAGATAATCATCCGAGTCTGATGCACATATGACACTCTTGATAATTGAAGCCACACACTTTAAGACCGAATCTCCAATAAGATGTCCATATGTATCATTTATCTTCTTGAAATTGTCAATATCCATCATTGCTACACTTACTGCGGAAATCTTTTTATGATCTGAGAATTCTGCAAGGAATACTTCATTAAAGTATCTTCTATTATGAACCTGCGTAAGACCATCTATTGTAGCCAGTTTTTCCATCTTATCATATATTACTGCATTTTCAATTGCGATACTAACTTGATTACAGATTGTTGTAATCATATTCTTTTTTCTTTCTTCAAAAGCACCATCAAAGCATGATTCAGCCAATATTATTCCAAGAAAGCTTCTGCGGGACTGTAAGCACGCAATGAGGCTGTTTTTAACATTTCGTTCATTTGAAATAGGATAATCCTTTAATTCATTAATATTCTCCTCTATTGTGGTTAAGCCTCTTGCTTTAATTTGAGGAAGGTATTTTGAAGCAAGAATCATTTTCAGGCTTTGAAGAGTACTTTTATCTGAAACATTTGTAGCTTCCATATAAAATTTATCGTTGCTTTCGTCAATCAGGAATATAGAACAGTAGTTTACCCCGATTACGCCTATTATCATATCGTTTATCAGATTTATAAGCTCCTTTATATTTAACACGCTATTTGAAAACTTACTGATTTCTTGAAGAGTGCTTAATTCTGCCACAGTGTCATTTAATAGTTCATTTGTTTTGGTAGTTTCAAAGTGGGTTTGCTCCAACTCCCAGAATGTTTTACCGTAAGCAAGTATGATAAAGCGCGAAAAGATACCGAAAATAATAAGAATCACAAAATCAATGAAAAAAATAATCACACTCTTAAGTGAAAATTGAGTGATGTTAGAAATATAGCAAATTATAACAGCTGCAAGGAAATTAGCCAGAGAAAACCCAAGAATAAGAAAAGAGGCTTCTTTACCCTTGACTATTATTGATATAGTAACAAGAATTGATAACATTAAAATATTAGCAATGCTTGTGTTACTTCCGTGTGAGCTCATTATTATCAATAGAAAAATAAAGTGCAATTCAATAAATCTAAGCACATAAAATATAAAAGGCTTTTTTACAATAAGGTTTTTCAGTAAAAAACCTGTCAGGCTTATTAGCAATAGACCTACATAAGAATAAATATAAAAGTATTGTAATTCATAAAATATATTACCACTTAAAAAGAATTGCAACAGACCGAAGGTAGAAAATAATGCTATGAGTGCGGAAATAATATTTTGACCTGTTTTAGAATTAATCATTCGTATGAACCTCCAGAAAGCTTGTTCAAGTTACAAAATATTTCTTTACAAAAAGAAAGTATCAATGATTAAAATACTAAATGCTTGATGTAGAAAATTTACGATTATATTATATCAGATATTTTTTTATATAAATAGTATTATATTGATAAAATTCGTACTATTTATATAATATTGAAGGAGGGAATGAAACTGTATTTTTGGAAGAGAAACAGACATATTTTTTTTATAAAAAGAAAAGGGTTAAACTTTTTAATACTGGTATTTATGACTTTATTTATTCTTACTTTAGCATTTGAATATGCAAATAATCAAATCTTGCCTACCGTTATTGCTCTTGCAGAATCTAAAGCAAAGGCTATGGTGACTCAAATTATCACTGAGGTTGTAAATAAGCAGCTTGCAGAGGTTGATTACAGCGACCTTGTTTATGTACAAAAGGATTCACAATCAAAGGTTACCGCACTGCAAACTAATATAGTTAAGATGAATATGCTTTCAGCTCAGCTTTCTTTTGCTATTCAGGAAAGGATGGAGAAGCTTGAAGAGGTATATGTAAAAGTCCCGTTGTGGAATATTTTCGGTAACACCTTTTTTTCTAACAGAGGTCCTGATGTTTCTATAAAAGTAATTCCTTACGGGAATATAGATGCTGATTTCAGGACGGAATTTGTATCTGCAGGAATAAACCAGACAAGGCACAAAATCTATATGGAGATAAAGAGCAGGCTGATTGTCGTTGTACCATTAGTTAAAAAGGGAACAGAAATTATTACCAGAATTCCTGTTGCTGAGACAGTAATAGTTGGAGAGGTGCCGGAAAGCTTTGTGAATTTTAATAAAAATTAGTGTTAGCTTGCATAATACTTTTATGTATATGTTATAATGAGCGAGGCGGCTGATTTCAAATGATATATAAAAGAATAAAATATATACAGGAAACAGGAGGAAATATAATGGTTAGACAGGATGGGAGAAAAGAAAATGAACTGAGGACTATAAAAATTACCCGAAATTATATAAAGCATGCCGAAGGTTCAGTGCTTATTGAAATGGGAGATACAAAGGTAATATGTACAGCAACTGTCGAGGATAAGGTCCCGCCATTTAAAAAAGGAACCGGCGAGGGGTGGGTGACCGCTGAATATTCAATGCTTCCAAGGGCAACAGGCGTTAGAAATCAAAGAGATATATCCAAGCTTAAATTAAATGGCAGGGCTGCCGAAATACAACGTTTGATAGGAAGGGCATTAAGGTCGGTATTTGATGTAAAAGCATTAGGTGAAAGATTGATAACAATTGATTGTGATGTTATTCAGGCTGATGGTGGAACAAGAACAGCAGCAATAACAGGTGGATTTGTAGCTATGGTTGATGCTTGCAATTGGTTATTGGAACAGAAGCTTATAGAGAAAATGCCTGTATCTAATTTCGTTGCTGCAGTTAGTGTAGGGAAAATTGAGGATGAGGTTATATTGGATTTGTTTTATGATGAAGATTCAAATGCTAAGGTGGATATGAATATTGTTATGACTGATAAAGGGGAATTCGTAGAAATTCAGGGGTCAGGCGAAGAATCAACATTTACAAAACAGGATTATGATGCTATGATTTCGCTTGCAGAAAAAGGTATTAAGCAGCTAATAGAAGTTCAAAAAACTGCATTGGGGATTGAGAAGCTCTAACTCACCTCTCTGTCTCCCCTCTCTTAAAATAGAGGGGAGGAAAAGTATAACTATGGAGAATGCTTCAAGCAAAAACTAATTTCCCCTCTATCTCGAGAGAGGGGGCTAGGGGGTGAGTTGTATGCGTAAAATAGTTGCAGCTACAAAGAACAAAGGGAAAATTTTAGAAATAAAACAGATATTAAAAGAGCTTGATGTTGAGGTTGTTTCTATGCTTGAAGAAGGAATTGACATAGACATTATTGAGGATGGACAAACCTTCGAGGAGAATGCCCTTATCAAAGCAAGAGCTGTTAAAAAGCATACTGATGGAATTGTTTTAGCAGATGATTCGGGTCTGGTAGTTGATATACTTAATGGAGAGCCGGGGGTTTACTCATCAAGGTTTGCTGGCGAGTCTTCAAATGACCAAAGAAATAATGCTAAGCTTCTTGCTATGATGGAAGGTGTTGAAGAGAATAAAAGAACGGCAAGATTTGTTTGTGTGATTGCTTTAATACTGCCTGATGACACAGAATTTTATGTAAGAGGAGAATGTGAAGGCTTGATTGAATTTAGTCCGAAAGGAAATAACGGTTTTGGATATGATCCGCTTTTTTTAATTCCAGAGTATGGGCAGACCATGGCAGAATTGGGAACAGATATAAAAAATAAGATAAGTCACAGGTCAAAGGCCTTGGAAAAGTTTAAAGTTGAAATAGCAAAATATTTATAAAGGGCGTATGCATACGCCCTTTATATTTTAAAATAAATAGCTCCCAAAATTGAATTTGGGAGCTGAATTGTTTCCGCCATTTTTATCTCTTTGAGAACTGTGGTGCACGACGGGCTTTTTTGAGTCCGTATTTCTTTCTTTCCTTCATTCTTGGGTCACGTGTCAGGAATCCTGCTTTCTTTAATGTCGGTTTCAATTCTTCGCTTGATTTTACAAGTGCTCTTGCAAGACCATGCCTGATTGCTCCGGCCTGACCTGTATATCCTCCGCCAATAACCTTTGCGATTACATCATATTTGCCGGATGTATTTGTAAGGACTAATGGCTGCTTAACAATAACCTTGAGTGTTTCAAGTCCAAAGTATTCATCAATTTCCTTGCCATTTATTTTTACTGCTCCGGTTCCGGGTACAAGTCTGACTCTTGCAACTGATTTTTTTCTTCTACCTGTTCCGTAAAAGCTTGTTGTTTTTTTTGTTGCCATTTTAATACTCCTCCTCTATATAAATCCACTAAAATTTCAAATCAAGAACTTCAGGTTTTTGAGCTTCGTGATTATGCTCTGTTCCTGAATAAATTCTAAGTTTTCTAATCATTGCTCTACCCAAACTATTTTTGGGTAACATTCCCTTTACAGCATGGTAAATAACCCTGTCAGGTTTTCTTTGAATCATATCCTTAAAGGATGTTTCTTTCATTCCACCAATGTATCCTGAAAAATGTCTGTAAATTTTTTGAGATTCTTTATTACCAGTTACAAGTACTTTTTCGCAATTAAGTACAATAACGTGGTCTCCTGCATCCATGTGAGGAGTGTATGTCGGTTTGTGTTTTCCGCGGAGTATTCTAGCAATTTCTGTTGCCAGTCTTCCGAGGGGTTTTCCTTCAGCATCAATTACATACCATTTTCTCTGTATGCTTTCAGCTTTTGCCATGTAGCTTTTCATAGAAATCTAAACCTCCTGAGTTTATTAAAATTTATTTTTTAACTTTAAAAAGCTAATATTTTAAGCGTACTAATTTGCATAATAACTGTTATACTAAGTACGCTTAACTATTTTAGTATAGAAGCTAAAAAGTGTCAATATGTTTTAGCTAAAATTTTAATTTATCTGTTAATATCTTTTGTTTTTTCTCTCGTTTTTATTAATTCTCTTTATTAAGAGATTATCAATTCACTTTTTTATTTTATTAGCAAATCTCAAGCATGCTCTTTATGGATTCCAGGATATATTCTTTACCTCCAAATAAAACATTAGGCTCTATTATTAGTGGAGCTGAAGGATTAAATGAGGTTAATTTCTGTACCAGTGAAGGAATTGTAAAAGCCCAGCCATCTTCAATGCTTTGAATGGGAGTAGGAGCTACATGGTGATATTCCCAATAGTGGTCTGTTCCTTTGGTGTTCCATATATGAAAAGCCGAAGAATGAGAGCCTAGTGTATTTAAAGCATCTTCAAGATTAAGGTTATTGTTGATACAGGAAAAATATAGGTGACCGGTATCCATAAGAAGACCTATATTGCTTCGGTCTTTTAGCAGGTTGCGCCAGACATCCGGTGAGTACAGATTTTTGTTTAAACCAAAGTATTCTATCAATATTTTTATTCCATATTTTTGAGATAAGGCTTGAATGCGGGATAAGGACTGCTCAACCAATCCGGGATAGGATTCAAGCTGGTCTGATGCAAGAGGAGGTACGATTCCACTAAAATGAGTAATGGCATATTCGCTGTTAAGGCTTTTAATAAAATCCAGATTTTCTTCCAGAAGATTAAAAGATATATCTCTTTTTTCTTCAGAAGGGCTACAGAAAAAAGCGTCCCATTGTCCGGCTGAATACCAGTCTGGAAGGAATACTGGAAGATGAATACTGTATTTCATGGAATACTTATAAGCCTTTTCCGCATCAGATAAGGTTTTTTGTTTTGAGTTAGTTACTATTTCAACTCTTTTAAGACCGAGGTCGTATGCTTCTTTAACATCAATAAAAAATGTATTGATTCCAAGCTCCATAGAATATCACCAATTACCTAAGCGTATTAAAATTACTGTAAAACAATTATACAGATAATCAGAAGGTATTGCAATTTATACAGGACATATTCAAAATGTATAAGCCTACCATATTGTCATATTTTCGCCAATAATATACAATTGTGTCTAACGCAAATCTATAAAGAAGCCAGAGAAATATATAGAGCTTCTATTTTCAAAAAATATCGGGAATACATCTTTAAGTAAATGCTAATCAAAAGATAAGTATCTATTTTAGTTTACCCAAAAAACGGATATCGGGAGGTAATTATGCAAAAAATTAAAAAAGTACTATCACTCACAATCTGTTTATCACTGATAGTAACATCATTCAGCTTTACGGAAATTGACAGTAAACAGCAAGACCCGATTAAGCAGATTCAGGAAGAAGTAAGTAAGAAAATTGGAGATGCAATTACACAAGAGGAAATTGTCAAACCAAAATCAGTAACTGATGAGGTATATCAAGCATTATTAAACAAAGACACTTTAGGAGCAGATATATTAAGCAATAGTTTTTCCTACAACTCACTGCTGGAAAACGAGACAACAAGATTCATAGTAAAATACCGCAGTGAAGAAGGAAACAGCAAAAAGAGCATACTAGGAAAAACACTAAGTAAGATAAAGAGATTCAAAAAAGGTAACAAAAACAGCTATGACCTGATAACCACAAAGAAAAAGATGAAGGGAAAAGATTTGCTGGCATACTTAAAAGGAATGTC
>JBLMYQ010000004.1:0-11248 GCA_050258375.1 Deltaproteobacteria bacterium | reverse complement strand
TTGAGCGGGAAAAAGCATAGCGCTTATTTTCTGAACCGATATCTGTTTTTGTAAATACAACTATTGTGGGCTTATTAAAAGCACCAATATCGTGAAGCAAGTTATTCACGGCTATAAGGTTAGAGTATATTTCATTACCGGAAGAATCAACAACATGAATAATAATGTCTGCATACTTTGCTTCTTCAAGGGTCGATTTAAAAGCATCATTCAAACTAGCAGGAAGATCCTTTATAAAGCCGACCGTATCAACAACTGCAATCTGTTTGCCATTTGGAAGGGATACTTTTTTTGCAGAGGAATCAACAGATGAAACCAGGGCATCATCGGTAGAATCATTTAAATTACATAAAGTATTAAGGAGTGTTGATTTCCCGGAATTAATATAGCCTACAAGTGCAGCTGTCGGTATTCTTCTCCGGTTTTCTGCAGGTGAAGAAAACTCCTTTTTTATATCCTCAAGGTCTTCAGCCAACACCCTCAGCCTTGAATGAATTGCTTTTCTATCAAATTCCAGCTTTTTCTGACCGGGGCCTCTTGAGCCTATACCATTATCAAATTTAGAGAGATGAAGTCCGTTTTCACAAAGACGGGGGAAAATATATTTAAGCTGAGCCAATTCAACCTCAATTTTACTTTTGCGCGAAGCTGCTCTTCGTGCAAAGATGTCGAGTATAAGTGTGGGGCGGTCTATAACCTTGATGTTAAATTCTTGTTCAAGGTTTCTTATCTGAGGACCGGAAAGCTCGCTGTCGAAAATAACAATTTCTACTTTTAGAAGCTCGCACATTAAGGAAATGTCTTTAAGCTTATTTTTATCAATATAATATTCCGGGTCACAGCCTGAATCGTTTAAAATCAGCTTTTCTAAAACCTGTGCCCCTGCGCTTCTTGCTATCTGTTCAAGCTCATAGAGCGATTGTGAGCTTGGAAGACTGCGGTTATTAAGATTAGAAGAATTATTTACACTAACCAGTAAAGCTTTTTCTTCTTCAATTTTAACAGGGTACCTGATTGGATTTGTTCTTAGACAGCTGTCAATTTCTTCGATAAGCCTGAAAACTATTGAGAAATTCTTTTCACCAAGCTTAAAAGGACCAAAAAGGTCAGCCTTCTCGATTTTAAAGGAATTCCCAATTGTAGGGATGGCCGCCATAAGCTTTGAAACCTTTCCACTGCTAGTTCCAATGGAAACCATACCATCAAGCTTGCAGGCTAAAAGCTCATTTATATCCTCGGGAGAAAGGGCTGGATTCTCATTTGTATGGGTATGAATGCACCTTATTCCCGATAAAAGATTTTGTATTTTTGATTTGCTGATTTCTGGAACAGAAGTTTTGCAATGGTCACCAACAACTACACCCGCAACCTTACCTTTGCGGGTTATATAAACAGCTATTTCATTATTTATAATTTCTGTGAGTTCCGCAAGCTTGATAACGAGCCCGTTGGGAAGGAAATCGTTTTTTGGTATGTCAAATTCATATAGCTTTTCAAGCTCAAGGATTATGGTTTCTTGTAAAGAACCTATATCCCCAAACAGCAAAGGAAAGACCCCCCTTAAAGGATTTTACTTTATACCTCTTTTTCATTCTCAATTTTTTTCCAATGGTATGCAAATATAGGAAGGGCAACAAACACAACCGAAAATGAACTAATTAATTGTCTTTTAGTCTCGTTACTTCTATTTCTTTCCTGAATCCTTCGAGCCTCCTCTTTATCTTTTTTAGCTTGAGGAACTTCCTTTGATGGCTCTGTCGGAAAAGATTCGTAATATGAATAATCAACAGGAAAATAGATGTTTGTAATAGCGCTTATAGAGCCTATTATTCCTGCAATCATCATCATAAGAGTTACAAAACAAACAAGATAAAGATAAATATTACGCAGCTTCCACATAATAATTTTCCTTTCAAAAGTATTGGTAATAACTCTAGTATAATAATAACATTCTTTTCTATACTACTCAATCAATAGTTTTTTAAAAACAAGAACAAAAATGGAAATATAAAGAAAGAACGGCATTTGCCGCCCTTTCAGTATGTTCTTGGTTTTCTTCTTATTAGCAATGCTTTTTATCATCCTTACAGCAGCAGCAAATTACTAAAATTGCGATAATTATCCACATACAATTGTCATCATGAGAACCGAAAAGACCTTTACAGAACATATTTTTACCTCCATATTGTTTTTAATACATATTATGTATGCGGTTAAAAAGTGTTACAAACTCGAAATGAATGTATTTTTTGTTATGCATTCCAACAATAATTTTGCTATTTTAAAAATAATGCTATAATAATTAAAAAGATTAATTTAAAGAGGTGTAAGATGAAAAGCCAGACCGAATATTTATATTTTAATACCAGAAATCATAGAGAATATATAAATATAACAGAAAAGGTCGAAGAGGTTGTTAATAAAAGTAGTATTCAGGAAGGGTTTGTTCTTGTTTCAGCTATGCACATTACTGCCGGTGTATATATAAACGATGCAGAGGATGGAATAATAAACGATATTGATGAAATGCTTGAAAGGATTGCTCCTTTTAAGGAGGATTATGAGCATCATCAAACAGGTGAAACCAATGGAGACAGCCATTTGAAGAGTCTTCTTGTCGGGCATGAGGTTATTGTGCCGATAACCAAGGGAAAGCTGGATTTGGGACCCTGGCAGCAGGTATATTATGCAGAGTTTGATGGGAGAAGGAAGAAGAGAGTGATTATTAAGGCTATTGGAGAGTAATTTAGTATAAAGGAGAAAAATATGAAAGAAATAAAAATTGCACCTTCAATTTTATCAGCAAATTTTGCAGAGCTTGGGGATGAAGTAAAAAAGGTTGAGGATGCAGGGGCTGATATGCTCCATATTGATGTTATGGACGGGCACTTTGTTCCAAACATAACAATCGGGATACCTGTTGTTGCATCTATAAAGAAAATAACCGGGCTTCCTCTGGATGTACACCTGATGATTGAAAATCCGGAAAGGTACATAGAGGCTTTTGCGAAAGCCGGAGCTGATATTATCACTTTTCATATTGAAGCTGCAAAGCATGCACACAGACTTGTACAACAAATCAAAGGACTTGGTCTTAAAGCGGGTGTTTCGCTCAATCCGGCCACACATATAAGCTCAATTGAACATATCAGGGATGATATTGACATGATTCTTGTAATGACAGTAAATCCTGGATTTGGCGGACAGGAGTTCATAGAAGCAATGCTTCCTAAAATAAGCTCGCTGTCCGGAGGAAAGGCTGAAATACAGGTTGATGGCGGAATAGGGGCGCAAAATATTTCAAAGGTTGTTTCTGCAGGAGCAAAGGTAATTGTTGCAGGCACATCGGTTTTTGGGAATCCATCTCCGGCTGATGCAGTTAAGGATTTAAGGAGGAGGGCTTATGAAGATAGCAATAGGTAGTGATCATGGAGGTTATAATTTAAAAGAAGCCATAAAAAAGCATCTTGCTGAAAAAGGTATCGAGTTTAATGATATGGGGACATATTCAACCGAGTCATGCGACTATACGGATTATGCCGTAAAGACCGCTCAGGCAGTTGCTTCAGGTGAATATGACAAGGGAATACTTGTCTGCGGAACTGGAATAGGTATAAGCATAGCGGCAAATAAGGTAAAAGGAATAAGGGCTGCTTTGTGCGGCGATACCTTTTCTGCAAGAATGAGCAGAGAGCACAATAATGCCAATATTTTGTGCATGGGAGAAAGAGTTACTGGGGCAGGCCTGGCGGTAGATATTGTTGATGCATGGATTAATGCTGAATTTGCAGGAGGCAGACATGCAAACAGAGTTCAAAAAATAATCGATTTTGAGAAAAATATGCTTTAAAAGTAATAAATTAACTTTCAAAGCATATAAAGGATAAAATATGCTCCTAAAAGGTTAATTAGGAGCATATTTGTCGAAAACGAATACATTTTATTGCTAAAAATGTAGTGCAAAACCCAAAAAAATTTGATATAATTAAATATAAAGTTGAAAATAATTGAAATAATTGATAAAAAAAGTCAATGAATTAATCCGCATGTCTTAATGATTTTCAAAAAAAGCAATTTAATATATATAAAAGCTGTTACACAGATTGATATACAAAGGAAGGAATGGGTTATGCCTGCACATTTTAATGCCAAGGCCTATAACACCCGGAAAAGGCTGGGAGAGGTACTGCTTGAAGCTGAATGTGTTACTGAAGAACAAATTCAAAAGGCTTTGCAAATCCAGAAAGAAACCGGAGACAAGCTGGGAGAAATCCTTGTAAAAGAAGGCTATGTAAATGAAGAGCAGATTCTGAAGGTTATAGAGTCTCAATTTGGAATTCAATATGTTGACATTACTAAAGTATACATAGATGCCGAAGCAGTAAGGATGATTCCTGAGGAATTGTGCAGAAAGCATGCGGTTGTTCCTGTTGAGGTCGCAAATGGTGAAATAACCCTTGCGATGAAGGATCCGCTAAATTACTATGCAATAGAAGATGTAAAGCTGACAGTGGCTTTACCAATAAAGCCTATTATATCTTCGGAGCCGGCTATTTTTGCTACAATAGAAAAATATTTCGGTAAGCAGACTGCGGAAAAGGCTGTTCAGGAGTTTGAAAAGGAATTTGAAACAACTGAAGTCAAGGAAGAAATCGATGAAGCCACAAAAGAAATTGACAATGCGCCAATAGTAAAATACGTAAATTCAATAATAGAAAATTCAATCAGAAATAATGCCAGCGATATTCATATTGAGCCTGAGGATGATGGCATCAGGGTAAGAATAAGGGTTGACGGCATATTAACCGAAATAATGAAATCGCCGATAAATATGCATAACGCCATAATTACCAGAATAAAGGTTATGGCAGATATGAATGTGGCAGAAAAAAGAGTTCCGCAGGATGGAAGAATTGCCTTCAAGATAGAGAACAGAAGCATTGACCTTCGTGTATCCACCATTCCTACTATATTCGGAGAAAAGACAGTTATGAGGGTGCTGGACAAGACAAACTTCCTTCTTTCCAAGACAAATCTGGGCTTATCTCCGTACAATCTTGAAATATTTGACCGCTTGGTTGAAAAGCCATATGGCATCATACTTGTAACAGGACCTACAGGGAGCGGAAAAACATCTACACTGTACACAATCCTATCAGAGGTTAATGATATCAAGAAAAACATAATAACACTCGAGGACCCGGTTGAGTACAACCTTAAAGGTATAAATCAGGTTCAGCTTAATTCCAAGGCAGGGCTTACCTTTGCTGCAGGATTGAGGTCAATATTGAGACAGGACCCTGACATTGTAATGGTTGGAGAAATAAGAGACTCTGAAACCGCAGAAATTGCAATACGTGCGGCATTGACAGGACACTTGGTTTTAAGCACACTTCATACCAATGACGCGCCAGGGGTTATTTCAAGGCTTACCGATATGGGTATTGAGCCGTTTTTGGTGTCTTCAAGCTTAATCGGCATAATAGCACAAAGACTTGTAAGAAAGATATGCCAGCACTGCAAAAAGGTACATACTCCGGACGAAAGGGATTTGGCTCTTTTGGGCATTGAGCTTGAAGAGGGCAAGAGCATTTACAAGGGGGCAGGCTGCAGGCTGTGCGGAAATTCCGGTTATAAAGGAAGAACCGCGATATTTGAGATTATGGAAATAACCAAGGATTTGAGGATACTGATTGATGAGAGAACACCGACAGAATTGCTAAGAGATCAAGCTGTAAAGGAGGGGATGATTACACTGAGAGAAAGCTGTAAACAGCTTATACTTGAAGGAGTAACGACAATTGATGAAATGATAAGAATTACGTACAGCTAATGTAAAATGCAGTGGTAACTGTAAAGGAGTACGGTAAGTAGTACAACAGAATAAAAAGGGGGATGGGTAAGGTTGAAAAATAATAAAGGTTTTACATTGATTGAATTGATGATAGCTATAGCTATCATAGGTATCTTGGCACTTGTTCTTATTCCGAAGGTCGGAGGAATGAAATCCCAGGCTAAACTAGCTGGAATAGACACAAACCTTAGAATTGCTATGAGTGCAATTGAAGGAATAATTAATGATTATGACGCAGATGCAGCAGGAGCGGCTGCTTTAAGAACGAATATTACTACTAGGCTTGCGACCAATAATACAGCTAAGGATATAAAAAATCCAATAACAGGATTTACAGGAGTAGTTGGTGCAACTCCTGTAAATGGTAATGCTGCTTTTGCTTATGCTGCCACAGATTCTACTACAGCAGAAATTACAGCTCCTGCTGATAATGCAAATATGAAAGGTGTAATTTATTTTCAAACATGGGCGAATGCTAGTACTGGAGAATTAAATGTAACTTTATTCGCATATGATGATAATGGAAATTACATGGCAGGAAAGAAGAAAGTAGTAACCAAATAATTTCCTTACCCGTACTCCTTTACATTTATCAGTGCATTTTACTCATGAAGTATATACAAAAGAAAGGACAATGCCATGCCTGTATTCAAATACTCGGCATTAAACGAGCATAATGAAATAACCAAGGGCAGTATTGATGCAAGAAGTGCTGACGAGGTATATGAAGCTCTTGCTGCTGAAGGTCAAAAAGTAATAAATATGAGAGAAGAAATATTTGCAAGGAGTAAAGCCGGAAAGCAGATATCCAAAAGCATTTCTTCTTCTGAAATAGCTGCATTTTGCAAACAGCTCAATATAATTACCAAATCAGGAATAAGCATTATCAAAGGCTTGATAATGGTGAAGGAACAGACTGACAGCAAAAAGGTCCAGGAGCTTGCCGATAATCTCAGCAAGAGCATTCAAAAGGGCTGCTGCCTATCAGAGGCATTTAAAAACTCAGGGTTCAGACTGCCTCTTTTGCTAGTCAATATGGTGCAGGTAGGAGAGGTAAGCGGCAATCTTGATGAAATATTCAGAAAAATGGCTGACTACTATGAAAATGATACAAGAACCAGAAAAAAAATGATTTCTGCGCTTATTTATCCATGCATACTGGTATGCGTGGCTGTCGGCGTAATAATTATATTTACATTTTTTGTACTGCCGGGGCTTGTTGATGTTATTCAGGAAAACGGAACCGAGCTCCCTCTTGTAACCCGTATATTAATGGGCTCGTCAAGGTTTGTTGCGGACAACCTTGTGGCTGTTATTCTTTCTATTATAGCTGTTATTGTTTTATACAAAAAGGCTGTACCGTATGAGGTTAAAAGAAAGTTAAAGACCGCAATCATTTTTAAGACACCTGTGGTTTCAAGGGTGGCTGTGGATTTTATTACCGCAAGGGTAACAAGAACAATGGGCATCCTCATGAATACGGGGCTGCCCATGCTTACAATTATGGATACGCTTGAAAAGGTAGTCGGAAACGAAAGGGTAGCAAAGGGTATTTCAGAAGCAAAGGACAGGATAAACAAGGGTGAATCCCTTTCGGCAAGCTTTGAGCAGATAGGCTTCTTTGATTCAATGGTTACCAATATTATTTCAATAAGTGAGGAGACAGGAACGCTGGCAGAATCAATGGTTGACATTGCAGACTATTACGACGAAAGATTTGATACCGGTATTTCCAAGGCTATAGCAATGCTGGAGCCTATGTTTACTCTTATAATGGGAGCTGTTGTTGCAACCATTCTTCTTTCGGTAATGCTTCCAATGTTTAATATGATTGGTTCGCTGTCGGCAAACAGCTAAACGCACTCCCCACCTAAACAAATTCATTCCCGCAGATAATGTAGGGAATAGAGACAGGGGGTTAGAAAGCAGTATGAAATTACCCCACAAGGCTGAAAGCAGTAAAGGCTTTACGCTTCTGGAATTAATGATAGTCATAGCGCTTCTGGGAATATTTCTTGCGGTAGCAGTACCAAGGATGGGTGGTTCAAAAACCGACTTTAAATTATATACAACAGCCAGAAACCTTGTTTCAGATATCCGTTACACGCAAGAGCTCAGCATAAGCACAAAAGAAAAGCACGGAATATTTTTTGACGGTTCGGATGGAAAATGGTATGAAATAAGAAATCTGGTCACCGGTAAGACTGTTAAAAGAATTAATTTGAACAATGGTGCTTCTTATGAAAAGATGCTTGATACAGCTAACGATCCTGTCGGTGATGGGATTGTTTTTGACAGTACGGGAAAACCATATGAGGATGATGAAGTAACTGCGCTTATCACCTTATCTACAATATATTTAAAAGCAGCAGATATGTATATTTATGTAAGGGTAACTCCTCAAACGGGAGAGGTGTCGTTTGGAAGAAATTAGCAGACGCCTTAGGGCTTTTCTAAAAAAGAATAAAGGGATATCGTTATTGGAGATAATGATTTCTATCTCCATATTGGGTATCTGCATGGCATATATCGCTTATGATGCAAGATTTTCTGCCAGAGCAATATATGAAATGAATGAAAAAGACAATATGCTGTACGCTGCTCAGGAATCAATAGAACGATACAAGGCAGGTCTTATTAGCAATAAAATAAATAACTATTCTGTAGAAGTAAAAGATTCTGAAGAAGTTCCCGGCGTACCGAATCTAAAGAAATTAATAGTAACTGTAAAGCCAGCTAATTCAAGTATGAAAGAGTTGGTTATTGTCAACTATGCTTTTTCATCAACCGATGCGGTTCCGGGAGAAACAACAAATCTTACTGCTTCTCCTTCTGTGGACCACATTACCCTTAATTGGACAAGGGCGCTTAATGCAAGCACTTACAGTGTAAAAAAGAAAGCTGAAGGTGATACGGATTTTGAGGTTATTGCCAGCGGTCTTACAGAAAATGTATATACTGACGAAAAGGTTGATAAAGGAGTCCGTTACTATTATGTTGTATGGGCGGTAAATGATAATGGTGCCGGACCTGAATCAAATCAAGCAAATGCGATTATCATAGTAACTAATACTGGACTGGAGCCAATTGCTGATTCATATACACAGGGTGGATGGTTTTATTCAGGGGATAATTTTGGTGACAGTGAGAGTCTTTTTGCTCAAAATGGCAGTGGCAGTAAGCAGTTTAAATCATATCTGAAGTTTAATCTAAGTGAAATACATGGTACAATCCTTTCTGCAAAGCTTAGAATTTATGGCTCGGCAAACAAATCTATGAAAGCGGAAACCTTTGCTGTTTCAGATGACAGCTGGGAAGAAATGGATATAAATTGGTCAAATGCACCTTCTGCGGGCAGCAGTCTGGGGTATTTAGGCTTTGATGGAACAAACAAATATGTTGAGCTTGATGTACCAAATTATTGTAAAACAGAAATGACAGGAAATCAGATTGTGAGCTTTGTAATTACATCTCCTGATAATACTAAGGTAACAGCGGTAAGCAAGGATGCTACAAGCAATCATCCGGAGCTTTTGATAACCTGGACGCCTGCAATGACCCCTCCTGCCCCCCAGCAGCTTACTGCTGAACCGGGAGATACCAAGGTGACGCTGTCATGGAATACGGTCGTAGGGGCTGAGTCATATAATGTTAAAAGAAGTACAACGGCTGGAGGACCGTATTCTTCGAGTATTGCAAGCACTTCTCAAACGAGTTATATAGACAACGCTGTTACAAATGGTACCACTTATTATTATGTAGTCACAGCGGTAAACTCTACCGGCGAAAGCAACAATTCAAACCAGGCAAGTGCTACTCCTGACAAAATAACAACAATATCAGT
This sequence comes from Deltaproteobacteria bacterium, assembly GCA_050258375.1. Classification (GTDB taxonomy): domain Bacteria; phylum Bacillota; class Clostridia; order Acetivibrionales; family UBA4821; genus JBLMYQ01. Next base: position 1,550 of record JBLMYQ010000004.1, on the reverse strand, counting down.
TTTGCCTGCTGCTGATGCTTATGTCCGGGACGGAGCGTTTTCGTCAACCAATTACGGTACTAATGCAAAGCTTGATGTCAAAAATGCCTCAAGTGGTTCGGATGAAAAGAGAATATCTTATTTAAGATTTAACTTATCCAATCTTACAGGAGAGATTATAAGTGCCAAACTAAAGTTGTATGGAAGCAATATGGATGATTCAGATATAGTTAATATAGGTTTGTATGAGGTTAACGATCAGGATTGGGATGAAAGTCTGCTGACTTTAGATACTGCAGAGCCGATAGGTGCGGAGATAGGTTCTGTTCAGGTTGATAACACACAATCCTACAAGGAAATAAATATATCACAATATGTCAAAACAGCAATGTCAGGCACCAAAATAATCAGTGTGGCTTATGCAGGAAAGGATGCTTCCAGACTTCTTTCCTTCAACAGCAAGGAGAATGTTTCAAATAAGCCGCAGCTGGTTATAGTAAAAACAGCACCAAAGCCCGATGCTCCACTAAATCTTACTGCTGTTTCAGGTAATCAAAAAGCTACATTGAACTGGACTCAGACTGATGGGGCAGAGAGTTATACCTTAAAAAGAGGAACTGTAGACGGAGGACCATATGAGGCTATTGCTTCCGGAATAACCGGGAATTCATATGTTAATACAGGTTTGACTAACGGAGTTCTATACTATTATATTGTAACTGCGGTGAATACTTCAGGTGAAAGTCCGAATTCCAATCAGGCTTCGGTAACACCTAATGATGTAGCGACAATAACAAGGAATCCGGCGGCAGATGCAAAGGTTGAGAGCTCAAATCCTTCAACAAACTATGGTGGAAACACAACCTTCCAGATGGGCGCTACAAGTACGTTTTTCTCAACTAATACCAGAAGGTCGTATCTGAGATTTGACGTGACAGGGTATTCAAGCAATACGCCTATTCAAGCCAAGCTTCGTATTTACGGAAATAACAGTCAAGGTACAATGAGTGTAAATGCTTATCAGGTTTCAAACACAACATGGAAGGAAACCGGAAGTAACTCAATAACATGGAACAATGCGCCAACCATGGAAGCTCAAATTGGAAGCGTTAATGTAGGAACTGCACTGCAGTATTATGAAATAGACGTTACAGACTATATTGCTCAGCAATTAAGTACATCACCTCTTGTTAGTATAGGTTTGGCAAAATCCAGCTCATCAAGTGGATTAGCAACCTTTAACAGCAAGGAGGGAACGGATTTCAAGCCTGAATTGATAGTTGATATGATTATGGGTATACCTAAAGTTCCGCAAAATCTTACAGGCACAGGAAGTGATGGAAAGGCATCCCTTTCGTGGACTGCCGTTAGTGGTGCCACTAGCTACAAGGTTAAAGGAAGTACCACAAAAGGAGGACCGTATACTTTAAAAGCCCAGGGCATAACGGGTACAACCTTTGAAGAAACCGGGCTGACAAACGACACGGCGTATTATTATGTCGTAAATGCTGTTAATTCAAAAGGAGAAAGTGCAAATTCCAATGAAGCTTGTGTTATTCCAAGCGCAGGTG
>JBLMYQ010000003.1:0-21973 GCA_050258375.1 Deltaproteobacteria bacterium | reverse complement strand
ACTTATTTACAATATCATTTTTAAGCCCAGTTAGTATTTCTTGTTGCATCAATTGATTGTTCTTTTTAGATCCATTTAATGGAGTTAAATATTTTGCCTTAGCTTCTTCATAGTTCTTGCCATAAACCTTTTTAAATATCCTATCAATATCGTTGGTATAAGCATTAAAACCACTTGTATCTTTAACAGGCATTGCAAGTCCAGTTTCTTTTTGATGTATAATCTTCTGAGCAGTTGTAGCTACTTCAGGTAATGCGTTGGGAATATTTGTATTTACCTTATTGATATTTTCAGCAGGATTGCGTATAATATTATTAGAGATAGACTCTTGCGGTAGTGTTTGTAACGGCTTAACGTCGTAGGGCACGTGTGGAGAGTCTATCTCGATTTTTTCAAGCGCGTGATAATAGTATCTGTTACCTATCGGTACTTGCTTGATTTGGATATTTACTTTATGTAATCCCGCGCTGTCTTTAAACGAACTTTCGTAATTGCGCCATTTAGCTAAGTTGTTACCTTTTAAATCTGGAACCTCTTTAATAAATTTAGCATTTTCTATAATTTGCGGCAACGACACTAAACTATTAGCAAGACTTTGTTGTTCAGAAGCTCTAAATTTTTTTGATACATCATTTATACCCGTTTTTGTTATTAGTAGTTCTAACCCATCATCCTTAATTATGATAGGTTTTTCTTGCCCTATAATTTTTCCTTTATTGTCAAAATTAGTAACATAGTTTTTAATAGCATATTGTTTGGCAAAATCCCTTTGGTCTTTTATATCAACATTATCAAATATATTATCAGAATAATGCACTACGCCATTACTATCTACGCTATGCTTTACGTCTTTTATATCAGGGATAGTATACTTTTTCCCTGTTTGCGAGGACACAAATTCACTTATTGCAGGCATAATATTAGCGCCTTGTTCAGGCACTAAACTTTTGGGTATTGGTTTAGCAAAATTGCCAGTTTTAGGATTTATTTGTTTAACATTAGAAACTCCATTCCCTACGTCACCTACACCCTGTAAAAACCCATCATCAAGCAATGCGTTAAGCTCTTTGCTTGCGTTTCTAATAGGATTTATTACTGCTTTAGCCCCTTTAGCAATAACACCGCCAGCGCCAGCTAAAATGGCATTTGAAGGGTCTGAAAGTAACGAGCCTGCAAAATTAAGAGGAGCCATGATATTAGTATATTTTTTTGTAGCTTCTCTCCACCCCTTACCCATTGTTTCAGAAAATTCCGTATGCCTTGTTCCTTCCCAACCTTCCTTTGCCCTCTTTGCCATTTCTGCTCTTGTATTGCTATCAGTAAATATTTTAGGCACGTCTGAAACCTCAGGAACAACGCTCGCCATTCCTCTATACGCTTGGTCTACTTGATTAAGTTTCTTCAATGCACCACCTGTCGCATCTCCTACATTGGCTTTAGTAAAAGGTATAGGGGCGCTTGCAACAGCCTTTACAGTATTACCAAGCTTCTCTCTATTCGTTTCTTTGTTCTCTCTAAATCCAGTCGCAGGGTCATAACTACCGCCTTTGCTGTCTAATATAAAGTTACCCATATTTTTTAGCGTATTAAGTGAAGCCCTATCTAAATCAGTACCAAACTTATTGAATTTATTCATAAAACCTATGTTAGCATACTTATATAATCTATCTTTATATTCATTGTCTGCTCCCAATACATCAATATAGGATTTTATTTCGGATTCAGGTTTGCCCTGTGATTTCATATTGGTAATCTTTTGTTCTACTGTAATTTTGGGTGTCAACGTAACAGGCTTAACAGAAGAAGCCCCCACGTTTTGTGAAGGCTTCTTTACTGGTTTGTAGTCTGGCTGTATGGTGCTTATGCCGAGCGATGCACGTTCAGCATCATATTTGTCATAAATGGTAGAATTATTAATTTTATTGGGTAAGGTTTCAGCATATATAGGCGTTAGTCCTAGTTTTTTTCGTTCTTCATCATATTTATCATATGGCATTAATATCCCACCTTATCAATTAGTAGACAATCCATACCTAGTTAGTAGTTGGTCAGTGCTAGTCTGAGGTAATTTTAAACTTAATATATAAGCTCTCAATGCAGACGGATTAGTAACGGTTACTTGATTTGTATAAGGGTCTTTAGCGGTGTAAATACTATCAATTTGGCTGATTATATTATTGAAGTTATCTGCTACTAGTTTTTGTCTGCTTATATCTATTTGCGCATTGCCTTGACTAATACTTGCATACTTAGCTGCCAAGTCAGCCGCTTGGTCTTTGCTATATCCTTGATTGACTAATTGCTGATAAGTATTTTTAAGTTTCTGTTCGTCAATTTGTCCTTGTGCGATTTGTACAGAATATCTATTTGCTATACTCCTAGCCTCATTCTCAAGTTGTGCCGCTTTAATTTGTTGCGCTGTTAATTGGCTTTCTTGCTGTGCTAACTGCAAATCTGATACTCCCGCTAATTTCCGTTGTCTAGCTGCTTGTAAATAAGGTATTAGTGGGTCATTAGGATTAATAGCCATTCTGCGGTCTATCTCTGCTTGATAATTATTAGAGTAAGCAGCAATAGCTTTTATTTGATTATTCAACGAATCTTGTTCTTGGTTATATGCCTGAGTCTGCGCCGCTAATGTAGGCATCCCGTTTAAGCTGCCTGTAAGCTGGGCTGTAGCGATAGCATTGTTTGCAGAATCTTGACTTGCCTGTATTATCTTTTCAAGAGCTTCTGAATCAATTCCGGATTCTGCTGAAATCCTTGCTTGAGCTTCTTGATTGTCTAAGTCGGTCAACTGAGTATTTAAAGCGTTTTCCTGCGTTTGTTGTTGCTGATAAAGGTTACTCAAATTTTGCAACCTTGCTGTAGACAATTGCCCTTGCCCTGCTAATTGCTCGCCCCCTCTATATCCTCCACTTTGCTCAGTAGCCGCAAGCATCTTTTGTCTTTCCTGTTCTGCTATTATGTCGTTCTGATTACGCAAATTGTTATATTTTTCAGGAATAGTCTGTAGCTGGCTGTTAATGCCCGCCCTGCTTTGGTCATAAGCTGATTTAATTTGCGCTAATTCAGAATTAAGAGCCTGTTTACCCCAATTACTAATATCATCCGCTGCGTCATAAGTAGGTGTAGGTCTATATGTCACCCCGGGTTGTTGTTCATCACTAAATTGAGTCGCCATCTGCTCAGGTTGCGTATAATACATAGCATCATTTGGTGATGTTTCTACTGCAAGATTAGGTGCAAGATAATCAGCAATTTTGGGCAATGCGCTTGTACTTCCAGGAGAAGTTAGCACGTTTGAATTATTTGTAGCATTTTTAAGATTGTTTAAAGCTGGCTTATAAGCTGTAGGCTTTACAGCCGGTGCAGTTTTTACAGGAGTTGAGTATGCTTTAGCTGGTGTAGCCTTTGTGGTAGCTTTAGTAGGTGTTGTAGTTTTGGTTCGTGAAGCAATTCCTTTGTAAACATCAGAGGCAACAGTCCCCGCATTACTTCCTGTAGTAAGATTTACAGCAGTAGCAATAGGATTTTTAGCGGCTTGCGCTACTGCTCCTGTTACCGCTTTTTGTATGTTTTTCAATAATGTAGCCATCAATAATCCTCCTTAATTAATAAAATAAAAAAGCCCTAACATAGAGCTTTAAAAATGGATATAAAAAAAGAGCCTTTCAGCTCTTAAAAATTATTTAGTTTACTTTTCGTGCATCATTTATTGGTATTGCAAAACTTTGTTCTTTATCTCCCGCTTCGGTAATTCCAATTAGTTCTCCACGGGCATTAAACAAACCGCCACCAGACCCCCCATAAATTACGCCTATTGATGTCCATATACCATAATATCCATTACATTCTTTTAAATACGTTGTTTTCCCTTGGAGTATAACATTCTTCTTACCTTTTGGTGAACTAATGCAAAATACCTTATCACCTACTTTTACTTCATCACTATCGCCTATCTTACAAGGCTTTACGTCTTTTCTTATCGGTTCTAATACTGCTATATCTTCACTTGGTTTATCTTTTATTAGACTTGCCGTTGTAGTTGTGCCATCGTTATAGATTATTCTGTACGAATCCCCTAACTTGGCAACGTGGCTATTAGTCATAATCTCGTCATAATCAATTATTACTCCGCTTCCTTGTGCTATTTGATTATTTCCTTTGCAAGCATATATTTCTACCACGCTATCAGCTACCTTTGCAGTATCAACTTGCGTAATATCTACTGCTTTACCATTCCATACTGTATTGGCTCCCATCATGTCAAGTACAGCCCTTAAAGGAACATATGTATTAGCTCCTCCATTAGCTTGGTAACTCATTACAGGCAGACTACTTCTAAGCTGTTCACCATCTACCAATATAGGATAGCTGGCAGGATACAGCTTGTATATTATGGTTCCTGCGAACACAGGAACACATATGAGTAATGTTAGGATTGTAAGCAGTAAAGTTTTACGTTTCATAAAATAGTCCTCCACTTTAATTATACCATATTTTATGGTAACTAACAAATTATGTCAAGGTGGCATAATGAACAGTGCCGTTTCTGTATTTTATATATAATCTACCATTTGTTTCATCTATCCCAATCACTTGTAGTGGTAATGTGTCATTTGTGAACGCTCCGGCATTAAACATTGTTGCATTTGCTTTGGTTGTATCTGCTACAGCCGCATTACTCACTTGTATTGTTGCAGCAACTGAAAAATGGTTTATTGTTGTTATTTTGCTACTAACAGCAGCGAGGTATATTGAACCGTTGTAATCTAAGTTAGCATTGCCTCCAAGCGTGGCTGATAATACACCATTTTTATAAACTAATGCCTCAATAGTAGATTTATATTTTGTAAGTTTAATTTGGATAATATCACCCACCGGCATTGCTATGCTCGCCGAAGGATTGGCAATTAACGCCCCCCCAACATACACAGCTAAACTTATATAATTAGTTGACGAATATACAACAATAAAGTTACTAGGGTCGAAGTACCATGAAAATAAGTTAGCATCACCAGCAGTTTTTATTGTTCCTTTGAAGCAAATTTCACAGTCTTTGTATGTATTCACATGTTGTAAAGCATAACTGTTATTTGCTGTTCCGCTCAATTCCCTACATACAATATCCCCAAATTCTTTGCCAATAAACCACTCGCCACTCCATGCTATCATGTCTCTTACCCAACCGCTGCTTTCATAATGCTGGAATGGATTAGGTATGTTGCTTGAAGGGTCTTTTCGAACCATTTGGATATTATCGATTGTTACTGATACGGCACCAGTTGGCGCAGTACCATTTTCAGTTATCATCCATTTAACATTAGCCCAATCTGGTGAACCGCTTGAAATAAACATAGATTTTTGAATCTTAATATAATTCCATCCAGCCACTAAACTTGACTTTGAAACAGGCTTATTAAAGAAGTTTGTTGTAGTTGGGGGAGCATCACACATAAATAATATATATATGCCATCTGATGCCAAGTTGTTTAAACTTGTTGAATCTATATATGCATCAAAAGTTATGTAATCAGACGTAGAACTAGCAGAACCATCTGAAAACTTGCTTAGATTAATCTCTTTAGTTAGGGATTGACCTGAATAAGTATTACTAGATGCCACTGTAAACTTTGCCCCTGCACTACCTGTTTTAAAGTTTGTTGCATCATTTGAATATGTTCCATTTCCAGCATTAGCCCAACCTTCGCCAGATTCACACGTTGCAATTTGCACTACATTCTGTGCAGAACAGCGGACAATATCTAAATTAAAACCTCTGTCACGAATAGCATCTGTTGTTAAGTTTGTTATTTGCGTTTCTAAATTTGCGCCAGACAATAACTGAAAATATGTACCATCATGTTCTACCTCTATAATTTGTCCTGCCAATATATCTCCTGCTGCTAAATCTTGATTGCCATTTTTCTTTATTGCTATCGCCCCTAACGCAGTACCGCCAAATGGTGTAATATTTAGCGTAGAAGCTCCTGTATTAGCATGAGCAGCCGGAAAAGACGCCTTAATTCCAGCTGAATATGAAGTTACAGTAGAATCCATAGTAATAGCATAAGCGTTAGCCGCACCTGTATCGTCATACTGCATAGACACAAATTTATTTATGTGGTTTTTTAGTTCGTTCATCCTTCCCTGTATTTGGTCTCTAGCAGAGCCAGAGCCAGTACCGCTAGGCGGTTTACTTTGATAAGCTACGGAATCCAGCAATCCCAATTCTGGATTAAATACCATGTTTCTATTTGGCATTTTCAAATCCTCCTCATTCCCAAAATAAAGAGTGCCTTGCAAGGCACTCTTCCGCTTAATATTTATTTAACTGGCTTAACAACAATATATTTTAAAACTAATCCTAAAATTGAAAGGTTTTCATTAGGTACATTGTTGCTAATTTCCACCTGTATATGAATTACATTTTTGTTCTTTGGTCTAAATCGTATTGTAGGTGCAAACCTTGTTACGTCCCAAGTCCAGTTATCCCAATCAATATTATCCCAATCGAATGAATTTGTCGTATTGTTTGGAACACTTGTTGTTATTAAAGGTTCGTTATTATCATTATAGAACTGCATAACGATAGACGAACCCTGATTTGCTCTAGTGGATAACCACGCATCCGTTATTGTTTTGAGCATATCAAATCCAAAGTCGAACAATTTAGACCGCCATACTCCATTAATAGCTAGTCCAAAATCATTCTTGTTGTCTTGGAATTTGATTAGCTGCCCTATGGTTCTATCACCATAATAAATTTCACGATTAATGATAGCCCAATTTTTAGCGTTTATATTCGTGTAGTAGTACCATATCAATGCGCTTGTATTTCCGTTATATGGACTGCGTTCATAATCCCAAACGTAAACCACGTTCCCCACGCATAAATAATATTTATGACCATCATCAAGGCTTGTAGCATCTTGAAGTTTAGCTAATGTATTATCAAGTATCCCAGGTATCAGCGCCTTGTTGCTCGATAGGTTTACTAACGAACCTATAGGTTCTACATTCTTTTCTGTATCAGATGCAAGTACATTTACTATTGAGTATAACCCTGATTTTGTATTACAGAATACAGGGTAATTCTTTATTATCCGTACACTGTCGGGCATATCGCAACCTATCTGACGGTTTAGTATTGATATAGGGAATGTTACAACTCCACTTACATTGCTATAAGTTATCTTGTATATGCCATCTTCTTTTAATGCTATTAAAGATGAATACAAATAACTCCATGCAGTAATATACTTAGAACTTGACCCAATTTGATTAAAATTGTATTCAGGATAATATGTTACGTCTGAATTTGTGTTTCCTGTTAATCCTGTATACCAATAGATATTTTTATAAGTATCGTTACCGCAACAAAAAACCCTGCTGTCATTTGTAGCGCCACCAAACAAAACAGACCTATAAGCATTGATTATCTTGTCGGCTGAACCCGTTATAGTTTTGTAGTATGTTACTACTACATTGTTGGTTCCTGCTCCTGGTGCTGTGTTAAATGTAACAACCCCGGTTGTCCTATTCACTGTAAAGTTAGTAGTTTCAACCATTGCCACACCGTTTACAACCGCAGTTATAGCAGTTGCGTCAAGGTTTGTATAGGGTAATGTATAAGCTGTAGTGCCTGTAGTACCGCTAAATGAATGTTTTTGTCCTGCTTGTAGTAAATTTCTTTGCTCACTTGCGGTTCCTCCACCGCTTGGAGGTGAAGCAATAAAGGTTGTTGGTATATATGCACCCGGAATTGCTGAAGTTACAGTAAAAGCATTATCTATCTTTAAGAAATCCACTTTGTTTTTGTAGAATAGATAATCATTAAAGATATAAAAATAGCCTTCCTTATTGGAAAGCCCTGTTTTCAATGTTGTTTCTGTGCCTGTATCTTCATCATATGAATACAGCCCTGTCCCCCATGCGTATATGTGCCTACCATTGAATAAGTCCTCATAATAGCCGTTTATCTGCCCCGCGCCTTTACTTGTCGTGAATAAATATTTCTGCCCTCTGCGCTTAGTCGGTTTGCCTCCATCATCAAGGTTTACATTTGGCATATATGGACTTTGTCCATCACCTATTGATGTATCCATATCACGCAGATTCAGTCCAGCAAAGGGAATTTGGTCTCCTAATCTGGCATAACTGGCTAGTTGTTCGGGTTCTTCTGCAAATTTGCCCAACTACCTCACCCCCCACATGGAGTTTTGTACCTCCACAGGATTGCTTGTAGTTGTTGGCTGTATACTTTCTAAAAGAGCATAGTACATATTTAATAGCTTAGTGCCTATTCTTGAATCGTCAGGCATTATTGCTTCGCCACCTATTTTATAAGGCAATGCAGACTGTGCATCTAAGCCTATCCTAAATTCATAGGTGCCTGCTGTCGAAGGTGTTATCCTGTCAGGGAAAGCCCAATAATGCAGGTCAAATTGTCCTTTTTGCCCCCAGGGTAACTCAAATTTACCATTTTTCAATATGTAATCAGTAAATGGTTGATACTGCCTTTGGTCATACGAAAACAATACTTCGTTTATTTCCATTAAGTCCGTTGGCACATCATATTGAACGTATGGTCTTAATGCTGGTACTTTTGCTTCTGTAGCGTATTTTTGTGCATACATACCACGATAGCGGACTACAAAAGGATATGAACCGCTAAATGTCATATATACAGTGTTAGATGTACTAGATAGTGTCAATAAGCCTTTAAAGTTTGTAAATGATGTAACCGTACTAGGTACATTAAAAGAACCTGTAAACGCTGTTATAGTTGTTCCAGTAATATATGTACCTGTTATGTTGGTTAATACTCCTGCAATATCTTCTTGAAATGTTACAGTGCATTCTCCATCAACTTCAAAAGAGAATGATTGTGATCCAATTGCCATATATACTAAGTCGGTTGCTAAATGTTCAACTTCATCAAATGCGCTTGAACCTAATTGATTTACTGGCATATGCTGGCTATATGATTTTACAGCTGGTATTTTCGATATTTTAGCTAATTCTTGATAACCAGCATTGGCAGGAGCATACATTCTGTTTTTTAAATCTATTTCATTTGGGGCTGTTGCACTTATTACTGTTCCATTTATAGAATATTCGTTTATTATTCTATATGCATCACTGAATATCTCATCTAATGTTGCGTTAGCCATAACATAGCCCCCTTTTACATATCAAATAACATTACTGCGCAACTTGTTCCGCCTGCCGTTCCTATAACTGAAAGATTTCCGCTGTTTACGCTAGGCGATACTGTGAATTTGATTGGCAATACTGTTCCTGCCGGAATCAAAAAACCATTTGCCGCCGTTGCTGTAGTTAATGGATTAACATACATTGGGTTTGCCCCTGTATTGCATATCATACAAGGTCTGCCACTTAGGGTTATGTTTTGCGCCGTTGCTACTAAAGTAGCAATAACTTTCACTTCTTCTGCTTGTACTGTTCTTATTGCTTCCATGTTAAAACCTCCTTTAAGGTTGAATATTCAAAATAAAAAGGGGCTTAATACGCCCCTTTATGAATTTGCAGTTATATTAAATGCTTCTAATGCTGCTATAATTGCATTAACTGCTGTTGCTATTACTGTACCTGAAGCATCGTTTGCTATATCTGCAATATGTGATGCTTTTGTTCCGCTTGCTACAACTGCTCCTGCGCCATCAAGTTTATTTAGTTCTGCCGCTGATGACGTTACAGCAGTTTCATCTATAAATAATTTACCTACTGGTACATCAATACCATTAGGATGTTTTGTTCCTTTTCCGTCTAATGCTGACATTTCGCTACCTCCTTATAATAAAATTTGGAGGGGAATTACCCCCTCCGTTTTGTCAAGGTTAAGCTGGGTTATGTCCGAAAATTGCCCTTGCATCACTCCAACCCATTACATAATCCATGTAACCAATGTATTCTTGAATTAATGGATTATCAGGTTTGTTAGGAATAACCATAGGTGCTGTAATCTCAACCATCTTTAAGTAGTCTTTAAGAAGTAAAGAATCAGCTACAGCCCACTGTTTAGCTGTGAATCCTTTGATTACAACATATTTCATTCCTGCTACTGGGTTTGCTCCATTTTCAGCAGATTCAGGTATAAGTTTTGCTTCTTTGCCGAAAAACTCTTTAGCTTTTGGCTCAAGTTCAGGAGCGATTAAGCAAAGGTCAAAGTCGCAGTCAAAATCAAGACCATCAAAGGTCTTAAATCTCTGTGCTTTTGTCTGCGAATCTGTTATAGCTGCAATCGAGAATGCACTCGTTCCAGTATTGCTGAATGTGTCAGCATCTGTATTATTTACTTTGTGCGCAGAGTTGAATAATGAAACTCCGTCTGCTCCAGTTATAGAAGCATTAAACCCTTTAGCGAACAAGTTATAAAAGTCTCTAACTTGTGTCATCGCAAGTGAATCAGCCATTTTATTGGCTGCTTTCTTAGCTTCGCCGGATTGGTCTATTTTTGCATACTTATACTGCACTGTTGCTTTTGCAGCTTTTTCTTTAGGTGTATAGGTTGTTTTAAAGCCTCTCTTTTGGTTAAGCTCAGTAATAGCAGTACCGTTATAATCAGGTACATATCCATATCCGCCCATACCTTCATCAGCGTATTGGTTTGAAGTTTTAAGGGGTTCATAACCGATTACTGATTTGATAAGGTCGGTTCTCTTATCAAGCCTATCCTGGAATCTCTTTAGTACTATTGGGTACATATCATCTGCCCATGTCAAAACATCTAACATTTATCATCATCCTTTCTAATTTTGAGAATTAAAAAAACACCCCCTTGGAGTGCCTTAGTGGTTATTCGGTTTATGCATGTCCTGCAAATTGATGTACATTATCAGCAATCTTGACTATGATTTTGTTATTGTCATAATCATGGTCAACAACTACTAAACATGTTCCTGCTGCTGTTCCTGCTGCCGGAATAGCTATTCCCATATTATGGTCAGTATCAGTAGGTGTAGGGAGTACGAATTTTCCGCCAATCGGTGGGAATAAATAAGCTACATCTCCGCTTATAGGTGTTCCAACTGCTACAGATATAACGCCATCAGAAGAATTTACAGCGTCATAATCTGTAATGTCAATTATGTCACCTACATTTTTGGTTAATGTTGTTGAAGTAGCTTTTGTTTTAATCTTAATTTTGCCACCATTTAGAAGGTCGTCACTACCGGTAGTTGTGCCAGAAATAAGGTCAGTAGATGACCATGTTCCAGAACCACTATTTGCATTAGCAGTAGTTACAATTGCATCAACCCTAAAACAAGCTGATGGGCTTTTGTAAATCTTCATTTTTACTTTGCCATCACTAGCAACTTTATCTTCTGCTGCTACTCCTGCGATTGCTGTATATGTAGCAGTAAGAGATGTTACTCTTCCACCTAACACGCTTGCACCAGGAGCAAGTAATTTTATAAGTTCACCTTTTCTAATATCGTTTGCATCAAGTACATCATGCAAACCTTCTACGGGATATGTTACACCCGATAAGTCATAAGCATATTCAAACATTAATTATCATCCTCTCTTTATTTGTTTTAATGTTTCGGAATATTCTTTATATGAAATTCCGTTTTCATCAGCTAAGGCTTGTTGTTTAGCGGTTAAGCCATAAGTCCCTCCGCCAACATTGCCCGCGCCCTTGCCGCTTCCGGTAGAGCGTTCAGAATTGAGTTTGAATTTCTCCATTGCTAATGATTCAGCACCGCCAACCAACTCCATATAATCCTCATATTTTTCAACTAAGGTTAATGCTGGGCTAGAACGCTTTACAAACTTAATGAATTTTTCGTCATTATCAAGTTTTGCTAAGTCAACATTAGGGTACTTTTCAATAAACTCGTTTTCTTGGCTCTGCCACTTTTCATTTGCTATTCGCTGGTTTTCGATTATCATTTGTGCTTCTTGTTCCTTCTGTTTAATTGAGGCTATTTCAGTCTTTAAAGACTTAATTTCTGCCAACAATTCGGGAGAAGTTCCCTCGTTTCTTGCTTCCTCCCTTAAGGAGTCCAATACCGCCTGTCTTTCTGCTTCTGCTTTATTAGCTCTTACTATTTCTGCTTGAGCTTTTAAAGCTTCTTTGACTTCCGCAGGCGTACCGACAAAGTCAAATTCTTTGAGTGTTTCAACGATTTCTTTCATGTCGTAATATCCTTCACGTGACAGTCTATCTCCGACACCTTTATTAACAGATTCATTTATAAGTCTGTCTACTTCTACTTTCTCTTGCTCGTTGAACACAACATTTCCATTTTCATCTAACATAAATTTCCTCCCGTATTATTAAGGCTCGTCAGCCTATTAATTCCTCATCTTTCCGAGTAGTCAGCCTACAAATAGGCATTAAAAAAGGGCTTATTTTTTGCCCTTTAACATTGATTGCATTATGATAGCTTTGATATTCTTAAATCCCTTCTTCCCTTTATCAATCTTAATGTTCTGCTTTTTCTTCATTAACCCACCACCTTTCAATTATCTATAATTTTTATGGTTTCAACTATTACATCAGGATTTTCAAGCGTTCCACCACGTATGCCATAGTAATTACCGCATGGTGGATTCAATAATACATCGTTCCCTTCTGCATCTTTAACCTTGTTTTGGTTGCCCTGATTAGGGCATAACCTTGTACGTGTATATGTAATTTGAGCAGTTTCGTTTAGTTGTTCTAGTGTTATTTCGCCAGCTATAAATTTAGCTTTGTTTTCTTCTGTGTATTCTATTTGTTGTTTGCCATCTGTTCCATTTATAAGGTAAGTTTGGCATAACAGGCATTGTTCAAGCATTTGTTTCACCTTCCTTAAATATATCTGGATTGTCTTTGATAACCATGTGCAACGCTCTTGCTAGTCTGTCAATCTCGTTCTCATTTTGCTCAAATCCGCAATGCTCATATATGCCATGGAATAACTCATGCAAAAATACAAAGTCAGCATAATCGCCTTGTAGATCATCCCTAATTTCAATTAAATCTTTGCCGTAAATTATTAGTCCGTCAGTATTTCGGTTATCGTCTTGTACTTTGTCAACCCTTTTAACATCTAATGTTTGCCCGCCTATTTTTACTTTATCAGGTATCTTCATCCATTACCTCCATTACAACAAGTAAACTTTGGTGCTGTTTGTGGTGAATATGGGTTCCATGGTTTGGTTCCCAACAAGTCGTCGTGCCTGGTTCCTTCTATAGTAGTTACCTCTGTATGTTTTATTAGTTTTCCAGAATTAACATCATATTCTTTTGTGATCACTGTTTTAATAGTTTTCATATGTTGCCTCCCACTATCTGGTTTATCATTGCAATTTGTTCTTCTCTTGATAGCTTTAAAAACTGTTGTTGCTGTTCAGGACTTAGCACCTTAAAAAGCGTGTCTACAGGATGTTCCCGCTGTTGTTCTTGCATTCCCTGCCCTTGCTCCGCTTGTTGTTGTATTGTCATGTCTATACCTTCTTCAATTGCTTCTTGATTAGGCAATCCCATTGTTTCAACTTGGCTCTTTAATACTTCTGCTTTTGCAGGGTTTAGGTTGTCCATTTGTGCTAATACTTCACTTGTTGCCTGTGCTGTAAATGCCTTGGATTTAATTACACCATCAGATACAATTATCTCAGCATCTATGCGCGGGAAGTATGATGCTTGGTCTGCAAACTGTTCTTCCATTTCCGGGGTTACTTCTATTCCTCTTTGCGCTGCATCTTCCATCTGTACCATATACTGATTGCCATTAAACTCTTTATGATTATTTGCATTAAATTGTAATGGTATATCAGGCTCGTTATTTTTGCCACGTATCATTATTAATCTGTCGTTTGTATAAAACTCTAACGCTGTCCAGTCGCATAATTCAAATAACCTTCTAAATCCTGTGTTTCTATCTGCTTTTTTTAGTTCGCTTCTCTTCCCTGCTTTTTCATTAAGTTGCGCTATTCCTGATGCAGTTGTTACCCTTGTTGGCTCTTTGCCTTGAGATGAATCAAAGCTTCCATTGGTCTCTTGTATTTTGTCATGTATAAATTGAATCATATTTAAAGCATTATTATTGTTTGATATATCTCCAAGCCTTCTGACGGAACCCATTTTATTTTGTTTTACTGTTACTACTTGGTTAGGTATATTCTTTATGGTTTGTCCGTTTGCAAGTGCGTTTTCTTCGACAAGTATTATATCGCCAGTTGATAAATCATCGCTCAGTATAGCAGTTATAAATTCCCTATCTGCCGCATCTACCAGGTCAATTATTGTTTCTATTTCTGACTTATCCCAAAATGATTGTTGCATTGGTATTTTGCAGTATTTTACGAACGGGTACATTTTATTTCCGGACGATGCTGTGTTTTTCCAATACTTAGGTATATGCTTAACTTCCGTTTCATTTATCTGTATTGAACAGGCTATATCGCCCTCATCGTCTTTGTACCAATATTCAATTACCTGCAAACTATTATCTAAATATAGTTGGCTCCCGTTATTGCTTGTTATGCTGCCACTTGTTGTTATTTCAACACGCCCGCCGTATATCTCGGTGTCTGAATGATTATTGTCATTGGGTACTGTATCAACTATCTCTCCAAATACCCTTCTTGCTTGCCTGCGGTGCATACGGTATGCATATATTATGTATTCGCAGTCATCAATGTCATAAGCTGATGGGTCAGGGAATATATTTGCAGGATTAGGATTGCCTATGGTTATATCGCCTATATATCCAGGACCTTGTAATTTGTCATCAAACGCTACCTTCCAGAATGCATTTTTGCTTTTACTTAGATTACGTTCGTTTTCGGGCATCATATCGTCAATCTTATTATTGTATAGGATAAACTCGACTACATCTTGGCGTTCTTTTATTTTGTCCTCTGTAATCTTGTTATCTCTACCTTTAAACGTAAACTCAGGTCTTAATGGGTCAATCCCTGTTTCAACTAATATAAAAGGGTCTGGCAATACAGGAGGAACAAAATCCCATCCTTTTTCTGCCGCCAAGTTTATTATTTGGTCTTTTGTATAGTGACGATTATTATAGTATTCGTCTAGCTGTATTAACTGTAATGTTATAGGCATTTTAGCATCTTTAGCTATGCCAAAATCACGTTTGACTTGTATTTCTCTAGCTTGTTTAGTTGACATATCCCATACTTGGTCTTTTGATTGATTCTTAGCCATATTTCACACTCCTTTTTCACAATAAAAAACCACCCTTTCGAGTGGTTAAATCATTATTTATTTACCCTTTTCCGCACGCCCCATCACACTTCCATATACTCACGGTTGGCCGGAACTTACGTTGTATATTCTTACTGCCACATTTGGGGCATTCTTTTAGCGGTATATCCTTCATGCTTATATTTAGTTCTATTTCTCCGCATTTCTCGCAGATGAAAGTATATAGTGCCATATTCTACCTCCCAAACATCTTTATATTATTCTTAGGCTTATTCCATCCCATTTTGTCTATTAGCTTTTCTTCTTTTGGTGCTTCTTCTGCTAATGAACTGTCGCTGTGGTTATATATAAGTCCATATCCTGCGCCGTCATACCAATGGTCTATTGTGCAATCCTTTACTTTCTCAGGGTCTTTCTCGTCCATAATCAATTGTGGTAATGTTTCTATTAACTTTGTGCAAGTACTAAATATCTTTACCTTTGATGTTGTTTTTTGAATATTCTCATCAAAATAAGGTTTTAAATACTCGTGCCATGTTGTTTTTCTCAAGGTTCTGTCTGTTATTGCTCTTGTGCAATCATATAACCCGCCATCTGCATAATAATCAACAAATGACTTGCCTAATGGTGTTGACTGAGTTATTGTCAAATGATGTACATTCCATGCATCATGTCCGCAAACTGTAGCTGATATATTTTCATTCCCGGATAATTCAATTACCCTTTTTGCTTGGTCTGAATATGATATTTTAGGGTCTTCGTAATCTCTTGTAAATTCTCTGTAAATAAATACTGTGCCTTGCTCGTCTACAGCTAACCAATACCATGCAAATGGGTCTGTATATCCATTGTCACAAGACCTCCATTTTGCCCAGTGTGCAGGTATAATAAAAGGTTGCACTACATGAATATCATAATTCCATTCTTCAAATGCTTGTCCTTCAAATACATCCCAATCACCATATAAAAAAGCCTTTTTCTGTGCTTCGGGTAGATTTTCAAGCCTTTTTACATATGTAGGGTCATTTTTCATAAGTATTTCATTGTCATATACTTTAGCCGGAATAAATGCCCTTTTGTTCCCTGTTATAGGGTCAATTATTGTTTTTCTTCCGTATTTAGTTGCTAATATATAGTCCGTCTTTACCCATACATGACCTATACCTCCAGGGTTGCACGTTGCCCTAAATCTTGGCTTAAATCCTTTTGGCGACCTCAAACATGATAAAAGCACTTGAATTGATTTCTTCTCGTGCTTTGTTAACTCATCTACGCCTATAAAATCCATTGAACGTCCTTGATATCCTTCAGCATCTTGGAAATTACGGATATATCTAAATTTAACTGTCGTTCCATTTATCAATGTTGCTATATGTTTTGATTCGTTGTATGTATATAGCTCTTTAGGTACTTTTTGCTTCCATTCTTTGATTAGATTCGCTTCCAAATCGTCATAAGTTTCTCTAAATAAATAAATCTCTGCGCCTGAGTTTTCTAACCCATAAGCGAGAGATTCCATTACCAATGCGCATGATTTTCCGCCGCCCTTTGCCCCTCCATATACCGCTTCATCTGCATTGCATTCGTGGAAAACTTCTTGTTTTTTGTTTGGGTTATAAGGTATTGTTATTTCAGCCATCTTTATCATCTCTCGGGCGCGGAATGTTAAATATTACATTAAGTGGGTCACCGTCTTTACCTGTATGCTCAACCTTATCAGTAAATATCTTGTACCTTTTGCCTAGCAACTCAGCAGCCTTTACCATTTCTTTAACAGGTGTTTCTAGCCCCAATTGGTCTGTTACTTCTCCTCGCATTATTGCAGTAAGCCTTTCTAATACTTCGTCTTGGCTTGCAATTCGCTCTTTATCCTTTGATGCTAGTCTTTCTTTTATATATAATTTGATTTCAGCGTTTTTCAGTAATTTGTTAGCTGCTCCCAATGCTGTCTTATCGCTTTTAGGTTTATATGTTTTTCTATAACTTTCTACTGCGTTATTCGTTTCTATGTAATAATCTGCAAACGCCTTTTGTCTTTCATTCATTGTTTACCACCTTCACTAAATACTTCAATATTTCTATCTGATTATCAAAGTACATTATATTTGGTACTATTTTTTGTTTACCTTTATTCTTACCCTTTTTAAATACTACAGGATTTCCCTTTTCATCAACTAATGGGATCCAAAATGTTAGCCTATGTTTTGATTGCATATTGTCAAACATTTCATTGTATTTATAATCTATTGTATATACTACTTCTTTACCTTGTTTATTTATCTTTAGTAGAAGGAGTTTTATTTTGGGTAATAGATTTATCAACATTCTCACCTTCTTTTGTCTTTCTCTGTAGCATTGCTACCGTCCTCGTGGTAACAGGTATTTCGATTAGTTCACTCAGTTGGTCTAATTTATCTTACTCAACCTTACCTTTGCATCTTCTAATCTCTTACATCCAACGCACTTTCGACACCTCTCTCGGTGGTCGATAATATTTTCGAGTTCGCTAGTAAACAATGTGTCAATCTCTCTTGCGCATGTTTTGCAGTCTATGCTCTCAGCAAACATTATCAGCCTTCCTTTTTTAGGCAAAGAAAAAAGAACCCGAAGGTTCCAATATTTCATAGCTTTTATTTATAATAAAGGACAGGATTACTTCCAGTAGTACTTATTTGTAATTCTTGCCCATCATCAAATATAATTACAATTGCTTCATCTTTGTTTTTTTCGTTGATTATCTTAATATCTTTTACCTGCTTACCTTTAATATCATATATCCTACTATCATACATATATAATTGCCCCCTTTCTTTTACATTATTTTACTCTTATTGTAAAAATAATGCAAACCAAAGAGGATTCTCTCATTTCATGCACACGCTTTCCAAAAATGTTCTATCCACCCTACACTATAAGGGCATTATTTTGGGCTTATGTTCACATTTTGGCTATTCTGCCTCCCTTATATATCCTAATTCAAGCCACGCAATAGCCGTCCCGCCGTCAATCATTCCACGGCTGCCACATATCGCAGATTCTCCTTCTTTTCTTTCTTCCAAGCCTAATTCTTTTGCTCTTTCTTCTGCTTTTTTAGTCCAGACATAACTCTTTATCATATTTATTACCCCTTCTTTATTGTTCCCGCTGTTACTTCTATCTTTGCATTAAGACTCACAAATCTGCAATATTCCGCTATGCTCATATTATATTGTTTTGCTCTTTTCGCTATTTCGTCATGTTGCTCTTTGCTACATACAAAGTTTACTTGTGGCGTTTTGTAGGAGGGCATTTATCATACCCCCAGTATAGCTTTATTTATAAATTCCATTTCGTCAATTTCAAATGTCTCATCATCATAAAACTCATCAAATAATTTGGGATGCCTTTCTTGCATCTCGTCTATTGCCAAAGCAACTCCCATTTTGTTGTCTTCTTTTATAAATATTTCATACGCTCTCTTTATGTCAGTGTCGCTCATTTTCTTAATTTCTTGTTTTGCCATTTCTAGCGCTTTGTTCATTTCATTACCCCTTTCAATTTGTTGTCTTAATACTAGTATAATACCAGTATATTGTATTGTCAATAGGGTAATAAAAATATTTTTACTTTTGCAATTGTATCTTTATTTGCTCTATTATCTTCTTTACATCTGCACCTGATGCGGATATATCCCCATTGCCATAGTCTAATGAGCTTTGCTCCCTCCGAATAGCTCCCTAATCCGGCACACCAAAAACAAAATCCGCTCTCTCAACGATAAGCGGATTCTTTGAATAAATATTTAATTATACATTTGCGGTTTCTCTCCGCAACTTTCAACATTATAATTATAATATATCTATTTTTATATTTCCACCAAATTTCCGCAGTGTTTTCGCAGTATTTCCGCAGTGTTTCCATTTGTCGAAAACTTTTTTTAGAAAATCCTCTTGACTTTGAGTATAATAAGAGTATAATAAGAGTATAGGGATGAATCAAGGGGGTAATAAAAATGACAAGAAAAGATTATGCTAAGAAAATAAATTGGAATGGAACAGCAACAAGAGAAATAGAAATGAATGAATTGCCTTATTTTGAAGTAGGGCAAATAATAAACCCTGGGCTGTGCTGGTCAGATGGCGGAGAATTTACAGTCGAAACAGCAGGAAAGTATTCAGTAATATTTGAAATAAGCGGAAATGTAGACGGTCATCAAGTAAATTACGATAACGAACAAGAATGCAAGGATTTAGGATGTGAAGATTGCAAAAACGAACGAGAAATTTTAATTGATAAAGCTTTTGAAATTGTTGATTTTTGGGAATATGACGAAGAAGCAGGATTTGCTAAAGTATTTTTAAAGGAGGTAAAATAAGATGAAGGTAAAATTGCAAATAATGATAGAAGAAACTCTAAAAAATGAATTTATAAAAGCATGTGAGCGAGTTGGATTAGACATGAGCGAGGTAATAAGAATGAAAATATACGAATTTACAAAAGAAAACAACTTTTATAATATAGAAACAACAATAGAACACTTGCAAGAAATGGGGAAAGTAGTTGTGAATGATACTAAGAATATAAATGAATTGCAATATGAATTACAAAAGCGTGGCTATATAACAGAATATAAAAGTACAGATAGAGATTATTTAATATTAATAGAAAATATGAACATTGATAAACCTAAAGAGGGCAAATAAGCCCTCTTTTATGATATCATTCGATTCATTTTGTTAAACGCTTCGTTCCTGATGTTTTTCAAGGTTTCAATATGCCTCGGTTGCCGAAATCTTTCGTAATATGCATTAGCTACATAATCCCATTTTTGATTATACACATAATGCTCGTTTATCACGAGAAATTCCTCTTTGCTCAACCCGGCTAGAAAACATTCGACTATCTCAACGTCTTTCTTGACAGGTTCTATATCTATCTTTAGTCTGTATATCCTTCCCTTTATGTCTATAATATCTACTTCTGGAGGATTTTCTGTATACCCAAACATTACATTTTCCGTCGGTGAACTGAATTTATTTGTTCTTGATTTAGGCATATCTGATATTGCAACCGCTGGCATTGACAGGCTTTCTATTATTTCTTCTGCTGTTTCCTCGCAAGGCTTATTATGATATTCTAATATTTTTTCAAGCCCTTCAATGTCTAGCGTTTTAAACTTTAATTGTGACTTCTTTTCCAAGTGTTTTCTGAGCATATATTCTATATCCATATTAAGCCCCCTTCATTTGTTAGTTAACTGCATCTTTCCTCTTTTATCTCATTCTCCAATAACCTTATTTCCGTCTTTATTGCGAGAATTTTCTCTAGTATGGTGTCATAGTCTGATTTATAGCAATCCCTTTTAAATCTTGATTTCGCCACATTCTCGTCACCTTTTGCTAGGTCTGTTGTGCTTGTCCAGGCTGTTCCTTCTTCCTGATGTAGTCTAAATACTTCTTTGCGGTATGCTATGCGGTAATCATATTCTGCTTGAGCTAGTAACCTTCCAGTCTGTTTCATAGCATTTACACAATCTATCAGTAGTTTCCGCTGCTCTCGCATAGCTAATATCAAATCTTGTCCACTATCTGCCATTATGCCACCCCCATTAACCAGCGTTTTATATCTTCTGTATATACATAATCCATGCCTTTCCTGCTATCATGTTGTACCTTTAAAAATCCTTTCCTTATTTGTCTTTCAACTTCTTCAACACTGCAGCCAGTATATAGACTTATTCCGTTTACGTTCCACATTGCAAATTCTTTAAAAGCTTCTTCGATTCTCTGTTCTAATATTTCATTTGACATATGTAAGAAATCTATGTTTGAATGGTTGTGGCATATGTCGCCTACACCTATACAGTTTATCTGTATTCCTAGTCCTCGACCTCCACCCATTCCCTTTTCATTGGCGTGATGGTATTGGGTGATTGGTTCAGCTCCGCAAGTACGGCATATGCCTCCTGCATCTTCATATTCTTTCCGTTTTACCCCTGTCGAGAAATCATGTACTTTCTTTCTATTGTGTTTCTTAAGCTTTGGCTTTGGATATTGCACCTTATCCCCCTCCATATCCCTATAGTATTTGTTAGCCTTTTATTTGACGTAATATTTCATATAAACCCTTGCGAATATTCTTTAACTCTTTTTGTTTTTCTGCTAATCTTTTTATTTCACTCTTGTTTCTGTATATTTCAGATTCAATTTTCCAAATATCTTCCTTGAATCGCCTTTCAATTATATCTATTGTTTCCTTCTTCACCCTTATTCCCCCTCGCACATTTCCAGCCCTGCTGTAAATAGCTGTTTAGCTTCTTCTATTTCTATTCCAGTCCAATTATTCCCTACTTTTATTTGTATTGGATTTACCTTTCTTTCTGCTTTAGATATTTCAATGTCGTCAATACTTATTTCCGTTATCTCTCCCTCGTCATTGCTGTTGTATATACTGTCGATAACCTCAACTATATTCCCCTTGTGTAATCCTTTATTTATGTATTCATCAATCGCTTTTGCAACTTTAGCCTGCTTATAAACAGGCTTTCTTACTACCTCAACCATATTATCAACCCTTTCTAAAATATCATCATTGCCTTGAACTATATATAACCCAAATGGCTCTATTGCAATATATATTTTATTCATGCCATATTTGTATTCAATTCTAAATATCCTTCCGGTTAAGCCAGTTTCTTTATTTCTTACCTTGTCCCCAACTTTGAATTTCATCTTCTTTCTCCTTCCTCCAGCACTCCTTCTGGCACTTGTTCTTGTCGCATTCCTTCTGCTGTAATGTCCTATG
>JBLMYQ010000002.1:0-106537 GCA_050258375.1 Deltaproteobacteria bacterium | reverse complement strand
TTTAATGAGTGGAAACGGAAAGCTTGAATTAACAGGGCACTTGGGTGATGTAATGAAAGAATCAGCTAGAGCAGGAATGAGCTACATCAGATCAAAAGCGGAAGAGCTTGGTATAGATAAGGATTTCCATAACAAATTAGACATTCATATACATGTACCTGAGGGTGCTATACCTAAGGATGGTCCATCTGCAGGTATAACAATATGTACAGCAATAATATCTGCGCTTACGGGAATACCTATACGCAAGGATGTTGCAATGACTGGTGAAATTACATTAAGAGGCAGGGTTCTTCCGATAGGTGGTCTTAAGGAAAAAGTTATTGCGGCTCACAGAGCGGGTATTAAGACTGTAATTATCCCTGAGGAGAACAAGAAGGATGTTGAGGAAATTCCTGAAACCGTAAGGACGCAGCTTAAGTTTGTCTATGCAGCTTCGATAGATACTGTTATTAAGACAGCTCTTGCCAAGCATGTTCACAAAAATATTTCACATAACAGAGAAGCAATAATGCAGCGTGAAACAAAACAAGAGGTTGCAGCAACAATAGTAACTCCGGAAATTAAACAGGAAACCATACTTACAAGAGTTGAACAATAAAAGCCAAATTTAAATTAATAAATATCCGCCTGCTTAGAAGGCGGATATTTATGTTATAATACAGGCAAAGGAGGTAAGAGCCATGCCAATGAAGCTGTTTGTAGGAGATATCGTTGAAATGAAAAAGCCTCATCCATGTGGAGGCTTGCAGTGGGAGATAATGCGAACAGGTATGGATTTTAGAATAAAATGTCTCAAATGCAATCATCAGGTCATGCTTGCAAGACCTGATTTCGAAAAAAGAATAAAGAAGGTTGTAAAATCTACAGAGGAAAGCAATTAAAAAATCATTTTGCAGGTCCGATTGTTTGCTTCAACGAAATGAACTTAAAGCCGTCTTGAATTTTTATAATATCAAAAGTTTCTATAAATTTATCATTGCTTTCACCGGGTATTGATTGCCACAGCTCTGCACTGCCATCAAGCTTTGCTATACTTCTAAGCTCTGAACCTGTAAGGGTTTGTTTTTCTATTATATACGCCTTATCGTCAATAAATATTTTCATTAAAATATTATTTTCCATTTATATTCCTCCTTGAATTAGAATCATTTAAATTAATCTTATAATAATTAGTTTATCAAAACTGGCTAATATAATCAAGAAAATAACGGATTGATTAGGGCAAACGCATGAATACAAATAATTCTAAATTCAGACCCTCCTATCCTCCCTAATAGGGAGCGAATAGTATTTTCTATGAAGATTTTTCTATGAAAAACTACTTTTCGTCCCATTTTTAGGGGAGAAAGAGGGGTCTAAATAAAATTTTCTTAATAAATATCTTTTATTAGGATAGAATCATTTACAGGATAAATTTTTTATTATATTATTATTTTACAAAATAAAAGTGAAGGGAGTAAAGGTTATGAATACATATGAAAATATTAGTGCAGAATTAAAGGCTTATTTTAGTAATCACTCAATATTTAAAATTCTTTTGCCTTTGGATATGGTTCTTGTTTTCGGAGGGGTTGGATTACAAATTATCTCGGAGTTTATTAATTTGGGTTCGCTAGTAAATGGTTTGGCATACTGGGGATTTATATTGGGATTGCTTCTTGCTTATGCAAATAGGCATGAAAAAGTTCTTTATATTGGTTTTTTTGCTTATGCAGGATTAGAGGCTTGGGATATAATTACTAATTTGAAGTATTTAAGCAGCTACTTTAGTACATTAATTACAGGTTTAATTTTTGGATATTTAGGATACCTTGTATTTAAAAGACATTCATTGAATGGAAACCCACAATAATTAAAGCCTTAAGGAGGTAAAAAAATGTCATTCTTAGAGAATCTGGGAAAAACAATAAGCGGAGCTGCTCAAACAGCAGCAAAAAAGTCAGGTGAAATGGTTGAGATTACAAAGATTAATATGTCAATTGGTTCTGAAGAAGATAAAATTGAAAAGCTTCAAATGCAGATTGGCAAAAAGGTCTATGAGAATTCGGTTGCAGGAACACCTATTTCAGCTGATGATTTCAAAGATGCATGTAATGAAATTACAGAGCGCAACAATACAATAAAAGATTTAAAGGCTAAAATACTTGAAGTAAAGAGCATAAAGCTTTGTACTTCATGCGGAGCTGAGCTTGAAAAAGAAGTGCAGTTCTGCAATAAATGTGGATCAAAGCAGGAAGCTATTGCTGTAGAGACTGCTCAAACAGCAGCTGAAGCTGCTTGCCCGAAATGCAGTGCAGCTTTGCCTGCTGATGCAGGATTTTGCGGTTCATGTGGAGAAAAGCTTAAATAAGTATAAAATTTATAAAGGAGCCTTCAAATTGAAGGCTCCTTTGCATTTTTAGCATTTTAACAGCCGCCACCACCGCCACCACCGCCACCGCCGCCGCTTGAGCCTCCGGAAAAGCCGCTGCTGGAGCCTGGTGATGTAGAGGATGAAGAAATTGCAGAAGAAAAGGTATCACCAATAGAAGAGGTAAAACCTGATATATTATTAATGTCCCATGAATTTCCGTTATACCATACTGGATAGTAGTTCTGTTCCTGTCCAGCTTTTTCAAGTGCTGAGGCAAATTTTTCAGACCATTGATTTTCAACCTCAAGGGCAAGTGCAAAAGGCAGATACTTTTCGAATATTTCCGGTGTTATATCAAGAGGGGTTGAATAATTTAATTCGTCTTTTTCAGCATATGATAAATACATTTTAAATCCTTCAATCTTATCCAGAACTTCTCTGCCTTCTAAAGTTGGAGCTTTTAATAAATTCCAGAATAAAGCGTTTATTATGAAGAACGCTGTGAATGCTAAACAGATGAAAAAATTTAAAAAAGCTAACATAATGAGAGCTCCTATTTCTCCAATGATAAAAGGAACTGAAAATATCGAAATAAATAAAGTCATTGGCAAGCGGCTTTTTGAGCCTGACATAACCAGCTTCCAGGATTTTGCCAATATCGAAATTAAAACAGTTACACCTATGCTCCAGAGTGAGAGCCATACAGATATAAAAACTATGATAGAAGAGGTGTCTTCCTCAACACTCAATATTCCTGCTGCATAAGCTATAATTGATATGAGTAATCCGACGAAAAAGTAACCGTAATTTGTTTTGAAATATTTATTATTATAATTCTTGTTTAAATACAGGGTTTCTTTGCTTATAGCTGAACTGATTTGGCTATAATGAGTTTGCTCAAAATCGAACTGTTCATTTTGTCCAAGCAGCTCGTTGGCTATTAGTGCTTCTTCCGGATAAAGAGCTGATTCATCACCACTGTTGCGTAATATTGAAAATGTTTTTCCTCCGAACCTGCTTTCTTCTTTGATAGTTAAATATTTATTTACAGCCATATTAATAATTGAGGAAGCAAATATTTTTGTATCAAAGCCCATTCTGCTTATGTACCTTAACGCTGCCGGAGAAAAGCCTTCCGGCGGATAATATAAAGGTATTATTGTTCCCTTTTCAGGGTCTTTACCTACCTTGACCCATGATAAGATAAAGTATATCAGGGTTATTATTAATCCAAATGTGAGGAAAATAATATGATTGTAAGATATTTTTTCCGGAGGCGGCTCAGTTACGAAGCCTTTGGGCCACCCAACAGCTATAGTAAGTCCTTCATATGCTGACAGAGGCGAAGTGGTCTCGAAAAATACTTCATTCCCATTAACAACCTCAGAAGAATAATTCTTTTTTGTTGAACCTTTACTACCGGTAAAGGCATCTTGCTTAATTTCCGAAGCAGCAATTTCCGAAGGCAAAAAAACTTTGGCAGATGCCTGATCTATTGGGAAGCTCCAGCCGCTGCCGGTAACATTCCAATAAAGCTCATCATGGTCTTCAAAGAATCCGATTTGTCTTGTGGTTTTGTACTCTAACGTAAAGGTATACTCTCCGGCAGGAATAAGAACACCTTTGTCTCTCATATAAACTCTTTTACCATTTGACAGGCTTTCAATTTGATAATTCTGGTTTTCGCCATTTCTTTTTACGGATAAGACTTCAAAGCCGACTTTATATTGCTTGCCGGTTTTATCAGTGTATTTGGTAGGAAAATCACGATATATCCCTGTTTTGATATTTATGCCTTCACTTCTGACTTTTATATTTTCGGTTACAGTAAGTGAGGAATCTGAATTAATGTGTATGCTGCTGTCATAAGAAAGAATTCTTTCGCCTGAGCCTTCCGCATTTGTACAGAAAGCAGTCCCACACAGCAAGGCTGCTAAGAGCGCTAAAGTAATGAAGCAAAAAAGAAAGGGGTTTGTTTTGATTTTATTCATATTTTTACCTCCGGCGCGGTTCTTTGGGTAGCTAGCTCTATTTCGAAAAATGGCTCAGGAGTAAATTTTAATGTTCCTGCAACTAAGTTATTCGGGAAAGATTGAAGCTTGGTATTATAATCACGAACTGTTCCGTTATAATATCGACGTGCCATTTGAAGTTCATCTTCGATTTTAACTAAAGCGGTATGAAGATTCATAAAATTTTCACTAGCTTTTAATTCAGGATATGCTTCTGCTACAACAAATAATTTTTTTAGTGAATCTGTTATCTGATTTTCAGATTGAGATATTTGTTGAATATTTTCATTTGATATATTTTGATTTCTTATTTGGGTAATTTCCTCAAGAACCTGTTTTTCGTGAGAAGTGTAACCTTTGACTGTTTCTACGAGATTAGGAACAAGGTCAAATCTTCTTTTAAGCTGAACATCTATACCGCTCCATGCTTCTTTTAAAATATTTTTTGCCTTAATGAGAGTATTGTAGGTAATTATTATATAGATAAATACTATGAAGACAACTGAAATAAATATTAGCATTCTATCACCACTTTCTTATGAAATAAATTAAACATTCTTATATTAATTTTAAACTATTAATAGGCAATTTCCAACTAAAAAGCAAAAAATATGCCAGCTTATGCTGTATTCATATAATATAGGGTATGTTATAATCAAAATAGTTATTTCAAAGCTCCTAAAAGAATAAATATTTAAGCTGATTTTTTAAATTTTAAATGCTGTTTCAATATTAAAATTGGCTATGAGGAATACTAAAGAAATCCATCAAAAATTTCTATTCAGAATACAAAAGAGCTATGGAGGGACAGAATGAATATTTATGAAGAGGCATTAATACAACATAAGAAATGGCAGGGTAAGATAGAGATTACTTCAAGGGCTGTGATAGAAACAATAGAAGATATTTCTATTGCTTATACTCCGGGTGTAGCCGAGCCGTGCCGCCAAATTGCCATAGATAAAGACAAAGCATATGATTATACCAGAAAGTGGAACACAGTAGCGATAGTTACTGATGGGACTGCGGTTCTGGGATTGGGGGATATAGGGCCTGAAGCAGGTTTGCCGGTTATGGAAGGAAAGGCTGTTTTATTTAAAAAGTTTGCCGACATTGATGCTGTACCTATTTGCCTTGCAACAAAAGATAGCGATGAAATTGTGAAGACCATAGTAAATATTGCACCTACTTTTGGAGGAATAAATATTGAGGATATATCTGCTCCGCGCTGCTTCGAAATAGAAAAAAGGCTTAAAGAACAGCTTAATATCCCTGTTTTTCATGATGACCAGCATGGGACTGCTATTGTAATATTGTCAGCATTGATAAACTCATTAAAAATTATTGAAAAGAGGAGAGAGACAGTTTCAATAGTTATAAACGGAGCTGGTGCGGCGGCAATAGCAACTGCAAAACTTCTTTTAAAGGCAGGGTTTAAAGATATAATTTTATGCGATACCTGCGGAGCAATATATGAAGGTAGGGGAAACCTGAATTGTGAGAAGGAAGCAATCTCTAAAATCACTAATCTTAAAAAGAAAATTGGAAAAATAAAAGAGGTTATTAAAGGAACGGATATATTTATTGGGTTATCTGCAGGAGGAGTATTAAATGCTGAAGCAATAGCTGCAATGAATTCTGATGCAGTTGTTTTTGCACTTGCAAATCCTGAGCCTGAGATTTTTCCTGACGAGGCTGAAAGAGGAGGAGCAAAAATAACCGGTACGGGCAGATCTGATTTTAAAAATCAGATAAATAATGCACTTGTTTTCCCCGGATTGTTCAGAGGTGCATTGGACGTACGGGCGAGGGAGATAAATTATGAGATGAAGATTGCGGCAGCTGAGGCTTTGGCTGGATGTATAAGTGAAGAAGAGCTTTCGGATGGACTAGTAATTCCGCAGATATTTATGCCTGATTTATCTTATATAGTTGCTGAGGCTGTAATCAAAGAAGCAAGAAATACAGGAGCTGCAAGAAGCTGAAAAAGAAACAACCGGCAGATACAATGCCGGTTGTGAATATTTTTACCTATCTTAATGCATCTTCAAGAGATGTTTTTAAATCTGTTCTTCTATCCCGGTCTTTTCTGATTATTGCTGCAGGAGCGAAAATGCCTCCGGCTGTTTCAACCATTCCCGGAATTACAACCACATACGGAGGAATTCTTCCTTTTGGGCATTCAACTTTTTCACCGCTTCTAACATCATAAATCTTTGTGCTTGCTGTAAGGTTCACTCCTGAGCTTATTACGCTTCCTTCCTCAACCATTACCCCTTCTACAATTGAAGAATTTGCCCCTACAAAGCAATTATCTTCAATTATTACCGGTGAAGCCTGAGGTGGTTCGAGTACTCCGCCAACTGTTACATGGGCTGATATATGGCAATTTTTGCCTATCTGTGCACAAGAGCCTACGAGGGTAAACGAATCTATCATTGTTCCTGCTGCAACGTATGCTCCTGTATTTACATATGCGGGAGCCATCATTATAGTTCCTGCCTCTGCAAAAGAGCCATATCTCATTGCTGACGGAGGAACTACTCTTACTCCGTCAAGATTTTTTGTTTTTAAAGGAATTTTATCTTTGAAAAGCATTGGACCAGCCATTTCTTCAACAATCTGGCTAAGACCAAAATACATTAATATGGCTTTTTTAACCCATTCGTTTGTTGTCCATTTTCCATCTGATGATTTTTCTGCAGCACGGACTTTTCCCTGATCAAGGAGGGAGAATACCTCTTCAACTGCTTCCTTGTATTGTGGATTTTGAAGCATGCTTCTATTGTCATATGCTTCATTTATTAGGTTTTTAATTTCCATTGCGGCTCCTCCTGTTTAATAATTTATATGCAAACATGCTCTGAAGCATACAGCCTACTATCATACATTCTTCATCAATATCAAAATAACCTCCGTGGGCTGGATTTTTAATGCCCTTTTCCTCGCTGCGGCAGCCCAATTTATAATAAAGACCCGGGACTCTTTTTGTATAATATGCAAAATCTTCAACTCCCATTGAGGGATAATCAATTTCTTTTAATGAGACATTATTTAAAGAATCAGCTAACTCAATAAAAAATTCAGCCAGACTAGAATCGTTTTCAAAAGAAGGGTAGCCATCAACAAAATTAATTTCTGCAGTGCCTCTCATCATATTTGCAGTCTGTTCTATTATTGATGTCATTCTTTCTTTGCAGAAATTACGCAAATCATCTCCGACAGTTCTTAAAATTCCTGTCATTTCAACACTGCTTGAAATTGCATTCAGTGCTGTTCCTCCATTTATAGTTCCGATGGTAATTACGGCATTTTTAACTGGTGAGGTTTCTCGTGAAACTACTGTTTGAAGATTTTCAACAATTTTTGCGCTTGTTACTATGGCATCAACTCCATCCTGCGGAGATGCTCCATGAGAGCCCTTACCGGTTACTTTAATATTAAATGGATTTGAAGCTGCGCAGACCAAGCCCTTTTTCAAGGCGACTTCACCTGTATTGATTGCTTCATCAACGTGAAGACCAATGACTGCTTCTACATTTTCAAGGCAGCCATATTCAATCATATCCTGTGCGCCGCCATCAGTTTCTTCTGCTGGTTGAAATATAAGCCTGACTGTACCATTGAGCTGGCTTTCTGCTTTTTTCAATATAATTCCTGCAGCAATAAGAATTGCAGTATGAGCATCATGACCACAGGCATGCATCATACCCGGAACGGTTGATTTGTAGGGCACAGTCTTCATATCCTGCACGGTTAAAGCATCCATATCTGCCCTTAAAGCAATAATCTTATTTTTTTCAGTTCCTATGTCTGCAATTATTCCATTGTTGGGAAATCTTTTATATGTAATGCCATTCTCCTTCAGATGTTTTTCAACAAGAGCTGCTGTATATGTAAGATTTCTGTCAACCTCTGGATGTGCATGCATATCGCGTCTGATTTCAACCATAAGATTAAATAGGTTTCTTGCTTCATCCCTAAAAATTTCCATAAAAACATTCCCTTCAAAGCGTAATTAACTAGAACGCATAAAAAAGCTGGCTTGGATAATAGAATACTCAGTTTTTTGTTTAATTATGATATTAATAATGCACGCTTTTTTAATTAACATCATAATAATAGCATTTAATAGGTTGATTGAAAAGATAAATTGGAGCTTTATACAAAAAAGGAGACCCTTTAAGGGTCTCGCATGAATATAAATAGAATAATATTGCAGGAAGAATGTTTTATGTATTAAAAAATTTTTTTGGATAATACTAGAAATGACTATTAATAAACGGAGATGAGATTATGAGATATTATAGTGGACGCAGGAACGTGTTTGTTTCGATAATAACATCAATAATTACTTTTGTTATTATGACCATTGCATTTTTGGGATACATAGGAACAAAAACGCAAAGTCCAATTCCTCGTACTGAATCATTAAAAATACCCAAGCAAAATATTGCAGCTCCCCAGCAGATTTCTGCGCAGCTTCAAGGAACAATAAACACTCCTGCTGCGGAGGTTGCCAGTCGTTCTGTTCAGCCTGTTGTAGGAATTGCAGTGCTGAAGCCTGATGGCAATTCAATATTTAAAACATCTACAGAAAAATGGGGAATAGGTTCGGGAATAATTGTTGACCCAAATGGTTATATATTGACAAACCACCATGTTGCAGGAGGAAAAAATAAGAGGATAATAGTAACCCTTTCAGGAGGAGACAGTGTTGATGGGGTTACATTATGGTCAGATTCAGTCATTGATTTGGCGGTTGTAAAAATTAATGTTTCAGGATTGCCGGCTGCAAAGCTGGGTGATTCTGGAATGCTGAGGGTTGGTGAGCCTGCAATAGCGGTCGGGAATCCGCTTGGACTTCAGTTTCAGAAAACTGTGACATCCGGAATTGTGAGTGCGCTAAACAGGACTGTTGAGATTTCAACAGAACAAGGCATCAACTATATGGAGGATTTGATTCAGACTGATGCGAGCATAAATCCGGGAAACAGCGGAGGACCGCTTATGAATTCAAAAGGTGAAGTAATAGGAATAAATACTATAAAAGTAACTGCGGCAGAAGGAATAGGTTTTGCAATTCCTATAAATATTGCTAAGCCTATAGTCAACAGCTTTATTAACAAAGGGAAATTTGAGGAATCATATTTAGGGGTTTTTGCTTATGACAGAGAAATAATACCTTATATACAGCCTGATTTGAAAATAGATAACGGAGTCTATGTATCGAAAGTTGATTTTGGAAGTCCGGCAGCAGCAAAAGGTATAAGAGTAGGAGATATAATAACTAAAGTGGATAATACAAATATCCGGACAATGATGGATTTAAGGTGCTCCCTGTACAATAAAAGTCCAAATGATACGGTGAGAGTAGATTTTACGGCAGATGGAGTGCCCAAAACGGTTCAGGTTAGTCTCGGAAAGAAAAATAGAGATGGGTTGGTAACAAGATAGAAAGAGTCAGGAGAATTTTCTCCTGACTCTTTTAAGTGAAACTCTATTAGCTTTTACTGAAGCCCATTATAAACTGCATTTAGTAAAACCTTATTTGGATCCTGGCTTAATTCCCATAGCATTGCACCGCCCAAGCCTTTTGTTTTTACATACCCAGCTTTTATCCCGACTGATTGCTGGTCATCATAGCTGATGAAGGTTGAGCCATTAAACAGCCAAGGAACCTGTGACTGAGAGTGGTAATACCTAATATAACCCGGCGAATTCAAATAGTTTGCGGTAATACTTGCATAGCTTATAGATGAACCTCCCGAAAATTTCTGATATAAACCATTGTTAATATTAGTCACGGAATTATATTTATATCCATAGAAAGGTATTCCTATAACAAGCTTGTCAATTGGAACCCCAGCATTTACCCATGCATTTACCACTGAATCAATACTGAGCTTATATTGAGGTGAGGTATCGGTATTGTTATACAAAGGTGAATTGAAATCAGTGTATGTATCCCAGGTTCCGTGTATATCATATGTCATTATGTTGGCATAATCCAGATACTGCTCAAGTGTCCGGAGCTCCGTATTGTTGATATAATACTGACTTGCTCCTCCTGCAATGGTTAAAAGATATTTTTTTCCGTCGGCGGCGCCTTGGGCATCAAGCTTTTCCCGGATTTTTGCAAGCAGTAATGTAAAGTTTTGTTTATCTTCAGACCTGTAAACATTGGTTGGCAGCCCTCCGCCTACCGGGTATTCCCAGTCTATATCCACGCCATCAAATCCATTTGCTTTTATAAATTGAACACAGCTGTCTGCAAAGATAGTACGCGAGCTATCTGATAAAGCAGCATCGGAAAATTTTTCTGACCAAGACCATCCTCCAACAGATATGAGGGTTTTAATGTTTGGATATTGCAATTTCAGGGTTTTTAATTTTTCAAAGTTTGAGGGGTCTATACCAGGGTCGCCAATAGCTATTTTTAAGTCGCTGCTTATATTAGCAAAAGCATAATTAATGTGTGTCAATTTACCTGCATCAATCTTATCGGGAGTAAATCCGTTGTATCCAGCCCAGCCTGCATAGTACCCTATTAGTTTCTTTGATGGTTGTGAAGGCGGAGGCTGAATCGGTTTTGTGGTTGTTATTGTCAAGCTGCTGCTTGAAGAGGAGAGGTTTCCAGCGCCGTCTCTGGCCTTGATATAAAAAGTATAGGATGTACCGGAAGACAGCCCGGTTACCTTATAAGAAGTTGTCACTGAGGAAGCAAAGAATGAAGAGCTTTTATAAACGTAATATGAGGATACGTTCACATTATCTGTAGAAGGGTTCCATGATAAATCTACAGAGTTATCTGTTATAAAGCTGGCTGTAAGATTAGAAGGTGTTGTTGGGGCAATCCTGTCTCTTAAGGGCTTGGCTGCAATAGAAGGAAAGTTGAAAAATGGAAGCAGAAAAAGTACTAACACAAGATATAAAGCTAGAAAAAATTTTTTTGTCAAAAAAATCATCTCCTTAAATTTGATAAAAAACGTAATAAGTTTAAAAGTACTTAAACATGCATTATCAAAAAGGGTAGCTATATATCAATATTACCAGCGTAAACATATTATGTCAACCAAACGAGGCGGGTAGGCAGCCTCAATTTCAATAGGACTTGGAACCCAGGGCGCATTTTGCTTTCGCTTTTCCTTTACAGTAATACTATTCAGAATATATAATCAAATAAAAACGGAGAAAAACAATGTGTGTTGCAGTTCCAGGAAAAGTAATCTCAAAAACTGAAAAAACCGCTGTTTTAGATTTTATGGGGGTTCAAAAGGAAGTATCGATTGAGCTTCTTAAAGATGTACGAGAAGGGGACTACCTCCTGGTTCATGCCGGCTGCGCTATTCAGAAGGTTGAAGAAGAGGAAGCTGTTGAAATACTTTCTTTGTTTGAGGAAATTAAAGACAATGCTTAAAAGAGATTCTGATAAAGAAGAAGTGGTTATTCAACACATAAATAACATGATTGAAAGAAATGCTGACAGAAACATTTCTTTAATGGAGGTTTGCGGAACCCATACTGTAAGCATTTTTAAGCATGGGATTAGAAGCATGCTTCCTGAAAATATAAAGCTGATATCCGGTCCCGGATGTCCTGTGTGTGTTACACCAACGGAATATTTAGACCAGGCTCAAGCTTTGGCAGAAAAAGCAAATGTGGTTATTTGTACTTTTGGAGATATGTTAAGGGTTCCTGGAAGTAATAAGACGCTTGAGGATTCAAGGGTTGATGGAGCAGATATAAGAGTTGTATATTCGCCATTGGATTGTATTGATATTGCAATTAAGAATCCGGGGAAAAAGGTTGTTTTTCTTGCGGTAGGCTTTGAAACAACTGCGCCGGTAATAGCACTGACAATTAAACATGCAGAAAATAAGAATATGAAAAACTTTTTTATTCTTTCCGGACTTAAAACGATTTTCCCTGCTGTAAGAAAAGTATTGGATTATAAAAATCTGAATATTGACGGCTTAATCTGCCCCGGCCATGTTACTTCAATAACCGGAGAAAGAGCTTACGATTTTATTCCAGATATTTTTGGCATTCCATGCGCTGTTGCAGGCTTTGAGGCATTGGATATACTTAGGGCTGTTGAAGTTCTGATTTCAAAGGTATTATCAGCTGGTGCCGGAGTATGGAATGTTTATAAAAGAGCCGGGACAATAGAGGGAAACCTAAAAGCCCAGGAGTTGATTTCTGAAGTGTTTGAGCGTACAGATGACAGCTGGAGAGGCTTTGGAGAGATTGAAAGCTCAGGGTTTAAGCTTGCGGGCAGCTATAAAAGATTTGATATAAGAGATTTCTTTGGTATGGAGGCTCCAAAATGGCAGGGAGATAATGAATGCCTTTGTGGGGACATTGTAAGAGGAGTTAAAGAGCCTTATCAGTGTATGCTTTTTGGAAAGGCATGTACCCCACAAGCTCCAAAAGGACCATGCATGGTGTCGGGGGAAGGAACTTGCGCGACGTACTTTAAATTTGGGAAATATAAATAGATTTGCAAAGAAGTGTCTTTGTAAGTTTTAGCTTTTCTTTAAAGAGACTTTGTAGTGTGTTTGCCACTTTTGACCGCCCAAAACTGGCGGAAAAGGCACCACTCAAACGCCGTGGTGGCTGTTTGGGTACAAGAAAAAACTTTTCTGAGTTTTTTCTAAACTGTTATACAGGCGGCTATGAAGTTCTTAGGTTTTTTGGTATCATTTAAAAGCTTCAAAGAAAGACGATTCGTTTCTCCCAATAGTGGGAGAAAGATAGAATGAGGGTTTTGAGAGATAACTTTAGAACGACTCAAATAGAAAATAATAAAGGAGAAAAGATGAATAATATAATAAAAATGGGACATGGAAGCGGAGGCGGAATGTCACGGGACCTCATAAAAAATTTGTTCCAAAAATACTTTTCTAATCCTGTTCTTGATAAAATGAATGATGCAGGTATTATTGAGCTGAAGGGTACAAAGCTTGCTTTTACTACAGACTCCTTTGTTGTAAAGCCAATTTTCTTTGAAGGTGGAGATATAGGCAAGCTCGCTGTTTCAGGAACGGTAAATGATTTGGCTGTGATGGGAGCTAATCCGGCTGCATTAACTGCTTCATTTATAATTGAAGAGGGATTTGAGATTGAAAAACTGGAAAAAATAATAAAATCTATGACAATAACAGCTGAAGAAGCCAGCATAATAATTGCTGCCGGAGATACGAAGGTTGTTGAAAAAGGCAGTGCAGACGGAATTTTCATTAATACATCGGGAGTTGGAATAGTACCTGAAGGAATTGAAACCGGAGGAGGAATGGCAAAGCCTGGGGATGTTATTATAGTCAGCGGCTCAATTGGAAGTCATGGGGCTTCTATTATCACATCACGTGAAGAATTCGGATTCAAGACTTTTGTAAAAAGCGATGCAGCACCTTTGAATAATCTTATTAAAAATATGCTTGAGGCTGTTCCTGAGATTTGTGTTATGAGGGATGCAACCAGAGGAGGTCTCGCTGCTGTATTAAATGAAATAGCATTACAATCCGGAGTAAAAATTGAAATATTAGAGGAAAAAATTCCTGTTAGAGAAGATGTTAAGGGAGTTTGCGGCTTGATGGGGCTTGACCCTCTTTATCTTGCAAATGAAGGAACAATAGTTGTTTTTGTCGAAGAGGAAAAAGCGCAAAGGCTTCTGGGTATTATGGAAAAGCATAAATATGGAAATGAATCAGCGATTATTGGGAGAGTAGTAGACAATACAGATGAACCTATGGTAATATTAAAAACTGTTGGAAGTGGAGGCAGAATTCTTGATGTATTGTCAGGCGAACCTCTGCCGAGAATATGCTGACAAGTGTAGACAGTGTAAAGTGTAAGGTGTAAAGTTTTAAATAACATAAAGACTTGAACAAAATGCATGAATAGATATTTCTTCTATATATATTTTTAAATAATAAATAATTTTTAGGGAGAGAGTTTGAAGTTAACTTTATCTTTTACACTTTAAACTTTAAACTAACAAAAGGGGTATATGAAATGTTTTCAAAACTAGAATTTGTTGAAAAGAAATATGAAGAAATAAATACTAAGCTCAGTGATCCTGATGTAATTGCAGATCAGGATGAGTGGAGAAAATTAATGAAAGAACACGCTGAAATTGAAGATATTGTTCAAAAGTTCAGAGAATACAAAAAAGTATCAAAAGATATAAAAGATGCACAGGAACTTTTGCAAGATAAGGATATGAAAGAGCTTGCGCAAATGGAGTTGGACGAAGCTCAGGAAAAGATTCAGAAAATTGAAGAGGAGCTTAAATTCCTTCTTCTTCCTAAAGACCCTAATGATGATAAAAACGTTATTGTAGAAATTCGAGGTGGAGCAGGCGGAGATGAAGCTGCTTTGTTTGCAGGAGTTCTGTTTAGAATGTACTGCCGCTATGCTGAAGCTAACAGGTGGAAAACAGAAATAATGAGCTCAAATCCTACAGGCTTGGGAGGATTTAAGGAAGTAATATTCATGATTGAAGGGAAAGGTGCTTACAGCAGATTGAAATTTGAAAGTGGTGTGCACAGAGTGCAGAGAGTTCCTGAGACTGAGGCGAGCGGAAGGATACATACTTCCACGGTTACGGTTGCGGTTTTGCCTGAAGCTGAAGAGGTCGAAGTGGAGATAAGCCAAAACGATTTGAGGATAGATGTATTCAGAGCAGGAGGACCCGGAGGACAGTGCGTAAATACTACGGATTCTGCTGTGAGAATAACCCACATACCTACAGGCATAGTTGTTTCATGCCAGGATGAGAAATCCCAGTTAAAAAATAAGGATAAGGGAATGAGAATTCTCAGGGCAAGGGTTTATGAAAAAATGCTGGAAGAAGAAAATGCCAAGCTTGCACAGGCAAGAAAAAGTCAGGTAGGAACAG
The DNA here is from genome assembly GCA_050258375.1 of Deltaproteobacteria bacterium. Classification (GTDB taxonomy): domain Bacteria; phylum Bacillota; class Clostridia; order Acetivibrionales; family UBA4821; genus JBLMYQ01. Next base: position 91,266 of record JBLMYQ010000002.1, on the reverse strand, counting down.
GAGATAGAAGTGAAAGAATTAGGACATACAATTTTCCTCAAGGAAGGGTTTCAGACCACCGAATCGGTCTTACACTTTACAAGCTGGAAGCATTTGTTAATGGCGAGGTAGATGAGATGATTGATGCACTAATAACGAATGATAGAAGTGAGAGATTAAGGCAAGGCTCAGATGAATAGAATATAGAAAGAAAAAAATCCTCAAAAGAGGATTTTTTTCTTTCTATATTCTATTATACGGGAATAAGATTAAATATTAGCAAACTAAGCAAAAGAGAAAATGAATTTCCTTACAAAAATCATTTTCTCTTTTGTGTAGTAATAAAAAGATTAGGTATTTTATGGATAGAATAGTGGAAATTACTTTGATTGGACTGCTTTCAGGTGTTATAGGGACTGGAACAGGTGGACTGCTTGCTTTCTTTATTAATAAAAACTCCAGCAAGCTTCTTGGCTTTATATTGGAATTTTCTGCGGGACTAATGCTGGCTGTAGTGTGCTTCGACCTTTTGCCAGAAGCCTTTGATTTGGGAGGTGTAAGTCTTTCGTGCTGGGGGGTTGTTCTTGGAACCATTATAATAATAATTCTGGATGATGCTGTTAAAAGAGCTGATTATGTAAAAAATTCTATTGGGAATAATGCACTTTTAAAAACAGGAGTGTTAATGGCGGTAGGTATTTCACTGCATAACTTTCCTGAGGGTATTGCAATAGGTTCGGGCTTTGAAGCATCAATAAAGCTTGGACTAAGTATAGCACTAGTTATTGCAGTTCATGACATTCCTGAAGGAATGGCTGTTGCAGTTCCTCTTAGGGCGGCTGGAATAAAAGGCTCCAGGGTTCTTTTCCTAACTATTTTGTCGGGACTTCCAACAGCAGTAGGTGCATTTTTTGGAGTCTTACTTGGAGAAATTTCGCGTGAAATTATAGCAATGTGCCTTGGTTTTGCCGGCGGAGCAATGATTTATATTGTTTGCAGTGAGCTTATTCCTGAAGCAAAAAGAGTTCATTCCGGAAGGTTGTCTTCTATTGGTAATATGCTGGGTATTTTGAGTGGAATATTTGTAAGCTTTATATGAATTCGCTAGAAATTATTGGAAATGCTTTACAAATATTAGAAATTGATATAGAATTACTAGATAAAGCTAATTTTATATTAAGATATCTTGTTCGGATTATAGTATTTCCGATGGAGGAAGGAACAAAAAAGAAGTTAAAAATAAAGGAGTGATTTTAATGTGTAATGGTTGCAAAGTCAAAAGCGAGGTTAATTTAATATCTGAATACTGCGAAATGATAGAAGCGGAAGATGTCGTTACTGAACAACAGTATCGAGAGAATAACGTTAAAAGAGGACTCAGAGATGAGGATGGCAAAGGAGTTGTGGTAGGACTTACCAGAATTGGTGAGATTTGTTCTTACAATGTTATAGAAGGTAAAACTATATCAATACCTGGTGAATTATACTACAGAGGGATGGAAATCAAAGAAATAGTTAAGGGGTTTACTGAAAATGGCAGGTTTGGCTTTGAAGAAACAATCTATCTTTTGCTTTTTGGAAGATTGCCTAGCAAAGACCAACTTGAAGACTTTCAAACTTATCTATCTGAAAGAAGGCATCTGCCAGAAGGTTTTACAAATGCAATGATTATGGCACCAAGCTCAGATATGATGCATGGGCTATCTGAAAGTGTTTTATCGCTTTATAGGTATGATGCTAATCCGGATAGTACATCCATTGAAAATGTACTTAAACAGTGTATTGGCTTGATTTCTGTTTTTCCAATGTTAGCTGTTTATGGTTACAGGATCTTTGCACATGAATTTAAAAAAGAAAGTCTGTTTTTGCACTTGCCAAAGCCAGAATATACTGTGGCCGAAAACTTTTTCCATATGTTAAGGGCTGATAGTGTATTCACAAAGAATGAAGCACGACTGCTAGACTTATCTCTTGTTCTTCATGCAGAACACGGAGGTGGGAATAATTCAACGTTTACTACTCATGTTATGACATCAACAGAGACTGATAGCTATGCTGTGATTTCTTCTGCCTTGGGCTCCTTAAAGGGACCAAAGCATGGCGGAGCAAATATTAAGGTCGTTCAGATGATTGAAGATATAAAACAAAATGTTGGAGATTTGAAGGATGACCAAGAGATAGAAGCCTATATCAGGAAGATTTTGAACAAAGAGGCTTTCGACGGTTCGGGAAAAGTTTATGGGATGGGACATGCTGTTTACACTGTTTCAGACCCACGAAACGAAATACTCCGAGAACATACTGCGCAGTTGGCAAAAGATAAGGGGCTTATGGAAGAATTTCAACTTTATGAAAGAATTGAAAGGATAGCACCGTTGGTCATAGTATCTGAAAAGAAAAGGTCAAAAAGTATATGTGCAAACGTTGACCTATACAGTGGGCTTTTATACAAAATGCTGGGAATTCCTCTTGAATTATTTACAGCACTTTTTGCAATTGCAAGGGTTGTTGGTTGGAGTGCACACCGTCTTGAGGGGATAAAAAATAAGGCTGATTTAATCCGGCCTGCGTATATTGGGATAGGATCGAGAAGCAAATATGTGCCAATTGAAGAAAGAAAAGCTCTTTAAAATTAAGGAGCTTTTCTTCTTTGTTTTACTAAAAAAATATGGTAAGATTAAGAAACTTAAAATATCATACTAAGGAAGAGTGAAGAAATTGACCAAAACTTTTAAGATACAAAATATTGAAAAAGATATTAAAAATATAGAAATATCAGCACAGACATTAAAAGCCGGAGGCACTGTAGTTTTTCCGACTGAAACGGTTTATGGCTTGGGTGCGAATGCTCTGGATGAAAAAGCTGTTGAAAAAATCTTTATTGCTAAAGGAAGACCAGCAGATAATCCTTTGATTGTTCACATCTGGAATATTAAGCAGATTGAGGAGGTTGCATCTGAAATACCCGTAATGCTTAAGCCTTTAGCAGAAAAATTTTGGCCCGGGCCGCTTACTTTGGTAGTAAAAAAATCAAAAGCTGTTTCTGAGATTGTTACGGCAGGGCTTGATACTGTGGGAATCAGAATGCCTGACAATAATATTGCACTCCAGCTTTTAAAATTTGCTGATGTTCCTGTTGCAGCTCCAAGTGCTAATATTTCGGGTTCCCCAAGTCCTACTTCTGCAAGCCATGTTTTAAAGGATTTGGATGGAAGGGTTGATGTTATTATTGATGGCGGAGACTGTAGGGTTGGCTTGGAATCTACTGTTCTTGATATTTCTGGAGAGGTTCCGATAATACTAAGACCCGGGGCAGTTACATTTGAGCAGATTAAAGAGGTAACAGGAAGAGTTGACACAGATAGGCACATAAATATAAAGATGGAAGAAAGCGTAGAAATTCCAAGAAGTCCTGGCGTAAAATATAAACATTATTCGCCGGAAGCGGAAGTGATTTTAGTTGATGGCTCAATTGATAAAATCGTAAAAGAAATAGAGTCCAGAGCCAAAGCATTTTTAAATCAAGGGAAAAGGGTTGGAATCATGGCAACAGAGCAAACAAAGAAGTTGTATAATACCGGCTTGGTTTTCTCGGCCGGAGATAGAGATAATCCGGAAACAATAGCTGCAAATCTTTTTAGGCTGCTTAGAAAATTTGATGAAGAAAAGGTTGATATAGTTTTCATGGAGGCTATCGAAAAAAATGGGATAGGTATGGCTATAATGAATCGCATGATAAGAGCCGCAGGGTATAATGTTATTAGGGCAGACTAAAAGAAGTGTAAAGTTTAAAATGTAAAATGTAAAGTTTAAACCTTTAATTCAAGCCCTAAAATGTCCATTGTGTTTTGGATATTGAATGCGTAGGTATGGGTTTCTGTTTTGTAAGGTAACTCTACACTTTACATTTTACACTAATAAAGGGGTGGCGTATGAATATACTTTTTGTTTGTACAGGAAATACATGCAGAAGCTTTATGGCTGAAGCAATATTTAAGAAGATTCTTGCTTCAAAGGATATAAATAATATTGGTGTTTCTTCAGCCGGTATAGCTGCTTGGGAGGGAGAGCCACCGAGCTATAGTGCAGTTGAGGTTCTTAAAGAGAGTGGTATGAAAATGGGAAACCACCGCGCCAGGAGATTGGTTGAGCATATGCTTGATGCAGCAGATATAGTGCTTTGCATGACAAGACTTCAGAAAAAGAATATAATTGCACAGTTTCCTCAGTTTGGCGATAAGGTTTTCTCAATATATGAATACTCATACTTGGGAGAAAATCAAGAACAGCTTGCAGAAAAAGATGTGTCTGACCCTTATGGAATGCCGATTGAGACTTACAGGAAATGTATCGAGGAAATAAAGGAATTATTGGAAAGAATATTTAAAAGAATAGATTCGGAGTGTGGGAAATAATTATTATTGATTAATAAATCAGGTTACCGTATAATATAGAAGCTATAAAGCTGAAATTAGTTTTGGCTGTGCTAGGCGGGGAGGTAGCGGTGCCTTGTACCTGCAATCCGCTATAGCAGGGCTTAATTCCTTTTGAAGGCTGTTTCGTGTAGGGTTTGGAGCATAAAAAGTGGTGATGAGAGTCAGGTCTTGCGCAACAGGAAACTATGAACCCCGTCAGATTCGGAAGAAAGCAGCGGTAAGTGGTCACTCTTGTGTGCCGCGAGGGTACTTGATTTGAGCTAACAGTATGAGTGCCGCTTGTATGAAGCATGTCGAAGAAAGGTGCACAGCCATATTATTTTGATAAGGCAGAGCGATGGATGATTGCTCTGCCTTGTTGTATATAAATAAGAATTAAAATCCAACAAAAAAATAACAAAAAGCTAACAAAAAGATTCAAATTATGATAGAAACATGGTATAATATTCTTATAATAGAATATTTATTCAGCTTTTCTGTTTTTTATCGGTTCTTTTTTGCTTTCCATATCACATTTTCATCATGCTACAGACATTAGGAGTGTGTTTATGAAGATATCAAGCTTGAAAACCAGAATTTTTTTGTTATTATTTTTAATATCGGTACTACCAATCAGCGCATTTGTTGCTTTGATTTATTTTAATGCGTTTTTAACTTGTGATACGGCATTTTTTCTTAAGTCTTTTACTCTCGGGATTGCCATTTTAGGGTTCCTTTCATTTTTTGCAACACTATATTACGTACAAAAAACCATTTCGAAAATTCTACAGCAATTGAAGAAAGGACTTATTGCAGTTGAAGCAGGGGATTTTGAAAGAGATGTTATATTCCCTGAGCTTGATGAATTCAATGAAATTTCAGATGCTTATAACAGAATGAAGGAAAAATTGAAAGCGGGAAAAAGGGAACTTGAGCTTCAAGCTTTAGAGATATACGCAAAGAATATAGAAATCCAGCAGACCAATATGGAGCTTGAGGCTTCTTATGGGCAGCTTCAAGCAACAATAAACCAATTGAATGATTCCGAGCAAAAATATTATTCCCTGGTTAAGAGCATAGCAGATATAGTCTGCGTTATCAGGCTTGACGGGAATATTTATTTTATTAATGAAATTGTTAGAGATATACTTGGTTACAGCAGACAAGAAATTGAAGGCAGAAACATAAGAGAGCTTATAAAGCCGGGAATATCCGAAACATTTATTGAAAAAGTAAGCAACGAGCTAAAAACAAAGAATTCATTAACTATAGAGTTGGAGTTTATGCATAAAAATAAAAATTTTATTTTAACAGAAGCAACCTTGACAAACTTTGTTTATGATGGAGAAATTATAGGTATTCAGGCGATTATAAGAGATATTACTCAAAAGAAAAAGATGGAGCAGGAGATAATTGCTTCGTATAAGGAAGCTGCAACTATAAATAGCTTGAGCAGAAAATTAAATGCAACACTTGAAATTGATAATGTAATAAATATGATTGTTGCCGAGATATGCAGGGTTTTAAGGAATCCGTTCTGCTTACTCAGGTTAATAGATGAAGAAGGAAAGAATCTGATTCCAAAGGCCTACGCAGGAGAATATCTGGAGGCTGTAATAAGTAATGTTGAAGATTTACCTGTTATGAATGCTGATAATTCATATTTAGGACAGCTTTTAAGCAATTTAAACAAAACAGATACAATATTAATACATGATTTTTCGTTTTCAGAGACCATAACCCAAATAAATGCTACAAAGAAACCAAATGAAAAAATCAAAGAATTACTGGTAACCTTAATAAAAACAAAAGAAAGAAAAATAGGTGTTTTAGTTCTTGGAACAACAACAAAATTTAATTCCAGACAAAAGAGTTTGCTCTCATCTATTTCCAATAATGCAGCTATTGCTATTGAGAATGCACAGCTGTTTGATATGTCCAGAAAGAACTTTATTAAAACAGTTAATGCTTTGATTGCAGCAATTGAAGCAAAAGATAATTATACCAGAGGTCATTCATATAGGGTGTCAAAATTTGCTGTTGTTATTGCAGAAAAGATGGGACTCCCAAAAGAGCAGATAGATGAAATCAGGATAGCAGGTATACTCCACGATGTTGGAAAAATAGGAATTCCTGATGCCATACTTAGAAAACCAAGCAGATTAACTGATGATGAATTTGAACAGATTAAAAAGCATCCGACTATAAGCAGAAAAATTCTTGAACCTGTTGGTTTATCAGAGGCAACAATTAAGGCGATTGCTTGTCACCATGAAAGATGGGATGGCAAAGGATATCCGTTTGGAATCAGCAAAGAAGGATTATCGATTGAAGCTCAAATTATTTCTGTTGCAGACGCACTTGATGCAATGACATCTAACAGAGCTTACAGAAGTGCCATGTCGGAAGAAGATGCTATTAATGAAATACTCCGCTGCAAAGATTCTCAATTTAGTCCGGAAGTTGTCGAAGCGTTATCCGAGCTGTTCAAAAGTGGAAATGTAAATATTTTTGAAGATTTATTAGAACAGTAATTATAGAAAAAATTAATACTTGTGTTATAATAGGGTAGATGTTTTTCTATCCTATTATTTTTTGCTTCGAGGGTGATTTTTATGTCGTACGTTGCTTTATACAGGAAATGGCGACCGATGATGTTTGATGAGATTGTTGGTCAGCCCAATATAGTAAAAGTATTAAAAAATCAAATTTTAAATAACAGAATTGCACATGCTTATCTTTTTTCCGGAGGCAGGGGAACTGGAAAGACAAGTACAGCCAAGATTCTTTCGAGGGCTGTAAATTGTCTTAATTCTGTTGATGGTAATCCATGCAATGCGTGTGAGATTTGCAGTGGAATTATATCTGGAAACATAATGGATGTCGTTGAAATTGATGCAGCTTCAAATAATAGTGTTGAAGATATAAGGCTTATAAGGGACGAAGTTTTTTATATGCCATCTGTTGCTAAATTCAGGGTTTATATTATAGATGAAGTGCATATGCTTTCTATAGGAGCTTTCAATGCTTTGCTTAAGATTCTTGAAGAACCGCCCAAACATGTTGTTTTCATATTGGCGACCACCGAATCGCATAAGCTTCCTGCAACCATCCTATCCCGCTGCCAGAGATTTGAGTTTAAGCAAATAAATACTGGCGATATGGAAGGAAGGCTTAATCAAATTGTTAAAGAGAATAAAGCAGCGGCAGATGAAGACGCATTGGAGCTTATTGCAAGGTCTGCAGATGGAGCTTTAAGAGATGCAATAAGCATACTTGATCAGTGTATGGATGGAAACAGTAAAATAACAAGAGAATTAGTTTCTGATGTAATAGGACTTCCAAGAGAGCAGCTTCTTTTTGATATAGCAGAGGCGATTGCTGAAAAAGATTTTTCGCTGTGTATTCAGATTATCGACCAGCTTGCAAAGAGTGGTAAGGATTTGACACAGTTTATATCGGTTTTGGTTAGAGTTTTTAGAGATATAATGATATACAAAACGGCAGGAGAAGGTATAGATACTTATTTGGCAACAAAGAATATTTTAAAGCTTAAAGAGTTATCTTCAAAAATGGAATATCAAAGATTGGTAGAGGTTGTTGAATATCTTTCAGAGATGGAGGCTTCGCTGAAATGGGCTGCTATGCCGCGGGTTGTTATAGAGGTTGGTATGTTAAAGTTATGCAAGGATATTACAACCGGAGCTGATAATGCTTTTGAGGATAGATTGCTAAGATTGGAAGAGGCCTTATCAAAAACCAAGCTGCAGCCGGAAAGGGAGGCAGCAGCATCTAAGCACATCCGTACTCAGGAAGTAAAACCGATTGATCAGCCAAAGGTTCAGGATAAAGCATCAGTACAAAACAATATGAGTGCGGAAGATTATCTTGAAAAATGGGAGGAAGTAATATCAGCTTTAAAGAGCAGCGGAAAGATGGTTTTATATGCAAATCTAATTGGAACAAAAGCAAAAAAAATCGATGAAAAAACAATTGCAGTGGTATTAGACAAAGATTCTTCAGAGTTTAGAAAAACGGTTATTATGAAAAGTGAAAACACTGCGCTTTTAAAAAGTGTGGTAAGTAAAGTTACCGGTATAGATTATAACATAAAGTGCATAAGTGATGAGATTAAAGCTCGGAAACAAGCGCAAAAAGTAAAAGAAGATACCAAGGTTGAGGAACTGGCAAAAAAGTTTAATGTACCTATTAATGTTATAGAGGAATAATTTTAAAAATCTACAAGTGATAAAGTGTTATTATTTAAAGATGGTTTAAATATATTAAATGAATATGTTATAATACAGCAGTAATAATTTTTATGGAGGGATTTTTATGGCTAAAGGTGGATTCCCAGGAGGCTTTGGGGGCATGAATATGGGAAATTTAATGAAGCAGGCAGAGAAAATGCAAAAAGATATGCAGAAGATGCAGGAAGAGCTTGAGGAAAAAACTGTTGAAGCTAGTGCAGGCGGCGGTGCAGTTACTGTTATAGCAAATGGGAAGAAGGATTTAAAAGAAATAAAGATAAAGCCTGAAGTTGTTGACCCTGATGATGTGGAAATGCTTCAAGACTTAGTACTTGCGGCTGTAAATGAAGCAATCAGGAAAGCAGATGAGCTTTCTTCTACAGAAATGAAGAGAATTACAGGCGGGGGACTACCGGGGCTGTTTTAGTGTAAAGTGTAACTCACCCCTGCCCCTCTCTTTTCAAAAGAGGGGTTATCAAGAGAGGGGTTATCAAGATTTTACTTAGCAGCACATTGAACTAAATCTTTTCGGAGGACTTTATGGAATTATATTCAGCACCTATTGCAAGGCTTATAGAAGAATTTGAAAAGTTACCTGGTATAGGTCATAAAACAGCACAAAGACTTGCATTCTATGTGCTGAATTCGCCGAGTTCCGAAGCTGAGGGACTTGCCAATTCCATAATTGATGCCAGATCAAAGGTTAAATATTGTTCTGTTTGCAGTAATATCAGCGATTCGGAATTATGTCCTGTTTGCAGCAGTGATAAGAGAGATAGGAGCATAATATGTGTGGTTGAAGACCCTAAGGATGTTGTTGCAATGGAAAGAACACGTGAATTCAAGGGTGTATATCATGTGCTTCAAGGGGTTATATCTCCAATGGATGGAATTGGGCCAAACGATATAAAAATAAAAGAGCTTCTTGAGAGATTGAAGGATGAAGAAGTAAAAGAGGTTATACTTGCGACAAATCCGAATGTTGAAGGAGAAGCAACAGCAATGTATATATCCAAGATTATTAAGCCTTTGGGAATCAAAGCAACACGTATTGCCCACGGAATCCCGGTTGGCGGCAATCTCGAGTATACAGATGAGGTTACTCTTTTGAAGGCTATAGAGGGAAGAAGAGAAATATAGATATTGAAGATTAATTTTATGAAAAGACAGAAATAGTGATATTAAATTTATATCATTATTTCTGTCTTTTAAAATTTGATAAAATACGAATTATAAACAAGCAATCTGGTTTGAAAAAATTATAGAAGTGTAGTAAAATAAATTATATATGGTTATTGTTTTAACGATATATCTTGGAATTATTTTACTGCAGGGGGCGATTTGAGTGGATAAAGAATTGTTATTGAAAGAAGTTCAAGAACTATTTTCTAATTCCCAATTCAAGAATGTTTATGATAAATTATTGCCAATGTGGGAAGATGGAAGATTGAAAGAATTCGTTGATACTAAAGAAACCAATATGGAAAATGATCTTTGCTTTTTTCTTGCAAGGTCGGGCAGATTTATCTCGCAATTTGATACGTCAAAAGAGGTGTTTGGATATATAATAGAAGAATCTAATAAAGAAGGAAATTATGAAAGAACTTTTAGGACAGCACCTTTCTATGGGGATGTTTTAAGATGTTCTGGTGATGCAAAGGGAGCTGAAGCCTTTTTAAAAAGAGCGATTAAAGAACAGGACAAGCTTGTAAATCAAGGTAAAATGAATAAAGATAACCTGGCAGTCGGTTCTGCATATCTTGAATTATCCAAGTTGGAAGAAAATCCAGATGAAAAAAGAGGAATGCTGGATATAGCAGAAACAAGCTTGAAGGAGTTTTTACGTACAGATCAAAATCCTCCGTTATATCCAAGAAGATTTTTACACACGATTCAAGAACAAAGAATACCCATTTTAAGAAGCCAGGGCAAGGATAATGAAGCAGCAGATTTATATAGAGAACTGATAGATAATGCAGGAAAAGACAAAAGGATGGCTCATGAAAAGTACTCTTCAATGCAGGGATTGGCGTATTTAAATGTTGAGAGGAATGTAGATTTAAAAGAAGCAGCTGATTGTGCAGCACAATCACATGATTTCTTTGAAGAGGCTGGATATAAAGGTGCTTTATGGTTTTCTACTTACTGCGAATTAAAAGCACGGAAGGGATTAGGACAAAATTATGAGAAACATGCAGAATTAGTTGCCCAAGAAGGGAAAGACTGGGAGGAGTATACGGATAAGACTCCGGAAACCCAAAGACAAAGAAGTAATTTGATTGTATCAATTAATAATGAACGGTTAAATATGCCAACAATTGAAAATCAAAAATAAAGATAAAATGACCTTGGCGAATTTCAGGCTAAGGTCATTTTATTAATTCTTGAAATAATTCTCCAATATGCTGACATGAATTTGGGTGAGCCAAATACCCACACATTTCCTTCATGTGGTTGTATCTTGCAGGCATATCCAAAACCTGATACAAAACCTCTTCAACATTTTGTTTGGGATAGAGTCTTGCTGCTGCACCGCCATTTAGCAAGTATCTTGCATTTTTTTCTTCCTGACCAGGGATTGGTGAGATCAATATCATAGGAAGCTTTTTTACAAGAGCTTCACTAACAGTCATACCGCCTGGTTTAGAGATAAGAAGATCAGAAGCAGACATAAGCTCTGGTATTTTATCAGTATAGCCATACACTTTTATAACCTTATCAACTCGATTTGAGTATTTACGTATCTTCTTATAAAGCTCTTTGTTTTGACCTGCAACTACTATCAGCTGTAAATCGCGATGGCTTTCGGCAAGACCTGTAAATACTTCCTTTATGTCTCCAAAGCCAAGACTTCCACCCATTATAAGGGTAGTCGGTTTGTTTGCTAGACCCAAATTGTTTCTAACCTCGGTTTTATTCAGCGGTTCCAAAAACTTTTTAGAAATTGGAATTCCAAAAGGGAAAATAGTTTCTTCCTTAATTCCTTTAGAAATCATTTCATATTTCATTGCAGGATGAGCGACAATATATGCGTCAACTCCTTCGTGAAGCCAGAAGGGATGGGGAATGAAATCAGTAAGAATTGTAACAATTTTCGGGTGAATATTTGCTTCCTTTTTTAATTTAGCAACCATTTGAGAAGTAAAAGGATGTGTGCATACTATAATGTCAGGAACAAATTGCCTGATTAGACGTTTTATCTTATAAGAGATTATGCGATTCATTATCTGGCTGACTTCTGAAATGTTTTCGCCTGTTTCTGCCAAATCATACAGGATGCCGTATAGCTTTGGAGTTATTTGCACAGTACTTAAATAACCACCTATTACAAGCTTGTTTATTATGGGATTAATGTATTTCAATGTATCAAGAAGAAGGGTTTTTGACCCTGGATAAGATTCTTCAACATATGATTTTAATGCTTCGGCGGCTTTCATATGACCGCCACCAGCAGAAACGGATAAAAATAAGATATTCATAAAAAATGCCCCCTTAATCAATGCAAAACTATAGTCAATGTACAATTAAAGCTGATAAAATTATTTATTTTTTACAAGTTATTTAACGCTATTTTTTTATTATATACAGTATTATACTATATACTGCAAATACATCGAATAGATGTTACATAATTGTTTTAAAGTATTAAACTAAAGGAGTGATTTTTCTGAAAAATACTCCAGAATATTGTTATCCAGACGGACGGGATATAATAACCACAAGGCTGATTGATAATTTAGAAACAAAAGAGGGTTATTGGGAAAAAAGTGAAAAGTACATACTTGGTAAAGTTAAAAGACATATAAAAGAGAACCTTACTGAAGAAGGAGCTGAAATGCTGGATGCTGGCTGTGGCTTCGGTAGGCTGATTCCAATTCTTCAGCCTTTTTTCTCTAAAGTAATTGCTCTTGAACCTGATAAGAAAAGGCTTTCTGAAGCATGCTCGCTTGTAAAAAAGATGAATATGAATAATGTTGAGTTTATAAATGGGTTTATTGAAGAATATAATTTTGATAAGCAATTTGATGCAATTCTTTGCAGCCATGTTGTTCAGCATATAAGCTTATCTTCTACCGAGAGAGTGTTTAACAGATTCGGCGAATTATTAAAACTGAATGGATTATTAATTATAATGACTTGCCTTTCAAAAGGTAAAGAAGACAAATACGCAAAGAGTTACATATTAAATGAAAAGCACATTGAAGAGAGAATAAGCAAAGAAAGCTTTGAAGAGCTTGTAATGAACTACTCGGAGGGTTTGCCGGTTCATTTCTTTTCCAGAAGCGGTTTGGAGAAATTTATTAGTGAAAACGGGTTTGAGCTGGTTGAGATTAGAAGGTTTCATGTTCTAAAGAGGGGCAGCAGCGGGACAGATGTTCTTTTAATTGCCCGAAAAAACAGCTGTAAATAATACAATTTAAGCAAATGAATTAGTTCGTTGTACTTTTAAAATTTCATATAAAAATGTATAATATATTTAACTGATTTATCACATTCTTATTACTATATAGTGAAAAGGAGTTTATACCTTTTTTGACTTTGGAGGGATTTATTATGCTGCTGGAAGGGAACACACTGATTTATAAGATTGTAGGTACTTCTATCGGAGTAAGGATTAAGCTTATTGGTGAAGGAAAGCTCAAGTATCAGCATTTTGGTACAGGAGAAGAAGAAAAGATTTACGAAGCACATATTAGTGACCATTTTGATTCCAGAATTGGTGAATTTAAAAAAGGATTTATGGTAGAGAAGGGGTCTATTTATTTTCTGGATCAATTTGTTAGGGAAGAATAATTAAGGGGGAGAAAAATTGAAGGATGCATTTTCGAAATTAGTTATCATATTAATTGGTTTACTATTTATTTTTGCAGGAGTAAAAGACCCACTGCTTGGGATAATTGGCAAATCAACTACAGGAGTGGTTACAGAAACTAAGAAGCACGTTGAAAGCAGTAAAAAGAAAAATAATAATAATCTTACAAACAAAAATTATGATGTTAAATATAGTTTTTCTACCCCTGACGGGAAATCACATAGCGGAAGCTATTTAAAGACGGAAGTGTACAATGCTGCATCCTTACCTAATAAAAATTCATTGATATATATTAGGTACCTTCAAGCGTTGCCGAATATAAATACTGCTTCTGATAATACATCCCCTTCTTTAGCTACTCTGGGATACCTTGCATTGGGGGTTGTAATAATAGTGTTCGGTTCTATGGTTGTTAAAAAGAAAAAAGAGAATTAGAAAAAATTATATAGGAAGTGAGTTAAAATAGATAACCAGAAACTAAAAATAATCGAAGAAATAAAAAGGCTAAAAGAAGAAAGAAATGCAGTAATTGTGGCTCATAATTACCAGATTGATGAAGTGCAGGAAATTGCCGATATGGTAGGGGATTCATTTGCACTCAGCAGGTATTGTGCAAATAGCCCTGCTGGCATTGTTGTATTCTGTGGAGTTAATTTTATGGCAGAAAGTGCTAAAATCCTTTCTCCCCAAAAAATTGTGCTTTTACCGGAGAAGGATGCTGGATGTCCGATGGCAGACATGGTTGAGCCGGATGCCTTAAAGAAAATGAAAGAGGAATACCCGGACGCGGGGGTTGTTTGTTATATAAACTCATCTGCTGTAGTAAAAGCAGAAAGTGATATTTGCTGCACATCTTCAAATGCGGTACAAATCTTAAAATCAATGCCTCAAAGAAGGGTTATATTTATTCCTGATCAGAATTTAGGTCAGTATGTTGCAGATATGGTTCCTGAAAAAAAAGTGATTCTATGGAATGGCTACTGTACTACTCATCATAGAATTAATCCGGAAGAGGTAAAAAAGATTAAGCAGCTGCATCCTGATGCATTTTTGCTGGTGCATCCTGAATGTAAACCAGAGATGGTTGAAATGGCTGATTTCGTAGGAAGCACCAAGCAAATTATTGACTATGCAAACAGCTGCGGGGTTAAAAAATTTATAATAGGAACCGAAATGGGAGTTCTTTTTAGCTTGAAAAAACAAAATCCTGATAAGGATTTTTATTTGATGTCTCAAGGTCTTGTTTGTCCAAACATGAAAAAGACATCACTTAAAAGTGTCTATGAAGCGTTGAAGGATATGAAGTATGAGATAGAGGTTGAAGAAGAAGTAAGGCTAAGGGCGAAGAAGTGTTTGGAAAGAATGTTGGAGAATTCTTGAAGTGGCTATGAAGCATTTGGAGCTAAATGAAAGGAGAAAAAATGCAATTTCCACGTTATCTTATAAACTTTAATTCAAGGGAAATTAAAAAGGAATATTTTGACGTTATAATAATCGGGAGCGGTATTGCAGGGGTATATACTGCTCTTTCTCTTCCTGAATATTTAAATACAGCGATAATTACCAAGGAAGAAATAAACATAAGTAATTCAGTTCTGGCACAAGGTGGTATTGCGGTTTCTTTGGGAAAGGGAGATTCACCGGAGCTTCATTTTAAGGATACGATTGCGGCAGGGGCTGGTTTATGTAAGGAGGATGTAGTCAGATTCCTTGTTAATAATGCGGAAAATAATATTAATCAGCTGTGTACATATGGTGTCAGATTTGATAAAGAAGGAAAGGGAAATTTAAGTCTTTCAAGGGAAGCAGCTCATAGTAAAGACAGGATTGTCCATGTGGGTGATGCAACGGGGAAAGAGGTTTGCGATATACTGATTAAAGAGGTTCATAAGAAAAATAATATAAATATAATTGAGAAGGTTACCGTCATTGATATAATAACTGCCGGAGATACTTGTGAAGGAGTTCTTGCAATGTATCAGGGTGAACCTGTTATATTCCAGTCAAGAGTAGTAATTTGTGCTGCTGGCGGATATGGACGGATTTACCGAAGCACAACCAATCCTGAGGTTTCTACTGGAGACGGCGCAGGAATGGCTTTCCGCATGGGCGTAGAGTTAATGGATATGGAATTTGTACAATTTCATCCCACGGTTCTCTTTCACCGGAAAAATAAAACCTTCCTAATCTCTGAGGCGGTTAGAGGTGAAGGAGCATTATTAAGAAATATAAATGGAGAGAGGTTCATGCCTGATTATCATCCAATGGCTGAGCTTGCTCCACGGGATATTGTCTCAAGGGCCATATTCAAGGAATTGGAAAAAACCAATTCAGAGCATGTTTATATTGATATAACTTTTAAAGATAGAGACTTTCTTAAAGCCAGATTTCCTAATATTTTTGCTAAATGTCTGGAGTACGGAATCGATATGTCTAAAAAGCTTGTGCCTGTAGCACCTTCTGAGCATTATTGTATGGGCGGGATAAGGACAGACGCTTTTGGCAGAACAAGCATCAAGGGCTTTTTCTCTTGTGGAGAAGCTGCTTGTAATGGTATCCATGGAGCAAATCGACTTGCAAGCAATTCGCTGCTTGAGGGACTGGTTTTTGGCCGGAATATCGCAGAGCAAATAGCTGAATTATATAAAGACGGTAAAGAAATTAAATTAGAGCAATCTTACCATATACCCAGAAAGGTTAATTTAATTAATCCTGAAGAAATAGTGGAAGACATCAGAAAAACTATGGATAAATATGCAGGAATAGTAAGAACTAAAGAAGGTCTTATGAAAGCCGGAGAAAAAATAAAAGCATATATTGATGGAGTAATAAATATTGAAAATTCTACTCAGGAGCATATTGAAATGCAGAATATGCTCTTGGTTTCATGGAGTGTTGTAAATTCAGCTCTTATGAGAGAAGAGAGCCGTGGAGCACATTTTCGTAATGATTTTCCTCAAGCTGATGATGTAAAATGGAAGAAAAATATAATAGTATCAAAGGAGAACTATCAGGATGAATAAAGTTATTCTTGATAAAATAATAAAAAATGCGCTGGAAGAAGATGTGCTTAATTATGATATAACTTCAGAGCATACAATTCCTGAAAGTGATACTGGCAGGGCTATCGTAAAAGTTAAGGCGAATGGAATCATATGCGGACTGGATGTTGCAAAAAGAGTATTTGAAATAATTGACCCCAATATAAAATTTTTAAAGAAGTTTAATGATGGTGATAAGGTAAAAATGAAATATGTTGCGGTGGAAATCGAGGGTAATACAAGAAATTTGCTTTTAGGGGAGAGAACTGCTTTAAATTTCATGCAAAGGATGTCCGGAATCGCAACACTGACCAGCGAATTTTGTGAGATTATCAAAGGAACAAATGCAAGGATTGCTGATACAAGAAAGACAGCTCCGGGCTTAAGACTTATTGATAAATACTCTGTTGAATGCGGTGGCGGAACAAATCACAGATACTGCCTTTCGGATGGAGTATTGATTAAGGATAATCATATAAAAGCTGCTGGTGGAATAAAAAATGCATTGAATTCAGTAAAAGGAAAAATTCCTCATACCATAAAGATTGAGATTGAGGTTTCAAATATTGATGAAGCCAAAGAAGCTCTTGAATATGGAGCTGATATTATAATGCTTGATAATATGGGGATTGATGAAATGAAAGAAGCAGTAAAAATGATAAATGGGAGAGCACTTGTTGAAGCTTCGGGCGGTGTTTCGCTCTCAACTGTTCGCAGTATCGCGGAAGCTGGAGTTGATATAATATCTATTGGTGCATTAACTCATTCTGTTAAAGCAATGGATATAAGCATGAAAATAATCTGAAAATTTATTATCTTCCGGTGTGGTCAGGATTAAGAGTATTACAAAACGATGATAAATCTCCGTTGATTGCTACTACTGTACCCTTGCCTTCTTTATTTTTTGCGCAATAAAGTGATTTTTTATCTGCAGTATCCCGTATATAAGGAGAGATTTGTTCTTCGATTTTTCCTTCAAAGCTTTTTATCAAATTTCTATCCTCAAGGCATTCTACCTTGCTATTTTTTTATTTAAAGAGATTTCAAAGTTTTTCTTGTTACAAAGATTAGTAAGACCATCCTTTTCTGAAAGAGTATGTAATTCTGCATTTTCATCCACTAATTGCTTATTGGTGTTTTCAGATTGTGACAACTCATTGCTTAGCTGCTTATTAGTAATCTCAGATTGCGTCAACTCATGTCTTAGCTGTTTATTGCTATTTTCAGATTGAGTTAATTGTTCTTCTAAAGCTTTTATTTTTTCTGTCAAAATTTCATTTTTTATCTTTATTTGATTATATTTAAAAATACCTTGAATAGAAGGTCTTCTAATTTTTCGACCATCTTTTTGCTCCCAATAATAAATATTTAAAAAAGTTTATAGCTTAATTATACACTTTTTTGAATATTATTACAATTATTATAAGAAGCAAAAATTAAATAAGAGCCCATAGTGATCTACGCTACAGCCAATATGAATCTCTTCATACCCCCATACAACCTTCCGGCTGTATAAGAGCATATCAAAACCCATATCAACCTTTACTCGACTGTCGAGAATACCTTAGAAGCTAAGTGCAACCGGCAAGCCGGCTGCAAAAAACCTCCAGTTAATCTGAGTTAGCCATAACCAAACGGTTATGCAGGGCTACAGCAAAATTAACCTGCGGAACTAACGACAATCTTAGCTCGAACATTATACATCCCTTTCGACCTGGCATACACAGCAAATGCTGCATATACAAAGCCTTGGGAGACACATAATGCTCTGCTCGCCGGCCGGTAAACAGCCACGTAGACCGAATACAGACCTTTGACCGAATAAAACAGAGCCCAGCAGACCCTGAGTTACTCTTGGCTCAACCACTATGAACCCTTGTGATATTATTCTGTCCCTTAAACAGTATTATATCCGAGGGAAAATAATCCTGTTTATTGTGGATGATTTAATAAGCTTGGATGTCGTATGCACCGCAATCTATTAAAATTGATTTTATTTTATCAACATATGAAGAATCGGTTCGCATGCTCCATACAACTTTTCCTTCTTTTACATCATTTTCATATTCTCTGCTTTCATCTTCAGGTATTCCCAAATCTACAAGACCTCCTACTATTCCACCTGTAATAGCACCTGAAATCAAGCCTGTTATCGGTCCTGCAGCTGCAATTATTCCTATACCTGGAATGACCATTGTGCCAGCACCTATAAGAAGCCCTGCAAGTCCTCCGAGAACGCCTCCTGTTACCACTCCGTCTGAAATATTATCATTTTTCATGGTATAATCCTGCCCCGTGGTATTGTCGTTATAATCATTGTCTGAGCCTTGTCTTGTGATTATTGATATGTCTGAGGTCTTAAGTCCTTCCTCCTTGACTTTTCTAGCTGCCTTTTCTGCATCCTTGTGATATTCAAAAACACCTACTATTGTTTTTGCCATTAAAATTCCTCCTTGTTTTTAATAATTAGAAAATAAAATACTTTCCTCAAATTAATATAACTCAAAAAAAATTGTTTATTCATTTTGAGTATATAAAAGAGAATTATGTAAGATTTTTTAGACGATTATTCATATTAAGAAAAAATTAAAAATTAAGAAAAAATTAAAAAAATAATTTTTTTTATGTTATTTTTCATACATGTGTTAAAATAGTTCTAACAAATGCACAATATAGCTGGAAAATTCTTTGGGAAGGGAATACGATTTTTATGAAAAACAAAATTTTTTGCTTATTAATATTATTTTTATTGATGCTTCAAATGCCTGCTTTTGCTGAAGGGTCAAATCAAAAAATACAACAGCAGTCAGCTAATGCCCTGGTTAGGCTTGGATTATTAAAGGGATATGGCAATGGCGACCTCGGATTAGAGAAAAAAATTACGAGGGCAGAGTTTGCATCTATAATAATCAGAATGATGGGATACGATAAAAACCCTATAAAAGTCAGTTCAAAGATTTCTTTCAAAGACCTTTCCAAGAAGCATTGGGCATATTCTGCAGTGAGAATGGCAGCCAGCCTGGGTTATATTAAAGGCTACTCAAATAAGACTTTCAAGCCTTCAAATAATATAACATATGCAGAAGCAATTTCTATTATGGTAAGAGTATTGAAATATGGAGATAAGCTTTCAGGGCAGTGGCCTGACAATTATATTAATAAGGCAAATACGTTGGGGCTTCTAAAAAATCTTGATGTTTCTGCCGATACTCCGATAACGAGGGGCAATGCAGCTGTTTTGATTACAAATTCGTTAAATGTTGAAATAAAGTAATTACTTATTATAAATCATTATAAATGCAAAATAATTTCCTTACAAAATTTTGATAGCAACGCCAAACTATTCTGAGGACTCTTCCAAAGAAGCTATTCACGAACATTTTGACTTAGATGTATTCCAATTGGGTCAAAAAATTTTGCTCATAAATTATTTTGCATTTTATTAAGGTTAATAATTAATAGCATAGTTACTCTATAATTGTACATTGTAAATGTCAATTATAAATATAATTTCGGAAGGAGTTAAAGGATGATAAGTGATAAGGTCAAAAAAGGCTTGGATAGAGCGCCTCATCGTTCGTTGTTTAAAGCTATGGGATATACCGATGAGGAGATTCAAAGACCGATAATCGGTATTGTGAATTCAAAAAATGAAATAATTCCAGGACATATTCATCTTGATACAATAGTTGAGGCAGTAAAAGCAGGAATCAGATTGGCTGGAGGAACACCTGCTGAATTTGGTGTAATTGGTGTATGTGATGGAATAGCAATGGGACATGAGGGAATGAAATATTCCCTCGCAACAAGGGAAATTATTGCAGATTCTATAGAATGTATGGCTGTAGCGCATGCTTTTGATGGCTTGGTTTTTGTCCCAAACTGTGACAAAATTATTCCTGGAATGCTTATGGCAGCTGCAAGATTAAATATTCCATCAATTGTTATTAGCGGTGGGCCAATGCTTTCAATAAAAAGAAACGGAAAATATCTTGACCTTAATTCTGTGTTTGAAGCAGTGGGAGCTGTTAAAGCCGGCAAAATGGATGAAAAAGATGTTTGCGAGTACGAAGATTATGCATGTCCTGGATGCGGTTCGTGTTCAGGTATGTTCACTGCAAACTCAATGAATTGCCTGAGTGAAGCACTGGGAATGGCATTGTCTGGTAACGGAACAGTTCCGGCGGTTTATGCTGAAAGAATAAGACTTGCAAAATATGCCGGCATGAAAGTAATGGAGCTGGTTGAAAAAGATATTAGACCTAGGGCTATAATGACACCGGAAGCTTTTAAAAATGCGCTTACTGTTGATATGGCATTGGGATGCTCTACTAATTCGGTTCTTCATCTGCCTGCAATAGCAAATGATGCAGAAATTGAAATAAATCTTGATATAATAAATGAAATAAGTATGAGTACTCCTAATCTTTGCAAGCTTGCACCTTCAGGAGTACATCATGTTCAGGATTTATATGAAGCCGGTGGAGTTCAGGCTGTTATGAATGAGCTGGCAAAGAAAAACTTGTTGAATCTTAATTTGATGACTGCTACGGGAAAAACTGTAGGTGAAAATATCAAGGATGCTAAAGTAATTAATAATGAGGTAATCCGCAATATAGAAGCTCCATATAGTGAAACTGGAGGCATAGCGATTTTAAGGGGAAACCTTGCACCGGACGGTGCTGTTGTAAAAAGAGCGGCGGTTGCTCCTGAAATGCTTCAGCACAAAGGACCTGCACGTGTATTTAACTCTGAAGAGGAAGCCTATACAGCTATAATGGGAGGGAAAATCAACAAAGGCGATGTAATAGTTATTCGCTATGAAGGACCTAAGGGTGGTCCCGGAATGAGGGAAATGCTTGCGCCAACATCTGCAATTGCAGGAATGGGATTGGATAAGGAGGTTGCGCTTATAACTGATGGTCGTTTCTCAGGTGCTACAAGAGGGGCTTCAATTGGTCATATATCGCCGGAGGCAGCTGAAGGAGGGACTATTGGACTTGTTCAGGAAGGCGACATCATAAATATTGATATAAGCAATAATAAAATTGATTTAGAAGTATCTATCGAAGAGCTGGAAAACAGACGTAAAAGATGGACCAAGCCGGAACCTAAGATAAAAAAGGGGTATATGGCAAAATATGCGAGATTGGTAAGCTCGGCAAGTACAGGTGCGGTTATAAAATAGTGTAAAGCTAATTAGTTTAAAGTTTACATTTTACACTGACTCAAAATAAAACCTAAAAGAATAAAGTGGAGGAGCAAAATGTTTAATATTTTAATTTACTGTTTTGTTTTCATTTTTGGAACTGTATTCGGGAGTATGATAAATGTGCTTGTATATAGACTCCCAATTGAAGAGGATGTAGTAGTCAAGCCTTCACACTGTGTGAATTGTAATAACAAAATCAAGCCGTATGATCTTATACCGATTTTGAGCTACATAATCCTTGGAGGCAAATGCCGTTACTGCGGAGAAAAAATTTCAATAAGATATCCACTCATTGAATTTTTAACAGGAATAATTTTTGTTGGGATATTTTACAGATTTGGTTGGAATATGTCACCTAATTTAATGACTCTAGTTTTATCAGATACTATCTTTAATCTTTTTGCGGTATTAACCCTTGCAGTAATATTTTTAGCTGTTTTCTTTATAGACCTTAAGCATTACATAATTCCAAACGAATTAATAATTGCAGGTCTTATAACAGGTGTAATATTTGCGGCGCTAAAAACATTAAAATTCATGATGATTGGCTCTAAGATTGTAACTCCTATTAGTTTTAATCCGAGCTTTTTAGCGGATGCAGGGCTGGGCTTGCTAACCGGTTTTATTGCTTTCCTGCTGATTGTATTAATAGGCGAATGGCTAATGCATGCTGAAGTAATGGGCATGGGCGATGTAAAGCTGATGGCAGTTGTAGGCTTATTTCTAGGAGTTAAGCTTACAGTTCTTTCTATGTTTTTGGCTTTTATAATAGGATCGGTTATCAGTATATTTTTATTGGCTACCAAGATTAAGGGAAGAAAAGATATGATTCCTTTTGGTCCTTTTATTGTGTTGGGGAGTACGGTAGCAATGATATGGGGAACACAGATTTTGAGTTGGTATTTTAGTATGGGGAAATTTTAAAGAGGGTTATATGCTTGAAAAAAAAGTATTGGTGGTAGAGGATGAAAATCCAATACGTAGATTTATTAATATTAATTTAGTTAGAAATGGTTTTGAAGTTTTCGAAGCAGAATCAGGAGAAAAAGCTTTGCAAATTGCTAAAACAGTTATTCCTGATGTTATTATTTTAGACATAATGTTGCCAGGAATGAGTGGGTTTGAAGCTTGTGAATTGCTTAGCAAAGAGTTCCCCAATACAGCAATAATAATGCTTACTGCAAAGACTCAGGGCATGGATAAGGTAATGGGATTGGAACTGGGGGCTGACGATTATATTTCAAAACCATTTGATCCACTAGAACTGGTGGCGCGTATAAGGGCAATATTGCGCAGAATGAATATTCAGAAGCCTAAAGAAAATTGTGTCCTAATTGCAGGGACATTAAAAATAGACTGTGATGCACAAAAGATATTGAAAAATGATGTAATATTAGAACTGACACCTAAAGAATATGAGCTTATAAAGCTATTTATTAAGAATCCTGATAAAGTATACAGTAGAGATCAGCTTCTTGATATGGTCTGGGGGCATGATTTTTTTGGAGATACTAAAACTGTTGATGTACATATCAGGCGGATTAGAAAAAAGATAGAAGACGATGCTTCTGACCCTAAGTTTATTGAAACTGTATGGGGATATGGATACAGGTGGAGAAATAATGGTTAATTTTAAGAGTATAAGGTCCAGAATCCTATCTAGCTTTCTTTTGTTAATCGTCTTAACAGTAGCTATTTTGGATTGCCTTATTCTTTTTTTTGTTCAGCAATATTATATTATTAATGTTGAAGAAATACTTTCAAATCAAATTCAGGTTGTATCTAATTTTAATGCCGACTACCTAAGTGATTTGGATTTAAATCAGGACAGCCGGAGATTAGTGGATAGTTTTGCGGATTTTACCTCTGCTGAAATACAAATTTTTAATTTAAATGGAAAGCTTATTGCAGATTCCAATTCATCCTCAATTGCTGAAAGTGGCACAAATACTGATGTAAAAGCTGCACTTTCGGGTAAACTGGGCAAATGGCGGGGAGTTTTACCTAAGAGCAGCGAACCTGTAATGTCTATAGCTTATCCATTAAAAGCTAATAAAAAGATAATTGGGGTTGTTAGATTTATTACATCATTAAAGGATATAAAAGAAATTACAAAAAATGTTGGAATAATATTAATAAGTATAGGATTGTTTGTTATTTTGTTTGTGGCAATTCTAAGCATATTTATTTCTTCTACCATTTCAAAGCCAATACATGAGATAACAATAGCTGCACAAGAAATGGCGGCAGGGAATCTTTCTAAAAAAATTCCCAAGCTGTATGATGACGAGGTTGGAAAGCTTACAGACACTCTTAATTATATGAGTAGTGAAATGCTGAAGCAGGACAGGCTTAAAAATGAGTTTATTTCTTCAATTTCTCACGAAATCAGAACTCCTTTAACTTCTATAAAAGGCTGGATTGTTACGCTTTTATCAGGAGACTTAAAAAATCAGGAAGAACAGAAGGAAGGGCTTGAAATAATAGACAGAGAAGCAGACCGGCTTACTTTATTGGTTGAGGAACTGCTGGACTTTTCAAAATTTGAGGCTGGAAAGATTACATTAAACATTAGCTCTGTTAATATTGGAGAGCTAATGGAATATATAGCTAAGCAGATGACTCCTAGAGCAAAACGTCAGAATATTGAGTTAAAAGCTGATATCAATTCTAAAGCTGTAAATTTGACGTTAGACGAAAACAGGATGAAGCAGGTACTAATAAACCTGTTAGATAATTGTTTAAAGTTCACACCTCCGGGCGGGCAAATAAAGCTTGCTAACGTGTATTCAAAGGAAAGTGTAAAAATCATTGTAGAGGATACAGGCTGGGGCATACGGCAAGAAGATTTGCCCAAAGTAAAGCAAAGATTTTACAAAGCAAACACGGCATCTGCCGGAAGCGGATTGGGTCTTGCAATTTGTGAAGAAATAGTGAAACTTCATGGTGGAACATTAGAAATTGAGAGTCACCAAGAAAACGGTACCAAGGTTGAAATTACTCTTCCAATGATAACGTAACTTTTTTGTAACTATTTTTAATCTTTCTATAACCCTTTTTCTTTCTTTTAAAATTAAAATTTAAATGGGAAAGAAAATAATTGAAAGGGGAAGAAAAATGAGAAATAAAATCATTGTAGTTGTACTATTATCCATGTTTGTATTTGCTGGCTGTAATACTCTTCCATCACCAACAAGTACAATCAAGCCTCCAAGTTCAGAAGCTACCAATCAAGCTGATGATGGACTTGCAAAAATAGTGCAGCTGTTTTTGCCCAAGGGTGCAAAGCTT
This sequence comes from Deltaproteobacteria bacterium, assembly GCA_050258375.1. Taxonomy (GTDB): domain Bacteria; phylum Bacillota; class Clostridia; order Acetivibrionales; family UBA4821; genus JBLMYQ01. Next base: position 66,265 of record JBLMYQ010000002.1, on the reverse strand, counting down.
ACAGTGCCTGCTAATCCTCAAGGTGCGAAGGCTGTCCAGAAAGGTGACATTAATGGAGATGACTTGGATGAAATATTATATACATATCAGATGGGAGAGAATCCGGTACAAGCGTGCGCGGCTATCATAAAGCAAAATAATGGAAAGTGGGAAAAGATGTGGGAAGACAAAGATATTGGAAGCGGCTTTGACTGGGCAGGTTTTGTTGATTTTACGGGAGGTAGAGTGCCTGAAATTATATTAGGAAGGAATATAGGCAAAACAGTTGGGAATGCTTTGGGAGTGTATTATTGGCAGCCCAGCAAATACGAAGAAGGCAAAATTGTTCAAGAAGAAGGATTATTAAAGACGTTAGACATTACTTATAGCAAACTTGAAATGGAAGATATGCCTGGGAAATATGGGGTGGACGGAATAGCTGAATTGGCTATATGGGAAAAGGATGGAGAAGGAGCTTTTAAAGTAGGTGTATACAGAAATTGGAGACTGATAAGTGTTGAAAAATATGAAAATCCTGTACCAACATTTTATCCGGCGACCGAGGTATACCCATATTATTTTGAAAAGGTGGCTAAATATTATAGCCAAAAGGTTGAACAATATCCAAATGACCCTGTTCTTTGGTACTATTTAGCTGATTCTCAGGTTAAGGCGGGAAAACCTGAGCAAGCATTACAATCCATCCAGAAAGGCTTAGAAAAAAGTACACAATATAATATATCTTATCCTTCGGAGAATCAGTTTTATTTGGTAAAAGGATTTGCCTTTAATTCACTTGGTAAGTATAAAGAGGCAAAAAATATATTTGATTCATTGATAAAGAAAATGAGTGCTGCAACCGATCAACAGACTCAAAAAAATTTAGCAAAAGTGTATTTGGGGTTAGGGCAAACATATCAAGAACTGGAAGACTTTAAAAAAGCCCAAGAAAGTTTTTCCGAATCACAAAAAATACTTATCAATGCATGTAGCAGCGGAAATGATAATAAGCTTGGTGAAGTTTTGGCTGTTACACGCTCCTACCTTGATATTTCTACTTTAATTAGAGAGAAGATAATAAATAAAAAGTTATCTAGTTTATATGCAAAAGTTCAAAGTAATGCTGATAAACTAGCTGAAAAGTTATCGAAGGATGCTGATATAGAGAACTCTTCACTATTTAAACCAGCAAATAATGATGGTACTCTTCCTGAAGTAATATTTCTGGCTTATAAAGGATTAGGAACTTTTGAGGAAGGAAAAGGATTAGATATATACTGGTTGTACAATGGTAAATTAAATCATCAAACAATGAATCCTTGGAGGGAACTGTCTGTTTCGGCGGAGGTTAACTGTATTCCAAATCAAGTTAAAATTTTGCACGGATTGAATAATGAAATTGAAATGTTGACAGTTTTTGATAGAGAGCCGCAAGCCTATGGTAATGAAGTCATTTTATTTAAGCTAAAGAATAATCATTGGAATAGGGTTTGGCAATTGAATAGGGTGACAGGATGGAAGTATTACGGGGGAAAGCTCACATTCTCCGAAGATGGAGTTTCTGAGTTTACCAGAGAAGGAATATACAGAGACTTAAAAAGTAGAGCGTTTTATAATGATAATAAAGGTCCATATAGATATTTCAAGGATACATGGGTTAGGCAGGGAGATAAATATGTACAAAAGAAGCTTGAAATAATACCTTCGGCTTATGAAACGCTTGTACAATTTGTGTATAACATAAGTAAAGGGGAAAATTCAGAAGCAGAAAAACTGGTTGTTAATAAATTATTAATAAGTAAAGCAAAAGAAATGCACCTTATTCAAAATCCTTTTGGACAGGAGTGGACAGTTGATACTAATAATACAAAAGATGGAATCATAAAAATCACATCAGGTCCTGCCAAAGGTGTAAAAGTAAGCTTTATTAAAAAAGGTGAGCAATATTTAATTTCGGATATTAGGAGAAATTAAGACTAGGTGAACCAGCATATTTTAATTGGTACTTTAGCTTGAGTAAATTTTAAATTAATGATACTAGAAAGCCAGATAAAAAAACAAGGAGCATTTTAAAATTATGCTCCTTGTTTTTTATCTATTTAACATTTCCTCAACCTTAATTTCCGGATGGCGGTATCGTAGTCTTTTTGCAGTACCCTTGCCATATTGTATGGCTTCTTTTGGACACCATTGAATGCAAGCCATACACTGTTCACATTTGCCTTGCCAAATTCTCTTTCCGTCTGTTTCTTTGATATTTTCAACAGGACATATTCTCTCACAAATTTTACAGTTGTTACAATTGTCATTTACCCAAAAGCCTTTTTCTTGCTGTTTCAAATGAGAGGTAAAGGCTTTATATATGTTATTTGTAATTGCATTTACAAAGCCGTAATTTTTCTCTATTTTTGTTTCTTCGCAATTGTTTATTACTTTTGCAATCTGATCAAGCTTTGTGTCTGCTTTTTCGGCAAACTTTTTATACATTTCTTCTGAAGGGCGTGAATTTCCGTAGCCAACAATATAGTTGCCGGGCTGTTTTAAACCAAAGCCTGCAGAGATTTTTCCACCCTTTTCTTTTATTGAATTATTTAATAGGACAAGAGTTCCTCCAATGAATCCGCCATATGTAGCGACAGAAAAAACATATTTATCTTTTAGATTCAGATTCTTTACAAATTCAGTGACAATCCTGGGAGGTCCCCATGCATATACCGGAAATACAATTCCGATTTTTTGGCAGGAAGTATCAACAGCATTTCCTTTAACCTTTGATATGGAAATTATTTCGGTATCCCCAAGTTTTTCGGCGAGCTGCTTTGAAACATAAAAAGAATTTCCTGTACCGGAAAAATAGAATATTTTTGTACTCATAATCCACCTTCCTTTCTTAATTGCGATTTTAGCAGACAATACATTATATATCAATATTCATTTAAAGAGTATAATAGTATTAAGAAATAATATACGTGATAGAGTAAATTCAATTAGTTTAAGACCCCTCTATCTCCCCTTCAATACCCTCATCCCTGCCCCTTCTCCCTATAGCCCTCACCCATCTATCTTCCCTTTCCCGAAATCAGGCGAGGGAAGGAAAAGAAAGTTCTTTGGAGATTTTTAGGGAGAAGGGAACAAACAAGGTAAAGTCTTTAATAAATTGGGGGACGAAAAGCCTGTATTTTATAGTCGAATTTAGAAATTAAGATGTAATTTATAATTTTGAAGATGTTTGCAAAAGCATAAATGAGGTTTGTATTGAATTTTCTACATAGAGTTACTTTTCGCTCCCTTTTGAAGGGAGGAAAGGAGGGTCTTTTTTACCATATATTGCGCCCGCAAAATATGCAGATAAGGAGTTTCACTTGCTTGACCAATAATTTTATAAATGGTAAAATATTGTAGAGGTGATTTTTTAATGTTTCTCTATATTTATATTGGGTGTTTGTCTTTTGGTTTATTCTATTCACTTCTGGCTGTTTTCTTAGGCGGTCATGGCGGAATTGATTCTCATGATATAGGACATGGTGGTACTGATGGAATTTCTCCCCTTAAACCAATTGTAATTGCAACCTTTATTACATTGTTTGGCGGATTCGGCATTATTGGACATTTTATGAGTAGTATTGCGGCAATTTTTGTATTTATATTTGCCTTAGCTATGGGACTGTTAGGTGCTGCAGTCATATTCTATACAGTAGTTGTTCCTATGTACAAATGCCAGAGCAATAGTCTTATATCAAATGAAAGCATAACAAACATATTGGCTGATGTAATTACCCCAATTCCAGTAGAAGGTCTTGGCGAGGTAGCTTATATTGCAGGTGGGTCTAAATATACTTCTCCTGCAAAATCTCTAAATCAGGAAGAAATCTTAAAGGGAACTCAGGTTGTGATTATTTGCATCAAAGACAATATCGCAGAGGTAATTAAAAAACCGGAAGTAAAATTATAAATTAAATATATTTTTAATACTTTACTAATTTAAGGAGGAATTAAAATGTTTGGTTTGGGTGGTATAGTAATGCCAATTGTTTCTGGGGTTATTATGGTTGCAGTTATAATACTGCTGGTAAATGTTTTTGTATCCCGGTATGTAAAGGTTGGACCTGACGAAGCATTAATCGTTTCCGGAATAAAAAGAAAATTAAAATCAGGCGTACAAGTTGGTTTTAGAATTGTAAAAGGTGGAGCGACATTTGTTTGGCCTGTTTTGGAAACTGCAAAAATTATGTCCTTAAGAATAATGCCCTTGGATGTAAATTCAAGTGCTTATACCTCGCAAGGTGTGCAGGTATTAGTTGATGGAGTTGCTCAGGTAAAAATCGATTCAAAAGAAGAAGCTATAGCGACTGCTGCAGAACAATTTTTAAGTCTTTCAACTGAAGAGATAAGAAAGATTGCAACACAAACGCTGGAAGGACATCTGCGTTCGATAGTGGGTAATATGACAGTTGAAGAGATTAACCAAAACAGAGATGTATTCGCTCAAAAGGTTCAAGAGCTGGCAGCAACCGATTTGGCTAATATGGGAATGACAATAATTTCATTCACAATAAAAGAAATAGCTGATAAAAATGGATATCTTGAAAGCCTTGGTAAGGCACAAATAGCAAGGGTGCAAAGAGATGCAATAATCGGACAAGCAGAAGCCCAAAGAGATGCTGATATAAAGTCTGCAGAAGCAACACAGGCAGGGCAAACGTCAAAGCTTTTAGCCGAAACAAAAATCGCAGAGGCAAATAGAGATAAAGAAATTAAAGTAGCAGAATATCAGTCAGCAATGAATACTAAAAAGGCCGAGGCTGATTTGTCTTATGATAGGCAGCGGTTTACAACTCAGCAAGAGGTTGAAAAGGAAGCAATGCAGGTTGAAATAGTAAAAAAACAAAAAGAAATAGAGCTTCAGGAGCAGGAAGTATTAAGAAGAGAAAAAGAGCTTGAAGCAACAATCAAGAAACCGGCAGAGGCTGAAAGATTCAAAACTGAAATTCAAGCTGAAGCAGAAAGAATAAAAAGACAGAAGGAAGCTGAAGGCCAGGCGGCAGCAATAAAATCTGAAGGATTTGCAAAGGCTGAAGCTATCAAAGCCGCAGGTCTTGCTGAGGCAGAAGTAATAAAGGCAAAAGGTGAGGCTGAAGCCGAAGCGATGCTGAAAAAGGCTGAAGCTTACAAGCAGTTTAATGATGCAGCTATGGCTCAGATGATTATTGAAAAACTGCCATATATAGCATCGTGTATAGCTGAACCGCTTTCAAAGACAGAGAAGATTATTATGATTGGTGACAGCGGCGCATCCAAAGTAACCAAGGATGTAACCAATATAATGGCTCAATTGCCGGAAACAGTTAAGGGCTTGACCGGAATAGATTTGATTGGTATGATACAGAATTTTACGAAGACGCAAGAGGTTCAGCCTCAACCTTCAAAAAAGACTTTGGTTGGAAAAGCAGAAAAGGAAACAGCAGTAATAAGTGAAGCAAAAACTGAATAATAAAAAATAAAATCTCACGCAAGTGGGATTTTATTTTTGAACATGATTGACGTTTTTTTCTTATAAATGTATACTGAATTTTAATTTAATTATTGAGAGAAGGTGTAGGGTGTGAATAATGTATTGTTGATGTGGGATGTTGACGGAACACTTATTAGAAGTGAGGGCTTGGGTAAAAGAGCATTCGAGTATGCTTTTGAAATTCTAACGGGTATAAAAAATGCTTGCAGTGGTATTAATTTAGGAGGTAAGGTCGATATCGGCATATACAAGGAAATGTGCGAAGCTTTTAATGTTAAAGCTGTAGAGGATGAAGAGTTTATTAAGGTATATACACGGGCACTGGAAGAGATAGTTAAAGATAAATGTACAATGAAGATAAACCCGAATATTGTATTTCTTCTGGAGACTCTTGAAAGCAAAAAGGGAGTATATAATGTATTGGGTACAGGCAATATTGAAAAAGGTGCCAGATTAAAACTGAGTCCTGTTGATTTGAATAAGTATTTTAAAACAGGAGGGTTTGGTGATAATGAAACCGAAAGGTGGAGGATTATAAAGGGTGGTATAAGAAAATCGGAAGAGTTATTTGGCGTAAAGTTTGAAAATGAAAACATCTTTGTTATTGGTGATACACCAAGGGACATTGAATGTGCAAAAAAGGTTGGAGTAAGGAGTATTGCCGTTGCAACCGGTAACTTCTCAGAAGCAGAGCTAAAAGAAAGTAAGCCGGATTTTGTGTTTAAAGATTTAAGTGATACCGAACAAGTTTTAGGGTCAATTGGAATTTAGAAAATGTTATTTATGATAAGTTTCACCTTTTATTATTTTGAAGCACCTAAATAACTGCTCATAAAGAAATAACCTTATTAATTGATGGGGGAAAGTAAGATTTGAGAATGAAAGGACAAAATCTGCATTCTTTCGAATTTCTTCTGAAAGACCAATCGAGCCGCCGATTATAAAATTTATAGTGCTTTGACCTGAAACCCCAATTGCTGCAATTTTTTCTGCGAATTCTTCTGATTTCAACTGTTTTCCGCGAAAATCAAGGACGATTGTGCAGCCGGATTTTAGTGCTGATTTTATACGCTCTGCTTCGGTTTTTTGAATTATCTCAAGCTCTTTTTCGGAGGTTTTATCCGCAACCTTTTCGTCTTGAAGCTCAGTTACATTTAATTTACAGTATTTTGAAAGCCGTTTGGAGTATTCGTCCAGTCCGGCTTTTATATATGCTTCTTTAATTTTGCCGACACAGATTATGTTAATGTTCATAGAGGTACCTTTGCAATTCTAAAAAAATAAGAAATATCTACAAAGTGATAACAGTTGACGGTGCATATCTTGGGGCAACCTCAAGGCATATATCCCTTCCGATTTTTATGCCGATTTCCTCCAAGCTGTTTGTGACTGTTTGCAGTGCAAGCTCGGGAAAGTTATTTTCAGTGCTCAGATGCCCCAAAAGAAAATTCTTCATGCCTGATTCAACAAGATTCACGATTGTTCTGGCAGCATCCTCGTTGCATAAATGACCATTTTCACTTAAAATTCTTCTTTTTAAAAACCATGGATAACGTCCTGCCCTGAGCATTTCGATATCATGATTTGATTCCAAAAGCAGCATATTACTTTTTTCCATGTTTTCAGAAAGATAATTATTAATATGACCGATATCTGTTGCTATAGTAACCTTCTTGCCCTCGCCAAAAATACTAAAACCGCATGGTTCTATCGCATCGTGCGGTATTTTAAAAGGCATTATGTCCAAATCCCCTATTGAGAACCAATTATCAATTTCAAAGGTCATCCTGTTAGAGGGTTTCATCTTGACTGATTGCTCATCAAGCTGATTCCAGGTAAGGTTGGTTGCATAAACCGGAATATCGTATTTCTTTGAAAGCAAGCCTATACTGGAAACGTGGTCCGAATGCTCGTGAGTAACTAAAATTGCATCTATTTCATTGGCACATGTCCCGATAGAGGCAAGTCCTTGTTCAATCTTTTTGCCGCTTACACCGGCATCAATAAGAATCTTTGAATTTGAACTTTCTACATATATGCTGTTTCCACTGCTTCCACTGTACAACGAACAAAATTTCATCATTTGTATATCTCCAAATTAAATTATTGTAAACAGAATACCCTCATCTCTCTTACTTCCTTCTCCCTTAACAAGGCGAAGGAAGAACACAGTAATCCTTAAGGGTCATTAGGGTAGGGGTGAGTTATAAGTCTTCTTCACTTATTGGCATACGTTTCATATCAGCGCCTAGTTGAATAAACTTTTCTTCAACCTTTTCATAGCCTCTATCTATTATTCCAAGCTCGAAAATCTCAGTTATTCCTTCTGCACCTAATCCTGCTAAAATCATAGCTGCTCCGGCTCTTAAGTCAATAGCTTTGACTTTTGCACCAAAGAGCTTATTTTTACCACTTACAATAGCAATCCTGCCTTCAATTTTTATGTCTGCGCCCATTCTTCTAAGCTCAGATATGTATTGAAATCTTGAATCCCAAACTGCTTCTGTTATAATGCTTACGCCATTGATTTTTGCAGCAAGAGCACAGAACTGAGGCTGTAAGTCGGTAGGAAAGCCTGGATATGGCTGAGTTTTTATATTTACTGGTAATAGACTTTTATCTGCTCTAATCCTTAATGAATCTCCATCTTCATTTTCTTCAATATTTACACCTATTTCAACAAGCTTTGCTGTCAGAGATTCCAAATGCTTTGGTATACAGTTGCGAATTGTAATATCGCCGCATGTTATTGCACTTGCAATCATGAAGGTTCCGGCTTCTATCTGGTCAGGAACTATACTATATGTACCTCCACCGGGGAGTGTTTCAACACCTTTGATTTTGATTATGTCAGTTCCGGCACCAATTATACTTGCACCCATGTTATTTAAAAAGTTAGCTACATCTACTATATGAGGTTCTTTTGCTGCATTCTCAATTATTGTAGTCCCAACTGCCTTTACTGCTGTAAGCATGGCATTTATTGTAGCACCTACGCTTACTATATCCATGTAAAAAGAGGAGCCTCTAAGCGTTTCAGCATTTGCATTTATTATTCCATGAGTCATATCAACCTTTGCACCAAGTGCTTCAAATGCCTTTATATGTTGGTCTAAAGGTCTTGTGCCAAAGTCGCAGCCTCCAGGAAAGCTTACTTTTGCCTTTTTAAATCTTCCAAGCAATGCTCCAATCAAATAATAAGAAGCCCTTATTTTGCTTGCTTCATCATAACAGGCTTCATAACAATCTACTTTTGTTGTATCGATAATAACTGTTTGAGCATCTATGTATGTAATATTCGCACCCAGATTTTCAAGAATCTTCAGAAAAATTTTTACATCCTTGATGTCAGGTATATTTTCTATTCTGCATGGACCATCTACCAGAAGAGTTGCAGGAATTATTGCAACTGCTGAGTTTTTAGCTCCACTTATATTTATTTCTCCTTCTAATTGATTGCCGCCTTTTATTACGAGCTTTTGCATTTGTAAAGTCACTTCCTTAAAAATTTTTCATATGTATTGTAGTATATTAAAGAGTATTTTAAAGGTCAAGAAATAAATTGAGCATTCTATTCATTTTCGATTAAATCTTCTGTTTCTTTAACAAGACTGGAAATAACTTCTTTTGTATCTAAATCTGTATTATCTAAATAAATTAAAAATTCTAAGCTTTCATTATTGGAAGAAGGAATCACCTTCATTGTTTTTATGGAAATGTTTTTATCAATTAATATAGATTCAACCCTTCCGATTATTCCGGGAGAATTAGGCACACAAATCTTGATTTTTTTTGAGCGGTTCTTGGTATCGGTGATGACCTCCCAATCTTTTGAAATTGTAAGTGTCAAATATACCAAAAACGCTGCAGCTATTCCGCCAGAATAAAAGCCTGCGCCGATAGCAATGCCTATGCATGAAACAGCCCATAATCCGGCTGCGGTTGTCAGACCTTTTATAGTAGAACCATCACGCAGTATTGTTCCGGCACCTAAAAAGCCTATACCGCTGATAACTTGAGCACCTAAACGTGCAGGATCCAGATTTGTTACACCTCTATAAACATCAAATATATATTCTGACGTAATCATAACCAGTGCTGAACCAACGCAGACCAGAATATGAGTTCTCAAACCAGCCGGTCTGTGCGAGCTTTCACGCTGATATCCAACCAATCCGCCAAGCAGGCATGCTATCAGCAGCTTAAAAAAGTCCTCAAAAAAAGAATAGTTTGAAACAAACCATTGTGAAAGGGTGTTCAAATTTATCCACCATCCAAACAAATATTAAATTCATATAAATTATATCATACTAGACGGTGAATTCAAAGGTATTTATGTATGCCCAATTAGAAAATGAGCCAGATAAAAGATGAAGAAGGCAATAACGCCTTCTTCATCTTTTTCCCTTTGCCAACATAAACTTTGACTGCTGCAGCAATTCTACTATCTTAAATTTTATTTTTATATCAGGGCAAGTATTCTTCGCATTCCCCAGAGCAATTTTGTACTCCTCTTCTGTGAGAACGCTTTTCAACTGAAGCTTTGATTCATCTGGAAGCACCCCGGTTGATGCATCCACAAAACATAAAGGAGGAAACATTACACACCACCAGTTCTTTCCTATACCATTCCCAAGAACAACTCTAAGAGATTGATATTCTCCTGATGGTAAAGTAACATCGCCGTAAACCTTTGTTGGAAAAACAAATTTGCCAAAATAGGCTTTTGCGCTATAATCCGAGCCATATGATTTTAAGGCAGTACAAGCAATATTCTCTATATTTAAAAGGTTCTTACAAATGAAGTTTTTAGCTTCATCTGCAGACTTAATACCTTTAGAGTTTTCTTCCATATATTTTAGTATTGAATCCCTAACCATTAATTTTATTTGCTGGTCATGTTTTGAATCGCTGTTTGCAATTACATGCAGCCTGACAACATTTTTGGCAAGGTCTTCACTTATCTTTTCAGAATATATATATCCTGAAAGAATTATATATGAAACAACGAGTATAGATAAGATCAATAAATGTTTCATATGAAATATCTTCTTTATTGTAACAAGATTATTCAGTTTTAAAAAATTAATGAATTTCATTTGTACAATCACCCCTAAACTGTATGTGAATTATTTTCTTATAGTAATTATTGACCGTAATTTTATGTATTATACTTAGTGGATATTATATTAATTGTTAAAAGAATGATTAAGCACCAAAAAAATAATTACCAAAATTTTACAATAAAAGCTTGACAGGAAATATATGGAAATATTATTATACTGAAGGTACAAATAATTATTAATGGAGGAATAAAGCTTGAAAGTTCCATATACAAGTGATACAAACAATGTAGTTTTTAATAAAATATGCAATCTTTATACAGGGAATGGACATTTTCTGGTTACTGTAGGAAAATATATTGCCCAGAAAGTTGGGAAAGGGTCAAAGGTTCTTATTTTTACTGATGATGATATAAGAAGCAAACTTATTGAAAAATCAGATTGTATCGGCTGTAATATAGATAGGCAGAAGCTTTCTGATAATGTTATTCAATTTCCTGTAAAATCTATAAAAGAGATGTCGGAGAATAAGCAGTTCAGGAATTTTATTTGTAAAATTATAGGTCTTATGGCAAGATACTGTTCAAATGAAGGTGTAATAATATGCATTCATGGAGCATTTGAAGAACTTAGCAATATTATGATTGAAACTGAGGGAACGCTGCAGGATATTGCTGTTCCTGTATATTTTATCAATTGTTTCAGCTTCAGTACTGATAAAAAATTGGCAATAGATATTATGCAGAATTATGAATATATCCTTGATACAACTGGAGTAAGAAGAATAGACAGCATCTTTGGTAATTTAAGAGAAAAGCTTTCGTAGAAAGTGTATCCTATTAATTTGAAAAACTGCCTTGAATTAAATATTTTTATATTATATAATCCCGATATAAAAGAATAAAAATGTCCACGCTTTTCAGGAAAGACGGTTAGAATCCGTCGCAGCCCCCGCTACTGTAATGGTGACGACTCCTTAGATACCCACTGGATTGAACCGGGAAGGGAAGGAGAAGAATGAACCTGAGCCAGGATATCTGAGTGGATGAAACAGTGCTGGAAATCCTTTTCGGTGGGAGAAGGAGGGCTTTTTTGTTTTCATGCCCTTCTCTTTTGTGAGAAGGGCTTTTTAGATAAGTTGGGAGTGAAGGTTGAGAATGCTTGAAAAATTAAAATACATACTTATAATATCGCTGTTATTATTATCAGGATGTTCTGTGAATAATAATGAAGGAATGGACAGACCCTTTGAGGTTGAGCTTATTGTAAGCAGGGAGTTTGGTTCAGAAATCCTATTTGAGAAAACTGTTTTGGTTGAAGCCGGAGAAACTGTTTTGGATATACTTGAAAAGAATCTTGAAGTTGAAGCATCTACCGGAGGTTTTGTTAAGGCAATAAATGGATTAAGCTCCTCGATTGAAAGCGAGTCGGGAAAGGATTGGTTTTACTATGTAAATGGTATTGCTTCAAATTGTTCATCCAAAGCTTATCATCTAAAGAAGGGTGATAAGCTTTTATGGGATTATCACCAGTGGAATGGAAACAGCTTTATTCCGGCAATAATAGGTGCGTATCCTGAGCCTTTTGTCAATGGCTTTAAAGGCATGACAAAGGGAACGAGAATCTATTATTCTGAAGGGAATAAGAATGAGGCATTAAAGATTAAACAAAGCCTTGCTAATTTAAAAGCGCAAAATATTATTGAAGAACCTTTGCCTGAAAAAATTAAAGTAGCTGCTGGTTATCCTTGCATATTAGTTGGAGAATACGCAAATCTGATAAAGAATAAGAGCGTTACAGCTTTGCTTTCTGACGGTGAGAGCAGGGGAATGCCTGTAAGATTTGGGAAAGGAGAAATATCCCTTTTGAATTGCGCAGGTTCAGTTGAAGATGTATGCGATTCCAAAACCGGAATAGTATTTGCGATAGCAAATTCTCTGGGGGATACTGCCCCTGTATGGGTTGTTACCTCTTTGGAGCATAAAGGAATAGAAGCTTTGACAGATTTAATTTTCTCAAAACCGGAAAGTATAGAAGGCTATTATGGAATTGCCTATAAAGGAAAGCTTCAAAGGCTTCCTTGTGTAAGGAGTATTGGAGGAAAACAGTGAAGGACTTTTTCAAATCATTTAATACATTGGCATTAATAATTTATTTGACCTGTATGCTTATTTTTGTTTCAGTTACAAATAATCCGGCTGTGCAGATAATTTTCTTTGGTTCTATCTGCTTGCTGATAATGTCTGCTGATAGAAAAGCTATTAAGAATGCATTGATTCTTGCTGCCTTCATTGGGATACCAATAATGCTGATAAATCCAATCGTAAATAGTAGAGGCGCAACTGTATTATTCAGGCTGACCGAGGTTCCTGTCTTTGGGGATATAAAAATCACATTGGAATGTCTGATATTCGCTTTGGTATTAATGCTTAAGCTTGTTAACACTGTTTTGTTATTTGTATTTTTAAATATTTGCGTTGAAGCTGATAAAATTTTTAATTTAATTTCATTTGCAGCTCCACGTTCGGCTGTTACTGCAGCACTTACCGCAAAAATGATTCCTTCCATGATGGAAAGTACCAAAAGGATTGCTGAGGTTCAAATGACAAGAGGAGTACAGCTTGATTCGAAAAATATATTTAAACGTATTAAAGCCGGGTGGCCGTTTATAAAGATATTGCTTTTTTCGAGTCTCGAAGGTTCCATGCAGACAGCGGAGGCGCTTGAATCAAAAGGCTATGGAGCTGCAAAACGCAGAAGGCACTATGATGAAAGCTTTGGATTAAAAGATTTTTGGCTTATATTTGCTGGAATAATGGTTGTTTTTATTACAATTTTTAATTATTCAGGAGGCTTTTTAGCTTTTAAGTTCTTCCCAAGGCTTGGTTTTACTATCAATAATGCAGCTTGGGTATGGATAGTAGTTGGCTTTTTACCGCTATTGGTTATCATGCCGGCGATACTTTCATGGAGGTCTGATAAATGCAAAACTTTAAAATAGAAAACCTAACATATTTTTATCCGGACTCTTTTTTGCCTGCTTTGGAAAATATTAATTTGAGAATAAGGCGGGGAGAAATGATTCTGCTGGTCGGACATTCAGGATGTGGGAAATCAACATTATTGAAGCTGTTGGCGGGATTGGTTCCAGCATTTTATGGAGGCAGAATATCAGGCAGCGCATTTGTTGGTGATTTAAATATGTTGAAAAATTTAAAATCGCTTGCGCCTAAAGTCGGAATGCTTTTTCAGGACCCGGAAAAACAGCTTGTTTGCTCAACTGTAGAAAGAGAAATATTACTGCCAATGGAGAATATGGGAATAAATAAGGATGAAGCTAAAGGGAAAATGGCTGAAGTTATTCGCACTGTTGGCATACAAAGGCTTACAGATAAAAAGATTAATATGCTTTCTTCCGGTCAAAAACAAAAGGTTGCACTTGCTTCGGTACTTGGAATGAATCCTGATGTACTGCTTCTTGATGAGCCTACTTCGCAGATAGATCCAAAATCATCGGAAGAGTTGATGAATACAATAAAAAAGGTTGCAAAGCGCAGTAATAAAACTATAATAATGGCCGAACAAAAGCTTGAAAAATGTCTTCATTTTGCTGATAGGGTTATTGCTATGGATGGAGGCAGAATAGTATTTGATGGTGCAGCAGACGAATACTGCGGGTGGGCAGATAAAACCGGATTTGAATTTGTTCCGGTTATTCCAAAATTATTTTTCGGATTTAATCTTGAAAAAATTCCAATCACTGTAGAGGAAGGGCACAAAGTCCTTGCGGGATTATCCGAAACAGAGATAAATCATCTGCAAGCCCTTTCTTTGAAATATTTAAAAAGTGGAACTGAGGTACATAGGGAAACAGCAGTAAAAATCAGCAAGCTGAATTTTTCGTATGATAATTTTAAGAATGCTTTAAAAGATATTAATCTTGAGGTTAAAAAGGGAGAATTTATAGCAATCCTTGGTCAAAATGGAGCAGGAAAGACGACTCTTTTAAAAAATATCAACGGTCTGTTAATGCCTGATAGTGGAACAATTGAGGCGGCTGGGGTTTCCAACGAAGGAAAGAGTGTTTATGAGCTGGCTCAAAGAATCTCTTATCTGGGACAAAATCCGGATGATTACCTTTTCAACGATACAGTAAAGGATGAGGTTTTATTTACTCTAAAGAATTTTAATAGGAAATGGAATGACGAAACAAATGGGCTTATGGAGGTTCTTGGGTTGGATAAATTTAAGGATAAGAACCCCAGGGATTTAAGCTCAGGTCAAAAACAAAGGGTGGCGCTTGCAAGTATAATGTGTATGTTTCAAGGAATAATTCTTCTGGATGAGCCTACCCGTGGAATGGATTATAAAAACAAAAAGGCTCTTGGAGAAATGCTTCTGGATTTGCAAAAAAGAGGAGCAGCAATTATCCTTGTAACCCATGATGTGGATTTTTCAGTGCAATACTGCGAAAGGGTTGTTATTATGCATGAAGGAGAAATAGCAGCGGATGGGACAAGGGAAGAGATTTTGAATAATAATCTGTATTTTCCTTCACAGGTTAATAAATTGTTTAAAGGTATGGGTGAGGGAAGAATTAGAAGGGTACAGAGTCTTAAAAGGAAGTTATATTCCCCTCTATTTTAAGAGAGGGGGCAGGGGGTGAGTTATGACCATACTAATAATTATTTTTATTGCCGTTGGGCTATATATTTATGAAAAGAGAAACATAAACTCAAAGCAGATTGCGCTTATATCAATAATGTCTGCGCTGGGGGCATTAGGAAGAATTCCTTTTGCAGCAATTCCTAATGTTCAGCCAACTACGTTTATAGTAATTGTTACAGGCTATTCAATGGGACCGCTGGCTGGATTTGTTACCGGAGTTCTCTCTGCCGGAATTTCAAACTTTTTTTTGGGACAAGGTCCCTGGACTCCCTGGCAAATGATTGACTGGGGATTTGCTGGAGTAACGGCAGGCTTGGCTGGAAAAATCAAGATTGGTTTTAATAAACCAGCTTTTGCGATTTTTTGTGGAGTATGGGGATTCCTTTTTGGATGGATAATGAATTTCTGGACTTGGTACTCATATACTTCTCCGCACAGCTTAAAGGGCTATCTGATATTATGTGCCTCAAGCTTTTGGTTTGATACCTTGCATGGGGCCGGAAACATAATTTTTGCATGGTTGTTTGGTGCTGAGTTTGTGAATATAGTAACAAGGTTTCAAAGGAAAATGAGCATTGATGTAAAAATAGAGGAGGAAAACAGGGTTACCCAAGTGAGAGCAAAATATGGCCAAAGGAGTGAGGGATATTAAGAAAAAAGGTATTTTAATCGGAATAATAGCTAGCTTTATGTTAATAGGTATTGCTGTCTTTACTAAGGGCATGGCTGATCAGGCAAATAAAAAAACACAGATTTTTGTTTCCTCAAAGGCTTTGGACAAAGCTTCAGCCTCAAAACCAGTAATAAAAAGGACTGAGATAGTACCTTTATCTAAAACGGATGAAATTCAGGAGAAGCAATTTAACAATGCTTCCATAAAAGAGAATGAAGAAAAAGTAAGTAATAAAAATCAAGTTGAAGTTACAAGGAACCAACATAAGACTAATTTTTTTTCAGCCCAAAAGAATAATGAAATTAATTTTAGAAATACTGGAAATTCAATAATACGTGAACGTACTTTAAATTCTATGAAGCTCACCGGAAATTATATAAAGTCATATTTTTTGAAAAATGATTTTAAAGGATACCTTGATTGGCCTGCTGCGGCAATGTATTCGATTGAGAGAAGCTCAGAGCCGGATAACTATAAAAAGGCATTGGATTGGAAAGAGAAAGAAATAAAAGAAGGCAATGATTTTGATGCGGAGAGGGCAACTGATTATCAGAGAACAATAATCGGAATTTTATCGGTGGGGAAAAATCCGAAAAGCTTTGCCGGCATAAATTTTGTAGAAGCAGTGATAAAAAGTCAAACGGCTTCCGGCAAGTTTGCAGATACAATACAGGGAAAAGGAGAGAAGCTTCTTAATTCACACATTTGGGGGATAATATCCTTGTATTGTGCAGGTGAAAGGATATCAAATTCCGAAAGGGCTTATGACTGGCTGATTTCCAGGCAGAATTCTGATGGTGGATTCGGAATATTCACAGGAGCAAAATCTGACATGGATATGACTGGTATGGCTCTTGTTGGGTTTAGTGCCCTGGGGAAAAATAAAAATGATAAAGAGGTTAAAAAGGCTGTTGAGTTTATCAAATCCAGACAAAGCTCCTCCGGTGGGTTCGAGATATTCGGTCAGGAAAACCCTGACACAGCTTCGGCAGTAGTTCAGGGATTGGTTGCAATAGGGATTGATCCAACCTCTGAAGAATGGATAAAAGAAAAAGATAAAAATATGATTGATTTTATAATATCATTTCAGCTCTCGGATGGAAGCTTTAGCCATATCCGAGGAGGAGAGGCGGATATGATGGCAACTACGAGGGCATTAACCGCACTTGCGGATTATTATAATTTAAAAAGTGTTTATCAAGTAATTAGGGAAAGCAGTGCAGGTAAATAATAAGAAATTCAGGAGGAAGGCATGAAAAAATTTGGTTTATCTACAATAATGTTATTGATTACTTTGCTTTCAACGTATGGTTTTACATATGCCAATTTTGAAATCATTCAACCCAGACAGGGTGAATACTATCTCAATAATTCGCAAATGCTCCTTAATATCGACAGCGTATCTGAAAGCGTTTATTCTGATATTAAATGGTATTACAATAATAAGAAGGTTGATGCTCAAGAGGGCAATTTCATAATAACTCTTGATTCTGTGGACTCCGGGAAGAATGAAACTGCAGTCATAAAGGCAGTATATGAAGGAGAGACAAAAAGTGTACAGATTAATATTTATAATCAATCTGTACTTCAAAAGACAGTAAATTACCTTAGAGGGATACAGAGTGCAGATGGCAGCTTTGGAGGCTATACAGGACATTATTATATTGCTTCGGCTTTAGGAGATGCAGGAGTGGATATTAATATTCCAAAGGCTGGAGAAAGTACATATATTGAGTATCTTCATTCTTTGAATATAACTGATAAATCAACAGCTGGGGAGCTTTCCAAGCTTATATATGCACTCTCATCATTAAAAAAGAATCCGAAGGATTTTTATGGCAAGAATGTAGTTCAGCTTTTATTAGATAAACAAAAAAATGATGGAACATTTGGCGAGGGTGTTTATACCGATGTTCTTGCAATAATAGCTCTTGACAAGTCCGGGGTAGGAATACCGAAAAAGAACGAGCTGATTGCGTATTTTGAGGGATTAAGCTATAATAACGGTATTTTTGAAGATTGGGGCTTTACTGATGTAGACACAACAGCAAGGATTGTTCGTTCTCTGAAGATTCTTGGTTGTGACAATCAGCATGCAATTATTAAGAAGGCTATCGAGTCAATCAATAAATTGCAAACCGCGTCAGGTGCTATTGAGGCTTGGGGAGCACCAAATTGTGATACAACCGCTGAAGCTGTTATGATGCTGATTGATTTGAATATAAACCCAACAGAAGGAATCTGGAATAAGAACGGCAAAAATCTTATTACAGCAATGCTTGATAATCAAAATGAAGATGGAAGCTTTAAAAGCGGCTTTGATATAAAATATTCAACTTATGAAGAAATTTCGGCAATAACCAGGTATTACCTTAAATATTTAATTCCGTTTTCGGGAGGGAATAACAGCCCCGGTGGCTCTTCAGGCTCAGAGCCTCAGGAGGATAAGACCGGAAGTATTACAATAAGCGTATCGGTAATAGGCAAGGGAGAAAAAGAAGTCTGTTCCCTTAAAAAAATAACAGTAGATGAGAATACGAAGTATGGGAAAACTGTCTTGCAGGCTTTATATCAAACAGGGCTTAACTTTAAAACAAAAAATGATGATGCATATATAAGTGAAATTGACGGAATAAAGGAAGACCTTACTTCTACTGCTGGCTGGAAGTATAAGGTCAATGGGAAAGTGCCGGGAGTTTCAGCTAAAAATTGTACTGTTAAAGATAAGGATATAGTTATATGGTTCTGGTCCGAAAGTGCAGAATCAGATTTGCCTGAACAGGCAGAGCAGCAAGAACAAGTAAAGGAACCAGCTATGCTGGAAAGCAAGGAACAAGGCATAAACGCAGATATACATAAGTTTAGTGATATTACAGAGAATTTTATATGGGCAAAAAAAGAAATTGAATATATGGTTTTAAAAGGTGTGGTTGAGGGAACAGGAGAAGGAAAATTTGAGCCTGAGCGTAAGGTTACCAGGGAAGAGGTTGTAAGAATGATTGTTGCTGCTATAGGTGAAAAGCCTGAAAGCGCATCTGGAAAGATTTTTAGGGATCAGGATAAGATAGGCTCGTGGGCTGTTCCATATATTTCAACAGCTAAAAGAATCGGAATAATCAAAGGATTGGGAGATGACACTTTTAAGCCAAAAGAAAAAATCACCAGGCAGGAAATAGCTGCAATGATTTCAAGAGCATTAAAGTATAAAAATATAAATCTTAAAGAAAATGCCAAGGAGCAAATTACTGATTGGAATAATGTGCCCCAATGGGCGCGGGAGAGTCTCCTCCAAGCAGCAAATGCAGGAATAATAAAAGGCAAAAAAGGCGGAATGCTTGCTGGAAGTGATGTCAGTACAAGAGCAGAAGCGGTAGTAATGATTTATAGGATGCTTGAGTTATAAGTGGTTGAATATTCTTAGATTTTTAAATGGAAAGTTTTTAAGACTGCTGAAAAAGTAATTTTAACAGCAGTTTTAATTTTTTTGTATGAGGTTTGCATCTTTGCAGAAAAATATGTTAAACTAATTCGTGTTCTAAGCAGGTAGTAATATTTTTAATAGGGAGAAAAGGTAATGGGCAAAAAAAATTCAAATATTAAACAGAATATTAAGAAGACCAGCGAGCCTGTCAAAAATCCTGTTCAAAAATCAAAGCTGGTAAAAGTACTAAATGTATGTGTACTGATTGGTTTAGTGATTTTACTGTTTTATGCTCCATTTTTCAGAGGATTATACTTTAATGAAGAAATGTCCACCACATTTTTATACACTGGCTTGCTTTTTCTTGCTTTTATTATAAAAAAATTATTTGACAAGGATTTTAAGATTATTAAAGCACCGTTGGATATTGCAGCCATATTGCTTGTGCTGGTCTATGCACTTCCGATTATGCTTGGTATAGCTGCGAGCGCACAAGAAGCCTGGGACAAATTTTTAAGATACATTAACTATTTCTTTATATACTTAATATGCAGAGATATTATAAAAGAAGATAAAAATATAAAAATCATTTTAAATGCAATTCTGGTAAGTGCATTAGGTGTTTGTATCCTTGGAGTGGATGCAGGAGCTGGCGGAATATTAACAAATAAGATTAATTGGTTTATTAAGCAGATTCCGGTTTGGCTGCAGTTTCAACAAGGCGCGGCAAAGCTTATGGATTTTAAATTCTTTGGGGGCTTTGCTGAAGGTAGAATCTTCTCTACTCTTCAATATCCAAACGTGCTTGCTTCATATCTCGGAGCGGTATTTTTGCTTATATCCGGACTTCTAATGGTAACAAGATCATATTTGAAGAGGGCTTGGTACGGAGCGGCAGGCTTTATAGTATTTTATACATTTATTCTGACCGGTTCGAGAGGAATGGTTTTAGTTCTTCCGCTTATGGTATTAATACTTTTCATTTCCTTCAGGAATAAAAAGCATATATTGAGTTTTACTGTTGACGCATTTGTTCCTATAGTTGCAGGCGTTTCATTCTCTGCCATGTATGGAAACTATGTCAATGCGGGGCAGTACTCAAAGGTTTGGATTACTATTATTATCGGAGCATTTATTTCGGCAGTTCTGACAAGCATTATTCAGAGATTAAAGAGAGTTCTTTTTGCTGTAAGTACAAAAATATATGTAGTAACAGCTGCTTCAGTGGTAATGATATTTGTTGTTTTAGTAGGTTTTGCACTTAATATTGAAAAGCCGCTGCTTATAAAACATGATGTAAAAGAGGCTGCTTCCCAGAAGATAGTTGTCAGAGATATCACAAATATAAAACCATCTGCAAAGTATATTCTTAATTTTGATGTTGATGCCCTTTCTAATGAAAAAAATGAGGAGCCATACAGTATTATAGCATTAGGCATGGATAAATTTGCCAATCTTGAGCAGCTTGCAGAAATAAAGGGTAAAACCGAAAAGGCAAGAAAAAGTATGGAATTTACAACAAAAGACAGCACTAGGACATTAAGAATTCAATTGCAAAATTACATCCCAAATACCAGCGCCAGCTTTTCAAATTTTGTTCTTAAAGACGTAAATACGGGCAAAGAAAAAAAATTAATAATACAATATAAATATCTTCCTACAGATTTGATATATAAAATTCAGGATATAAGCTTACAAACTCATAATGCATGGCAGAGATTAATATTTGTAAATGATGCATTCAGGATAATAGGTGCATATCCGTTCGGAACAGGTGGAGGAGGCTGGAAAGCTCTTTACCATCAATATCAATCTTACGAGTATGCTTCTAATGAGGTTCATAATTATCCGGTTCAGCTTTGGGTTGAAACGGGAATTTTAGGGATTTCAGTATTAATTGGAACTATAGTTTTGATTATTCATCACTATAGAAAGGTAAGACTTGAAAAAAATGAAACAGAGACAGAGGGTGTTGACAATTCCAATAGGATAATTACTGCAAGCACAGTATTTGTAGCGATATTGTCATTATATGCACATAGTATTATAGATTTTGATTTTTCGCTGAGTGCTGTACCGATTACAGCATGGGCATTGACCGGAATACTTGCAGGTATGTATATTTTGCGGAAAGATTATAAAGGTTTTGAAATAAAAATATATGATAGTGCTAATAAGAAAAAATATAAAGATTTTACCCCATCAGTAAATTATTGTGCTTCAACATTAATTGCAATCCTGATGATAATGCTTATTGCTGCAGGAATTAACTCTTTAAACGGCAGAAGCCTGATTGCCAAGGCAAGTATTTTAGAAAGCACATACGCTGGGAAACAGCCTGCCGCTGAAGATTTGCGAAAGATTCTTCCGGTGTTGATTCCTTCTTACAGCGAATATTTAAAGATTCAGCCGCTTGATGAAAAAAGAAGGCAAACATATGTAAAATATTTAAATATGTATCAAATGCTTGCTCAAAATTTATCCAAGGAACAAAGAGACGAAATAGAAACCCAATTGAGAGATAATATAAAGATTAATGTTAAAAATGAACCAAATTCATTTATTTCTATTGCTCAAGCCGCATCCTTCCTGCTTGCTAATGGAAAGTTCGATGAAGGGTTGGCATATGCAGATAATCTTGTAGTAATGGAAAGATTCATTGCCGATGCATATTATGAAAAGGCTCAGCTATATATAATAGCAGGTGAAAATGCAGTTCAATTAGGAGACAAGGGAAAGGCGAAGGTTTACTTTAAGAAAGCATCAGAGATTAAAAATGAATTTGAAGAAACAGGCAAAAAGTCATTAAAGCCAGTAACAACCGCTGGAGAGCTGGATCAAGCTGTCAGCCAGGCAAAAGAAAAGCTTGCAAAATTGGGAGGGGTCTAAGGAGCTTACACTTTAAGCTATACAAGGGGTGACTTATAATAACAAGACTGAAAGAGCTTGAAAAAGGAAGTTTAATAATTTTTACAATGATGATGATAGCAAATATATGCAATTACCTTTATCAAATAATTATGGGAAGGTTATTGCCTTATGATGAATATGGCGCATTTAATGCGCTATTATCATTGATTAATATAGCATCTGTTCCGGGGACAGCAGTAGCATTGGTTGTATCTAAATATATTGCCGAATATTCAGCTGCCGGCGAGAATTACAAAATAGGATTTTTCCTTAGAAAAACATTTTTCTATATCAGCGTATTTACAGGAGTTATAACCGCGGCAAGTTTAGCAGTTTCTCCGGTAATCAGGTGGTACTTGAAGGTTGAAAAGCTATCCTTTGTCGTGTATGTAATATTGGCTATTGCAGCAGCTTTTCTTCTGCCAATTTCGCTTGGAACGTTTCAAGGCTCTAAAAAATTTTGGCAATTGGGAATTGTAAATGCTGTAAGTTATGTTTTCAGACTTGTTTTAGGAGTAATATTTGTTATAATTGGTTATAGCCTTGAAGGCGCTTTGGGTGCACTGCTTGCCGGCAATATAATTTCAGTAGTATATGGGTTTTGGCTGATAAAAGGTAATTTTACTATCAATGGAGAGAAAACGGCTGCGCTTGGCAGAAAAAAAGCCTTGCAATATGGTATTCCTATATTTGTTATTACTTTGTGCATGATGCTGTTAACAAATATTGATATGATTATGATAAAACACTATTTTTCTCCACAGGAATCAGGTATTTACGGAGCGGCAGCAATATTTGGAAGGGTTATATTTTATTTTCCTTCAGCTGTTGTAATGGCAATGTTCCCGATTGTTACAGAAGCCAACGTACTTAATAGCGATGTTTATACATCCCTTAAAAAAGCAGTTTTATACAGTGCTGTTGTTTGTACAGCAGGTATCGCAGTGATTTATATATTCCCTGAGATTATAACAAAAATATTTTTCGGAGAAAGGTTTTTAACTGCACTTCCATATATTAAGCTGATATCTTTGGCAATGCTGCCTTTATGTTTGCTTAATGTATTGGCTAATTTTAATCTTGCTGTAAATAAAAATACTATTTCTGTCTGGACTATGGTTTTAGGTAGTACAGCTGAAATAATATTGATTTCTATTTACCATCAGACTATTTATCAGGTATTATATATATTGCTTGGAATAGGAGCAAGCCTGCTTGTAATAAATTTATTTAATATAATATTACGGACAAAACAAGATAAGGGTATACAGAGAGAAGATGTAGTAAAGATTTAGGGGGCTTTTATAATGAAGGTTTTTGATTTCTTGAATAATTTGAAAAAGCATAAATATAGTAATCTTATAGCTTTTGGTATTTTCCTGATGCTTTCTTTGGTTCTGACCTTCGGGGTTGAGTTTATCCATCATAACTATTCACTTTTAAAAACAATTAAATGGAGCATATTTTCACTAAAAATATTTTTGGCAAACTGGGCAGTGGTTTTTCTGTTTATGCTTGTGTTTTACGCTATTTGCGGATGCATATATGTAAGCAGTACTATTAGTTATTTTGCCCTCCTGATTCTTTCCTTTGCCAGCTATTATAAGGAAAGATTCCGCGGAGAGCCGGTATTTCCCTGGGACTTGCTTATTAAAAAAGAAGGAATGAACATTTTCCCGATGCTTAATCAAAAAAAGGCGTTTATTGTTCTTTTTGCTATAATTTTTGTAAGCATACTGACAGCTGTATTAAGATTTTATTTACCAAAGCTAAAGCTCAGGTATTATCAACGTATATTAATAGGTGTTTTAGCTCTTTTTTTATTAACTACTGTTTCATATATAAAACCTGTTTTTCTGAGCAATATGCTTTCGAAGCAAGGAATTGGAGAAATCGGCTGGAATCAAAAGGAGAACTACAAAAAAAATGGAGTTGTACTTTCATTTTTTAGAAATATAAAAAATTCAGTAGTTTCAAAACCGGAAGGATATTCCGAAGCTAATGTTATCAAAGTATTAAATGAAAACATTGCTAATAAAAAGGAAAAACCACAAAATCCACAAAACCCGAATATAATATTCGTTATGAGTGAAGCTTTCTGGGATCCTACTAAAATAAAATCAATTTCTTTTGAAACTGATCCGATTCCTACCTTTCACGAGATTCAAAAGAGCTTTACAACAGGAAATGTTATTTCCCCACAGTATGGAGGCTTGACCGCAAATGTTGAATTTGAGGTTTTGACAGGAAATTCTCTAAGCTTTTTGCCTAAGGACTCGATTCCGTATCAGCAGTATGTAAAGAAGTCAATTCTTTCAATACCGAATATACTTAAGGAACAGGGGTATGCTACAGCTGCAGTGCATTCATATCTGGGATGGTTCTGGAATAGAAATAATGTTTATCAGAATATGGGCTTTGATACATTTATAAGCAGTGAGAAAATGAAAAGCCCGAAGTATAAAGGTCTTTACATTTCTGATGATGAGGTTACAAAGGAAATCATCAACCAAATTGAGAGTAATAAAAAACCGGTTTTTGTTTATGCGGTTACAATGCAAAACCATGGACCATATGATGGAGAAAAAAGATACAAAAAAAATGAAATAAAAGTTAAAGGAAAGCTTTCTGAATATTCAAAGTATGTACTTGAAACCTATGCACAAGGAATAAATGATGCAGATAAAGCATTAAAAACCCTGATGGATTTTGCTTCTAAATCGCAAGAGCCCACAGTGGTAGTGTTTTTTGGCGATCATTTACCGCTTTTGGGCTATGATTATTGGGTATATACTCAAACCGGTTACATTCCATCAGATAAAGAGGCAGAGTGGTCCCTTGAGGACTTTAAGAAAATGAGAAGTGTGCCGTTTGTCATATGGACAAACTATAAGCAAGAAAGACAAGTGGTAGAAAATATCAGTGATTCGTTCTTTGGAGTATATGTCCTGAAAATGTTAGGTAAAGAACTGCCTCCTTATTTTAAGTTTCTTGACAGCATATATAAAACCTTGCCAGGATGCTTGAAAGAGTTAAAGATTGACTCTAAAGGCGGCTTGCACGGAATAAATGACAAAACCTTCAAGAAAATTGAAGACCAATATTGGCTGCTCCAATATGACCGGTTGTTTGGAAAAAATTTTCAGGAAAAGGTTAAATAAAAGAATCTTTAGATATGAACGCTCTTCCGTTTAGTAGACTGTAAAAAGACGGTTATGCTAAGAGGGGATGTTTGTTATGAGCTTATTAGAGGATTTTAATAATACTAAAAAGAAAAAGAATAATATCACTGCTGTTATAATTTTTGCAGCATTGTGCCTGATATTGACTTTTTCGATTGAATTTGTGCATAGGCAGGACTTTGCAGATACCTTTTCCTGGTGTTTTTCTGCACCTCAAATTTTTATAACCAACTTTATTCTTGTTTTTTCTTTGACGCTGGTTCTTTATTCTGTTTTTGGATGTATTTATATTAGCAGCAGTATAAGCTATGCTGTTTTACTGCTTATTTCCCTTGCCAGCTATTATAAGCAAAAATTCTATGGTAATCCGCTTTTTCCGTGGGAGCTTATAACAGAAAAGGAAAGAATCAATATTTTTCCCCTTGTCATAAAAGATACAGGGCTTATAGTTATTTTTATAATAATCATTGCAAGCCTATTAATAATATTTTCAAAACCATTTCTGCCAAAACTGAAGCTGGGTTATTTTTCGCGGGCATCAGCAGGTCTTATCGCTTTATTAATACTTTTAACCATTTCACATTTTAATATTGTTGTATTGGACAACTTTTTAGTTAATGCAGGGATGTCTGATATTGGTTGGGTTCCGGATGAAAACTACAAAAAAAACGGAATGGCGCTTTCGTTTTTAAGAAACATGAAAAAGACAATAATTGTAAAACCTTCAGATTATACTGAAAAAAAGGTACTTGCTGTCATGAATGAATGGAGCACAGATGATAATGTTCAAATTACCAAAAACCCGAATATAATTTTTGTAATGAACGAAGCCTTTTGGGATCCCACTCTTTTAAGCTCTGTTTCATTTAGTGCCGACCCAATACCTACATTCCGTAAGCTCCAAAAGGATTATACTTCAGGATGGCTGCTATCACCTCAATATGGAGGATTAACAGCTAATATTGAATTTGAGGTATTAACCGGACTTTCCACCAGCTTTCTTCCTCAAGGCTCAGTACCATATCAGCAATTTATTAAGGAGCCTATATTGTCCCTTGCAAGCATATTAAAAGAGCAAGGATATTATACAGCCGCAGTACATTCATATTTTGGGTGGTTCTGGAACCGAAACAGCGTATATAAGAATATGGGTTTTGATTCCTTTATAAGCAGTGAGGGAATGCAGAGAGCAAAAAAGAAAGGATTTTATATTTCGGATTCGGAAGTATCAAAAGAAATTATTGCTCAGATAAAAAACAGCGACAAACCGGCTTTTATTTATGCAATAACAGCACAGAATCATGGGGCTTATGAACAAAAGAGATATGATACAAATGAAATAAAGGTAACCGGAGATATTTCCGACAAATTTAAAAATATACTTGAAACATATGCACAAGGTCTTAAGGATGCTGATGAATCACTAAAAATGCTTGTTGATTATCTGGATGATTTTGAAGAGCCTACAATGGTTATATTTTTTGGAGATCATCTGCCGGGGTTGGGCTACGATCTTTATCAAGAAACCGGATATCTTTCATTAAAAAATCATAAGTGGACTCTTGAAGCATTTAAAAAGATGAGGAGTGTGCCTGTTGTCATATGGTCTAACTTTCAACAAAAAAAGCAAACAATCAATAATATGAGCGATTCATTCTTAGGGTTATTTGTGTTAAAAATGGCAGGGAAAGAGCTTCCTCCTTATTTTAAATGCGTTGATCATGTTTATAGTATACTGCCTGGATTCTTAAACGAATTAAAAATTGATTCCGATGGGAACCTTTACAATGGTGATGATAAAAAATATAAAGAGCTTATGGATAAATATTGGCTGATTGAATATGACCGCTTATTCGGGAAGAAATTGCAAGAAAAATATTAGCATTATTCCTCTATGCTTTTAAAATCTGAAGATTTGGAGAATAATATTACTAACAATCCAAATGGAGGTTTCAAAAGCATGAAAGTAATCATACTTGCAGGTGGTGGAGGGAGCAGGCTGTTTCCTTTATCACGAACAAGTTTCCCGAAGCAATTCTTAAAAATAGGTTCAGATAAAACCCTTTTAGGGCAAACCTTTAATAGATATCTTGATATTGTAGAACCCAAGGATATTATTGTTGTAACAAATAAAGAGTACTATTATCATGTTAAGGCTGAAATAAAAGAATGTAATATAGAAAATGCCCACGTCCTTCTTGAGCCTTTTGCGAAAAATACCACGCCTGCAATAGTTCTTGCAGCAAAGTATATTCTTGATAACCTGGCCGGAGACACAAACGAAATACTTTTTATTTCTCCATCTGATCATATTATTATGCCCAAGAATCTGTTCGTAAATGATGTAAGAACAGTAATTAAAGGCACTGAAAAAAATAAAATCGTAACAATAGGAGTCAGACCCAATAAGCCTGAAACAGGGTATGGCTACATAAAGGTAGGGCTTCCATGGGAATATGGGCACAATGTTGATGAATTTGTTGAAAAGCCGGATTTGGTGAGGGCTGAACAATATGTAACAAGCGGGAATTATTATTGGAATTCAGGTATGTATGCCTTTTCTATTAATACATTTTTAGAGGAACTAGCCTTATATCAACCAGAAATATATGACCTGTTTATGGAAAATTCTTATCAAGAGATTGTTCAGAAATTTGAGGATATGCCCTCGATATCTATCGATTATGCAATTGCCGAAAAGTCCAGAAGAGTTGTAACCATACCTATTAGTTCATATTGGAATGATATAGGTTCATGGGATGCTATTTATGATGCGATGCAAAAAGATGAAAATAAGAATGTTAAAAATGGAGACTGTATGACCATAGATTGTTCTGATTCCCTGATAATAGGAGCGGATAGACTGGTTGTAGGGATAGGGCTTGAGGATATGATTGTTGTGGAAACTGATGATGTCATCCTTGTATCAAAAAAAGGTGAATCGCAAAAGGTCAAAGAGGTTGTAGAAAGACTTAAAATATCGGAAAGAAAAGAGGCTGTTGAACATACAACTTCATATAAACATTGGGGTAATCATAGAGTCATTGCAGGAGGTGCAGGATATAAAGTAAAAAAGATAACGCTTTACCCGGGACAGAAAATCCTCATGCAGCTGCATTACCATAGAAGTGAGCATTGGATAGTTACTAAGGGAACTGCAAAGATAATCATGGGCGAAAAAGAAAGATTTATTAGTGAGAATGAAAGCATATTTATACCCAAGGCAGTAAGGCATATGCTTGAAAATCCCGGGAAGGTTGATTTGGAGATTATAGAGGTTCAAAATGGACTATATCTTGAAGAGGATGACGTTATAAGGTTCGAAACCGATAATATAGAAGAAGGTTACACTGATTAATGGTCAGTTTGTCAATAGCCTGAAGGTTACTTTAACAGTAACCTTTTATTTTTTCCCCAACGTATTTTAAATGTCCTAAACATGCAGTGAATAAGCATTTTACTTGAATATATTTAGGGAATAAAATCTTTTGCCAGATAATAAGTATAAACAATAAAGAATAAGATTTAGTGTTAAGAAGAATCTGGAGGATTTTATGGGAAAAGTATTGGTTACAGGCGGCGCCGGATATATTGGTTCTATACTTGTAAGAATGCTTATAGATAATGGTTATCAAGTAAGGGTTTTGGATAGATTTTATTTTACAGATCATAGTCTTGAGAATATAAAAAACAAAGCTGAATTAATTAGAGGAGATATAAGGAATGTTGGTAAGGGGATATTTGATAATGTTGATACGGTAATGGATTTGGCAGCAATATCAAATGACCCTGCTGGCGAGATTGATCCTCAGAAGACTATAGATATAAATTATCTTGGAAGGGCAAGGATAGCTCAGTTGGCAAAGCTTGCAGGGGTTAAAAAATATATCCTTGCAAGCTCATGCAGTGTTTATGGGTTTCAGGATGGGATATTGGATGAGCAATCTGCGGTTAATCCTCTTACTACTTATGCAGAAGCAAATTACCTTGCCGAAAAAGCGGTACTTTCTTTAGCTGATGAAAATTATACAGTATCAGTTTTAAGACAGGCAACTGTTTATGGCTTTTCATATAGAATGAGATTTGATATTGCAGTAAACGGAATGGTTGGAGCATATTATAAGCTTGGTCGTTTTAAGGTTCTAAGGGATGGAAGCCAATGGAGACCATTTGTTCATGTTAAGGATACTTCGAAAGCCTTTACTATGGTTATGGAAAGTAATAAAGAAAAGGTTAACGGTCAGATATTCAATGTGGGTGCAAATGATTTGAATATACAGATTCTTGAACTTGCAAAGAAAGTAGCCAAGGGACTTAATAAACCATTTGAATATGAATGGTATGGAGAGCCTGATATGCGTTCTTATAGAGTGAGCTTTGATAAAATCAATATGGTTTTAGGATATACAACAGAATATGACTTTGAAGCTGGGGCAATAGAAATTTGGAATGAGATGGAGAAGGGTACCATCAGATGGGATGATCCAAAAACAAAAACTGTAAACTGGTATAAGACCCTTCTGGATTGGAATCAACATATTAAATCGGTTGTTGGTAATAATGGTGAGATTTTATAGTTCCGCAGGCTTGAACAGGTAAGTGAAAGCAAGAATTTAAGAGATAATGGAAGGATTAGATATTTATGAAAATAGCGCTTATTGGTGCAGCAGGTCAGCTTGGAAGTGATATTGAAAGAGCAAATTTGAAATTTAATTTTGAGATTATTCCTCTTACGCATGCAGATTTGGATGTTACTAATTTTAATATATCTTATAAGGTCCTGAAAGAGATTATGCCAGAAGTAATAATTAATACCGCTGCTTTTCATAAGGTTGATGACTGTGAGAAGGAGCCGGATAAGGCTTATTCAGTTAATACATTGGGGGTAAGAAATATTGGTGTAATTTCAAATGAGCTAAATTCATCAATAGTACATATATCGACAGATTATATTTTTGACGGTAAAAAAGAAAATAAGACTGTAGGCTATAGTGAGTTCGATACGCCTAATCCTATAAACATTTATGGAATGAGTAAGCTACAAGGAGAACGGGTTCTTACTACAGTGACAAACAAATATTATATTATCAGAACAGCGTGGCTTTTTGGATATGGAGGAAGTAAAGCAAAGGGTGGAAACTTTGTAAAAACAATGCTGAATCTCTCAAAACAAAGGCATGAACTGAAGGTAATAAATGACCAAATTGGAACGCCGACAAATACTTATTATTTGGCATATCAAATTCTTGAGCTAATAAATTATCCTTATTTTGGGACATATCATGCGACCTGTGAAGGAATGACAAGCTGGTACTATTATGCTCTGGAAATATTTAAACAAGCAGGAATAAATATCAATGTTATTCCGATTTCTAGTAATGAGTATAGAACAGAAGCAAAAAGACCAAGCTTTTCAGCTTTGGAAAATAAAATGCTAAAGCTCCAAAATATTAATATAATGCCGGGGTGGGATGAAGCACTTGCTGAGTATCTGAAACATATACTGTAATTTTGAAAGGAAGGATAGATAAGATGGGGAAATATATAATCACAAAAACAGAAATACCTGATTTGGTTGTGATAGAGCCAGTGGTTTACAGAGATGACAGAGGAATCTTCATGGAAACATATACCCGTAAGAATTTTATAGAACAAGGAATTAATGCTGAGTTTGTTCAGGATAATTACTCCAAATCAGCAAAAGGGGTACTCAGAGGATTACATTTTCAGAAAGAGCATAGTCAGGCAAAGCTTATTAGGGTTGTCAGCGGAAGAATTTATGATGTTACAGTGGATTTGAGGAAAAATTCTGAAACATACGGCAGAAGCTTCGGGATAACGCTTACTGCAGAAAATAAAAAACAATTATTTATTCCAAAAGGATTTGCACATGGACTTCTAGTATTGGAGGATGAAACGGAGCTTATTTACAAGGTTGATGATTATTGGTTTCCCAACGATGAAGGAGGGCTCTTATGGAACGATCCGGATATTTGTATTAAATGGCCAATTAAAGAAAATGACATATGTAATGTAATTTTATCTGAGAAGGATAAAACCTGGCCGATTCTTAAGGATTTGGATTCTCCCTTCTAATAATCTTATTTTACAGGAGAAAGAATTAAAATGAGATATGCAAGGCTTTTTATAGATTTTCTAAGAGATATAGCAGCTAGCAGAAATCTAATATTTGATTTGGCAAAAAATGATTTACAGGTCAAATATCTAGGGTCCTATCTAGGAATAATATGGGCTTTTGTTCAACCGATTATTTCTATACTTATTTTTTGGTTTGTTTTTCAAGTTGGATTTAAATCTGCACCTATAGGAGATATCCCGTTTATCCTTTGGCTTATTTGCGGTATTATTCCGTGGTTTTTCTTTTCGGAGGCACTGATGAATGCTACAAATTCAGTGCTTGATAACAGCTACCTGGTTAAGAAAATTGTTTTCAGGGTAAGCGTTTTACCAATAATAAAGATAATATCAGCACTCTTTATACATCTTTTCTTTATAGCATTAATATTTGTAATGTTTGGCATTTATGGTTATTTGCCTAGTTGGTATAATTTGCAGATAATTTATTACTTGTTTGCAACCATAATCCTTCTTTTAGGGCTATCATGGATTACATCTTCATTAATTGTATTTCTTAGAGATTTGGGGCAAATAGTAGGGATTTTTTTGCAGTTTGGTTTTTGGCTTACGCCGATATTCTGGTCATTTAAAACCGTTCCGGAAAATTATCAGCTAATCTTTAAGCTCAATCCATTCTATTATATTGTAGAAGGCTATAGGAATTGCTTCATATATGAAATAGGCTTTTGGGAATATCCGAATCTCTCTATATACTTCTGGGTTGAAACCTTAATTGTTTTAATTGTTGGGGCACTGCTTTTCAGAAGGCTCAAGCCTCATTTTGCAGACGTGATATGACGGAGGGAAAGATAAATGAATGAAGAAATAGCAATAAAAGTTGAAAACCTGATAAAGCTATATAGGCTTTATGACAGACCGGTTGATAGATTAAAAGAATCATTTCATCCATTCAGGAAGAGATACCATAAAGAATTTTATGCCTTAAACGGTATAAGCTTTGAGGTAAAAAAAGGTGAAACTGTTGGTATTATAGGCAAAAATGGCTCTGGAAAATCAACACTTCTTAAGATAATTACGGGTATACTTACACCAACTTCCGGGGAGGTAACGGTAAATGGTAAAGTGTCAGCGCTTCTTGAACTCGGAGCAGGCTTTAATCCTGAATATACAGGAATAGAAAATATATATTTGAATGGGACGCTGATGGGGTACAGCAAAGAAGAAATGGACGCAAAGATGCAGGATATAATTGATTTTGCTGATATAGGCGATTTTATTTACCAACGTGTAAAAATGTATTCAAGTGGTATGTTTGCAAGGTTAGCTTTCGCAGTTGCGATAAGTGTTAATCCGGATATATTAATTGTTGATGAAGCTTTAAGCGTGGGTGATATAGGCTTCCAGGCAAAATGCTTTGCTAAATTCAGAAGCTTGCAGCAGGAAGGAAAAACAATAATTTTTGTTACGCATGATATTGAAGCAGTCATAAAATATTGTCAATCAGCCATATTGTTTAAAGAAGGAAATATTATTATGCAGGGATTGCCTAAAGAAGTTGTAGATTTATATAAAAAGCTGATTGTGGGAACTAAAGTGCATTCAGGAAAAGAATATGAAAATCAAAAAAATAAAAGGATTCAAAGTTTAAAAAATGCGGATGATGCAAAGGCATTTGAAATAAGCTCGGTTTGCGAGATATATGGTAATAATAAAGCTAATATTATTGATTTTGGGGTGTTTGACGAGAATAGAGAACCAACGCAGAAATTGATTTTTGGTAGTTATTATACCTTTAGAATGAAAGTTGTTTTCAATGATTATATAGAAAATCCAACTTTTACATATACAATTCGGGATGTAGGAGGACAAGATGTTACTGGCACAAATACCATGTTCCAGGATATTTATACCGGCAATTTTGATAAAGGTGATATCATGCTAGTCACTTTTAAACATAAATTAAATTTAAACTCCGGAATTTATTTGCTTACTTTTGCCTGTTCGGGATTTGAAGGTGAAAAATTTGTTGTTTATGAAAGACTGTATCATATATTAATACTGGAGGTAATTGCTTTTAAAAAGATAGTAGGCTTTTTTGATCTGGATTCCAAAATACTACTGGAAAAGATAGAAGGAGACCGCTAATGGGCGAAACTATTAAAATCCTGCATGAAAAAAATATAAATAGCCGTGGCATATTCCCAAGAAGATTGGTTACTGAATGCTGTGAAAATTTTCATATTCATTACAGATGGCTGAGAATTGAAATGAATAAAGCAGAATTTGAAAAGGTTTTATCCGTTTTTAATAAAAGTGAAAAAAGATATCAGGAGTTAGGAAAGCCTGAAAGCTGCTATCATGAGGAATTATCAAAAGAGGTAATGCCAAACTATATTGATAGAAAAATAAAGTTTGAGCTATGCAGGAATTTATATAAGCATACAAGCAATGAAGGAGGAAAGGATAGCGAATTTTTTAGTGACAGAACTTACATACATATTCATTGGGATAATTTAAGGATTGAAATAAGCAGAAATGAATTTGAAGATTTATATTTAGCTTTTATGGAAGCCAAAAGGCATCTGGAAGATTTTCCAATCCATTTGTCCGAACTGTTTAAAAAAATTGATGAGTTGGAATATTTAGTAATAAGAAATTATCAAGGGTTGCCAGATAAAATTCAAGTTGGCGAGCATAGTGATTTGGATATTTTGATTAGAGAAAAAGATAAACAAAAGCTTATTAGCCTGTTAAAGCTAGAAAAGATGCACCCTGAAGATAACAACAGGGTTCAATATACAATGAACATTATAGATGATAATGGCAGTATTAACTTTATATATATTGATGTTAGAACTGAAAAAGATAATTATTTTCCTAAAAAGCTATCAAATGAATTATTAAGAGGCAGATGCAAAAATGAAAATGGTTTTTATATACCGCAAAAATGTCACTATGTAATTGCTTTGCTTTATCATGCGGTATATCATAAGGGCATAATCAGAGATGATTATTTAAAAGAAATCTATGAGAATACAGAGGAATTTATATTAAAAGATTTGATAAAGACAAAGGATATAGTTATACTTGCTAAATACTTGCGAAATAAAGGAATTAAATTTATAAGACCAAATGATTATAGTACTTATGATATTAACTCAGTAAAAAATATAGTATTAAAAATTTCTGTTTATAATAAATTTATTTCACTAATTAAGGCAAGACTAGGATTTATAAAAAAGATTCCACAACTAAATAGTTTCTTAAAAATTATTTATGAAATAACTTTAAAAATATTTTATAAATTTGTTATCCGTAAATAATTTATAAAACAATCACCTTGAAGGTTTAAAGAAACAAGTGTAAAATATATTTGGCAATATTAACTATTCAGCTAAATTCGTAGCAATATTTTCCAGCTATATTTTTCTATTTAATAGGTCAGTTTATTTTCATAAGATAAAGGAGGGTGGTTATGAGTAACAATACTGTAAATTGGTTTGCAAACAACATAGTTCTTCTTATTTGGGCAGCTGTTTTTATAGCCCTGGTAATGGTTGCGTATTTTGTTTATTATGTTTTTAAGCAGGACAAGGGTTCACAAAAAATGCAGGATATCAGTTCAGCCATCAAGGAAGGTGCGATGGCATTCTTACACAGGCAGTATGAAACCATAGGAGTATTATCAATAATAGTAGCAGGATTATTATGGCTTGCTACCATGGATCCTCATACGCCTATTGCTTTCATTACAGGAGCAATATGCTCTGCCGTTTCCGGTTACATTGGTATGTATATTGCGGTTAGCTCAAATATCAGAGCTGCTGCAGGAGCGCAGACAAGCCTTGACAGAGCACTTGGAACTTCTTTCAGAGGCGGGGCTGTAACTGGCTTATCAGTTACGACACTAAGCCTTATCGGAGTTGCAGGTCTTTTTTATGCTTTCGGAGGTGGCTCCAGTAATCAGGAAGTAGCTTTAACAGCTCCCCATCTAATAATAGGTTTCGGATTTGGGGCAAGCTTTGTGGCCTTGTTTGCACAGCTTGGCGGCGGAATATATACTAAGGCCGCAGATGTAGGTGCAGACCTTGTTGGTAAGGTTGAAGCTGGGATTCCTGAGGATGATCCAAGAAATCCTGCTGTTATCGCTGACTTGGTAGGAGATAATGTGGGTGACTGTGCAGGCCGTGGAGCGGACTTGTTTGAATCTACAGCAGCTGAGAATATAGGTGCCATGATACTTGGGATAGCATTATTCCCTGTGTTTGGAATATATGGGATATTGTTCCCACTTGTTGCCCGTGCAGCTGGAATTATAGCCTCAGTTATTGGCATGTTCTTCATAAAGGCAAGGGAGAATGAAGACCCTATGCGTGCTCTCAACAGAGGTTATTTGGTTACTACAATATTAGCAGCAATCTTTTTGCTGCCTGTCACATATCTTATGCTGGGTGGACTTTCAGGAACCTATTATTATCTGAATTTTTATGGCTGTGTAATAATTGGTCTTCTTTTAAGCTTTGCATTTGTTTTCATAACCCAATACTATACTTCTTATGATTTCAGACCTGTAAAAAGTATTGCAAAAGCTTCGGAGACAGGACCTGCAACCAATATTATAATGGGAATTTCTGTTGGTATGGAAAGTACTGCTCTTCCGGTTGTTTTCATATCAGGAGCAATCATGGCAGCATATAAGCTTGGTGCAATGACTGGACTGGCAAATGGCGGACTTTATGGAACAGCTGTTGCAACGATGGGTATGCTTGCGACATGTGCATATATTCTTGCAATGGATACCTTTGGTCCGATTACAGATAATGCAGGTGGAATAGTAGAGATGTCAGATGCACCTGAAGAAGTAAGAAAAAGAACAGATAGGCTTGATGCTTGCGGAAATACTACAAAAGCCCTAACAAAGGGATACGCAATAGGTAGTGCTGCGCTGGCAACATTCCTTCTTTTCTCAGCATACATTGAAGAGGTTGTTAAAAAGGTTACTGAGACAGGAGATGCTAGCCTGATTAAGAGTTACGGAATAATTGGCAGTACCTTCCCTGTTGATATTGGAAAGCCTGAGGTTTTCATAGGTGCTTTTGTCGGCGCTATGATAGTATACCTGTTCAGCTCCACTGCAATAAAAGCAGTAGGAAATGCAGCTCAATATGTAATAATGGAAGTAAGGAGACAATTCAAAGAGATTCCGGGGATAATGGAAGGAACACATAAACCCGATTATGGAAAGTGTGTTGATATAGTTACAGCCGGAGCTCTTAAAGAAATGATTCTCCCCGGTGTTATTGTTATAATAGCTCCAATTCTGGTTGGAATTATTCTTGGAGCAGAAGCTGCAGCAGGATTCCTTATGATTGGAACAATATCAGGAATTATACTTGCACTGTTCCTGAATAATGGTGGCGGCGCATGGGATAATGCCAAGAAATTCATAGAAATGGGCAATCATGGAGGAAAGAATTCAGAAGCACACAAAGCCGGGGTGGTTGGCGATACGGTCGGTGACCCATTTAAAGATACTGCAGGACCTTCACTTCACGTATTAATTAAACTAATAAGCACAATAACACTTGTACTTGCAGGACTTTTTGTAAGCGGTGGAATAAGATAAAAAAATGTTTTCAAAAAGGGCTGGTATATTTTAATATACCAGCCCTTTTTTTGTCACAAGCTTTATATCCAGCTTAAAAATTTTTTGGCTCAGTAAAAAACAACTATACAAAATAATAATCTCCTATTAAAAATGCTGTTTCCAAAAAGTCTCTAAATAAACTCTTTTATACTCAAAAAAAGGTTTACATAAAAATAATAAAGCTTCACTTATACATATCGTACAGACTTGAATTTTGTTACTATTTTGACCGGTAATATTAGTTGACATTAATTGTATTTTATTGTATTTTATATATTAAGAAAAATAAATTTCAAATAAAATCGTAATATGTAAAAAAAATATAGATTTTTACATATTTTTACACATAGTTTTTTATATTATTATTTCTATAAAGAATATCTATATTTCAATTCTTTAAACAAAATAAACTAGCTTTGCTACATTAAAAAACAGAATAATCTATGCTGTTAAAGCCTTTGAGCAGATTCTTTTGAAATTCATAAGCAAGAAAATATTCCAGATAAACGGAGGATGTTTTCTTAATAATATAATAAACGAATATTATGGAGGGATGTAAATAATGAGTGATATGAATAGTATAATTTTTACAATTGAGGACAAGTGCCAAGGATGTAATAAATGTATTAGAAATTGTCCGGTTATGGGAGCGAATATTTCTTATACAGCTAATAAACAGAATAAAGTTAAGGTTGACGAAACGAGATGCATACGCTGTGGTCGTTGTATTGAAATTTGTGACCACCAGGGACGTGATTACAGAGATGATACTGAAAGATTTTTTAATGATTTGGCAGCTGGAAAGAGAATTTCAATTGTTGCAGCTCCGGCGGCAAGAACTAATTTTGACAGCCTGAAAAAGTTATTTGGTTTCTTTAAAGCATCAGGAGTAAATAAAATATATGATGTTTCTTTTGGTGCAGATATTACAACATGGGCATATCTTAAAGCCGTACAGGAAAAAAAGCTGTCTACAATAGTTGCACAGCCTTGTCCGGCTATAGTAAACTATGTTGAAAAATATCAGCCTGAGTTAATTCCTGTCATGGCTCCTATACATAGTCCAATGTCATGTACAGCTGTTTATATGAGAACCTATGAAAAGATGAATGATGATATTGCTTTCCTTTCTCCATGTATAGGTAAGATTGATGAAATCAACGACAGCAATACTAATGGAATAGTTAATTACAATATTACTTACAAAAAAGTAAAAGAATATTTGAGTAAAAATAAAATAGATATATTAAATAGTTATGAATACGATTTTGACGATATGGGATGCGGTCTTGGATTTGTATTCAGTCGTCCAGGAGGACTAAAAGAAAATGTTGAGAACCGTGTTCCCGGTGCTTGGGTAAAACAAGTTGAAGGAACTGAACATGCTTATCATTACCTGAAGGATTACAGTAAGAGAATTAAAAACAGTAGACCGGTACCTTTGCTTGTAGATATACTTAACTGTCCGCAAGGCTGTAACTGCGGTACAGGAACAGATAAATCGGTAAGCGTGGATGATGTTGATTATAAGTTTAATAATATGAAGAAAGCCAAACTCAACGAAAAGACAAAAAATATGATGAAAAAGAAGCAAGATTGGCTTTATGAATATTTTGAAAAGAATCTTAGGTGGCAGGATTTTGTCAGAATATATAAGAGTGAAACAATACACGAAATAAAAGAGCCGTCTGAAACACAGTACAATGAAATATTCAATAAGCTTCATAAATACAGCAGGGAATCCAGACAGCTTAACTGCTCGGCATGCGGATATGATACATGCAAAGACATGGCTAAGGCAATATTCAATGGTTTGAATAATTATTCCAACTGCATGGACTTCAATCGCCAAGAGGTTGCTATTGATAATGAAAAGCTTGAATCGAAGAACAAAGAAGTTGTTAAAGTTCTTGATGAAGTAAAAGCAATGAGTGATGAAAGACTTACAAGTGCAGAAAATCTGAGACGGCATGTTGAAGAAATTACTAATTCACTCGATGAGGTGGCAAAAGGTAACGAAGAAAACAGCGTAGAAATCGGACGCATATCAAATGAAGTATACGATATTGTTAATACGGCGAATGTTCTTCGTAAGAGTGTTAATGAGATGGAAAGCAAAATCAGGAAGTTTTCTGAAGCTTCGACTGAAATAGTTGATATAGCTAACCAGACAAATCTTCTTTCCCTGAATGCTGCTATAGAAGCGGCAAGAGCTGGCGAAAACGGTATGGGCTTCTCGGTTGTTGCTGAAGAGGTTAGAAAGCTTGCTGCGCAATCTAAAGAAGTTGCGGCTTCAACTAATTCAGACCAGAAAATCTTGTTTGAGTTGATAAAATCAATACTGAATATATCTATCGAGCTTGAAGAAAAGATACATTCGATTAACGAATCGGTTTCCAATATGTCAGCCACGGTTGAAGAGGTTACAGCAAAAGGTCAGGAAATTGCATCCACAGCTATGAGCATACTAAAAGAACAATAAGGTCAATTTTCAAACAAATCATAAAAATCCACATCTGAAAACAGGATGTGGATTTTTTTCGAATTTAAACCGAAAAAATTCAAATGACTGATGAATGTATATATTATCTTTAGTGAAACAAAATATTATAGGTGAAAAAAATGAATTTTTTTAAAATGCTTACTATTGGTTTACTGGCAGGAATGTTAAATGGTTTATTCGGCTCTGGTGGGGGAACGATAATTGTGCCTGCCCTCACTATTTTTTTTAGCTTTGAGCAGTACAAGGCACATGCTACAGCAATTGCAATAATTCTTCCGATTACACTTGTAAGTACTTTCTTTTATATTCAGGGGAAATATATTGATTTTCAACTGGCATTTTGGGTTGCAGCTGGAGGAATCATTGGAGGAATTATTGGGGCGGTTTTTCTTAAAAAGATTCCGTCAAATATTTTAAGGATTGTATTTGGAATTTTTATGTTTATTGCAGCAGCAAAAATGGTGCTTTAATAGTGTAAAGTGTAAATAGTGTAAAGTGTAAAGTTAAAACCCAAAAACTAAAAACCTAAAGAAAAAGGGAAGGAGTGTCAGACATATATTTATTGCATTAATTATTGGAATAGCTGCAGGAATTATCAGTGGGATGGGCATTGGAGGCGGAGCCATATTGATTCCTGCATTGGTAATGCTTCTGAATATTGAACAGCATAATGCACAAGGGATAAATCTTGTTTTTTTTATTCCTACTGCCATAGCGGCATTAGTTGTGCATGTAAAGAACAAAAATGTATATATTAAAACCGTGTTTCAGATTGCTATATGGGGCATTGTTGGAGCTGTTTTAGGTGCGAATATAGCGGTAGCAATTCCGGCTGCTCTTCTTAAAAAAATGTTTGGCATTTTTTTGCTTCTTATGGGTACTTATGAAATATATAAAGGCATAAAAATGAAATGCCAAAAAGCTATATAGATTAACCTAGTCCTTTTGTTGACGAGTCAGCGCTGCTGGGTTATAATACCAATAATATCAATTAGCAATTAGCAATGAGCAATGAAATTAGTTTTCAACTTTACATTTTACACTGATTTTAAAAAGGGGGAAGTCTCATGAAAAAAGATAAACTTCTTATGACACCCGGGCCTACCATGATTCCACCAACTGTTCTTGCAAAACTCGGTAATCAAATAATACACCATAGAACCAAAGAATTTTGTGCTATTTTGTCTGAATTTAATCAAAATCTAAAATATGTTTTCCAAACAAATAATCATGTAATTACTCTTGCATCATCCGGAACAGGGGGCATGGAATCTGCTATAGCAAATTTGTTTTCTGCCGGAGATAAAGTAATTGTTGCAAGTATAGGGAATTTTGGCGATAGATTTGCTAAAATTGCTGAAGCTTTCGGGCTCGAGGTTGATAAGATTTCTGTAGAATGGGGAAAGGCTGTTGAACCAACAGAGATTGAGAGCAAATTGGAGCAAGACAAAGAAGGCAGAATTAAAGCTGTAATAGTTACACATAATGAGACATCAACGGGAGTTTCGAACGATATTGAGGCTATAGCCAAGATTGTTTCAAAGACAAACAAGCTGTTTATTGTAGATGCCATAAGTTCGGTTGGCGGTCTTGATATTCAGACTGATAATTGGGGAATAGATGTAGTTATAGGTTCATCACAAAAAGCTCTTATGACTCCGCCGGGATTAGCTTTTGTAAGTATTAGTGATAAGGCATGGGAAGCACATAAAAGCTCAAAGCTGCCTAAATTTTATTGGAATTACAGCGCATATAAAAAAGCTCTTGAACTAGACCCTCCTGATATGCCTTATACACCGGCTGTTTCACTTATAATTGCTCAAAATGAAGCACTTAAGCTCATAAAGGATGAAGGGCTGGAGAATGTATTTAACCGCCATAAAGGGCTTGCTCTTGCAGCACAGGCAGGAGTTGAAGCTTTAGGAATGGAGCTTTTACCTGATAAAAGTGTGTCTTCATATATAATTACTGCAATTAAGGCTCCGGAAGGAATTGATATTGAAAGCGTAAGAAAAATTATGAATACAAAATATGACATAATGGTAACAGGAGGACAGCAGCATCTGAAAGGTAAAATTCTAAGAATCGGACACTGCGGTTTTGTAGATGGATTTGACTTGATAAAGGCATTTACGGCATTAGAATATGCGTTAAAGGAATGTGGGTATTTTTTTGAGCTCGGAAGAGGAGTATCAGCGGTAGAAAGAGCAATAGCAGATAGTGATAAGTAAAATTTAAGGAGGATTATTGATGAAGGTACTGGTAACCGAAAAAATCGCTGAAGAAGGTATAGAGATTTTAAAGACGAGTGCTGAAGTAGATATAAAATGTGGAATGTCTAAAGAGGAGCTGCTAGGCGTTATCCCTGATTATGATGCAGTTATTGTCAGAAGCGCGACGAAAATTGATGCAGATGTAATAGAGAAGGGAATAAACCTTAAAGTAGTAGGTCGTGCCGGTACCGGGGTTGATAATGTTGATGTTGATGCTGCTACAAAAAAAGGAGTAATGGTTGTTAATACTCCTGAGGGCAACTCTAATGCAGCGGCTGAGTTGGCAATAGGTATGATATTTGCTACATGCAGGCATATTCCACAAGCATTTATGAGCTGTAAAAATGGTGATTTTAGAAGAAGCAAATTCAAAGGAGTAGAGCTGGAAGGCAAAACACTTGGGGTTATTGGACTTGGAAGAATTGGTTCGATTGTTGCTTCAAGGCTAAAAGCATTTAACATGAAAGTACTTGCATTTGATCCTTACATTCCTGAAGAAAGATGCCAAAAGCTTGGGGTACAAAGGTGTGAAACATTAGAAGAGCTATTAAAGCAAGCTGATATTGTAACATTACATATGCCTAAGATTGAAGGCTCTCTTAAGCTTATAGGTGAAGAACAAATAGGAATGATGAAGAAGAATGCAGTAATTATAAATTGTGCCCGCGGTGGACTTATTGATGAAGAGGCTCTTTATAAAGCATTGAAAGAGGGGCAGCTTGCCGCTGCAGGATTAGACGTTCTTGAAGAAGAACCAAATTTTGAGGCAAAGCCTGGCGAACAGGATTTTAAAAGTCCGATTCTTGAGCTTGATAATGTTATATTTACGCCTCATCTGGGAGCATCTACCCTTGAAGCGCAATACAATGTCGGTGTAATGGTAGCCCAGCAGATTAGTGCTGTATTGGAAGGAGACATTGTCAGTGCTGTAAATCTTCCATCACTTAGAATAAAGGATATGAAAGAAATACGACCTTATATTGAACTGGCTGAGAAAATGGGCAAGATTTATTTTCAGGTTGAGAAAACACCTGTTGAAAAGATTGAGTTATTCTACAGTGGTGAAATTGCACAAATGGAGACCAAAATCGTTACACTTGCATTTTTAAAAGGCTTTTTAGAGCCTATTATTTCCGATGATGAACAGGTTAACTTCGTAAATGTTGAAATGATTGCTAACTCTAGAGGAATCAAGGTTGTTGAGTCAAAATCAAATACAAGCGAAAGATTTACAAGCCTTGTTACTGCTAATATTACTAATAAAGATAAGGCTCTTTCACTTTCAGGTACTGTATTTGGAAACGAAGAAATAAGATTGGTAGACTTCTTTGGCTATCATGTAGACTTTGAACCAACAACTCCATACGCTTTGGCTATACAAAATATTGATAAGCCTGGTATGATAGGCAGATTGGGAACAATCCTTGGTGAGGAAAATGTAAATATTGCTTCTATGAGATTAAGCAGGAACCGAAAAGGAGAAAAGGCAGAGGCATTCTTGGGAATTGATAATGAAGTTAATGAAAATATACTGGGAAAGATACGGAATGTTGACGGAATACTTAAGGCAAGCTTGATAAGCTTCTAAAGCAAAAAGGTGCAGAATCTCTGCACCTTTAAATATTAGCAAAATACAAATACCAGACACTTATAAAGTGCCCAAACCGACCAGGGTAAAAGGAAGTAAATAGAAGCACCAATTAATATAACCAATACTATAAATTTTTTAAGAAAATTAAACATTATTATCAGTCCCTCCTTCAAATTATTAACGGAGTAATTTTTGTCTGAGATTTTATAATAATAAGCTCCCAATTTTTAAAAATAACATTTTATACAAAAGATATCACGTTTTGACTATAAATTCAATATGTTGGACTTAGAATTAGGGCAAATGCATGAATACAAATAATTCCAAATCCAGACCCTCCTAGCCTCCCTAA
The DNA here is from genome assembly GCA_050258375.1 of Deltaproteobacteria bacterium. Classification (GTDB taxonomy): domain Bacteria; phylum Bacillota; class Clostridia; order Acetivibrionales; family UBA4821; genus JBLMYQ01. Next base: position 22,392 of record JBLMYQ010000002.1, on the reverse strand, counting down.
CAGGGAGCGAATAGTAATTTCTATGAAGATTTTTCTATGAAAAACTACTTTTCGTCCCCTTTTTAGAGGAGAAAGAGGGGTCTAAGTAGAATTTCATCTTTTATTTTTCCAGTATTTTGCTTTGTGCGTTTGCCCTTTAAAATTTATTGATAACCAATCCGGTTGTAACCTTAGGGTAGAAATAAGTTGATTTCTGAGGCATCTTTTCATTTGCCAGCGAAACATCCCTCATCTCGCTAACCTTAGTAGGATTAAGAAAAAATACGCAGTCATATTTTCTTGACTTTACTCCTTCAAAGGCAGTTTGAGGACTTTTTACATACGTCAGATTCTTCTGCTCAGCCATATTTTCAGCATCAATATTGAAATACTGTTCCAATATTGATGAATGCAAGATAGCAACGTCTAGTGTTCTATATGCTTCCGGTTTGTCAGGTAAAAGCTTTTCCATTATAGAAATGTCTTTAAGGGTAAGAATATAAAAGTAATCTCCCAGTCCATCAAAATAACCAAAGGATTTTCCAAACTCGCCGCTTTGGGAGAGTGAAAGAGTTAATTGTTCCGGAACGGATTCTTCATCAAAGCTTTTACTGTATTCTATTTTTTGGATTTTGAAATTTTCATTTAAGAAAGCTAAAAATGCCTCGGAGTTAAAATTTTCAAAGGATAATGCCCTGTGCGTAGGAAAAACAACCAAACCGGGATCATCCATATCTACTATTGTCATCATCACATAATTATATGATTCGCTCCCATTGTGTGAGGGATTCTCTGATGCCTTTTTGTTTCTATAATTTAAGGCTGTTTCGTATCTATGATGACCATCGGCAATAAAAAGCTTCTTATCTTCAAACAGCCTGCTAATTTCAGATGTGATTTTGGTATCTTTAATTACCCATAATCTTTCATTAATGCCCTCGCTGTTTACATATTCAATATCAGGCTTATTTTCAATTATGAATGAATCTAATATTTTTGAAACATTATCCTCGTCATTATAAAGAGAAAAAATTTGGCTGATATTTGCGTCTGTAGTGGACATCAGGTTGAATCTATCCTGTTTTGCCTTTGAAAGTGTGTACTCATGAGGAAGAACAATACCTTCCGAAAAATCGGCGAGTTTAACAAGTGCAATAATTCCGCGGCGGGTTTTGGTTTCCCATTCGGACACCTTAAAATCCTGTTCATATATGTAAATAGCCGGGGAGTCTTCTCTTACGAGGATTTTCTGGTCAAGCCATCCGGAAAGAAATTTTCCTGCACGGGTGTATTTGTTGCTGCTTTCATTATCACCATCAAAGTCTTTTCCCAGCTCGATTCTTATTATGTTATTAGCATCAGCTGTATAAAATTCTTCCTGAGCTTCCGGAGATATTATGTCATAAGGCGGAGTTGTAACCGAAGAAAGATTACCTACCTTATCAGTGTTATATCTGATTCCCTTGAATGGAATAACGACAGCCATAAAAATCCCCCTTAAATTAATGTATGACGTACAATTTGAATAAGCTAATTTTATATAAAAGCAGACCATACGTCAATCTGGTTTTGAGCAAATTATGATATTTGTAAATACTTTCTTACCCTCATCCCCTATCCCCTTCTCCCAGAGCAATGGGCGAAGGGGTAAAACTTCAGAAACTGCCAATCCTTCACGCTACCAATGTTCTGGGAGAGGGAAGCAAGATGGGTGAGGGTTTAGAAAATGCCCTAGCATGAGTTTTTACAAGTTGAATTACAATAGGCATGATGGTATTATTAAATGGTGCAAAAGTTGGAATCTAAAGAATAAATACTTAATACATAAATAAACGGGGGAATTTACTTTGAATCCTAAGATTTACAGAAAAAGATTTATTCCTGATGAAATAGTAGATATTTCAGGTGATGAAATACTTTATTATGACGGTGAAATCCTTGTAACCAGATGGGTTCCGATTCACAAGCGAAATGATTTTTCAGGAGGAATATCTTTTGCATTTATATCAGAGGGCTATAAAATTGGCTGCTTTTATGGATTAAATAAGGAATTATTGTTTTGGTATGTTGATATTATTGAAACTGAATATGATAAGGAAAATAATTCTTTGACATTCGTTGATTTGCTGGCTGATGTGAAGATTTTTCCGGATGGAAGGGTCGAAATACTTGATATTGATGAGCTTAACCAAGCTTTTGAAAAAGGTCTTATAGATAAGCGCCAATTCCAGCTGTCACTTGCAAATCTTAAAAAGGTTACTGATATGCTTGAACAAACAAGTTTTCCTCCAAGGTTTGTATCAGAATTTTTAGAAAAATTATAATATGTATCAAAAAATACGCTTAAAACAGCGTATTTTTTGATGCGTTGATACATTATTTGTTTACATATCCATTAACTACAATATTAGATAAAGAATTAATAAACTCAATTTTGACATAATACTAACAAAGAATATTTTTAGGAGAGAAAAGTGGTAAGTTATAACAAAATTATCGGGTTGCCCTTGTTGATGCTTAATGAGGGAAGAAAAGCAGGAATAGCACATGAAATTGTCTTTGATATTGATAAAAATGTTATTGAAGGACTTATAAATATTGAAATTGGCAAAAAAAGAAGCTTCATTAGATTATCAGACATCAAAATATTAGAGGATAAAATCACAGTCAAAGATGATAAGAATATGAAAAATTGGGATAAAAGCAGCAGCGAAGAAAAAAAAATTGTGTGTGGAAAGGAATTAATCAGTAAAAAGGTATTTGATTTTATTGGTAATGAGCTTGGATATGTTTATGATATATTTATGGATTTTGAAATTGGTTCGTTAGAAGCTTTTCATGTGAGTGACGGCATAGTCGAAGACCTTATCGAAGGCAGAAAAATTATACCGGTATTAGGCAAAATAGAACTGAAAGAAGAAGGTTTGTTTGTTGGAAAAGAATCTGTTGAGGAATTTGTTGATGTTAAAAAGGGAATTAAACAAATATTTTCGATAAATGAAGATTTTACTACTAAAAATTTGTAAAGGAGAGATTTTGAATGATAGTCAGAAGCAGTAGATTTACCAGTGGATTAATAATTGGAGGATTGTTAGGTGCAACTGTAGGAGCTATGAATAGTAAAAATGCAAGCAGAATGAGAAGAAGAATTACCAGAGCAAGCAGAAATGTTATGCACAGAGGAAATAATATTGTTGGTGCAATAGCTGATTGGTTTTAACCCACCCCAAAGTCCCCTTTCTGAAAAGAGAGGGGACTTTTTCAATTTATATTGACAAAATCGAAAGTTGAAAATATAATAAGTGTATTAGTACGATTAGTACAGTTGGGGGAATATATTTATATAAAAATAAATTAAAATCAATTAAAAGAGGTGAATGCATTGTGGTTTGATGTTGATTACAAATCAAGCATACCTATATATCAACAGTTGGTACAGGGTGTAAAAAGTGCAATTGTTAAAGGGATTATTTTACCAAGAGAAAGATTACCATCAGTTAGAGAACTGGCTGTTAAGGTTACTATTAATCCTAATACCATTGCAAAAGCGTATCAAGAGCTAGAACGTGAAGGAGTTATAGAAACTTTACAGGGAAGAGGTACATTTGTTGCAGCGCCAAAAGAAGTAGTTAACAATAATGAAAATAAAATCAAAATTAAAAGAATGATTGAAAAGCTTTTAATTGAAGCCTTTCATTTGCAGATTCAAGAGGAAGAAATTACTGCTTTAATCCAAGATTCAATAAAAGAGTTATATGGAAGGCGAGGAGGCAATAATGAGTGAGTTAATGATTGAGACAGATGGGTTAACAAAAATTTTAAATGGAAATAAAGTATTAAATGAATTTAATATGAAAGTTTCACAAGGAAGTATATGTGGTTTGGTAGGTCATAACGGAGCAGGAAAAACTACTTTGATTAAAATTCTGATGGGTATAATTAGACCGACTTTTGGAACAGGTTATATAATGGGAAGTAATATTATAAATGTAACCGGAAAAGTAAGGGAATGTGTAGGCTATATATCTGATTCTCCAGGCTTTTATCCTAAATATTCTATTCAAGATTTATTAAATTTTTATTCAATGGTGTATTCAAAATGGAATAATGAAATGTGTAAAAATTTTATTAAAAATCTAGACATACCGATTGACATAAAGATAGAAAAACTATCAAAAGGAGCGAGGACCCAATTAGCGCTGGTTATAGCTCTTTCCATACAACCTAAATTATTGATTTTGGATGAGCCGACGAATGGATTAGATCCGATGATGAAAAAGTATTTTATAAGTGCAATTTTAGATTATGCTGCTTCAGAAAACGCTACTGTATTCTTTTCAACACATAATATATATGATATTGAAAAGATTGCAGATAATGTAGCGGTGATTGCAAAAGGTAAGCTTGTTTTTCAACGGTCTGTAGAAGATATAAGGTCAAATTCAAGAAAGATACAAGTAAGGTTTGAGGAAAATTTACCTGAAGAAATAAACAATTTAAAAGGAATTCTAAAGATTGAGAAACAAGAAAATTTATTTTCTATAGTTATTAATGATAACTATAATTTTATATTTAATAAAATAAAAAGCTATAATCCTCAGTTTATTGAAACTTCTAATATGGATATAGAAGAATATTTTATTCAAACCATTGAAAGGGAAGGTATTACATATGAAGGTATCATCAGCAAATAAAGCATTAATTTTAAAAGAGTGGAATCAAAATAGGTTACTCTTTATATTACAGATATTACTATTTGTAATTATTCCTGTTGTATCAACTATTTTAATATTCGCAGGTGGAATTGGTATTTTTAGATTAAGTAGTTTTCAAGCTAATTTAATGAATAAGGTTTTTGAAATTTTAAATCTAAAAAATACTTTACCACAATCATTGGCAATGATATTTGCTATCATTATGGGAATTAATTTACTGAATAAAGAAAGAACAGAAGGAACACTAGAATTTTTGGTAACTTTCCCAATTGGAAGAAAGGATATTCTAAATGCTAAATATTTTTTAGGGGTAGGCTTTATAACTTTAATTTCATTTCTAAATTTTCTTTTGATATTGGCTGTAGTAAAGTGTTTCTCAATTCAATACTCAATTCTATATATCATAAAGTATTTCATAATTACTTGGGCAGTGCTATCGTTGATACATAGCATGAGCTTTTTAGCAGCAACACTATCGGGAAATCAATTTTCAGCTTGGCTTCTACTATTTATACTCTATAAAGCTCCTGTAATTATACTTGATGGCATACTAGCTTTATTTAATCCTAATCCCGTCTTAGTTAATGCAATCCATGAGGCTGAAAAATATTCTTTCCCTATTAACTATCTTAGTTCAGTTAATCTTGAAAATTCAATATTTATTATTCAGGTTGGATTAATGCTCGTTTTTACAGTAATTATCTATATATTATCAACAATAGTATTTGAAAAAAATAACTTTGAAAATAATAAAAGGGCATTAATATTTGGAGACGAAAAAATAATTAAAGTAATAACAGCATCAATACTAACGGCATATTTATTAACTTTTATTATTAAAATTAATATTAACTTAATTCCAGGAATAATATTAGCGTTGTTTATTGGAACATCCCTGCTGTTTATGAAGATTTTCTCAATTTGCGCTAATACACGAAAATAGAATACTTAAAGATAAGACAATACATTTTAATATAAAGTTTTAGCATAATTCCTCCGATAAATATTATAAGAAAAGATAAATTTCTCGGAGGCATTTATGTTAAGAGGCATATACACAGTAGGTATGGGATTGCAGCTTCAGGAAAAAAAGATGGATGTCATTTCTAACAATCTCGCCAATGTGAATACAAATGGATATAAAAAAGATTCAACGGTTTTCAACTCTTTTAATTCTATTCTGGTTAAAAGAATAAATGATTATTATGTCCCATCTAATCCTTCTGGGGAAATAGGAAACATGGACCTTTCTACAGGTGTCGGTCAAATATATACGGATTATGCACAGGGAAATCTGATAAATACAGGCAATAGTACTGATGTTTGTTTAACTGGAAGCGATAATTCCTTTTTTACTGTTGAAGTTCAGTCGGAGAATGAAAAAACAGAAAAATATACCCGCGATGGAGCCTTCAGTCTTGATTCAACAGGGAAGCTTGTTACCCGGGAGGGATATACAGTACTAGGCGAAAATGGTCCAATAACTTTGCAAAGCCAGGATTTTAAGATTACTGATAAAGGTGAGGTCTTAGAAAACAATGAATTGATTGGAAAGCTAAAGATAAAGACCTTCAAAGATACAAATTTACTTAGAAAAGTTGGGAATAATCTGGTTGAAGTTGAAGGCGAGGCGGAAGAGAAGCCTTTCGAAGGGAAAGTGCTGCAGGGGTCTGTTGAAGGCTCAAACGTGAATACCATAAAGGAAATGATTGATATGATTACAGTTGTAAGAGCCTATGAAGCTAATCAGAAGATGCTGAAGGTTCATGACGAAACCTTGGGAAGAGCTGTAAATGATATAGCAAGCCTACGGTAAAATTAGTGTAAAATTTACACTCTACACTTTACACTAATTAACAGAGAATAGCTTAAAATGAAGATTGAGGGGGAACAAAGGCTATGATGAGAGCACTTTGGACAGCAGGACTTGGAATGACAGGACAGCAGATGAATGTTGATGTTATTGCAAATAACCTTGCAAATGTTAATACTACAGGATATAAAAAGCAAAGAGTTGAATTTAAGGATTTAATATATGAGAAGATTAACAGTGCATATAGCTATAATGGCGAAGGAAAGCCGGTAAACTTGCAGGTCGGACATGGAGCATATCCGGTTGCAACTGTTAAAAGCTTTACACCGGGAAACTTTGATAAAACAGAAAATCCTTTGGATCTTGTTATAGATGGTCCTGCTTTCTTTACATTCAAAGGTGCTCAGGGAACTCCGGTTTATTCTAAGGATGGAAGCTTTAAACTCAGCGTAAGTGATGAAGGAACAAAGCTTGTAAGCTCACAAGGCGACCCTGTTTTGGATGATTCGGGAAGTGAGATATTTCTTACTGTAGATGCAACAAAGTTAAGTGTGTCAAGCTCGGGAGAGCTTATGTATCTTGATGAAAATGGTACTCCTCAATCAATGGGACAAAAATTAGGCTTGGTAAGCTTTATAAATCCGGCGGGGATGGAAAGTCTGGGGAATAATATGCTGGCAGCAACTTCAGCATCAGGTCAGCCAATTTCGCAGGATGAATCGCCAATAAAAAGTACAGTTCAACAAGGGTTCTTGGAATCCTCCAATGTACAAGTAGTAGAAGAGATGGTAAAATTAATTATGGCTCAAAGAGCTTACGAAATAAATTCGAAGTCGATACAAAGTGCGGACGAGATGCTGGGTATGGCTAATAATCTAAGAAGAGGCTAACTCACCCCTAACCCCTCTCTTTCAATAGGGGGGAACCAGTAACTTGCTTCTGGCAATTTTTGCAATACTAAGCAGTCCAGTAATATTAACGGATTTAGGAGATTTTTTATGGGCACAGATTCTATTGGTGGAATAAATAATAATATGGTTGATTTCTCGGTTGATAATGCGAAAAGCAAGATAAAAAGCAATGAATTTGAAAGCACTCTGAAAAAGGCTTACAGTGAAAAAGATGAGAAACAGCTCAAGAAGGTTTGTAAAGATTTTGAGCAAATAATGCTTAATATGATGTTTAAGCAAATGAAGGCTACCATACCTAAATCCGATTTGACAGAAAACAGCTTTGCAAAACAAACCTTTGAAGAAATGTACTATGAAAAAATTACTGACGAGGTTGCGAAAGGGCAGGGCATAGGGCTTGCAGATATGCTTTACAAGAGCTTATCCAAGGATATGAATAGTACTTATGTCCGAACAGGAGATAAAAAGGATGAAAAGCAGACAGATATGCCTGAGGGCAAATAATTCTTCGTCGCCATCCGTAGGAAAAGGTTATTATAAGCCTGTTATATGAAATATTTTTTTAAACGATTCAAAGGGGTTTATCACCCTTTTTTCTTTACAGTAATTACAATCCCGGCAAGGGTTTGAAGCACGTATGATTCTGATTTCTTGCTCTGTATAGGCTTTAATGTGCCTGGCAATACAGTGAAGGTCTTTCTCATTTAATTCTTTATTATCAAGCATTTTTTAAATTTTCCTTTCATCTGAAAAAAATTTCTTCTTCGTCAACTGCAAAGGCACAAGAAATTGCTTTGCGGCTGTTTTTTATGGGTTTATTAATCCCTTTTTCCCAAGACCAATAGGTTCTTTGATTTGTACCGCACATTTGAGCTGCTTCGTATTGAGATAAATCCAAAGCAATTCTAAGTATCTCTAATCTTTTATTCCAAGGCGCTTTTAGGTATAGCTTTTCAATCATCATATGTATAATATCATCCCCTTGTGTGGGTTATTTTATCATAAATAACGATAATTACCAAGTTGATATTATAGCTGTAAACTATAATAAAACATGATTAGCGTTATTATTTTCTTAAACGCTTTATTTATCTCTAATTTATTGACTCATTATCAATTATAACGATATAATACGTATTAATGGAGGTTTTTAAAATGGGAATCAAAAATTTGGGATATGCAGTCAATAATTTTAGAAAAGCGTTAAAGCTTACGCAGCAAGAATTAGCTGATTCGGTAGGCTGCTCGCAGGGATATATCGTTGATATTGAAAAGGGCAGAGTAACACCTTCTGTTAAAACTATAGAAAAATTAGCAGTGGCTTTAGGCGTAAGTATTAATTCATTATTAATAGAAGAAAAAAATGATATTATTAGAGAAGATGAGGTGCCTTACAGCATATCTTCTGAATATTTAAGACTGGCTCAATATGCACAGCAAAAAAAAATATCAGCTAAGGATGTTGCTGATATAATTGATTTTCTGCAAAAAGTTAAAAAAGGAGAAACTAAATAACAATTATTTTTCCAATATCATGTCGCCAACCTTATATATATTACCTGCGCCCATTGTGATTACCAGGTCGCCTGGCTTTGCTTCCTCCTTAATTAGTCTTACTGCCTCCTCAAAGCTGTACGCATATACCGCATTTGAGGTTTCTTTATTTATTGCATCTACTAAATCTTTTGAATGAATCATTCCTGTATTTGTTTCTCTGGCAGCATAGATATCTGTTATCACAACTCGGTTTGCTGTACCAAATGCGGTAGAAAACTCTTGCAAAAGTGATTTGGTTCTTGTATATGTATGAGGTTGAAATATACACCAAAGGGAATTTGGGTTCTGCTTTGAGGCAGCGTCCAAAGTGGCTTTGACTTCGGACGGATGGTGGGCATAATCATCAACAATTCTAACCCCGTTTATTTCACCGACATACTCGAATCTTCTCTTTACACCGGTAAATCTCTCAAGTGATGCTTTAATTTTTTCAAATTCAGCGCCATAATATGAGCAGGCTGAAATGCATGCAAGGGCATTATATACATTATGCCTCCCCGGAATTGAAAGCTGAATATTTCCAATGTATAGACCGTCATGGAATACTGAAAAGCCTGCACAGCCTCTTGCGTTGAACGAAATATCCTCTGCTTTCCAGTCGGCATTATTGGTTATTCCAAATGAGATTTTTTTTCTATTGATATCTTTAAAAATCTCTACCACATTTTCATCATCGAAATTTCCGATAACAGCACCTGAGTCTGAAACCTTATTTCCGAACTTTAAAAATGATGATTTAACATGTTCAATATCTTTGAAGAAATCAAGATGATCCATTTCGACATTAAGGATAACCCCACAGTCTGGATAAAACTTGAGAAAGCTTTCAACATATTCACAAGCTTCGGTTACCAGAAAATTGCTGCTTCCTATTCTATAATTCCCCCCGATTGAACCTAGCTCGCCTCCTACAAGTACAGTTGGGTCTAAGCCACATTCGGTCAGGGTGACTGCAATCATGGAGGTAGTTGTTGTTTTCCCGTGGGTTCCTGAAACCGCTATGGTTTTTTGATAGATGCCTGTAATTTCTCCAAGAAGGGTTGCGCGGTCTACCAAAGGAAGGTTTAACTCTTTTGCCCTTATGATTTCTGGATTATCAGGCTTTACAGCTGCAGTATAAACAACAGCAGCAGCTCCGTCAACGTTTTCTGCCTGATGAGGAATACCGATGTTGACTCCCGAATTCTGGAGCTTATTGGTTATATGTGATGGATTAAGATCAGAACCACTAATTACATAGCCCCACTTTATAAGAATTTCTGCCAGACCGCTCATGCTGATTCCGCCTATTCCTATCATATGTATTCTCTGACCCTTTTTCAAACTATTTAAAAACAAAATTAACACCTCTATTCATTATACTTGCCTAACATAGTAAAAATTATATTCCTTTAACAAGTATATATTACCAAGAGAATTTAAAAAGTAAATACTAAACCTGAATTATTATATGTATTTTCCTTTTAAATATTAAAAAAGAAAAAATATTACAAAAAATATTTGAAAATTACTAGAAAAAGAAGGAAATTTAAAAAATATATCGAATTTAATAGTGAGCATAATATAACCGAAGGGTGGTAGCGCTATGGAAATTACAGATATTCGCATTAGAAAAATCAACACAGAATCAAGAATGAAAGCAGTCGTTTCAGTAACTTTCGACAATGAGTTTGTAGTACATGACATTAAAATTATTGAAAGTCAAAACGGCCTATTCATCGCAATGCCAAGCAGAAAAACTCCGGAAGGAGAATTTAAGGACATTGCACATCCAATAAATGCGGAAACAAGAGAAAAAATTCAGACAGCAATTCTTTCAAAGTTTGAAACTGCAGCTGATACTGAGTAAAAGCTATTATTTATAAATATGCGGGAGACACTTTAAAGCACAACATTAGTTGTGTTTCAAAGTGTCTCTTGATTTTTGCACTTCAAGTACAAAGATGATAAAATAGAAAATGATGTTTTAAAATTCAGCTTGTAAAAAATAATTTAATGGGCAGCTGGTTGATGGCATCCGGTCACTAAGATTATGAGAGGGTTAATTATGTTTAACATAAAGGAAGAGATAAAAAAGCTTCCGGCAAAGCCTGGCGTATATATAATGAGGGATATTTACGACAATATTTTGTATATTGGCAAGGCTGTTGTATTAAAGAACCGGGTAAGACAATATTTCAGACCGGCAGCGAATCTTTCGCCGCGTATAAGTAATATGGTTTCAAGAGTGCACCGTTTTGAGTATATAGTAACAAGCTCGGAAACGGAGGCCCTTATATTAGAGTGCAATCTTATAAAAGAGCATAAGCCTAAATTTAATGTGCTTATGAAGGATGATAAGAACTATCCTTATATAAAGGTAACAATCAAGGACGAATTTCCGAAAATATTTGTAACACGAAAGGTTATAAAGGATGGGGCTAAATATTTCGGTCCTTATGCAGATTCGGGTTCGGTAAAAGAAACGGTTGACTTGATTACCAAGATATTTCAGCTCAGAAGGTGCAACCGTGATTTGCCCAGGGAAATAGGAAAAGGAAGAACCTGCCTTAACTTTCATATTAATCAATGCTTGGGACCATGTCAGGGATATATTGATGCTGGTGAATACAGAAAAATAATTGATGAAATATGTGATTTTTTAAATGGCAAACATCAGAGAATAATCGAAAAGTTAGAAATACAAATGAAGGAAGCCTCAGAGAATATGGAGTTTGAAAAAGCAGCAGTATTGAGGGATAGAATCAATTCTGCAGTTGGTTTGCTGAAAAAGCAATTTGCCGAAGAACCCGGAGATACTGATGCTGATATAGATATAATTGGTTTGGCAAGAGGTATTGGTGATGCTTGTGTTCAGATTTTCTTTGTCAGAAATGGCAAATTAGTTGGTCGTGAAAACTTTATGTTCAAGGGAATAGCAGGCGTAGAGGATGAAGAAATAATTTCTTCATTCCTTAAACAGTTTTATTCTCTGGTTATTCATGTGCCTGGAAGGATTTTAATCAGCAGTGATATTCAGGAAAAAGAGGTTATAGAGAAGTGGTTATCTGAAAAGAGAGGCTCACATATAGAAATTAAGATTCCTCAAAAAGGAGATAAGAGAAATCTTCTTGAAATAGCAAGAAGAAATGCAGAATTGGAGCTTCACAGACAGGGCATAGGCTATGAGGTGTCCTTAACACAGCTTAAGGAGATACTTAAGCTTGAAGGAGGCATAAGCCGGATTGAAGCTTTTGATATTTCAAATTTGGCAGGTTCTGCTGTTGTTGGTGCAATGGTAGTGCTTGAAAATGGCAGGATGGACAAGAGCCAGTATAAGAGATTCAAAATCAAGACTGTTAAGGGGCAGGATGACACTGCTTGTATAAATGAGGTTGTCAGCCGGAGATTGAGACGGGCACTTAATCCTAATAGGAACGAAATGGAAAACAAAGGGTTTTTGAAGCTTCCGGATGTAATATTGATTGATGGAGGGATTAATCAGCTGAGAGCTGCGATACGTGCAGTAAAAGAGCTTGGGCTTGATATATGTTGCGCGGGGATGGTTAAGGATAGGAAACATAAGACAAGAGGCATTGTCACTGAAGCTGGAGAAGAAATTGAATTAAAGAAAAATGCGCAGGTTATGAAGCTTATTTCTGAGATACAGGAAGAGGTTCACCGGTTTACTGTTGATTACCACAGGAAGCTTAGGGCGAGAGAGACTATCAGCTCAGTATTGGATGATATACAAGAAATAGGTATAACCCGGAAAAAAGAACTGTTAAAGCATTTCGGTTCAGTTGAAAAAATATCCGAAGCAGCAGTTGATGAACTATTAAAGGTAAAGGCCATGAATGCAAAAGCTGCTGGGATTGTATACAAATATTTCCATCATGAATAAAAGCTGCTTGAGAATAAATCTCAAGCAGCTTTTATTCATGATTTTTTTTATTGCATTCCTTACACTTTTCCATATATTCTAAGTACTTGCACATATACTTGTAATACATATACATGTATTCAAGATGCATCATTGGATTTTGCATATATGGGTCGGCAAAGGGCATCCCCATTTTTGGCATTCCCATCGGCATGCCCATTTGAGGCATTTCCATTCCCAAATCTCCATTTGGACTATATCCCATCATTGCTCCGCAGTCTTTCATTATGTCCATAACAAACCTCCCTTAAAAGTTATCTATGTTAGTATATAAAGAAAAAAGCTAAGAGGTGACTTGTTAATGTCATTCTAATTTTGATATAATAAATAGAAACAAAATTATTCACTGGAGGCAATTTCTTATGGAGCCGGGAAAAGTTAATTTTAAAGGAATGAAAGACGCCTTAATAATAATGCTTGATGAACAGCAGGACTTCGATGAGCTTATGCAGGAACTGACTAAAAAGCTGGAAGCTTCTGTGAATTTTCTCAAGGGTGTAAATTACCCTGTAAGAGTAAAAGGAAGAGAACTAAGCAGTGATGAATTTAAAATAGTAGCTGCAAAAATTAAAGAGATTACCGGATTGGATGTATCAGCGGAAGAAGGTAAGCCAAATCAGGCTGCTTCGAAGGAAAAGGCGAAGAAGCCTGAAAATACTGAATTGAAAAGTATGTTCTACGGCATAGATGAAGGAATGACAAAATTCCACAGAGGAACATTAAGATCTGGGCAGCTTGTCAAATTTCATGGGAACGTAGTTGTTATTGGGGATGCAAACCCCGGAAGCGAGATTGTAGCTTCAGGAAACATAGTGGTGTTAGGAACTGTCAGGGGCATACTGCATGCAGGGGCAACCGGCAATAAACAGGCAGTAGCAGTTGCATTTAATTTACATCCGACTCAGCTTAGAATTGCAGATATCATTACCAGACCGCCTGAAGAGAAGTTTTCAAAGGCGCAATTGCCTGAAATAGCTTATATTAAGGATGATAATATATATATAGAGTACTATTTACCCAACAAATAAAAAATGGTGATAAACTTCGCATAACTGTGTTACACTGCGGACTCAAAAATGCTCACGTACTATATGTACGCTCCGCTTTTCTCACCTTGTGTGCCTTGTTCTGCTTGTTTCTGACCATTTTTAATAAAGTAGGTGAAAATGTGATAAGCGGCGCATTGCTGTGTTGCATTTCGGTCTTGGTGTACTCACATATAAAATATATGCTCCGTGCACCTCGCCTCATGCGCCTGGCACTGCTTGCTTCTGACATTTTCAATAAAGCAGATAAAAATGGTGATAAACTTCGCATAACTGTGTTACACTATCCAGACCCTCCTAGCCTCCCTAACAGGGAGCGAATAGTAATTTTTATGAAGATTTTTCTATGAAAAACTACTTTTCGTCCCATTTTTAGGGGAGAAAGAGGGGTCTAAGTAAAATTTTATCTTTTGTTTTTCCAGTATTTTGCTTCATGCATTTGCTCCGGTAATTAAATAAAAAAATTGACAATAAATTGGGAAATGTATTATAATGAGCGAGGTCACGAATTCTATTTTTAGACTTAAAATTAGCATTGTACAAATGTTGACGAACGTATAGATACCATTGAAAGACCTCATTTCCTCTATCGGAAAGAGAGAGATTAGGAGTGAGTTAACCGGCAGCTGTCAACTATTTTTTAGGGGGTATAGTATGGGTGAAGTTTTAGTTATAACGTCTGGTAAGGGTGGAGTTGGAAAAACTACGACCACTGCAAATATTGGTACCGGGCTTGCACTCAGAGGCAAAAAGGTTGTTTTAATAGATACAGACATTGGACTCAGGAACCTTGATGTTGTTATGGGTCTCGAAAACAGGATTGTTTATGATTTGGTTGATGTTGTGGAGGGAACCTGTAGAGTCAAGCAGGCTCTAATCAAAGATAAAAGATATGATGGTCTCCACCTGCTTCCTGCGGCACAGACAAGGGATAAAAGTGCTGTAAGTCCGGAGCAGATGCAAAAGCTTTGCGAAGAGCTGAAGCAGGAATTCGATTTTGTTGTTATTGACTGTCCTGCAGGTATTGAGCAAGGATTTAAAAATGCAATAGCAGGTGCTGATAAGGCTATTGTTGTTACAACGCCTGAAGTATCTGCAGTTAGGGATGCAGATAGAATAATTGGTCTCTTGGAAGCTCACGAAGTTAAAAATCCGAGACTTTTAGTAAATAGAGTCAGGATTGATATGGTGAAAAGAGGGGACATGATGAATATTGAGGATATACTTGATATTCTGGCTATAGATTTGATAGGTGTAGTTCCTGATGATGAAAAAATAGTAATTTCGACAAATAGAGGAGAGCCGGCAGTAACTGATACTAAATCTGCAGCAGGACAAGCTTATAGAGAAATTACCTCCAGAATTATGGGTGAGAACATACCTGTCATGCCTTTGACTTCTGAAGATGGTTTTATGTTTAAGATTAAAAAATTCTTTGGATTTAGGACTACGTGAGAGGAGAAAAATATATGTTCGATTTAAAAGAGTTATTTAGTTTTTTTACTAAGAAAGAGTCGTCAAAAGATGTGGCGAAAGAGAGATTAAAACTGGTACTTATTCATGATAGAGCTAATGTGTCTCCGCAGTTTCTTGAGATGGTTAAGGGTGAAATAATAAAGGTAATACAGCAATATATGGAAATTGACGAAGCCGAGCTTGATATTCAATTAACCAAAACGAAGAGTGATGAGGGTAATCGCGTAGTTCCTGCGCTGGTTGCTAATATACCAATTAAAAATGTAAAGAATTCAGGTAAATAATAACAACTAAAAAATATTCTGCCCGGTATCTACAAAACCGGGTATTGTTTTATGGTGATTAAATGTTAGATAAAAAGCTTTTTGGTAAAATGGATTTAATAATTACTTTAATAGTTACACTGCTTATAGGGATTGGAGTAGTTGTGCTGATAAGCGCTACCCAAGCTTATTCAACCGGCGATTATTCAGAGGTAAAAAAGCAAATGTTCTGGGTAATTGCTGGAATTGTTGCAATGGCAATTTTCTTAATGGTTGATTATGAAGCTTTAAGCTCTTACAGCTTTCATTTATATATGGGCATAATGGTTCTCCTTATTGCTGTTCTTTTTACGCCTCCGATAAATGGAGCCTCAAGCTGGTTCAATTTTGGGGCATTTTCTATTCAACCCAGTGAAATTGCAAAAATTGTTCTGATAATATCACTTGCCAAGCATATCGAAAAAATTCTTGCCAAGGATGAGCTGGGGATAAATAAGCCTAAGAGCTTAATAATTCTGCTTCTTCATGCAGGACTGCCTATCCTTCTTATTCTAAATCAGCCGGATTTTGGTACTGCTATGGTTATAATGGCAATATTAGTTTCAATGATTTTTATAGCAAATATAAATTACAAATTTATTGGAAGTATTGCTGCAATAACAATTGCCGGAATAGCTATTATCAGATATCTGATACTTCAGGGAAATAACCTTTTCTTCATGCCTCATCAGGCAAAAAGAATACGGGTGTTTTTTGATCCTACCTTGGACCCATTGGGAAGCGGCTATAATGTTCTTCAGTCGCAATTGGCAATAGGCTCTGGCGGAATGACGGGAATGGGGCTTTTTCGGGGAACCCAGACGCAGCTGGGAAATATACCTGCTAAAACAACTGATTTCATATTTTCTGTAATAGGTGAAGAGCTTGGTTTTGTTGTATGCGTAACTGTTGTTTTGTTGTTTGTTTTTCTTCTTATAAGAGGTGTTCATATAGCAAGAAATGCCAGAGATATATATGGAACTCTTGTTGCAACAGGTGTAACTGCAATGCTTGCAACTCATATCGTTGTTAATATAGGAATGACTATTGGGCTGGTGCCTGTAACAGGAATTCCACTGCCGTTTATCAGCTATGGGGGCAGCTCTCTGCTCACCAACATGATGGGGATAGGGCTGCTTATGAATGTAGGTTCGAAGGTTAAAAAATAGAAAAAATGCGACGAAGTTGTACTTTGTCGCATTTTCTGTTGTTCGAAGGATGTTCTTTTAGGGTATTAGAAAAAACTTTCCCGAGTTTTTTCCAAACAGTTACATAAGCGAGCAAGGAAGTTTTGGTTTTAGCATCCATTTGAACGGATAAGCTTAGAGATTCTATTCCGAAGGTGCAGACTGAAGCGTTAAACTTTGCATGATGCAAAGTTTAATGTCCTTGAGCATGGATGCGAATCAGGACATGGTAGTGAGAAGTCAAGACAAGGAATTAGAATCTCTTGCTTAGTAGTGGGGATGCAAGAGGAAAGGATTGCAAAAGGAAAACCTTAGGGTTACCTTTTGAGATATAGCTTTAGAGCGGCATAAACATCTTTATATGCCGCTTTTGACCGACCAAAATCGGCGGAAAAGTCGCTGTTCAAACGCCACGAGGGCTTTTGGGGTACAAGAAAAAACTTTCCCGAGTTTTTTCTAAACAGTTACATAAGCAAGCAAGGAAGTTTTGGAATATAACTTTGGAGCGACCCAAACTGCATTTCAAAAACTATTTCTGGTGTCGTTGAAGAAGGTAAACAAATCGTTTAGCGCTTCTATATTGTCATTTTTAGAGTAATAATATAGAATTGTGTCTATAAAAATCTATAAAGAAGCCAGGAAATACATAGAGCTTCAAATCAAAATCATATCGGGAACTAAATCTATTTATTTTACAATGAAACATAACATATTTCATTTATTTTTATTAGGAATTTTTCGCATGAGAAAAATTCCTGTTTCAGTGTTACTTATATTTAGAGGAGGATTCGATGTGAGAGGATTAAGGAAGCTTTTTGTTTTAATGGTTGTTGTGGTTGGAACATTTTTTGGAGCGGGCGGCGCCTATGCAACAAATGTAAGCGGGACTATATCGCAGGATACTACATGGACGAGTGCGAATAGTCCGTATATTGTGGTTGGGGATGTGACAGTTGCACAGGGGGTAACGCTGACAGTAGAGCCTGGTGTGGTAGTGAAGGTGCAACCAAGTCGATCCATATCAGTAAGTGGAATACTGGACACTATAGGGACAAGTGAGAATCCAATAATATTTACAACAGTATACGACCCGGCATATGGAGGAAGTGGATTAAGTGACTATTCATACCGTTGGCAATGTATATATGTAGGAAACACAGGAGAATTTAACGCAAGCAATATCACTGTAAAATATGCAGGATACTATGCTTCAAGTTATACTCCTGCAATACAGAACAATGGTAAACTTAATATAGAATATTCTGTTGTTTCAGACAGCTATGGTCAAGGAATAAAAACGAATACAAGTCAAAGAGTAATTATCAATGGTAACACAATAACAAATAATAGGTACGATGGAATATATGTATATAACGATACTGCAACTATAGGTAATACGACTATAAGTAACAACAACATAAACAACAGAATAAACATATATCAAGATGGAACAGGAACCGTAGATATAACGGGGAACACCATATCTGCCGGACTATACATTTCAAGATATAGCACAGCAGCGCTGAATATACAAGGAAACACCATAACAAACAACTATATTGAAGTAGATTTGAGCGGACTAGCATCCTCAATATTTAGCGGAATATCAAATAATACATTCAGTAGTGGAAAAGGTATAAAAATTAGCGGTAGTGTAACAAGAACTAATATAGTGCTACCAAAGCTAGAAGCAGTATATATAGGAGGGGACATTAGCATACCCAGCGGGAAGCAGCTTACTGTAGAAGCAGGGACTATCATCAGAATGACACCATCAGCGTCCATATCAGTAAGTGGAATACTGAACACTATAGGGACAAGTGAGAATCCAATAATATTTACAACAGTATACGATCCGACATATGGAGGAAGCGGAATAATTGACTATGGATATTATTGGAGAAATATAACTATAGGCAGTTCTGGAGAATTCAATGCAAGTAATATCACCGTAAAATATGCAGGGTATTATGGAGGTCCTATTCCCGCAATAGATAATAGCGGTAAACTCAACATAGAAAACTCTACAATACAGCAAAATGCTGGCTATGGAATAAATCATAATTCCACTATACAGCCCGTAATAATCTGTAACTACTTTTCAAGAAACTCCTATGGTATCTATAACGCAAAATCTTCAACAATGACAATTGATTGTTCATACAATTATTGGGGGTCACCAAGCGGACCGACTATTTCAAGCAATCCTTCAGGCACAGGAGACAAAGTCTCTGCCGGAGTGACCTACAATCCTTGGCTTGAATCCTACGTGTGGTTTGAACCTGAAGTAGTCACTCAAATGTTCTTCGGTGAAGAAGGTACAAACTTTGCTACAGGCAACTTTTCTCGCAACTATACCGACCTATCTGTTGACTCCCCCGGTTTCGACATATCCATTAGCCGCACATACAACTCAAAAGACAATCGGACAACCTCCCCAATGGGAAGAGGCTGGATATTCAACTTTGAAGGAAGCATAAAAGACGACACCAATGACGCAAACACAAAAATAGTAAGGCTTCCTGACGGAAGTGTGCAAACCTTCACAAAGAAGAGTGATGGCACATACATCGCCAACGATTCCAGAAACAAGCTGGTGAAGCAAGCAGACAACACATTCATCCTGTCAACCAAAGACCAGAACAGCTTTGGCTTTAGCACTAACGGCTGGCTTGTATGGATGAAGGATAAAAATGATAACACTGTAACCATAAACGCAGACTCAAGCACAGGAAAAGTAAACAGCATAACCGACGCAGCAGGAAGGCAGTATACAGTCTCATATACCAACGGTCTGATAACCTCCGTAACTGACCCAATTGGAAGAACCGTTCAGTACGAATATGAAAACAATCTCCTGAAGCGGGTAATAGATCCAATGGGTAATAGCACAAGCTATACCTATGATACAGCAAGCTATTTGACACAAATCAAAGATAACGAAAGCAACATAACAGAAGCAATTCAATATAACCATGAAAATGGCGAAAGCAAGGATAGAGTAATGCAAACCACCGACAAATACGGTAATACCTTCAGCTATGATTATGATACATCAAACAGAGTAACAACCTTGACAGACTCCAACCAAAGACAAACAAAAACCTGGTATGATAATCAGATGTATCCAGCAAAAACACGTGATGCAGAAGGAAAAGACACCATAACAGAATACTTCACCACAGGCACAATAAACAAATACGGAGAAGAAAAATCACTAACTGACAGAAACGGAAACAAAACAGAATACGAAAGAGACTCAAAAGGAAACGTAACAAAGATTACAAATCCTGATTCAAGCACCAAAGAATATACATATGACAGCAGTAACAACCTATTAAACGAAAAAGACGAAACCGGGAAATATACCTTCTGTATATATGATGCAAACAAAAAGAACCTAATCAAAAAGGCACAGCCATTAAATGGAACAGACCAATACTCTGAAGGGGCTAATCAAGAACTGTTTGCCATTACCAATTATGCGTACTATACAGAAGCAGAGCGCCAGCAGCTGGGATATAACGCAAAAGGGCTGTTAAAAACAGAAACAGACCCTGAAGGACATCCGACAACCTATGCATACAACGCAAATGGAGATGCTGCTTCAGTTACAGATGCCGAAAACAACACAACAAGCTTTGGGTACAATCAGATAGGCTGGAAAACCTCGGCAGCATCACCGAAGGGATATAATACCCAATACGTCTACGACCATAACGGCAGAATAGAAAAAACTACTCTCGACGGCGGGGAAACAATAAGAGTAACCTATGATACAGAAGGCAGAAAAACAAAGGAGGTATCACCTAACCAGTATGATTTATCATTAGATGACATTGTAAACCATACATACACAGGTAATCACGGAACAAGGTATACATACTACACAAACGGACTTGTTCATACAATTACAGATGCAGAAGACAACACAACAGCCTATGAATACGATTTGTATGGGAATATGACAAAAGAAACAAAGCCGAATGGAGCAATACACTCATATGAATATGATGTAATGAACAGGCTTGCATCTAAATCATTCAAGGAAAATGAAGCTGCTCAGGCACAAATCCTTGAAGAATATGAATATGCAATATTGGCAGATAAGAAAACGCAAAAAACGCAAAAGCTTTATCTTAATGATACAGAATCAGCCATTACTGTGTTTAAATACGATTATGCAGAAAGGATGGTAGAACAGCAAAATCCTGATGGAACGGTCAAGACCTTTGCATACCAAGCAAATGGCAATCTTACAAGCTCAACAGATGAAGGAGCAAATACCACAAATTATAAATATGATGGTTTGAATAGACTCACCGAGCAGTGGACACCATTTGAAAGTACTAATGGGGTTAAATACTCATATACATCAACCGCTTATGACAAGGCAGGAAGAAAAACAGCAAGCACAATAGGAAAAGACAAGGTAGACCTGTACGGAATACCACAAAGCCAAATAACGAAATGGTATGAATATTATGGCAATGGTTTGTTAAAATCAGAATCAAATAATGTGGGAAGCAAGACTGAATACGAGTATGATTTCGATGGAAATATCTCAAAGGAAGCAGTGTATACAGCAGTTTATGAAGGAGTAGCAAGCCGGAATATAACCGAATTCGTGAACAATCATCTAGGAAAGCCTGTTCAAAAGAAGGTACATATAAAAGCAGGAGATTTGGCAGGGAATGAATTCGAAAGTCAGCAAGATACAATACTAACAGTAACCTATACATACGATGCAAATGGAAACCTTCAAACCGAAACAACTCCTGATAACATAACCGCAACTTACGCATATGACAGAATGAACAGAAAAATAAGCGAAATCCAGCCTGTAGAAGACGAAAATGGAAATACAGTCACTGCCGAGGTATACTCAGCGTATAACTGGGATGGACAGGTAATACTGCAAATTGACCCAAATGGTAATAATACCAGCTATTCTTATGATTTGATGGGAAGACTTAAAACAGTTACCAATGCGGAAAATGGTATAGCTGCTTATTACTATGACAGGGCAGGAAGAAAAACAGCAGAAGTATTACCTGCAAGCTATAGTCCTTCAAAGGCAATAGAAGAAATGGATAGGACAGAATATGCCTATGACCTGATGAACAGGCTGCTGACCACAACCAACATATATCAGGACGGCGAGTGGAAAGCTGTTGTATCAAAAGCATACAAATATGACAGCAAAGGAAATATGACAAAGGAGCTTGATGCATTAGGATACAATGCCGGAAGTGGAGAGTCGGTGCAGGAAAAAATAGCTTCAGGATATGGAACAGAATATACCTACAACCTTGCAGGCAAAATTTCAACAATGCTTGACCCGGTTTCGCAGGAAAGAGGATTAACCTTTACCACAAAATATGAATATGACAGTGCAAGCAGAAAAATTGCCGAAACAAACGCAAAGGGTGTAATAAAAACATACTGCTATGATGATGCCAATAACCTGTCATCACTATCCAT
>JBLMYQ010000001.1:0-11390 GCA_050258375.1 Deltaproteobacteria bacterium | reverse complement strand
AATCTAAGCCCCGGTGAACGGCGGCCGTAACTATAACGGTCCTAAGGTAGCGAAATTCCTTGTCGGGTAAGTTCCGACCCGCACGAAAGGAGTATATTTTTATCTCTTTTATTTCTGTTTTCACTTGCCTAAATGCTACCCCAGCTTTTTCAAACATTTTCTTGGATGCCTTAACACTGTCAGTATCAGCATATTTATCACTTAAGTATACTACTTCTTTTATTCCCGATTGAATGATAGCTTTTGTACATTCATTACATGGGAATAGAGCAGTATATATTTTACTATTTTCTAAAGAAATACCTCTGTTATTCAGAATTGCATTGAGTTCTGCATGCACCACATACGGATATTTAGTGTATAGAGTCTCTCCATCCCTATCCCATGGGAATTCATCATCTGAACAGCCAAACGGAAACCCATTATAACCAACACTCAGAATCCTATTAGTTTTAGTATCGACAATACAAGCTCCAACTTGTGTTGAGGGGTCTTTGCTCCTCTTAGCTGATAATAAGGCTATTCCCATAAAGTATTCATCCCACTGGATGTAATCAATTCTTTTGCTCACAGTAAACTTAACTCCTTTTTCACTTCTTCGAAATTTATCATCTTGAACATACCATACTTTAACACCTGCCATCATATTTCCACTTAAGATAATAAAGCTACAGCTGATTAATCACCCATATAATATCCAAAAACCGGTACAACTTTCCCATCTTTCATTTCAAAAACAGAAATGCTTGTGTTATGCCCGTCTACTTCCGTAACTATTTCTAATTTTCCATCACCATTCAAATCCATAGTATATACTTTATAATCTGCTTCATAAATACCATCCAATAATAAATTATCATGAATTGTAATCTTTTTCCCGTCTTTCTCAATATAACTAGTAACTTTCTTTTCTTCTATCTTATATCCATTACCCTCTTCAACTTTACCCGTATTTTTTTTCTCAATCTTTATAAGCTCATTTTTTTCATCATTATCAATATCTATTACATATTCTGTCCTATCTGAAAATACATCAGGTACCCTCGGAAGTGCATTCCATTCTCCATTTACTGCAATAACTAGTCCTTCCTTTGCCTTAAATGGTTTTACTTCAACTTCTTGATATAATTCACCCGAAGACTCCCATCTAGATATATATTGTTTAATTCCTCTGGTAGTATTGATAAATTTATTATCAGAATAAATCTTATAATCCTCATTACCTTTTAATAAATCATTTTCTGCTCCATCTGTTTTTTCGCAATATACATTAAAGTCTTTTGATTTTGTAATCTTATCTTTATATTTCACATCAAAGTCTTCAAGACTATACCATTTGCCGTCTTTTGAGCCGCCTAGTATATAACCGTGATTTATACTATTTTCATCATTTCCCCATTCAATAAATATTGGATGATATAAACTAGTATTAAAATCTGAAATAGCTTTTTGCTCTTTTGAAGTAGTTTTTGGCTCTTTTGGAATAGCTTCTTTCTCCTTTTTATCTTCAGCTTTAATTTCAACAGCATTATTTATTGTCTGCACTGGCTGAGTTTTAGAAACCTTTTGAGATGTATTTTTCTCTTTAATTACTAAATATGCTATTGTACTTGAAATTACAATAACTGCCATAATCAATAATAAAGCAATTTTTTTATTCATCTTTTTTCCCCTTCATATTTTAAATTATTGTTTATATCTTCTTTAATATTCTTACTGCAGTCATTATCAATAAAATCCATCCAGAATACATAAGAGTATAATAAATGCTATATAATAAACTTTTGATTATATTTCCTCGACATTTCCTTGATTTTATAAAAACTTGCCGATAAGCTCTGTAAAATACCCAGTACAAAATGAAAAACAAGAAAAATGCTAATCCCCAGATAATATTAGTAAGTAAAAATAATACTACAATTAATAATAAACTTACTACTATCCATAATAGGATTGATGCTAAAAATTCTATTATTCCTCCAGCGTCAATAATAAAACCTGCATCCCAACAACCTTTAAATTTCTCTAATGAAACTGCATTCCATTCTTTTGCTTCGACATGCTCCTTTTTAATTCTTGTGCCTCTGTACAAGCCAATAAATAAAAACAAAAAAAGTATTAATGAAATTATACTAACTGATATCTGTAATTCAGTAAACACAGATTTATGACCTAAAATAAAAGTAAGCGCAAGGACCAGTATAACAACAAATATTGATGTGCTCACTAGCTCTCGGGAATTTAATTTTATATATTTTTCTCTTTTCAACATATTTACTATCATTCCTTTCGTTATTCTAGAAGCACTAAAATATTCTTCTTGTTATAATCCCACTTTCTAAGTTGTATAAAAATCCAAAACGTGAACCGTTAGTGCTTGTCACTCTTGAGCTGACACGCTATCTGGCAGACCTTTTATAAGCAGATTGCTACCATATAAACGGAATTAAACGATACTTTGTCTTTATACAATAATCTTTATATCCCTGAACTTCCTTTGTCAGTATTTCTTCTTCACCTTTAATCCTGATTATATTCATCGGTATACTGAGAAGAAAAGGTATAATCGCCCAATAAGAACCTAGGGCAAGAGGTGTAAACAATAACATTAATAACATCCCCATGTACATCGGATGACGTACTATTGTATAGGGACCAGTTGTTATAACCTTTTGTTCTTTTTCTACCTGTATGATTGTGGAAGCATATGTATTTTTCATAAAAACGAGAATAATTAATATAAATCCTAAAAAACAAATACCGTTTGCTGCTATGATAAGCGCAGTAGGTACTGTCGACCAATGATAACGGAAATCAAGTCCGGGAATTATGTAACCGAGCAAATACAAGTTGAAAATTGCAGGTACCTTCCGCGTCTTTTCTTTTTCTTTAAACTCCGTTCGTCTTGATAATAGCTCAGGATCCTTTTTCATAAAATAGAATGTAATAAAAAATATGCTTATAAGGTTAATAATCCAAAATACCCAACCTTCCCAATACCTGAACGAACCAGCGGGAAGAAATAAAACAACTCCCAGTATAAGCATAATGGTTATAGGAATAAGAAAAGCTTTTAACTTGAAGTTGGCATTACTATTTTTCATAGATAATTACCTCCCTGATAGCGTACCCTTAAATTAAATCTATCGTATATAATTTACTACATCATAATTCCTTTTTGGTACCGGAATTTGCTTATCTCGCAGCTTATAACCAAGAGCAATTCCATAATAAGGCTCATATCCCTCAGGTATACCTACTTTTTCAGCCTCTCCTTGTTTTTGAAAACAAAACGCAGCAAACCCAAGCCAAACTGAACCTATATTCAAGCTTTCTGCTGCAATTAATATGTTTTGAATAGCTGCATCACAATCAGTCCTCCCTGATATAGCATCCTTTCTCCCCGAAATTATAATTAGAGTAGGTGCTTTATAAGTAATATCGTAATTAGGGTTCAGACCTGCATTTCTTATCCAATCAATATCTACTGTCGCCATAACTTCCTTAGAAACATTACTGATGTGATTAATTACATCACGATTTTGTATAACTGTAAAATGCCATGGTTGAGTATTGTGACCTGAAGGAGCGTGAATACCTGCCTCAATAATTAAATTAAGCTCTTCCTGTTTTATCTGCTCAGACTTAAAGGCTCTTATACTTCTTCTACTTTTAATTGTTTTTAAAACTTCATTCATAATAATGTTTTCCCTCCCATTAAATTATATATTTTTATATCCACGCGCGGACTATTAAAGTGTTAATATTCTTGCATCAATCTATATTCTTAATTTTCTTCCCATCCTCATCTATAACAATCCATTTATTTTCTAATTTTACCTTTGCTAACCCATTCTCGAAATCTTTTGCATCATCATATATTGGTGGAACAATTTCTTTTCCATTTCTATTTATAAAACCAAGTTTATTATTTTTTTTAATTCTAGCAAAGTCACCAACCAGAGGTAAAATAACATTGTATTTGGGTTCAATGACTATTTTCCCCATCTTGTCGATTAATCCACACTTCAGCTTACCTTCTTCTTCAAACATTGTAATAAACCCATTCGTATTTGAGGGATTGGAAAAAGGTACTAAGCCATAATACATAAGATTAACGACTTCATTGCCTTCTTTGTCTACAACCCCCATTCTTCTCTCTTTACCTTGTTGATTAAAAACAATTGCTAATCCATCATTGTAAGGTAAAATTCCATCGTATGCTTCTTTTGTAATTAAATCACCTTTCTCATTTATTATTTTCCATTTGTTATTTTGCTTAACTTTATATAGTCCTTCATTTAAAATACCCATATTATCATAAATTGGTTTTATTAATGTTTTTCCGTTAAAATCAATAAGCCCCCACTTTCCATTAGCTTTTATTATAGCTACATTTCTCCCTGGAACATTATAAGTGTATTCATACTCTGCTTTTAAATCTATATTACTATTCGTGTTTTCTAATTTATATTTTTCATTTATGTTAAATAATTTCGTACTATTAATATCCTTCTTTTGGAATAGCTTCAGACCGAAAACACCACCAAGGCAAACAAATACAATTAATCCTACTACTAAATAATAATATCTTTTCAATATCCTAGCTCCTTATCATTCTTTATTAATTTAGGCTTTACTTCATATGTAAAACTATATTCTGCTGCAAGTTTTATTGCCTCTTCCATACTAACACTACTAGCTACACCTTTTCCTGCAATATCAAAAGCTGTCCCATGATCAACTGATGTCCTGATAAATGGCATTCCTATTGTTAGAGATATCGTCTTCTCAAAATCAACTGTCTTGGTAGCTATATGCCCTTGGTCATGATATAAAGATAATACCGCATCATATTTCCCCTTTAATGCCTGATAGAATACCGAATCTGCTGGTACCGGACCTTCTACATCTAACCCTTTTGCTTTTGCCTCTTTTACAGCCGGTTCAATTTCCTTAACCTCTTCATCTCCAAAAAGTCCATGTTCACCATTATGTGGATTTAATCCTGCTACTGCAATGAACCTTTTTTCAAGCCCAAGCCTATTTAAAGCTTCACTACACCTTTCAATATATTTTAATATTTTATCTTTTTTTACAATATTACACGCCTCTTTTAAAGCAATATGCCTTGATAAAAAAAATACCCTCATATTATAAACTTGGAACATAGTTAACGGATCTTCAGTTTTTGTTAGATCTGCTAGCATTTCTGTATGACCAACGAATTTTACGTTTGCAGCTCTTATAGCCTCTTTATTAATTGGTGCTGTTGCTATTGCATTTATTTGACCTTTATTTGCTAATTCAGCCGTTTTTTCAATATACTCATAAGCTGCTTTGCCTGCTTCAGCTTGCACCTCGCCATATTTTAATAAGTTAATATCAATATTGTTAATTGAAATAATATCAATAATGCCATATTTATATTTGCCTTGTTCTGGTTTTGTAATAACATTTAATTTAAGCGGAGAATCAATAGTATTAGAAATTATTCTTATTACTTCTACACTTCCTATAACTAACGGTTTGCAAATATAGTATAGTTCTTTATTATTCAAAGCTTTTAAAACAATTTCTGGTCCTATCCCAGAAGGATCACCTATAGGTATTCCAATTATACTTCTTTCCATTGACCGTTGCCTCCATTGAATAAGCTTATGATGTTTTATTCCCCTATTCTATTATTATAATTTTGAAATGACCTCGCAAACAATTGCTATACTTGACTCCGGCGTATAATAATGTGACGACCTTGCTTTTCGCATGCGGTACTATACTTACCGCTTTTTGCCAATTCTATTGTATCATTCTTCTTTTATTAGTGTCTAGCATTCTTGCGGAAGTGGCTATTTACACATATTTACAAAGGGGCTATTGATAAATTATTTTACCTATAGTAAAATTACAAGGAAAGCGTTGAAGTAAATCATTCTAATCCATCATCATTTGAATCCTCGAAAATAAAGCACGATGAGCAGTGGAAAGACGCCGAACTTTGGGCAAGAGAAAACTACCCTGAGTACCAGGATGCTAAAGCATATTGGGATTGATATTTTTTATATTAAAGAAAAAGAAGGTTATTGTGAACCTTCTTTTTCTTTTAATGTCTTGCACTCATGGAATAGATTAATCCGTATTTTCAATACTTTTTGTTCCATCAGCAGAAATATGAATTGCGTATAAATGTTCATGATTATTCTTATCTATGAGACCAAAAACCAGCAAACATTCATCTAAACTTTCAGATTTTAAAGAATAAGTATATGTTTTCCCCTTTTCCCAAGCATTACTTTGGCTTTCTTTGTCAAAAGCATGAAAGCTCATACCATTTGACTTATTTCCCATGAATATACGTCCACTGACATGAAGATAAAATCTATAACCTTCAGGTATTTTATTAGGTATAGTAAAACTTAATAAATTTTTTGAAGGGTCATAATTTACTGATTGAAAAAAACTATCCTCAATATAATCCTTTTTAAAATGTGCATTTGCTACTGTCATCCCTGTAGCTATAATTCCAATAAACAAAAGTAATAAAATTGTAACTACTGCTTTCTTTTTTCTCGTATTAATAATAGATAAAATCATTCTTCATGCTCCCCTTCTATAAATTTCAATATTTTGATTAAAATTATAAAGTAATCCAATATCTTTGTTTAATTTTCTCTTCCTCAATAACCTCGTTTTCTAAAACTCCACCATTATTTATAATAGTATTTGCTGATGCATAATTATTTTTGAAAATGGTTCCGTCAACTTGAATAACATATTTTTTCTCTCCTTCTTATCCTTCAAAGAAAACCGTTCCATGAATGAGATGTCCCTTACTTCCCATGCCATATAACACCTTGCACTCTTGGTGTCCCCAGCTACTTTCTGTCTTCAAATCCTTTTTCCGGTGACCAGTCGCAACTTCCAACAATATGATATCTACAGTTGCAAAAATCATCACCATCACCTAGGGTTTTAGTTCGTTCGAATCCGTTACCCATATAGTGAGAAAATAAATAATCCATTCTGCATACTGCTGGATACATTCCCATTGCGTCAAAATCTTGGCTAAGCTTTAGCATACCACACTCTGTAATATCTAGTTCAAAGGTATTTTCATTAATTTCACGATATACAAATTTCCAATCATATGGATGTAGGCTATTGGCTTTTTGCCTTTGCTCATGTTGTGCCGCTTTTTTTCTAAAACCACCAATATATGTTTTTACCGACATTGCCATCAGCCATTTAGGAATTATGGTAACAAGTCTTTCGTTCATTATCCAAATTTCTTTACATGCTTCATCACTGGATAACCCGAGTTCCATAAAAGCCTTATACCATGCAATATAGGCAGGACAAAAATCATAATTGAATGCAAAAATGCTATTACCAATATCAGGAGCTTTAGAAAGTATTTTTAAGAGTTGCACATTAGAGCGGGTTTTAAATCCTCTCCAAAAATCAATACCATATTTTTGAGTAATAACTTTCTTAGATCGAGCCATAACTAAGTTATAAATAGCTTTTGTCAACTTCATTTACAGCCACCCCCTCATATAGGTAACCTGCTATTACTTTAGGAAATATTGATGCACGATATACCTGATATTGATTTATAATAAACCCCGCTTTCATCAATGCTTTTTCATAATTTCTTGTGATGTTACATCCACAAGCGAACAGATTGAAAAATGGGTTGACCAGTATTTGAATACCACGGATAAATTTTGTAGTAGCTCTACCATGCTCCAAAAATATAAATCTGCCATTTGGTTTTAATACTCGGGCAATCTCTGCCAAAACTGCATCCATGTTCTGTACGCTGCAAAGAGTAAACATACTAACTACTGTATCAAAGGAATCATCTTGAAAATGCATTTTTTCAGCAATATCGGGATATAACTTTACAAAAATTTTGGTTTGGGGCAGCTCTCTTATAAATGGGTCAATAGCTGTTATCTCTGTTACCTCATTGGGATAAAGGTTCAGATTTAACCCAGTGCCAATACCTATTTCTAAAATTTCACCTTTTGCATTTTTAAGTGTATGGCAACGGTGTTTCATAATTTCATCCTTGCCAATAATTTTGTTCATAAAGTATGGAAGTATTTTAGTTTGATACAGCTTAAACATAGGCTACCTCTCAAAACTTTTACTATATAAAATAAGTAATCGCGAAAACAGTTATCCTTTATTAATGCTTCAAAGCTATTCTTACTAAACCCGCTGCAGGACGTTACAGTCTCCTGCACCTGATTAAGAGAATGCGTTGTTATGCGCCGTATTTTATAATATTTGAAAAACGTTTATCTTCAATATATTTTACTTTTTGAGGATTACCCTCTGACCTAAATACTTTACCATTTGTCACATCAAATACCGATGACCAAATAGTTTCAAAATTTAGTTCTTTACCGTATTGACACATAAATCCATGTTTTCCGCTTAGAATACTTTTAGCATGCTCAACTCCATCATTGTAATCAATGTTCTTTAATGCATCATATGCAGTTTGATACCTTGCTTCTGAGAAATAAACATTTCGATCGCTTGCATCATGCTTCCACATTTCTTTTGATGAAAAATGATTTACCGTAATAATAAAATCATTACCCATTTTATCTTTTTCCGGATATCTTATATGTATATTCATTGGATTACATTCTACAACTACCATTTTTCCACTAACATCCGTTAATAATATATTACAACTTGAAGCAATCGGTAATTTGTTCAGGGCTTCGATACCTTCATTAACATTTTTACAATTTTCCAGAATATAGCGAACTAAAAATACTGAATTTAAACCTGGTTTTATTTCTTCTATTTTGGGTAAAACAAAAGTCATAGCCACAACCAATCCATATTGGTTTATTCCTTCTTCTCCATTGATAAAGGATGAGGTATTTAGAATAAAGCTAATCTTATTTTCGGGTTCATAATAAACACTTTTGCTTATATCCTTTAAAAATGGCGGCAAGTCGTTATCTCTAGCATAATAGACTTGATTATTATGTATAAAGCTGAATGCTGTACAGCCTCTTATTTCTACACAATTGCCATCGTCTATATCCAGGCAGCATCCCATACACATCATCCAAGCAGTAAATAATTCATTATCATATCCTATTGCATCAGTAATACCTTTAATTTCCTCTGATGCTTCGGGAAAAAACTTTCTTAACAAGATTCCACTTTCTTTGCCAAATTTAGCTTGAAACGAGTCAAGTTTAATTGGAAACTGAGCATTAGATTTCTTGAATATATTCCCCATTTTCTGCCCCATCAGATAATGGTTGCCTTTAAATCGCGGATGATACATTTATTTATAACTCCTATATAACATGATATTTTTTACAACACAAATGCTAATTTTCAATATTGTCAATGGTTAAATTTATAAATTCATTGCTCATTGTTTTAACCTCCGCAATAATATATTAAACAATTTACCAATTTCGCACTTCTTCGAGGTTCGCTTCTTTAATACCTATACAAAAGTGTATTGTTATATGATATCCTTCCTTTACCTCAAATCAGTTCCCTTAATTTTTAGATATCTAATAGCAAGCTCATTGCTTCTTTTTCCCTTTTTGATAATTCCAATACTATACCTGATGCCTCATTCAAAAATGAAGAGTTGTTTGTTTCTCCAGCTTTTCCTATCAGGCTGGAAACTTCGCCCCAATACTGAGCAATGTCACAAAAAGAATTATACGCTTTCTGCAAATTTTTACTTTCAATTATTGTCATGCTTTCTTTTAAAAAATCTCTAAATATATTTCTAAAAATGGCCCCTCCTGTTCCTGCCTTTTCCATCAATATAGCTGTTCTTTTCAAGTGCTCCGGCGTATCTTTACCTTTCTCAAACCAATTTCTTATTTCTTTGCTTAATTTTTCGATTCCTTTATACCCAATATTCTTTATTGGTGGATTTAGAAAATCTTCAGCATTTCTTTTTATTGCTTTTAATATTATATCTTCAAACTTGGGAAGTTCTTTCGTTTGAGTTATGGTATATGATAAGTTTCGAGAAGACATTGCTCCCCTTTCATTTCTAGCCATCTCTATACTCTTTAGGCTTGATTTCACCAAACCTCCTTGCTGAACCGTATCAGCAAGATAAGCATATTCTTTGTCATAACCATACATCGCTACATAATGAGCTGCAAAATGAAATTTGTTTGTAAAGTACTCCAAATAGTAAGCATCCAATTTCAACCCAACTGGTATGCCACTATCTATATAACCTTTAACATTATCCCATGCTGCCTTAACCGATGATGTTTCTTTAACATCCATATGTAATTCCAAATTATTTACTATATTTCTTGTTATAAATTCTGGTTTTATCCTTCCACCGATAAAAGGAAAATTCATATTCTTCATATCCCAATAAATGAAGCCTAATCCTTCGCCGATACCAAATAACATAGGTTCCGATAACTCCAAACCTATATAATTTAAAAGGCTTCCCGTAGCTGTTGTTTCGCAATGTTGCCCATTAAAACCAGAAAAATCATTAATAATCATTGCTCTAAATTAACCTCCTTAAATGATTACTATTATCATCTTAGAAATAAATGAGGAAGGATATCAGCCCTTTATTATCTCCATCACTCCAGCACATTCCGAAATCTGTTTATATGCAGCACTTAATCTTACATCCATTAATCTTTTAGTAATTATATCTGCAATAACATATACTTCGTCACAGTCCCAACTTTCTCCCGTTCTTTCTCTACACTTTTTAAATTTATCTTCATTCTCAAATGCAACGTCACCAATTATTATCTTTCCGTCATTGTCGAGAATATTGCTAAGTTGCTTAATAAATTTAACTTTTTCATAATCGCTCAAATGGTGAATTGCATAAGATGAGATAATACAGTTGAACCTCTCACCTATCAATTCATTTGGCAAACCATTCTTGAAGTCACATTGATAAAACTTCGCCTTTGGCATCTTTTCTTGAGCAATTTTAATCATCTTAGCGGAAAAATCTATACCATAAATAATGGAACCTTCTTTATATAATTGGCTTGGCAGCATTCCTGTACCAACACCAATATCCAAAATTTTGGCACCATCCTTAATTTCAATCAAACTGTACATATAATTTAGTACATCATAATAACCTTCAAATGGATATCCTTTTGAGCTTCGTTCTACATATTTCTCGTAGTCCTCCGACCAAATATCGAAACCTTCACTATCAAGCAAAACATGCTCTCCCTTCCTAAACTGGAGTCTATCAACTTATTTATTTTCTTGTTACAGATTTTTGGCTCAAGTGATAACTAACCACAAAAAACAACCGTTCATTACAAATTTTCATTGCTCCCATATGTATAACCTCCTAACGTCTAGCACTCTCAGTATCACAGAGC